>JAABTL010000055.1 GCA_011389865.1 Trueperaceae bacterium
AGATGGAGGCGGAAGTCGCGGCGCCCGAGACGCCGGATCCCGCCGACCTGATCGGTCGGCTTCGGTCGCTCGAGCCCGTCCTCCGGGCCCGCGGGGTCGCGGGACTCCGCCTCGTCGGCTCGCACGCACGGGGCGAGGCAAGACCCGACAGCGACGTCGATCTGCTCGTCGACCCGGACCCAAGCGCTCGCTTCCACCTGCTCGACCTGGCCGCGGTCCAGCACGCCTGCTCCGAGGCGCTGGGCCTTCCCGTCGACGTGCTCACGCAAGGCGGCTCCGATCCCGAGATCCTGGCGGCCCTCGAGCGTGACGCGGTACGTGTCTTCTGATGCCGAGCCGGACCGCGACCGTCCTGCGCCAGATGCGCCAGGCCCTCGAGTGGATCGAGGCCGACGTCGATGGCTTCGATCTGGAGCGCTTCGTAGGCGATCGTCGAGCGCGTCAACTGGTCGAGCGCAACCTGCAGGTCCTGTCCGAGGCCAGCCGACGCATCCCGCATGACCTCAAGGCCGGCGAGCCCGATGTCGACTGGACCGGACTCGCGAGTCTCGGCAACGTGCTCCGACACGAGTACCAACGGGTGGACCCTGTGCTCCTGTGGACGCTGCTGACGGACGAACTTGCGCCTCTGAGGGTTGCGCTCCAACGCATGGAGGACTCGGCCCCACGCGACGGCTAGGCGCACCGATCGCCGTCCCAGCAACCCGTCGGCCGGCGCATCGGCCGTCGGTCATCCATTCCTGACCGGCCCACCCTCGTCCATCCCGCCGCACGCCCGCTCGACTTCCCGCCCCAACCGCTCGGCGACCACCGCCGCCCGCGCGCGGTGGTCGCGCCAGTCGTCCTCGATATCGCCGACGTACGCGCGGGCGGCCAGCTCGAGCCAGGTCGCCTGGTCGGCCGGCAGCCGCGCCGCCGCCCACCGAGCCGCCGCGTCCTTCGGCACGAACGCCCCCGTCGCCGCGGTGTGCCACATGCGCGCGAGGGTGAGCAGCACGTTGCGCTCGTCGCCGTGGAGGTCGGCGAGCAGGGCGGGCAGGGCGTCGCGCAGCGCACGGCGCAGGTCGGCCTCGGGGACGGGGTCCAGCAGCTCGCGCGGTGGGGGACCGAGCAACGCGACGCCGATCGCGCGCGCCTGCGCCAAGGCGATCGCAAGGTCCGGGTGCGGCCCCGGGGCGGGGCCGGCGCCGGCCTCGTACGCGGCGCGCAACCACTCGCCGTAGGCGAACGCCCGCGTGGGCGGGTAGCGCCACGGCGCCACGTCGCCGCGGACCACGAGCGTGACGTCGAGCGGCCGCGGTGGCCCGCCGGCGCCGTAGCGGCCCGACACGGTCATCAGCGCCGCGGCCAGGCGCACCCGAGTGACCGCGTCCAGGGGATCCTCGACCACCACGAGCAGGTCGACGTCGCTCATCGGCCGCAGCCCGCCCTCCACGGCGGAGCCGCTGAGGATCGCCGCGACGGGAGAGGGGTCCAGGGCCGAACCCAGCGCTTGGAGCGCCGCGCGGGCCTCGTCGGGCACGCGCGTCATGCGCTGGGGACGTCCGCGTCGATCCACCGAAGCGCGTCCATGGGAACGCCATGGTACGCGCCACATTCGTCCCCCAAGGCCTGATACGGCATGCCGGAAGACGCCAGGGACGGCAAGGCGTCGTCTCCTTCCAGGAGGCGAAGACGTTCCGATCGCGTTGCGCGACGCTCGGCTTCCGCGGCCAGGCACGCCTCGACGCCGGCGGGCGTAGGATGCGTGCCGCACGGGGGCCGCCAGAACGCCCAGAGGACCCCGGACCGGCGCAGCACCCGCCATCGGTGGGTGCATGCGGAGAATCGAGACCCATGACGATCGCTGTTCGGCCCATCGCCCGCGCCGCCCTCCCCGCCGGCGTCCTGCTCGCGATCCCGCTCGTGGCGATGCGGTTCACCGACGACGTGGCCTGGTCGCCGTTCGACTTCGTGTTCATGGGTGCGCTGCTGTTCGGCACGTTCCTGACGTTCGACGTTGCGGCGCGCCGGCTGGCCTCGCGTGCCCAGCGGGCGGCCGTCGCGGTCGCGCTGGCGACCGCGTTCCTGCTCGTGTGGGTGAACGCGTCCGTCGGCATCATCGGCACGCCCGGCGGACTTAACGACCTCTACCTGGGCGTGCTCGCGGTGGGGCTGGTCGGCGCCGTGGCGGCGCGGTTCCGCCCGGCACGGATGGCGCGGCCGCTGTTCGCGATGGCGCTCGCGCAGCTCCTCGTGCCGCCGTTCGCGTGGCTCGTCGGCGGGCCCGAGCACTTCGCGGCGCCTCCGGGCACCTGGGGCGTACTCGCCCTCAACGCCGGGTTCGCGGTGGCGTTCGCGGCGGCGGGCCTGCTCTTCGCGCGTTCCGGAGCAGCGGCCCCGCGCCGGGGCTGACTGGGGAGGAACGCACCGCCACGCGACGAACGCGTACGCGAGGCGTCCGCGGCCGCTAGTGCCGCGCGACGAACACGTACTCGAGACTGTCGTCCGTGAGCGGTTCGCCCTCGAAGCCGCCGGCCAGCGCCTCGAGCCGCAGCCCGGCGACGTCGAGCAGGCCCAGCCACTCGTTCTTCGTCGCCCACCACAGCGAGGTCGTCTCGCCGCCGTCGAGGACGAGGTCGATGCGGTTGTCGCCCACGACGAAGTGCACCGTGTGCGGCACGGGTTCTCCGAAGTGCACGCCGTCGTCACGCACCGCGATGCGGTGGTCGAACGCCATGGCGTTCCAGGCGAAGCGCCCACCGGGCCGCAGCGAGGCCGCCACCCGCTCGAACACGCGCCGCCGGTCCGCCCACGTCCGCAGGTGCAGCAGCGCCCGGAAGGGGCAGTAGATGAGCGCCGCCGGCTCCTCGAGCGCGAGATCACGCATGTCGCCCTCGATCAACGTCAGGTCGACGCCCGCCTCGGCCGCGTGCGCCCGCGCCTGCCGCAGCATGCCCGGGGACGCGTCCACGCCGATCACCCGCCGGCCGGTCGCGAGTGCCACCGGGATCGCGACGCGCCCGGTCCCCACCGCCAGTTCGACGATGGACCCGTCGGCCTCGCGTGCCAGGTCGACGTAGAAGGGGACGTCGGCAGTCATGTCGGCCGCCCAATCGTCGTAGCCCTCGGAAACGGCGTCGTACCAACTCATGAGGGCTTCATCGTAGGCGATGCGACTGCGGTCGAACGCGTCGCGCTGGACGACGACCCCCGGGCACCGGTAGGCCGGTTCGGATCCGGCAGGCTCGCCCAGGTCGGCCCACCAGACCTCGCCTTGGGCGATCACCACTCGGTCCGCTCCATCACCCGCCGACCGGCCCTCGCGACGAACCCGTCGACCGCCGGCTCACCCGCGCACACCTCATCGAGCATCGCCGTGACATGGTCCGGCTCGTGCCGCGCCACGAACTCGCGTAGCGCCCGGCTGTAGAGCTGACTCCGCGAGTGCCCGAGCCGCCGCGCGAGGCGCTCGGCGTCTTTGAACACGTCGTCGGGGATGGAGATCGCGGTCTTCATACCGGGAGTATAACCGACGAGCGTGTGGGTTGACGGCGCGAACTCGGCTCGTGCCGAGACGAACTCAAGCGTCTTCCACCAACGCCCGCGTGAAGTAGCGGTACCCCTCGCCGTCCTCCTCGAAGTCCCGGTACGGCACGAACCCGGCCCTGGCGTAGGCCACCAGCGCCGGCGCGTTCGCCTCCGCCGCACCCATGCCCACCAGCCGCACCCCCTGCTCGCGCAACCGGGCGCACAGCTGCCGCAGCGCCTCCGGCGCGACGCCGTGCCCGCGGGCGCCGGTCTCGCCGACGAGGACGTCCACGTCGACGAGGTCGCCCGGCAAATCGGCCAGGCCAGCCTCCTCCATCTCCTCGCGCGTCGGCGTCTGCCAGCACAGCACCCCCACCGGGCGGCCATCCCACGCGATGACGGCCACCGTCGCCGGGTCACGGTCGACGATCTCCGCGAGCGCCGCGGCCGGGTCGCCCCACCAGCGACGCGCCTCGGGCTCCTCCAGCCACGCGGCGATGCGCCCGACGTCGTGCTCCGGGTCGAGCGGGCGAAGATCCACGGTCGGGCTGCGGGCGGGGGCCGGCGTCGGCGCGGCGAACGCCAACACGTGCCCGTCCGGATCGAGGCAGTAGCCGACGTCATCGCCCCAGTCGCGCGCCCGCATCGGCGAGAGCTCGGTCGCCCCCGCCTCGAGCGCGCGTGCCAGGTACGCGCTCGGCGACGCGACCATGAGGTACGTCTCCGCCCGCGGCCAGGACCGCCCCAGCGCCGGGTCGGGCAGCGTCGGCAGCAGCCGCCGAACGCTCGCCTCCGGCATCAGCCCCAGCACCGCGCCGCCCGGCAGCGCGAACTCGGTCATCCCCGGCGTATGGAGCCGGGGTGCCACTCCGAGCGCGGCCTCGTAGAACGCACGGGCGCGCTCCTGGTCGCTGACGTAGAGGATGAAGCGGGGGGCGGTGTTCATGGGAGGAAGGGCACGGCGGTTCCGGCCTCTGGGGACATCGTAGACGCCCGCCGCCCGTGGAAGCATGTGGGCGTGGCGCACGCGTCGATCGAGGGCCGTGCCGGCGACGTCCCCTCCTCAGCGTCCTGGCCGGCGGTCGACAGGCTCGGGACGCGCGGCGGCGAGGTCCGCCGGCGCGTCGCGGTCCGTCCCCGCCTGGACACCGCCGGGTACGCGCGGGTCGGCGGCGAGCGCGAACAGGTAGACGAACGCCACGTCGGCGTCCTCCTCGCCCCCCAGGGACCGGTAGAGCCCCCGCGCCGGCGCGTTCCCCGCGTCGGTGGCGACCCACGCCTCGCGGCAGCCGAGCTCGCGGGCGCGCCGGAGCAGCGCGTCGACCACGGCCGCCGCGACGCCCTGCCGGCGGAAGGCGTCCGCCGTCCCGACCTCGCCCACGAACAGTTGCGGCGGCTTGTCGGGGTGGCCATGGACGAAGCCCGACGCCATCCCGATGACGGTCCCGTCGGTCACGGCCACCGCGAGGAGCTGGGCGGGGTTCGCCAGGAACGCGTCGAGGTGCTCGCCCTGCACCGCATGGTCGAACACGCCGTCCGCGACGCGGTCCAGCAGGTCGCGGTTGGCCGCCGTCACCAACTGCACCGCGAACGCCGGCGGCAACGCGCACCCGTACACGCGCGTCCGGGTGCCGTCCGGCTCGACCCGGTCGGCGCGGCGCGTCATGCCGGCCTTGGCCAACACCCGCTGCGAGGCCTCGTTCGCCGGCGCCACCGTGGCGATCGCCTCCCCGAGGCCGTAGCGCGCCGCGGCCGCCTCGAGCAGGTGACGCACCGCCTCGGTCGCCAGGCCGCGCCCCCACCACGCCCGTCCCAACGCGTACTTCACCTCCGCCTCGGCCTGGTCGACCGGGTGCACGAGGCCGGCGAAGCCCACGAGCTCGCCGGTCGCGCGGTCCTCGAGCGCGAACATGCCGTAGCCACGGCGCGCGTAGTTGCGCGCCGTGATCTCGAGCCACCGGTCGGCCTCGGCGTCGGTCAGGACCGATCCGTCGCCCACCCAGCGCATCGCGTCGGCGTCGCCGTACACCGCCAGGAGCGCGGCGCGGTCGCCGGCCGCCCAGTGGCGGCAGCGCAGGCGCGGCGACACGAAGACGGTGGGGGCGTCGCTCGCGTCCGTCGCGAGCGCGGGGCGCACGGATGCGTCCTCGGGCACGTTCACCGCTCCAGCATGCGCCGCACGATGCGGTAGTGGTGCAGGTCGTGGTGCACGCCCACCCGCAGCCCCTGGATCAGGTTGATGCGGCCGATCGCCGGGTCCCACACGACCACGTGCCCCAGGACGGCCTCGGGCCTGTCGGCGTAGAAGCGCGCGATAGCATCGTGCTCGTCCGTCAGGGCGCGGCGCAGCTCGGTCAGGCTGCAGGGCCGCGCGGGCGTCCGCCGCGGAGGCCACAGGAACCCCACCCACAGCGGCATGTTCGGCCGCTCGTACACGTCCTCGATGTCGGTCGCGTACGGGCGCTCGGCCCGCAGCCGCGCCAACGGCGCCAGCAGCGGCCAGGCGACCGCGAACAGCCGCCGGAACGACCGGTTGAGCACGCGCGTGTGGTCGAGGTGCTCACCAGCCGACCACTTCTTCGGCTTCGGACGCGCCCACAGCTCCGCGTCCGACACGTCCGCGATGGCGGCGAAGAGCGCCTCGCGCTGGTCGTGCATGCGCGCCAGGTGGTCGGAGACGGCGCCGAGACCCTCGCCGGCACTCACCGGACCGGCACCACGACGCGCGTCCGTAGTCCTCCAGCGGCACCTCCTGCGGGTCGTCCAGGTAGAACTCGTACGCCGGCCCGGCGTGCTGCAGCCCGTGCTCGGCGATCCATGCCGTGGTACGCGACGAACGGCGCGTCGGACGGCATCGCGCCGGCCTTCCCGGCGCACGCCATGACCTGCCCCCACGCGGGTCCCAACACCTGCGGCCGCCGCTCGACGGCCGCCCGCGTGCGCACGGACAGCGTGGGCCGCGCCTGCCGTTCGACGAGTACGCACTGGTACGTCATGGAACGCGCTCCTCTCGCGACGCGCGGCACGTGGGCGCCGCCCAGGCAATACCGGGCATCGCCACGATCGCAGCGAGAACCCCACCGCCCCCCATGCTAGGCGATGTCGTGGACGTGCTCGCGCAGCAGTTCGACCAGTTCCTCGTCGCCGCAGGCGTCCACCTCGATCGGGTCCGGCGCCGCCCCGACCTCGAGCAGCAGTCGCGCGCACGCCAGGTGGTCGCGGCCCGGCGACTCGGTCAGATAGGTCAACCCCCACACAGGCCGTCGACCGCGTGCGATGCTCGACGCGTGGCAGCAACCGACGAGCATGCGGGTCGAGCCTGCGAACGCGAGACGCCGATCACCGAGGACCCCCATCCGTGACCCGCGGCGGGCGCTTCCCCACCGTCGTCGGCGCGAACCTCGAGGGATCCTCCGTGCGCCTCCCGGACCAGCTCGGCGGGCGCCTCAACCTCCTGCTCATCGCGTTCCGGCAGGTCCAGCAAGCCGACGTGGACTCGTGGATGCCGTACGCCGAGGCGCTGGAGGCGAGGCGTCCCGACGTCCGCGCGTACGAGCTGCCCGTCCTGTCCGCGGCGTACCGGCTCGCCCGCCCGTTCATCGACGGCGGCATGCGGGCCGCGATCCCGGATCCCGCGGTCCGCCAGCGCACCATCACGCTCTACCTCGACAAGGCCGCGTTCCGGGCTGCGCTCGGCGTGCCCGGCGAGGACCGGATCCACGTTCGGCTGGTGGACCGCTCCGGGACGACCCATTGGCGCACGGACGGCGCCTGGGACGCCGCCAGCGCCGCGGCGCTCGACGCCATCCTCACGGAGGCGCCCGGCACGTCCCGAGCGCAGCATTAGGCTCACGGTCCGGTACGGCCAGGGCGGGTCAGGATGACCCCGCAGACCCATCGGGACACGCGGTCGCGGCACACCGGTCCCGCGCGGACGCGGCACGCGGCAGGCTACGACGGGGCGACGCCATCCGGCCGTGGCGTCGGATGCGTCGGCCGGCCGGCGGGTTCGGGACGCGCGTTCGGCCTCCGGCGTTCCGCCGCGAGCGGTCTCACCACGCGTTCGCCGCCGGCTTCAGCAGGGTGCGTCGCCGACCCCGGTACGCCGACGCGCAACCTCAGGGGACGACCCGCGACATCGCCACGTAGCGGAAGCCCGGGTCTCCTTCCCAGACGTCGAACGCGCTCTCGAGGACGAGTTCGAAGGCGTCCGTTTCGAGGCCGGTGCCGCCCGGGTAGCGCCATTGCGCTTGGGCGGTCCACACGAGGGCGCCGCTGGCGTCTCGAATCTCGGCCGAGAGCCCCACTGGCGGCGGTGCGGAGGATGGCACCACGGCGTCACCCCCCACCACGGCGGGGCCGGCGGCCGAGGCGACGCCCGCCGCGTACCGTTCGCCGCAGCCCCCGTGGACCCCCCCGGTGAGCGCCAACGCCTCTTCCGCCCCCAGGGTGAACGTGCCTGAGACGGTGTAGGTCTTCGCGTCGCCATAGCTGGCCGTGAGATCGAGCGTCAGCGTGCTGTCCACGCCCTCCACCGGGTAGTCGCCGACCGTCCCCTGCCACGTGCCGCGCAGGATCTCGCTCGAGGCGGCGAAGTCGACGGCGCGGGTGTACTCGGTACAGCCGTCGCGGATGCCGAGCACGTACTCGGCGAGGACACACGAGGAGAGCACGGCGGGCAGCGCCGCCGCGAGGATCGTCGCCAACGCGCGCCTGGAGCGAGGACGGCCGCGGCGGCCGTCGCGACCCGACCGTTCGTGGACGATGCTCGTGCCTTGAGGAACGCGGTCGGGCATGGGGACTCCTTCGCCGGAGGAGGAAACTGGCGTGACGGATGCCGACCCCCTCGAAGCCTGCGCTGCGCAGAGCATGCGCGACCCGGCGTCAACACACCGTCAAAGAACCGTCGCGTGCGCTCGCCAAATGGCGCCTGCCGTCTACAATCGACCATGAACGCGCCGCGGCAGGGACTGGCGGTCCGGGTGCTCGGGCGGCCGGGCCTCACCTGGCGCGGTCAGCCGCTGCCCTTGCCGGGCCGCAAGCTCTCCGGGTTGGTCTACGCCCTCGCGATTCGTCGCGACGGCATGTCGAAGGACGAACTCACCGAGATGCTGTGGGACGTCGATCGCCGCGGCAGCCTGCGGACGGCCCTGTACCGGTTGCGGCGCAGCAGCCACGCGGAGGCGTGGCTCGTCGACGATCCCGAGAGCGGGCGGCTCAGGCTCGAGGGCAGCAGCGACCTGGCGGCCTTCGAGCACCTCGGCGCCGGCGACGACCCCGGCGGGGCACTCGAGCTGGTGCTGGGCGCCATCGGCGAAGGCGACGTCCGGAGTTCCCTTCTCACCGGCTTCGACCTGCACGAGGCGCCCGCGTTCGGCGACTGGCTCGAGGTCGAGCGCGAGCGCGTCTTCGGCCTGACGCGCTCGTTCGTGTTGCGGCACGCCGCCGAACTCGCCCAGCATGCGGGGTTCGACGAGGCCCTGGCCCTGCTGGAGCGGATCTCGGATGCCGACCCGCTCGACGAGGAGCTTCACCGGCGCATCATGGCCGTCGCCTGGCGCGCCGGCGACGCGGCGCGCGCCCTGCGGCAGTACGAGGCGTGCCGCCGCGCGCTCGCCGAGGGGCTCGGCTTGACGCCGATCGCGACCACGCGCGAGCTGTTCGAGGCGATCCGCACGGACGAGGCGGCCGCGACCGTCGACCGCGTGCGCCTGGGTGCGCCGCGCGAGGTGGACGAGGTGCCGTTCGTCGGGCGCGGGCACGAGCG
>JAABTL010000056.1 GCA_011389865.1 Trueperaceae bacterium
GCCCCGCGCGGCCGTAGCTGGATCTCGCCCAGCGCCGCCGGAAGCAGGCAAGAGGCGGCGCGCGGCAGCGTCACGACGCCCCCCACGTACTCGAGGTCCACCGCGTCCCCCAGGTTCGTCAGCGTGGCGAAGCCCCCCTCGCCCGGCGCCACCGTCGCCGCACCCGAGAGCGCCCAACGCTCCAGCACGAAGCGCTCGCCGCGGCAGCCGACCGTGCGCCGCAGTGCCCCGGACGCCACGACCATGCCGGGCTCGGGGCGCGGCCGCACGTCGGAGGTCGCGATGTCGAGCGCCCGCTCGAGCCCCTCGTCCCACGCCTCCGGTGCGAGCGACCGACCGTAGACGTCCTCGGGCATCACGCTCTCCGAGAGGTCGCTCGTCTGCTGCACCTCGACGATCAGCGTGTCGGGACCGAAGCCGTGGAGGACGCCGCCAGGCACCAGGACGGTGTCGCCCGGCGCCACCGGGTACCGCAGCAGCACGTCGTCGAAGGCGCCCGCGCGGAACGCCGCCCGCAACGCCGAGCGGTCGACGCCCGGCCTGACCCCGGCCAAGACGGACGCCCCCGGCGCGGCCCACACGACGTGCCACGCCTCGTCCTTGCCGTTGGGCGCGCCGTAGCGCGCCCGCGCCACCGCATCGTCGGGGTGCACGTGCACCGGCAGGCGGTGGCTGGCGTCGAGGAACTTCACGAGCAGCGGGAGGTGCGGCCCCGACCAGCCGGGGCGCACGACCTCGTCCGGGAAGGCGCCGACCAGCTGGCGCAGCCGACGACCGCGGTACGCGCCGTTCAGGACGACCGCGGGCTCGTCGTCGTGGTCGCTCACTTCCCACGTCTCGGCGATCACGCCGCCGGGCAGGCCTTCCTTGCCGAGACGGTCGGCGATCAGGCGGGCACCGAAGGCGTAGCGTCGGACGCCATACGTGAGCAGCAGGGGGTACGCGTCGAAGGGCGGCATGGGGTCTCCTGGCGCGTCGCGAGGGCCGTCGTGCCCACATTCGCCGCGCGTCGACCAGGCTAACCTCCCGGCGTGGTGGCGAACCCGACCCGCATCGACCCCGCGGAGCTACGCCTGCCGCCAGCGGTCGCGGCGACGTTCCCGCCGTCGCGCGCGGCCGGCCTCGCCCGGCTCGCGGCCGTCGATCCGGTGGCCTACGCGCGGACCCGCAATCATCTGCGCGGCGCGGTCACCCGGCTGTCGCCCTACCTGACGCACGGGCTCCTCTCGGTGCCCGAAGTCGTCGCTGCGGTGGGTGACGACGGCAAGCTCGCCCAGGAGCTCGCCTGGCGGGAGTTCTTCCAGCTGGTCCATGCGCGCGAGGGCGCCGGCATCCTGCGCGACCGCTTCCGCCGCCAGCCGCGGTCGGCACCCGACGCGGGACCCCGGCGCCTGCCGCGCGCGCTCGTCGAGGGCCACACGGGGGTCGCGGCGCTGGACGCGGCGGTGCGCGCGCTCGTCGACGCCGGCTACGTGCACAACCACGCCCGCATGTGGCTCGCGGCAACGGCCTGCCACCTCGCAGGCGCGGACTGGCGCGCCGGCGCCGCCTGGTTCCACTTCCATCTGCTCGACGGCGACCTCGCCTCGAACGCGCTGTCGTGGCAGTGGGTGGCCGGCAGCGGCAGCGCCAAGCCGTACCTGATGGACCAGGCGAACCTGAACCGCTTCGCGGACACCCATCAGGTGGGCACCTTCCTCGATCGGCCACACGACGACCTCCTCGCGGGTCCCGTGCCCGAGGCGCTCCGTGAGTCGATCGGGCTCGACCTGCCGGTCACGCTCCCCGACCTGCCGCCACCCGAGCTCGATCCACGGCGCAGCGCGTTGCTGTACCACCCCTGGGGGCTGGATCCGAACTGGCGGGCCGCCGAGGACGCCGACCGCTGGCTGCTGCTGGAGCCAGCGTTCCTCGCGCGCCACCCGTGGAGCCCGATGCGCCTCGCGTGGCTGCTGGCGGCGGCCCGCTCGGTCCCCGGGCTGCGCGTCGCGGTCGCGGATGCCCGCGAGGTCCTGGCGCCGCGCGTCGTCGCCGCCGACCGCGGCGAGGCCGCCGCCGCGCGACACCGGGCCCACCCCGCCGTCGCGCACTGGCCCGGGCCGCGCGATCCCCTACCGACCACGTTCGCCCACCGCTGGACGGTGGACGCGGCCCCGCGTTCGTTCAGCGCGTTCTGGCGGGCGGTCGCGCCCCGGTAGCCGTGAGCCCCGACCGTCGCCGGCCCGGCATGCCGCTCAGCCGCCGGCGGTGGCTGTCGCCGGGGCCGACGGCAGGGCGCCGCCTGGCGGGGCGAGCGGATTGGCGGGCCGCGTACCTGGCGCACCGCCCACGCGCTCGAAGTCGAGTGCGCGCGCGCTGCTCTCGACCGGGTCGCCGTCGGCGTCGGCGTCGTAGAGCGTGAGGCGCAGCCCGCCGGCGGCGAGCTCGGCCATGAAGTACATGCCGCCCTCGTCGTCGTAGACGATCCCGTAGGTGCCGTCGGCGTCGCTGACCCCCTCGACGGTCATCGTCACGCCCGACCCGCTGAGGGTGCCGGCGAGCTTGCCGGCCGCGTCCTGCTGCAGCTCCAGGACGACGTCACCGCCGATCAGGCGGTAGCTGCCCGCGAACCCGGAGCCGTCGACGACGGGGGACGAGGGGATCGGACCGACGGCGTCGCGCCCGTCCCCGGCCGAAGACGTCAGGCGGTACCTGCCGCCCGCGCCCACCGGCAGCGCGTTGAACACGTCGACGTACCAACGCCCGGCCTGCGGCGCGTCGACCACGATCACCGTCGGGTTCACCGTGTCCCAGTCGCGGTAATCCCAGTCGCCACCGCGATCGCGGTCCTCGTAACTGCCGATCTCGGAGCCGAACTTCAGCGCCAGGTCGAGGTCGGTGTCCGCATCCAGCGTCAGCGTCCAGCGCGCCACCCCGGCGGGCACGTCCACCCAGTAGGTGTGGAACGCCGCGCCACCGGCCGCGGCGATCAGCGTGCCCTCGGCGCTCCCGTCGGGTGCGAGGGCGCCCACCAGTGCCGCGCCGGTCGTCGGGGCGACGACGGCTCCTGGCGCCTGGGCGAGCGCGTGAGCGAGCGTTGCGAGGAGGATCAGGAGCACGTGCGTCGCGTTGCGCATCACGCCACCTCGTCGGCGAACGACGGCCCTGGAGGTGGCTCGAGGGACCAAGGTGGCCACGCTACCAGCGGCTGGGCGGACGGCACCGCGCGACGATCGATCGCGTCGAGCGCCGCCCAGCGGGGCGTGCGGCGCGCCGCACGCGGTCGGACGGTCTCTCATCATCACGAGTTAAGCCCCCGCCACGAACGGCGCAAGAGGCGTTCGTCCCTGTCACCTGCGTGGTAGCTTCGAGTCGGTCGGCAGCGGCGTCGGCGCTCCGCGTCCCGCCCGGCCCCGGCCGAACGCGAGGAGGTACCGCCATGCGCCTGTTGGTCACGCTGCTGTTCCTCGGGGCACTGGTCGTCTTCCTGTGGACGGGGTTGCAGTACCTGATGTCGCGCTTCGCCCGCCCGCTCGACGAGCACCGCCGCGAACACGACCAGATCCAGGGCCGCCTCGAGGACCTCGAGCAGCGCCTGGAGAGCCCGGTGCCCGGCCGGGACGCTCGCGACCGGAACGCCCGCCCCCCTTCCTGATCGGGCGCCGCCGCGCAGGACCCGACCGAGGACCCGGCCCCGTGGGCGATGGCCTCGCCGCCGCTCGCGTGGCGCGGTGCTACGCTGACCGGGTGCCCGCCGGCGACGTCCTCCTCCTTCGCCTTCCCCTCGCGCGGCGCGCGGCCCGGACGCCTCGAGCGGAGGCCCCAGCGTGACCGGGCGCCTCCATGCGCCTCCGCGCAGCGACCGCGCCGACGACGCCCTGCGAAGCATCACGGTCGAGCGCGGCGGCCACCGCCACGCCGAGGGCGCCGCCCGCGTGACCTGGGGCCACAACGTGGTCGTCGCGACCGTCAGCGTCGAGTCCAGGCTGCCGCCCCACCTGCGTGGCCGCGGCTACCGCGGGGGCTGGCTGACCGCCGAGTACGCGATGCTGCCCCGGGCGACGCATGAGCGCACGCCTCGGGAGCGCGGCCAGGTGCGCGGGCGCAGCCAGGAGATCCAGCGCCTGCTGGGCCGCGCGCTGCGTGCGGCCGTCGACCTGGACGCCTTCCCCGGCCAGACGCTGTACGTCGACTGCGACGTCCTCCAGGCCGACGGTGGTACCCGCTGCGCCGCGATCCTCGCCGGCTACACCGCCCTGCACGACCTTGCCGACCGTCTCGTGTTCGCCGGCCGGCTCGATGCCTGGCCACTGACCCACGAGGTCGCGGCCGTGTCGGTAGGCCTGGTCGCCGACCGCGCGCTGGTCGACCTCGATCAGGCCGAGGACGCCGCGGCGACCGCGGACCTGGCGGTGGTCGGCACCGGCGATGGCCAGCTGGTCGAGGTCCACGGGGGCGGCGAGGGCGCTCCGCTGGACGCGGAGGCATACGTCCGCCTCGTCGCGCTGGGCCTCTCAGGCGTGGCGAGCGTCGTGGAGTTGGCGCGTTCGGGATGGTCGCGGTGACCGCCGAGGGGCCCCTGCGCTGGGTCCTCGCGACCCTCAACGCGGGCAAGGTCCGCGAGTTCGCCGCCGCCCTCGAGGGGACCGGCATCCACCTCGCGGCCGCCGGTGAGCTCGGGGTGGACCGTTTTCCGCCGGAGACGGGCGCGACGTACGAGGAGAACGCGCTGGGCAAGGCGGGGTTCGCCGCCGCCACGCTCGGGCGCGTCGCCATCGCGGACGACAGCGGTCTGGAGGTCGACGCTCTCGGCGGCGCACCGGGGGTCCGATCCGCCCGCTTCGGCGGACCAGGCCTGACCGATGGCGAACGGATCGCCCACCTGCTCGACAGGCTCAAGCACGTGCCGATGCCGCAGCGCACCGCGCGCTTCGTGTCGGTGGTGGTGGTGGCCGCGCCGTCGGGCGCCGTCGCGACCTTCGAGGGTCGCACGGAGGGCATCATCCTGCACGGTCCGCGCGGCGACGACGGCTTCGGCTACGACCCGGTGTTCCGCTCGACCGAGCTGGGCGTGACCTTCGCGGAGGCGACGCTCGGCGAGAAGCAGGGCGTCAGCCACCGGGGACGTGCCTTGGCCGACCTGCGCGCCTGGCTCGCCGGTCCCGACGCCGAACCGTTCCTGGGCTGAAAGATCCGGCCGCGTCGGCTCACGGGCACCCGCCCGAGCGCCGGTGCGCGTGCGCTCCCGGACCCCCGCGTTGCCCCTTCTCCGGTATCCTCGAATCACCGTCACCGCGGGCCACCTCCGACAGCCACCGCCCCGCCGACGAAGGGAGTTCGCCATGATCCGCTCGGCTTCCCTGCTCGCCCTGATCCTCGCCGTCCTCGTCACGTTCGGCCACGGGTTCGCCCAGGGGCTGCCGGCGGAGGCCGAGGCCGCCCTGCGCACGGGCGAGGCGCGGATGGCGGAGGCCCTGCAGACCTACCCCGCTCAGTACCCCGACCGCCCCCTGTGGCAGCAGGCGTTCGCCGAGGGGCGGCGCGCCGCCCAGTTCGCGCCCGAGTCGCTCGCACCCGTCCGCTTCCTGGCCGAGGCGTACAGCCGCAGCCAGTGGGCCGGCCGGGCCTGGCCAGCGTGGATGGAGTTCGTCGACCGCGGCGGCGTGCTCGACGAGGAGGCACGCGAACTCGTCGCGCTCGTCGGCCACGAACTCGGCTACGGTGCCTACGCCCGCGGCGACCTGGAGACCGCGCTCGAGTACTACCTGACGGTCAGCGATCTCGTCGCCGACGACATCGAGTCGCGCGTGTGGGCCGGCCGCATCCTGATCGAGAGCGAGCGCCCGGAACAGGCGGTCGCGTTCTGGCGCTCCGTGCTCGAGCTCGACCCGACCGACGCCCGGGCCGCGTACTTCGCCGAGCTGGCCCGGGAGCAGGCCACCTGGGGCACCCGCGCCGTCGACGTCTTCCGCGAGGGGGTCGCGCTCTACGAGCAGGGCGCGCCGCAGGCCGCGGCGGAGCGCTTCGCCCGCGCCACGGTCATCAACCCCGCCTACCCGGCCGCCTGGGCATGGCTGGGCCGGGTCGCGTTCGAAGCCGGCGACTACGTCGACGCGCGGCGCGCCTACGCCAACGCCGCCGGCCTCGCCCCCGACGACGAGACCTACCGCTACTTCCTGGCGCAGTCGATCGCGCGCGCGGAGGCGGCCGACGACTGACGTCGAGGCTCCGTCCGCGCGCGGGTCGCTTCTCCTGCGGCATCCGCTCCACCCGTCGCCCGCGCCACGCCACCGCCGCTGAGCCCCGCCCGTGCGCCACGTCCTCGTACTCGGCGACCAACTGACCTCCGACCACGGACCGCTCGCGGACGCAGACCCCGCGACGACCGTCGTCCTGACCGTCGAATCCGTCGAGCTGATCCGCGCCACGCGGGCCCACGTCCAGAAGGCGGCGCTGTTCTTCGGCGCGCTGCGACGCTTCTCGCGCGACCTCGCATCCCGCGGCTTCCGCGTCGACCACCACCGCACCGCGGACTCGTTCGCGTCCGCGATCGCCGAACACCTGCGCCGTTGGCCCGGGGCCACCCTCGAGCTCATGCGTCCGGCCGACCGCGGCGTCGCCGCGGGCCTGACGCTCGCCGCGCGCCGCGCGGGCGGCGACCTGCGCGTGCTGCCCAACCCCCTGCGGCTCGTGCCCGACGAGGTGTTCGACGCCTACGCGCGCGGGCGCGAGCGGTGGCGGATGGAGGCGTTCTACCGCCGTGTCCGCGCCCGTGAGGGCTGGCTGATGGATCCCGAGGACCCGACGAAGCCCCTCGGCGGCGTGTGGAACCTCGACCGCGAGAACCGCCGCGTGCCCCCGGCGGGCACGCGCTTTCCGCCGCCGCCGAGCTTCGCGCCCGACGAGCTGATGCGCGAGGTGCTCGACGACGTCGAGCGGCTCTTCCCCGACCACCCGGGGCGGCTGCGACCGTTCGGCTGGCCGACGAGCCGCGCCGAGGCCCTCGCGGCCCTCGACGACTTCGTCGACCACCGCCTCCCCGCCTTCGGCCCGTACGAGGACGCCATGGTCGGCGGCGAGCGCGTGCTGCACCACAGCCAGCTGTCGGTGCCGCTCAACCTGGGGCTGCTGCACCCGCGCGAGGTCGTCGAGGCCGTGGTCCGCGGCTTCCACGAGGGCGACGGCCGAGTGCCGCTCGCCAGCGCGGAGGGATTCGTACGGCAGGTGCTCGGCTGGCGCGAGTTCGTCTACCACGTCGACCGCACGCGCGGGCCGGCGTTGGAGGCCGCCAACGCGCTCGAACACGACGCTCCGGTGCCCGACGCGTTCTGGACCGGCCGCACCCGGATGGCCTGCCTGGCCGACGCGTGGCAGGGCCTGCACGAGCGCGGCTGGAACCACCACATCGAGCGGCTGATGCTCTTCGGCAACCTCGCGCTGACGCTCGGCACCGACCCCCGCGCGCTGACCGCGTGGTTCACCGCCCACTACGTCGACGCCCTCGACTGGGTGATGGTGCCGAACGTCATGGGCATGAGCCAGTACGCCGACGACGGTGGCTTCACCAGCAAGCCCTACGTCTCCGGCGGCGCCTACATCGACCGCATGTCGGACCACTGCCGCCACTGCCCGTTCGAGCCCGGCCGCAGGACGGGGGCCGACGCCTGCCCCTTCACGGTCGGCTACTGGGACTTCGTCGACCGGCACCAGGCGCGCTTCGAGCGCCACCCACGGATGGCCATGATCGTGCGATCGTGGCGCGCGCGGCCCGAGGCGGAGCGGAGCGCCGTACGTGCCCGCGCGGCGGAGTTGCGCGCCGGGCTGCCCTGACGTCGCGCCGGGCTACCCCCGTCGAACGCCGCTGCGCTGAGCACGTCGCGCTACGCCGGGTCGCGCCGCTCCACACCGAGCACGACGCCTCGCCTACACCTCGATCGTCACGCGGGCGTCGTCCCCCCACAGGTGGACCGCGTCGGAGAAGCGGATCACCCGCGACCGGTGGCCCATCGAGATGCTGTGGGTGCGGGCACCGTCCTTGAAGAACTTGACCCCGCGCAGGAAGTCGCCGTCGGTGATGCCGGTGGCGCTGAACACGATGTGCTGGCCGGGGGCGAGCTCCTCGGTGCGGTAGATCCGGTCCAGGTCGACGCCGGCGTCGTCGAGCCGCGCGCGCTCGGCGTCGTTGCGGGGCGTGAACCGCCCCTGGATCTCGCCGCCCAGACACTTGACCGCGGCCGCCGCCAGAACCCCCTCGGGTGCGCCGCCGGTGCCCATGACGCCGTGGATGTTCGTGCCGCGCATCACCGCCGACAGCGCGGCGATCACGTCGCCGTCGCCGATCAGCTTCACGCGGGCGCCGGCCTCGCGGACCTCGGCGATCAGCCGCTCGTGGCGCGCGCGGTCGAGGATGACGATCGTCAGTTCGTGCACGTTGCGGTCGAGCGACCCGGCGATGCTCTCGAGGTTGGCCGCGACCGGCCAGCCGAGGTCCACCCTGCCCGCCGCGGGGGGCGGCACGATGAGCTTCTCCATGTAGGTGTCGGGCGCCTGGAACAGGCCGCCCTTCTCGGACAGCGCGATCACGGCGACGGAGTTGGCGATCATCTTCGCCGTGATGTCGGTGCCCTCGACCGGGTCGACGGCGATGTCGACCTGGAACGCGCCCTCGCCGCCCTGGCCGACCTTCTCGCCGATGTAGAGCATGGGCGCCTCGTCGCGCTCGCCCTCGCCGATGACGATCTCGCCGTCGATGTCGAGCTCGTTGAGCACCCGTCGCATGGCGTCGGTGCCGGCCTGGTCGACCAGGTCGGCGTCTCCGCGCCCGGCGACGCGGGCGGCGGCGATCGCCGCCTGCTCGGTCACGCGGACGGTGTCGAGGACCAGGGCGCGCTCGAAGTCCATGCGCGCCGGGCGGACCAGAGCGGCATCCGATGCGTTCACGCTGGTTTCATCCATGCAGCCATGGTGACACGCGGGGCGGCGGAGCGGCCACGCAGGTGCGATCGCGTCCGCGGGACCACGCCCGCGGGTTCGCGTCCGCGGGACCACGCCCGCGG
>JAABTL010000057.1 GCA_011389865.1 Trueperaceae bacterium
CGGAGCGTCGTCCCGGCCAGGCGCGCGCCGCGCGGCACCTTGACCTCGACGATCTCCTGACCGGTGAGATCGCGCAGCCGCAGGCGGCCGTGCAGTTCGTCCTGGGAACGCTCCCGCCGCAGCGCGAGGTAGTACGCGCGCGCCAGGTCCGTCTGCTGCACCAGGCCGATCGGGCGGTCGGGCGCCTCCCGCTTGACGACCGGCATGCGCCCGATGCCGAGGGCGGCCATCCGCTCGAGCACGGCGCTGGCCGGCTCCTCCGGGAGGGCACACTCGACGTCGCAGTGGCAGAACTCGCGGATGGGCGTGGTGGCGGGGAGCTCGTCGCGGCGGGCGCGCTCGAGGTCCGCGAGGGTAACGATCCCGATCATCCGCTCGGGATCGGCTCGCGGCGTGACCACGAAGCCGTGGTGGTGGGACGACACGAGCGCGTCCGCCAGGTCGCGGACGGTGTCCTCCGCGGCGACGACGGGGACGTCGCGCGACATCACCTCGCCGACCGTCACGGTCTGCAGGAGGTCGGTGTCGCGGGAGCGGAGCAGGCTCAGGCCGCGGCGCGAGAGCATCATCTCGTAGTACGAGTCCGTGTGCATCAGGTCGGCGGCCAGCGTCGCGATCACCGCCGCGAACAGCAGCGGCAGGATCATCTGGTAGCTGCCGGACAGCTCGAAGACCATCACGATCGAGCTCATCGGCGCGCGGGTGACGCCCGCGAAGACCGCCGCCATGCCCACCAGCGCGTACGCACCGGGTCGGATCGCCAGCGTCGGGAAGAGCGATCGGGCCGCGTCGCCGAACAGCGCGCCGAAGGCCGCCCCGATCATCAGCGTCGGCGCCAGGATGCCCCCCGAACCCCAGGAACCGATCGATGCCCCGGTCGCGAAGAGCTTGCCGAGCAGGATGCCCGCCAGGAGGACGGGCGCGGTCAGGCCCTCGTTGAGGATGCCGCCGATGGTGTCGTACCCGCGCCCGAGCACCTCCGGGAGCGCCAGCGCCAGGAACCCGACGGCGAGCCCCCCGATCGCCGGCCGCAGCCAGGGGTTGACCCGCCAGCGGTCGAGCAGGTCCTCGCTCCCGACCAACACCCGGATGGTGGCGACCGCCACGACCGCGGCCAGCAGACCCAGCGCCAGGTACAGCGGCAGCTCGAGCGGCGAGCCGAGCACGTACCCGGCCGGCACGGAGAACGCCGGGGCGTCGCCGAGCATGGAGCGCGAGACCGCGGTCGCCGACACCGCGCCGATGACGACCGACGAGAAGTTGCGCCCCTCGAACTTCCCCAGGATCTCCTCCAGCGCGAACAGGGCACCCGCGATCGGGGCGTTGAAGGTGGCCGCGATCGCGCCGGCGGCCGCCACCGAGGCGAGGTTGCGCCGCCGTTCGTCGCTGAGCCGAAACCACGAGGAGAACAGCGAGGCGACCGCGGCGCCCATCTGCACCACCGGCCCCTCGGAGCCCAGCGACGCCCCGGTGCCCACGGACAGGGCCGTCGCGAGGGGGCGCCAGAACAGCAGGCGACGCGACACCCGGCCCCCCAGGTTGGAGACCGCCACCATCACGTGCGGCACGCCGGAGCCGCGCGCGTCGGGCGCCCAGCGCACGACGATCGGCGCCACGAGCAGCCCCCCGACGGCGGGCGTCAGGACGGTCAGCAGGGCGGTCGGCACCAGACCGAGATGCTCGCGCCCGAGCTGGACCAGGTCACCGACGCCGTGAACGAGACGATCGAAGCCGACCGCCGCCAGGCCCGCCAGCGACCCGACGATGATCGCGCTCGCCACCAACGACAGCGTCTCGGAGGACGCGCCGCCCGACGCGCTGGGCCCGAGCCTGCGCAGCCAGTGTGCGGTGCGCCCCAAGCGGGTCACGGCGGCGCGCGCCGCCCCCATCGAGACTCAGCCCTCCTGCACGCGCCGCAGGAGGGCGATCCAGTTACGGTGGCTCACCCGCGCGAGGAGCTCGTCGTCCCAGCCGTGCGCGCGCAGCGCGTCGAACAGCCGCGGCAGCCCCGACGCGTCGCCGATCGCCTGCGGCATCGTCGCGCCGTCGAAGTCCGAACCGAGACCCACGCGCGTCTCGCCGAGGCGCTCCACGAGCCGGTCGAGGTGCCTGACCATCGTCTCCAGCGGCGTGTCCGTGTCGTGGCGGCCGTCCTCGCGCAGGAAGCCGCAGGCGAAGTTGAGGCCGACCAGGCCGTCGCGCTCCGCGAGGGCGTCGAGTTGTGCGTCGGTCAGGTTGCGCGGGCTCGCGCTGAGGGCGTGCACGTTCGAATGGCTCGCGACCACCGGGCGCCCGCTGCGCGCCAGCAGCTCCCAGAACCCCGCCTCGTTGAGGTGCGACACGTCCAGCACGATCCGCAACCGGTCGCATGCCTCCACCAGCGCGCGCCCGGCGGCCGTGAGACCCGTCCCCACGTCCGGCGTGCCGGGGAAGGCGAAGGGCACGCCGGTCGCGTAGGCGTTGGGGCGGCTCCACACCGGCCCCAACGAACGCAGCCCGAGGGCGTGCAGCGCCTCGAGCACCTCGAGGTCGACCACGGCCTCCGCCCCCTCGACGTGGGGCACCGCCGCCAGGACGCCCGCGGCCATCGCCGCCTCGACGTCGTCGGCCCCGAGGCACACGCGCAGGTGTCCGGCCGCCTCGAGCCGACGCAGCAGCGCGAACATCCGCAGGGTGGTGCGCAGGGCGTGGTCGCCGTCGACGGGGCCCTGGGGCGCGGGCGGCGCGCCGGCGGCCGGCGCGGCGGGTGTGGCCGCGGCGGACGCCGGGATGGCGGCGCGGGCCGGCGTGAACATCGCGAAGATGCCGCCGGCCAGGCCCCCCTCGCGGGCGCGGACGACGTCGATGTGGCCCTCGTCGAGCCGCTGGCCGAAGTCGCGATCGGGGTGCTCCAGCAGAACGAGCAGCGTGTCGTTGTGGCCGTCGAACGTGGGGATCATGTCCCGAGGCTACCGCGGCGTCGACGGGCTCGCGTCCCCGCGACCGGCGTGGGGCGAGCGACGCACGCGCCGCCGGCCCGCTCGCGCTGCTGCTGATCCTCGGCGTGGGGCTGCTGCTGTTCGCGGCGCTGGTGGGCACCACCATCTTGCGCTCCGTAACGGCTGCCGCGCGAACACAGGTGTCCCAGATCGGCGTGGTGTGGACGGTGCTCGACCCCTTGATCCTGATCGTCGTGTCCGGCCTCGTGTTCGCCTTGGTCTTCAAGTACCTGCCCGACGTGCGCATCCCGTGGCGGACGGTCATGGTCGGTGGCTTGGTCACGGCCGTCGTGTTCGTGATCGGGAACTGGCTGCTGAGCCTGTATCTGTCATGGGGCGCCGTGGCCGGCGCCTACGGGGCGGCGGGCGCCCTCGTCGTGCTCCTGCCGTGGGTGTACGTGTCGTCGCAGATCCTGTTGCTCGGCGCGGAGTTCACCCAGGTCTACGCGCGGCGTCGCGGCGACCAGATCGTCCCGGCCGCGCACGCGGTGCCGCGTCACCGCTGAGGCGCGGGTAGAGCCACCGGTCACGGGCGGACCAGCCCCCCGTTGGCCGACACCACGCCCGCCCACGCAGCGGACGACGCCCATGCCGCAAGCCCACAACGAAACGGACCGAACCATGGGTTCAGTCCGTTTCCGATCTCCTGAGAGATCACATGGCTCGGCGGGTAGGAATCGAACCTACGACCAATCGGTTAACAGCCGACCGCTCTACCGCTGAGCTACCGCCGAACGAGCGCTCGCGGCCGCGACCGGCGGATCGCGGCGCGAGCGAACGACATGCTACCAGGGGCTCTCGGCCCCTGTCCAGCCGCCGCCATCGCCGGGCGGGCACCGGCTCGCGCGTGCGGCTGCGTCGTTGGCGGGGCCGGGTTCAGCGTCCCACGTCCGCCTGGCCATCGGGTGGCCCCGCGGGCGTCCGCCCCAGCTCGTCGCCGACCAGCCGGCGCAGGTCGCGGATGGCCATCGCCAGGACGGGATCGAGTTCGGGCTCGAGGACGACGCGCGCCAGGGCGGTCGACGCCAACGCCGGCACCTGCCCCCGCAAAGGGACGTCGGGCGTGAGGCCCCAGCCGTCGATGCTGCGGCCGTCGGGCAGCGACCAGGCGAACGTGACGAGGCGCAACTCGCCGCCGTGCGACAGCGGCACCGTCGACTGCCCGACACCCTTGCCGGCGCTGATCTCCCCGTAGAGCCTGGCGCGCCCGTGCGTCTGCAGGCCGCCCGCGACGATCTCCGCCGTGGAGGCCGTGTCGCGGTCGATCAACACGACCAGCGGCAGCATCTCCGCGCGCGGGTTGGCGAACCCGAGCGGGACCTGACCGAAGCGCGTGACGCGGTAGCCCAGGACGACCTCGGAGAGGAACACGTCGAGCACCTGCAGGCCACCGAGCACCAGCCCACCCGCGTTGCCGCGCAGGTCGACGATCAGGGCTCGGACACCGCGCTGCATCAGGATCTCGATCTCGGCGAAGAAACTCTCGCCGGCGCGATCGCTGTCGAAGGACTCGAGGCGGAGGTAGCCGAGGTCGCCCAGCGCGAGCGCCACGATCGCCGCCGGCCCGCGCGTGGCCCGGCGGTCGTCGGCCGACTGATCGACGTCGAGGTAGCGCACGTAAGGGTCGGCGAGCGCCTCGACCATCCCGCGGATCGCGCCGTCGAGCAGCGTCTCGGCGTCCGCCTCGCCGAGGTAGTCGCGGCGGATCGCCCGGAAGGCTTCGAGGAAGGCCAGTCCGTCGGGCGTCGCCATGAGGTCGGCGACGACACCCTCGTAGCGGGCGTCGACGATCGGTTGCGCCGCGACCCCCGGGCCGACGAGGAACACGAGCGAGGCGCACGCCGCCAGGATGTTTCGCTGCATGCACCTCATCCTCTCCACGATGCCCCACCGACACGCCCCGCCGCGTCACGTTGGACACACGCGCGACGACGAGGCGCCGGGCGAGCGGTAGCCTGGTCGCCATGACCTTCGACGACTACGCCCTGAAGGCCCGCGCGACCGCCGCGTACCCGGCGGACGCGACCCTGCTCTACCCCGTCCTCAAGCTCGCCGGCGAGGCCGGCGAGGTCGCCGAGAAGCTCGGCAAGCTGATGCGCGACGAGGGTTGGACCCCGGGCTCGCCGCTGACCGCGGACCAACGCGACGCCCTGGCGCTCGAGCTCGGCGACGTCCTGTGGTACGTCGCCGCCGTCGCCCACGACCTGGGGCTGCCGCTCGAGGAGGTCGCGGGGCGCAACGTCGCCAAGCTCGCCGACCGGCAGCGGCGCGGCGTCATCTCCGGATCGGGCGACAGCCGCTGAGGACCGACGGCGGGCGGCCACCCGGGTTTCTGCCCTGTCCATGCGCCCTTCGCCGACCGTTCGTCCAACGTTCACGCGGACGCTCCTATCGTGCGACCAACTCGGGGAAACCGAGACGAAAGGAGCATCTCAGATGCGCAAGATCGTTCTCCTCACGTCCGCCGCCGCCCTCCTCGCCAGCCTCGCCCTCGCCCAGGGCTACGGCCCCCCCGCCGAACGCGGCCCCGCCGCCCGCCAGGCGATCGTCACCGAACGCGCCCCCGCCGCCCAGCCGCAGCGCGAGACCCGCCGCGAGGAGGCCGCCACGGCCCAGACCGGCCGCATGCAGGGCAGCGCGGGCCTCGGCGGCCAGCTGCAGGGCGTCGTCGCCGGTGTCATCGGCCTGCCGGAAGACGAGGTCCACGCGCTCAAGCAGGAGGGCGCCTCCTTCGCCTCGATCGCGGCCGAGCAGGGCGTGGACGCCGCGACCGTCGAGACGGCCTACCTCACGGCCCGCGAGGGCGTCATCGCCAACCTCCTCGAGACCGAGGCCATCACGGAGCTGCAGGCCGAGCAGATGCTGGCGCGCGGCGCGGCCGCCTTCGCGGCGCTCTTCGAGCGCGAGGGCTGCGACGAGGGCCAGAACGTCACCGGCGAGCGGCTGTTCGCCAACCAGGCCGAGATGGCGCGCGGCCCGCAGGCGGGCGAGCCCATCGCCACCAGCCAGCGGCAGGCCCGCGGACCGCAGGCCCGCTGGTAGGCCGCGCGCGGGGTCGAAGCCCCGCCCCCTGGAACCCCGCCCGCGGGGCGCGCCGGTCGACGGCGCGCCCCGCGGGTTGCGACCGCTTCGCCGTAGAGTGAGGGCACCGTGGCCGGAGAACGCATCCTGATCGTCGAGGACGAGGCGCGCATCGCGACCGTGCTGGAGCGCTACCTGCGCGCCGACGGGTACACCGTCGAGCGCGCCGGCGACGGGCGCCGCGCGCTCGAGCTGTGGCGAGCGGCGGACCCCGACCTCGTCCTGCTCGACCTGATGATCCCCGAACCGGACGGCATCGAGGTCGCGCGCCGGATCCGGCGCACCTCGGACGTGCCGATCATCATGGTCACCGCCAAGGTCGAGGAGATCGACCGATTGATCGGCCTGGAGATCGGCGCCGACGACTACGTGACCAAGCCCTTCAGCCCGCGGGAGGTCGTCGCCCGCGTCAGGGCCGTGCTCCGACGGGCGGGGGGTCAGGTGCGCGAGGCGACCCACCACACGGTCGGCGCGCTGACGGTCGACCTCGGCGCCTTCGAGGCACGCTGCCACGGCCAGCCGCTCGCGCTCAGCCCCACCCAGCTGCGGCTGCTGGCCACCCTGGCCGCGCAGCCCGGGAAGGCTTTCCACCGGCAGGAGCTCCTCGATGCGCAGCCGAGCGGCTTCGCCGACGAGCGGACCGTCGACGCGCACGTCAAGAACCTGCGTCAGCGCCTGGGCGCCTGCAGTGAGCAGCTCGAGACCGTCCGCGGGGTCGGCTACCGCCTGCGGCCATGAGCCTGACGACCCGGCTCGTCCTCACCGTGGCGCTCACCGCGGTGTTCTCCGTCAGCCTCACGGGCTACCTGAGCTACCGCGCCGCCGGCGAGCGCGTCCCGCGGGCGTTCGGCGTGATGGCCGGCCCGCGGGGCCAGGGGGCGGGCGCGGCGGGCGCGGGGGAGGAGCGCAGCGCGATGGCCGCCGCGTCGCATGCCCTGCTGGCGGAGCTGCAGCGCGCCACCGTTCAGGCGGTCGCCATCGCCCTGCTGCTGGCGGTGGTGGTGGGCGGCGGCGTCGCGTTCGGCACGACCCGGCCGATGGCGCGCCTGGCGGACGTCACGCGCCGTTACGGGGCCGGCGAGCGCGGGGTGCGGGCACCGACCAGCGGGCCGAGCGAGATCGCCGATCTCGGCCGCGTGTTCAACGACACGGCCGACCGCCTGCAGGCCGAGGAGGACCAACGCCAGCGCTTCACCACCGACGTCGCACACGAGCTGCGGACGCCGCTCACGGTCTTGAAGAGCGAGCTCGAGGCGATCCAGGACGGCCTGATGGAGGCCGACCCCGGCACCGTCGCGCAGTTGCTGCAGCAGGTGGACCTGCTCGCGCGGCTGGTGCGCGACCTGCGGCTGCTGACGCTGGCCGAGGCGGGCGAGTTGACCCTCCACCGTGAGCGCGTCGATCTCGCCGCGGTGGTGGGCGGCGCCGCGCGCGGGTTCGGCTCGCGCGCCGGCGAGGCGGGCGTGCGCATCGCCGTCGAGACCCAGCCGGTGAGCGCCGTCGTCGACGGCGACCGCCTCCACCAGGTCGTCAACGCGCTGCTCGACAACGCCCTGCACCACGCCCCGCGGTCGAGCGAGATCCGCGTCACCCTGACCCAGCGCGGGTCGCAGGCGGTCATCGAGGTCTTGGACGAGGGCGAGGGCATCCCGCCAGAGCACCTGTCGCACGTGTTCCGGCGCCTCTACCGCACCGACGACGCGAGGGTGCGCGAGGCCGGCGGCTCTGGCCTCGGGCTGGCGATCGTCGCCGCCATCGTCACCCTTCACGACGGCACGGTCGAGGCCGCCAACCGTCCCACGGGGGGCGCCCGCTTCACGGTGAGGTTGCCGCTGGCGCACGCCTGAGCCGCCACCGCCTTGACCGCGCTGGGATCCTGACCCCGCCACGTCGCTGTTTCGCGAGCGAAAACGCTCCGCGGCGGGGCCAGGATCCCAGCGGCGGCACGCCTTGACGGGCGCCGCGGGGTT
>JAABTL010000005.1 GCA_011389865.1 Trueperaceae bacterium
GGGACCGCCTGGTGGCGCGGCTGCGTGAACTGGTCCCGCTGGATGGTCCCCGGCCGCTGCGCGGGGGGCGCGCGCGGTGACGCCCGACGCGGGCGCGGCGGGGCGCGGGTCCGACGCGCCGCGCGGCGCGGCTCCGCGGACCCCGCGGGCACCGCGGGCACCGCGGGCACCGCGGGCTCCGCTGCTGCGCCCGAGCGGGGGGTGGGCCGCCACGGCGATCGCGGCCGCCGTGCTCGGCGCGGGGCTGCGGGTGGCGCTGGTGCCGCTCTTCATCACGCCACTCGTCGACCGCGTGCTGGTCGAGGGCGCGCTGAGCGAGCTGCCCGCCGTCCTGTGGGTCGGCGCGTGGGTGACCGTGGCGGGCTCCTCCCTGCTGTTCCTGCAGGACCTGGCGTTCGGCCGCGCCGCCGCGCACCGCTCGCGCGTGTGGCGCAGCAGGCTCCACGACGCGCTGCTGTGGCGGCCGCCGGCGGCCAGCGGCGGCGCCACCAGCGGGGGCCTGGCGACCCGCGTCGTCAGCGACCTGCGCGAGGTGGAGACCTACGTGATGTACGGCCTCAGCTCGCTCGTCATCGAGAGCGCGACGCTGGTGACGATCCTGGTGGTGTTGGCGTGGACCGACGCGGTCGCGACCACCGGGCTGCTGTTGCTGGTGCTGCCCGCGGTGCTGGCGACCCGCGCCATCGGCCGCGCGGTGGAGGCGGCGACCCGGCGCCATCAGGACACGATCGAACGGCTCGGCGCGCGACTCCAGGAGCACACGCGCCATCGCGAGACGCTGAGGGCGTTCGACGCCTTCGCCTTCGCCGCGCGGCGCTTCGCCCCGACCAACCGGGCGGTGGAGGCGGCCATGGCGACCCGCGTCCGCTGGGCGGCGCTGCCGGCGCCGGTGTCGCAGCTGCTGGTCTTCGTCGCGATCGGTGGCCTGGTCGCGTGGCTGGCCCAGGGCGTCGTCGCGGGCCGCACCACCACCGGCGAGATGGTCGGCTTCGTCACGCTCGTTGCGCTCCTAGGGACGCCGGCGCAGCTGCTGCCCAAGGCGCTGGCGATGTGGCAGCAGGCGCGCGCGGCGGCCTTCCGGCTGCGTTCGCTGGACGAGCAGCGTCCGGCGTGGTCGCCGCGGGAGAACCTCGTCGGGGCGCCCGCGGCCGAGCTGCGCTCCGAGGGCCTGGTCGTCGGCTTCGCGGCCGGCACGACGCTGCTGGCGGACGACGTCGTCATCGAGGGGCCCGGCCTGGTCGCCGTCGTCGGCCCGAGCGGCACCGGCAAGACGAGCTGGCTGCGCACCGTCCTCGGGCTGCTGCCGGCACGGGGAGGCCGCCTGCGGGTGGCCGGCGTCGTCGTGGACGAGGCCGGGGTGGCCGACGAGACCGCGCTCCGCGCCCGCGTCGCCTACGTGCCGCAGGGATCGGCGCTGCTGTCGGGCTCGCTGCGCGACAACCTGGCGCTCGGCCGCGAGATCGACGACGACGCCCTGTGGGCCGCGTTGCGCGACGTCGGCCTGGCCGCGGCGCTGTCCGAGCTGCCGCAGGGACTGGACGCACCGCTGGCGGAGGACGGCGAGGGGCTCTCCGGCGGCCAGCAGCAGCGCCTCGCGATCGCCCGAGCGCTGGCGGGGGGACCGCTGGTGCTGTGCCTCGACGAGCCGACCTCCGCCCTCGATGGCGCGGCCGAGGCCGACCTGATCGCCCTGCTGCGCCGCCTCGCCGACGAGCGGCTGGTCATCGTGGTCAGCCACCGCAGCACCGTCGTGGACGCCGCCGACCGCGTCCTCGTCGCGGCCGAGGGGCGCCTGGAGGAGCGCGGGTGAGCCCCGACCTGTACGACGACCCCGAGTTCTACGACCTGCTGCACGCCGGCTACCGCGACGACCTCGCCTTCTACCGCGGCCTGGCCGACGACCACGGCGGCCCCGTGCTCGAGCTCGGCGCCGGCAGCGGCCGCGTCACCCTCGCGTTGGCGCAGGCCGGCCACGCCGTCCTGGCGGTCGAGCCCTCCCCCGCCATGCGCGCGCGCGGCGCGGCGCGCCTGGCCGCAGCGGGGTGTGGCGAGCGCGTGACCTGGATCGACGCCGACATGCGCGCCCTCGACCTCGAGGCCACCGTGCCGCTGGCGATCGCGCCGTTCCACGCCCTGATGCACCTGCCGACGCTCGACGACCAGGACGCCGCCCTGCGGGCGGTGAACCGCCACCTCGGCCCTGGGGGCGCCTTCGCGACCGACGTGTTCGTGCCGCGCTTCGGCGCCGCCGGCACCGCCGGGGCTGCCGGCGCCGCCGGGGCCCCCGGCGCCGTGCGCGCCGAGCGCCTCGGCGACGGCGACCTGTTCGTCTGGCAGACCGACGACGCCGCCAACCAGGTGGTGGTGACCGAGCACCGCTGGGACCGCGTGGCGGACGACGGCGGGCTGCTGCGCCGGCGAGCGAGCCTGCGCCAGCGCTACTTCCACCGGTTCGAGCTCGAGCGCGCCCTGCGCGCCGCCGGCTTCGCCCGCGTCCGCACCTTCGGCGGCTTCGGGCGGGCACCCGTCACCCAGACGGCGACCAGTTGGGTGTTCCTGGCCCACGTCTGACTCGTGCGTTGCGAGGTGCGGGCCCGGGCCACGCGGATCAGCTGCCCAACACCGCCATGGCCGCCGACACGGCGCTGCCGTGCGGCACCGCCCGGCCCAGGTCGCGCCAGGCGCCCTCGAGCGCGGCGGCCAGGACGACGGCGTCGTGGTCGTCGCCGTGACCGAGCAGCGAGGGGCGGAGCAGACGCGGCGCGAGGTGGTCCTGGCCGCCCGCGATGCGCACGCCACGCGCGGCCAAGGCCCGCACCACGGCGGGGGCGGCGAGGCCGTCGGGGGTCGTCATCGCCGCGACCGCCGGGGTGGCGCGTTCGGCGAACGGCTCGGCCCCCAGCGCCGCGCCCGCGGCGAGCAGCGCGCGATTGCGCCGATCGAGCGCGGCGCGGCGCCGCGCGAGGCCCTCCTCGAGCAGCAGGCCGAGGGCCACGTCGGCCGCGACCACGAGCGAGGTGGCGGGCGTGGTGCCGCTATCGCCCGCGCGCTGGCGCGGCCGCTCGCGGTGGAGATCGAGCGTGTAGGCCGGCACCCGGCGCCCCGCGTCCTCCCCGCGTGCCCACGCCCGCTCCGAGAGCCAGGCGAAGCCGAGGCCGGGCGGCAGCATGACGCCCTTCTGCGAGCCCGCCACGACGGCGTCGAGGCCCCAGGCCCGCGGCCGCAGTTCGGCGGCCGCCAGGCTGGTGACGGCGTCGACGAGGACCAGCGCGTCGGGCGCGTGGGCCCGGACGGCCTCCGCGAGCGCGGCGACGTCGTGGAGCACGCCGGTCGAGGTCTCGGAGTGGACCAACGTGACCGCGTCGGGCCGCCCGACGCTCGCCAGCCGGTGGCGCAGTCCGTCGGCGTCGAACGTCCGACCCCAGGGCACGTCGTGCTCGCTGACGCGGTAGCCGAAGGCGCGCGCCATCGCGGCCCAGCGGTCGCCGAACTTGCCGCCGCGCAGGGCAAGCACGTGGCCACCCCGCGGCACCGCGGCGATCAGGGCGGCCTCGAAGGCGGTCGTGCCGGAGCCGGTCAGCAGCATGACGTCGTCGCCGGGCGCCTCGAACACCTCGGCGAGCGCGGCGCGCAGCCTCAGGAAGCGGGCGCGGAAGTCGTCGGTGCGGTGGTGGACCACCGGGCGTGCCAGCGCCTCGAGCACCGCCGGCGGCACGGCCACCGGCCCCGGCGCGTACAGCCGCGGCAGGAACGGCGCGCGGCCCGAGGTGTCGCCGCCGCCGGGCGGGCCGTCGTCGTCGACCGGCCGGGACCGCTGGTCGCCGCTCACAGCCGCACCGCCCGCAGCGTGTGGATGACGTCGCTCATGCCGCGCAGGACGTCGAGGACGGTCTCGCCGGGCACCTGGTCGAGGGTGAGCGCGAACATCGCCAGCCCGTCCTCGCCGACGCGCGAGAGCTGCATGCCGGAGATGTTGACGCCCGCGTCGCCCAGCACGGTGCCGACGCGGCCCACCGCGCCGGGACGGTCGTAGTTCGTGCAGATCAGCATCGTGCCCTCGGGGCGGATCTCGATCGGGAAACCCTCGATCTCGACGATGCGGGGGTGATCGCCCAGCACCGTGCCGGCCACCACGCTGCTCCCGGCATCGCTTCTGGCGGTGACGCGCACGTGCGTGACGTACCCGCGCGGGCGGGCCGCGACGACGCGCGAGACGCGCACGTCGCGCTGCTTGGCCAGCGCCAGCGCGTTGACGTAGGTGGGCGGGTCGCTCAGGACCGGTTCCAGGAAGCCCTTCGCGACGGCGACGGCGATCGGGTCCGGATCGAGCGGGAAGTCGCCGGCGAACTCGATCACCAGCTCGTGCACGCGGCCCTGGGCGAGCTGCGCGATCACCTTGCCGAGCGCCTCCCCGAGCTCGAGGTGGCGCCCGAGCTTGGCGACCACCTCGGGCGCCAGCGCCGGCGCGTTGACGACGCCGAGCGCCACGTCGCCCCGCAGGGCACGCACGGTGCGCTCGACGATGTCCGAGCCGACGCGCCGCTGGGCCTCCTCGGTGTTCGCCCCCAGGTGGGCCGTCACGACCACGTCGTCGCGGCCCAGCAGCGGGTGCTCGGGCGGCGGCGGCTCCGCCACGAAGACGTCGAGCCCGGCGGCGAAGACGCGCCCTGCGTCGAGGGCGGCGGCGAGCGCGGCCTCGTCGATGATCCCGCCGCGGGCCGCGTTGACCACCACCGCACCGGTCGGCAGCGCCGCCAGCGCGGCGGCGTCGATGAGCCCCACCGTCTCGTCCGTCAGCGGCGTGTGCACGGTGAGGAAGCTCACCTCGGCCAGCATCGCGTGGAGCTCGTCGTGGAGCCGCACGTCGAGCTCCTCGGCGCGGCGTGCCGTGATGTAGGGATCGTAGGCGGCGACCCGCATGCCGAGGCCCTGCGCGCGGCGCGCGACCAGGCTGCCGATGCGGCCGAGGCCGACGATGCCGAGCGCCGCGCCGTCGACCTCGCGGCCGAGGAACGCGCGGTCCCACACGCCGCGGCGGAGGCGGGCGTCGGAACGCGCCACGCCGCGCGCCGCGGCGAGCAGTAGCGCGATCGCCAGCTCCGCGGCGGAGACGTTGTTGGCCTCCGGCGCGTTGACGACGAGGATGCCGCGGCGGCTCGCGGCGTCGAGGTCGATGTTGTCGACGCCGACGCCGCCACGGCCGACCACCTTGAGGCGCGGTCCGGCGGCGGCGAGGAGGCCCTCGTCGACCTGCGTGCGCGAGCGGGTGATGAGCGCGTCGTAGCCCGATGCCACCTCGAGGAGCTCGGCCCGGGAGATGCCCGCGCGGTCCTCCACGATGGCGTCGTCGAAGCGCGTGGCGCCCAGGGCGATGGCGTCGGTGACGAGGACACGGAACATGGCCGGCAGCCTACCCCGGCGGGCGTCAGCGGCCGAAGGCCCCCCACGCCGCGTCGCCGTCCGGCACCTGGAAGCTGTCGGCCCCGAGGACGTCGTACACGAACGGACCGTCGATCACGAAGCGCGCCGGCTCACCCGCCAGCAGCGCCGCCACGCGTTCGCGGCCGTCCGCTGCCAGGCGATCGAGGTCGAGTACCACGACGATCTCGCGCCGCACGGTCGCCCCGGCGGGCAGCGGCACGGGCGCGAGGTCGAGAACGGCGACCGGCGAAGCGCCGGCGCGCTCGGCATCGGTCGGCGGCAGCGGCGCACCCGAGGCGTCGAACCCGGGCGCCAACAGGGCCAGGGCGAGGCCGCGGGCGGAGACGAAGTAGCCGACGTCGCCGGGGTTGCGCAACTCCAGGACGAAGCGCAGGGCCGGCGCATCGGAACGCGCGACGACCGTGCCCTCCGTGCCCGCCACGACCGCGATCTCGGGCGGCTCGACCGCTTGACGCGCGCGCAGCACCCCGGAGAACAGCGGCCGCACCCCGGTGCTGAAGATGAACACCTCGCTGAGGAAGCGGAGGCGGCCCTCGACCGCGAAGGGCAGCGGGTCGCCGGCGAAGCTGGCGACGACGGCCCGCCACAGCTTGGGCTGGTCGGCCAGCGACGCCTCGAGCCGCCAGCGCCAGCGCGCGCTGCCGAGCGCGGGCACCGACAGGCGCGGCTCGAGCGCGTCGACGTGCGCCCGCTCGCCCGCCAAGAGCAGCCGGTAGTCGACGCTCTCCAGGAACAGGTCGAAGGTGTTCGGGTTGCTGACGACGACGGAGAGGTCGACGACCAGGCCGGCGCCGGCGCCCGGAGGGTCGAAGCGCTCGATGCGCGTCTCCCTGGGGTCGAGCACGAAGCGCGGTGCGACGACGTCCACCACCGGCGACATGTCGGTGATCTCGCCGACGACGCGCGGCGCACATGCCGTCAGCGCCAAGATGGCGACGGCGGCGAGCAGTGCGCGAACTCGCGGGCGCGGCCTCACGAGCGGAGTCTACCAGAGCGCGTTCGCGCCGCCCGCGCCGCCCGCCCGCCGCGCCCCGGCAGCCACACCCACCACGCCGCCGCCACGACCACGGCGATCGCCACCACGGCCGGCGACCCGGCGGTGGGCGCGTCGGCGCCGACCGCGGCGAACGGTCCGCCCAGCAGCCCGGTGGCCATCCCTTGCGCGACCGCGTGTGCCGGCGGGATGAGGGACGACCAGCGCGGCCGATCGCGCAGCAGCCAGGCGACCGTGACCGCCGCCGCCACGACCAGCGCCAACGTCGCGCCGGCGAACGCGATGAGGGGACCGCGGTCGACGCCGATCACCGCGCCGGCGACCCCCACCGCGAGCGCATGGGCCGGCGCCAGGCCCAGGGCCAGCAGCCACGGTCGCACGCCTCGCAGCGGCCCCCAACGCCGGCGGGCGGTCCAGCCGAAGCCCAGGCCCAGCGCCAGCAGGACGAACGCGAAGGCGCCCAGCGGTCTCACGCGCGCCCCGCCGTCACAGCGTCTGCCTGAACCCGACGGCCCGCTCGCGCCGGCGCAGCTCGGTGCGCAGTCCCGCCGCCCACGGCGCGTCGAGGGCCGGCGACGCCACCAGCATGCGCTTCGCGACGTCGCGCGCCTGCTCGATGACGTGGACGTCCGCGGCCAGGTCGCCGAAGGTGAGGTCGGGCAGGCCCGACTGGCGGGTGCCGCGCAGCTCGCCCGGGCCGCGCAGCTCGAGGTCGCGTTCGGCGATCAGGAATCCGTCGGTGTGACGCTCGACCACCCGCAGCCGGGTCATCGTCGCGCGGCTCGCCTCGCCCGCGATCAGCACGCAGCGTCCTGGCGCCTCGCCGCGCCCGACCCGGCCCCGAAGCTGGTGCAGCTGCGCCAGGCCGAAGCGCTCCGCGTTCTCCACCACCATGGCGGTGGCGTTCGGCACGTCGACACCCACCTCGACCACCGTGGTGGCCACGAGGACGTCGAGCTCGTGGTCGCGGAAGGCCTGCATGACGGCGTCCTTCTCGGCCGGCGCCAGCCGACCGTGCACGAGGCCGAGACGCGCCTCCGCGGGCAGCAGCGCGCGCAGGTCGTCGAACAGGGTGGTGGCCGACACGACCTCGTCGAGCGCCTCGGAGTCCGCGACGAGCGGCGCCACGACGTACGCCTGGTGGCCCGCGGCGTGCAACTCGGCCCACAGCTCGCGGTAGACGGCGCGGCGCTGGCTCGCGCGGACCAGGCGCGTCGCCACGGGCGTGCGGCCGGGCGGCAACTCGTCGAGCACGCTGACGTCGAGGTCGCCGTAGAGCGTGAGCGCCAGCGACCGCGGGATGGGGGTCGCGGTCATCACCAGCACGTCCGGCGCCCCGCGGATCAGCCGGCGGCGCTGCTCGACCCCGAAGCGGTGCTCCTCGTCGACGACGGCGAGTCCGAGGTCGCGGAACTCGACGCCCTCCTGGATCAGCGCGTGCGTCCCGACGACCACGTCGGTGGCGCCGCTGGCGAGCCGCGCACGCGCCTCGGCCCGCTCCCGCCCGCCCATGCCGCCCACCAGCAGGTCGACGCGCACGCCCAGCGGCCACAGCACGTCGGTGAACGAGCCGAGGTGCTGCCGGGCCAGCAGCTCGGTCGGGGCCATGACCGCCGCCTGCGCGCCGGCGCGGACCACGGTCCAGGCGGCGCCGGCGGCCACGGCCGTCTTGCCGCTGCCGACGTCGCCCATCAGCAGGCGGGCCATCTGGCGGGGGGTCGCGAGGTCGGCCCGGATCTCCTCGAGCGCGCGCCGCTGCGCAGCGGTGAGCGCGTAAGGCAGCGCCGCGGCGAAGGTCGCCGCGTCGTCGTCGGCGGTCGCGAACGCGCGGCCGACCCCCAGGTCGCGCTGCAGCAGCGCGCGCAGCTCGAGCAGCAGGAACTCGTCGAACTTCAGGCGTCGCAGCGCCCGCTGCAGCCCCGCCTCGTCCGGCGGCTGGTGGACGTCGCGCCAGGCGCGGTCGAGGTCGACGAGCTCGAGGTCCGCCCGCAGGCGCCGCGGCAGCGTGTCCTGGAGCGGAGGCAGGGCGCGCAGCGTGCGGTCGACCGCGCGCCGCAGGTACGCCTGGGCGAGCCCCTGGGTGCTGGGGTAGACGGCCACGATGCGGCCGGTGGAGAGCGACGGGCCCTCGTCATCGACCTCGTACCCCTCGACGTTGAGCTCGGTCGAGCGGCCGCGGCGCTTGACCCGGCCGGTGACGATCAACCGCTGCCGCGGGAAGACCTGCTTCTCGACCCAGGGTTGGTGGAACCACAGCGCGGTCAGGCGCTCGCCGAACGCGTCCTCCAACACCACGCGCAGCACGCCACCGCCGCGCCGCGTGGGCACGAGCTTGCGCCCGACGACGGTGCCGACGACCGTCGCCTTCTCCAGCCCCGCCGCCGCCGCGAAGCCGGGGAGCGCCCTGCGGTCCTCCCAGCGGCGCGGCGCGTGGTACAGCACGTCGCGGTAGGTGCGTAGCCCGATCTCTGCGAGCTTCCGCCCGGCCTGGGCGCCCAGGTCGATGCGGCGCTCACCGATCTCCGTCTCGAGCAGCTCGTCGACGTCGGCGGCGCCCGCGTCGGCGCCATCGGACCCCGACACGGAGGCCCGCGCGTGCGGGGCGTCCGCGCGCTCGTCCTCGCGGTCCCCGGCGTCGGCGCTGGCCAACAGCGCCAGCGCTGCCCGCACCGCCTCCGCCCGCCGCGCCGGCGGCCAGCCCGCGTAGCCGTCGAGCAGGCCGCGCACGTCGGCGAACGGTCGACCGACGGTGGCGAGGAGGCGTTCGAGCCCACCGACGACGACGCCGTCGCGGCAGCCCTCGGCCAGCTCGCGCTCGAGCGGGCGACGAAGGCGGTCGCGAAGTTCGGGGACGGTGGCCACCCCGCCAGTGTACGAACGCGCGCCGGGCTTGGCAGGGCCAAGCGGGACGGGCGCGTTGTCCCCTTGCCGCGCGGCGGGACGTCCCTCGCCCTCGGCGCATGGTTCGATGCGCTCGTGACCAGCAGCGATCCCGGCCTCGTGCCGGAGCAGCGCCGGCCCTGGGTGCTCGCCGCGACGGCGACGGCGGCGTTCGGCGCGACCGTGATGGCGACCGCGGTCAACGTGGTGCTGCCGACGCTGACCGTGGAGCTCTCCGCGCCCTTCGCGACCATCCAGTGGGTGGTGCTCGCCTACCTGTTGGCGACGATCGCGCTGGTGCCGATCATCGGCCGCCTCGGCGACCTGTGGGGCAAGGCACGGCTCTTCCAGGCGGGGCACGGCGCGTTCGGCCTGGGATCGCTGCTCTGCGCGCTGGCGCCAGACGCCGCCACGCTGATCGCCTTCCGCACCGTCCAGGGGGCAGGCGCGGCCGCCCTGACCGCCCTGGGGCTGGCGATCGTCACCGACGTCTACCCCGCCGAGCGCCGCGGCCGCGCCCTCGGCCTCAACGCCGCCGTCATCTCCGCCGGCGTCGTGCTCGGTCCCTCGCTCGGCGGGCTGGTCGCCGACCTCACGTCGTGGCGCTGGATCTTCGCGGGTGGGGTGCTGACGTCGGCGCTGGGCGCCGGCCTCGCCCTGCGGGTGCTGCCGAGCTACCCGCGGGTGCGCGGCGAGCGCTTCGACCTGCTCGGCGCCGCGACGCTCTTCGCGGGCCTGCTCGCGCTCTCGCTGGCCCTGACGCTGGGCCAGTCGCGCGGCGGCGACGACCCGGTCATCCGCGCGCTGGGCGGGCTCGCCGTCGCCCTCGCGGTGGCCTTCTTCGCCGTGGAGCGCCGGGCCGTCTCGCCGGTGGTCGACCTGCGGCTCTTCCGCAACCCGGCGCTGACGGTCGGACTCGCGAGCGGGTTGATCACCTTCGTCGCCATCTCGGGCATCATCTTCCTGATGCCGTTCTACCTGGGTGAGGCGCTCGGGTACACGCCGAGCCGCATCGGCCTGCTGATGGCCGTGACGCCCATGCTGCTGGTGCTGATGGCGCCGATCGCCGGCACGCTGACCGACCGCTTCGGTGCGCGGCCCGTCACGGTCGTCGGGATGGCGCTGTTGATGCTCGGCTACCTGGCGCTGGGCACGCTGGACGAGCACACCACGGACCTCGGCTACGTGCTGCGCTTCCTGCCGATCGGGTTGGGCATGGGCACCTTCCAGACGCCGAACAACACCGCGATCATGGGCGCGGCGCGCCGTGGCGCCTCGGGGGTGACCGGCGGGCTGCTCACCCTGACGCGCTTCTTCGGCCAGGTGGTCGGCACGGCCGTGCTCGGGAGCCTGTGGGCGACGCGCACGGTGGCGCAGGCCGGGGCGCCGCGCGGCAGCGACGCCACCGGTCTGCCGGCCGCGGCCCAGGTGGCGGGTCTGCACGACGTGATCGACGTGATCCGGATCCTGATCGGGGTCGCGCTGGCGCTGGTCGTCCTCGACCTGGCCCGCGGCCGCCGAGCCGACGGCGCCCTCGCGCGACACCCGCGGCCGGGCGGATCCGTTGCGTCCGGAGGGCCCGTCCGGTAGCGTGGGCGCCACGTGCGCCACTCGCCCCACGGGCGCCACTCGCCCGACCTCGGGCCGTAGGAGACCGCCGATGACGACGCCCCGCGAGGGCGATCCGAGGGGACGCGAGCGTCCCTGGGACCGCGACGCGCCCCATGCCCACGTCGACCTCGCCGCGCTGCGCCACAACCTGGCACTGCTGCGCGGGCGCACGGCCACCGGCGTGCGCTTGCTGGCGGCGGTGAAGGCCGACGCCTACGGCCACGGCCTGCTGCCGGTGGCCCGCGCGCTGGCGGCGGCCGGCGCCGACGCGTTCGGCGTCGCCACCGCCGAGGAGGCGCTGGCCCTGCGCGACGCGGGGGTACCGGGCGAGGTACTGATGTTCGGGCCCGTGCGGTCGGGGATCGCGGAGCTCGTCGCGGCGGACGTCGCCCTCACGGTCGCGCTGCCGGCAGACTTGGAGGCGATCGCGGCGACCGTGCCCGGATCGCCCGCGCGCGTCCACGTCAAGGTCGACACCGGCATGGGCCGGCTCGGGCTGGCGCCGGCCGAGGCGAGATCGCTGATCGCGGCGGTCGCGCGTTCGCCGTTCGCCGACCTCGAGGGCGTGTGGACGCACCTGGCGTCCGCGGACGAGCCGGACGCGACCGAGCCCGGCAGCGCCACCGACCGGCAGGTCGCCGCCTTCGCCGACCTGCTGGCGCGACTGGAGCGCGACGGCCTGCGCCCCCGCTGGGCGCACGCGGCCAACTCGGCCGGCACGCTCGTCCGACCCGACGCCCACCACGACCTCGTGCGACCGGGCATCGCCCTCTACGGTCAGCCCGCCTCGGGCTGGCTCGCGCGGCGGGTGCCGGAACTGCGGCCGGTCATGCGCGTCGACGCCCCGATCACCTTCGTCAAGCGGATCGCCGCGGGCACGCCGATCAGCTACGGCGGCACCTGGCGCGCACCCGCAGACACCGTGATCGCCACCGTGCGCCTCGGCTACGCCGACGGCTACCCGCGGTCGCTGTCGTCCCGGGCAGAGGCCGGCCACCGGGGCCGGCGCGTTCCGGTGGTGGGCCGCGTGTGCATGGACCAGCTCATGCTCGACCTGGGCCCCGACGGCGACGCCGAAGTCGGCGAGCGGGTCGACCTGATCGGCGGCGGCGCGCCCGCGGCCTTCGACCTGGCCGCCGCGGCGGGCTCCTTCGCCTACGAGCTGCTCACGCGGCTCGGGCCACGGATCGTGCGGCGGTACTCGGACGCCTGAACGAGCGCCTCAGGCCTCGGCGGCGCCAGGTTCGATCGTCTCGCCCTCGGGCAGCGATCCGAGCAGCTCCGCCCGCACCAGGATCACCCGTCGCTCCTCGGCGTCCTCGACCGTGAAGCGCACGCCGGCGACCTCGTGCGCCTCGCCGACCTGTGGGATGCGGCCGAGCTCGCTGATCAGGTAGCCCGCCAAGGTGTCGTACTCCCCCTCGTCGCCGAGATCGACGCGGAAGCGGTCCTCGACCTCCTCGAGGTGAACCGACGCGCGGATGCGCACCGAGCCGTCCGGGAGGTCCTCGAACTCGAGCTCCTCCTCCTCGTCGGTCTCGTCGTAGATCTCGCCGGTGATCTCCTCGATGATGTCCTCGAGCGTCACCAGGCCGGCGGTGCCGCCGAACTCGTCGACGACGACCGCGACGTGGTTCTTGCGCAGGCGCATGTCGCGCATGAGGTCGAGCACCGAGGTCGTCTCGGGCACGTACTGCGGCGGATGCATGAGGTCGGCGACGCGGGTGGTCGCGAGGTCGTCGGCGTTCCCGAGGAACTTCAGGAGATCGCGGGCGTAGACGATGCCGCGCATGTCGTCGATCGACTCGCGGTACACGGGCAGCCGGCTGTAGCCGTGCTCGGTGGTGGCGGCCAGCAGGTCGTGCAGCGACGCGTCCTCGGAGATCGCCACGACGTCGACCCGCGGCGTCATCACCTCGCGCACGACCGTCTCCTCGAGGTCGATCACCCCGCGGATCATCTCCTGCTCGGAGGCCTCGATCACGCCCGACTCCTCCGCCGAGCGGAGCATGAGGCGAAGCTCGTTCTCGGTGATCAGCGGGTCGTTGCTCGGCTCCAGGCGGAAGGCCCGCAGGACCCAGGTGGTGAACCAGGCGAAGGCCCGGCCGACCGGGAACAGGAACACCGACAGCAGGTAGACGGGCCGGATCGCCAGGCGCGCGAAGCCGAGCGGGTGGTGCACCGCGATGGACTTCGGGGTGATCTCCCCGAAGATCAGCACCAGGACGGTCATGATCCCGGTCGCGTAGCCGACCGCGGCGGCCTCGGAGAAGCCCACCTGCCGCGAGAGCTGGATGCTCATCTGCGTCACCAGCGCGGTGGCGGCGATGTTGACGAGGTTGTTGCCGATCAGCAGGGTCGTGATGAAGCGGGTCGGGTTGCGCTCGAGCATGGCGAACAGGCCGAGCGGGTCCTTGCCGTCCTCGCGTATCTGGCGCAGCTTCCACTCGCCGAGGGCGGTCATGGCGGTCTCGGAGCCCGACATCAGGCCCGACAGCAGCAGGAGCAGCGCCAGCAGCGCCACCTGGCCGGCGGTGATGCCGACGACGGCGCCCTCCCCCTGCGCGAAGGCGCGGGTGAGGACCCACACGAGCGGGGGCAGGAGGAGGATCGGGAGCAGCTTGGGGCGGGGTCGCGGGGAACTCGGAGGTTGGTCGTCCATTGGCTGCTCGGACGATAGCACGCGCGGCGCGGGACCCTGGGTGCGGTAGATTGTGCGGCGTGTACGTGGCGGTCGCGGGGAACATCGGCGCGGGCAAGTCCACCCTGACGCGGCTCGCGTCGGCGCGCTTCCACCTGACGCCGGTGTACGAGGCGGTGGACGAGAACCCGTACCTGACGGACTTCTACCGCGACATGCCGCGCTATGCCTTCCACTCGCAGATGTTCTTCCTGGCGACCCGGCTGCGCCAGCACCTCGGTCAGGTCAACCCGGGCGACCGCGTCATCCAGGACCGCACGGTCTACGAGGACGCCAACGTCTTCGCTCGCGCCCTGCACGACGCGGGGGTGATGGACGCGCGCGACTTCGCCAGCTACGCGACGATGTACGACGCCGTCCGGCGCGCGCTGCGCCCGCCCGACCTGCTCGTCTACCTGCGGGCCTCGCTGCCGACGCTGCGGGCGCACATCGCCGCCCGCGGCCGCGCGTTCGAGCAGCGCATCGAGGACGACTATCTCGTCCGCCTGGGCGGACTGTACGAGGAGTGGCTGGAGGCGTACGACCTCTCGCCGGTCGTGGTGATCGACGCCGACCGCTTCGACGTGGTGGCGCGGGCGTCGGACCGCGCCGCGGTCTTCGACCTGCTCGAGCGCCAGGGCCTGGCGGCGCCGGTGGTGCGGTGACGGGCGCGACGCCGCCGGAGCGGACCGTGCTGCTCACCGAGCTGCTGGCCGACGCCCTCGGCATCGACGCCGGCGGCCTGGCCGAGGTGCGGGTCACCGGCATCGCCCAAGACGCCGCCCGCGTCCGGCCCGGGCACGTGTTCGTCGCCCGCGTCGGTCAGCGCCGCGACGGCCACGACTTCCTGCCCGACGCCGTCGCGCGCGGCGCCGCCTGCGTGGTGGGAACCCGCGACGGCGTGCCGGGCCTCGCCGTGCCCTACGTGCACGTGGACGACGACCGGCTCGCGACCTCCGCGCTGGCCGCCGCGTTCCATGGCCATCCGAGCCGCGACCTGATCGTCTGCGGCGTCACCGGCACCGACGGCAAGACGACCACCGCCAACCTGCTGCACCACCTGCTGCAGGGCGACGAGGCGCGGGCTCGCGCCTCGCTGCTGTCGACCGCCATGGAGCGCATCGGCGCCGACGGCCACCCGCCCGAGCAGCACTTCACCACCCCGGAGGCCACCGAGGTGCACGCGCACCTGGCGGCCGCCCGCGACGCCGGCACGCGCTGGGCGGTCGTCGAGGCGAGCTCCCACGCGGCCTCGTTGCAGCGCCTCGCGCACGTCGAGTTCGACCTCATGGCGTGGACCAACCTGTCGCCGGAGCACCTCGACCACCACGGCAGCCTCGAGGCCTACCGCGACGCGAAGGCCGGCCTCGTCCGGCAGGCGGCGGGCGCCGTGCTCAACCGCGACGATCCCCACTTCGCGGCGTTCGCGGAGGCGGCCGTCGGCCGCGTCACCACCTACGCGATCGACGCCGCCGCGGACCTGCGGGCGGAGCACGTCGTCGCCGGGCCCGACGGGCTGAGCTTCGACCTCGTCACCCGCGACGGGCGACGCCACGCCCAGGTGCCGATGATCGGGCGCTTCAACGTCGCCAACGCCCTCGCCGCGCTCGCGACCGCTCACCGCCTGGGCGTGCCGTGGGAGACGGCGCTCGAGCGCCTCGCCGGCTTCCCCGGCGTGCCGGGCCGGATGCAACTGGTGGCCAGCGAGCCCGTCACCGTGGTCGTCGACTTCGCCCACACGCCGGCGGGCCTCGCGAAGGCGCTCGCCACCCTACGCCCCCAGGACGGCGGGCGGCTGATCGTGGTCCTCGGCGCACCCGGCGAACGCGACCCGCGCAACCGCGCCGGGCTCGCCGCGGCCGCCGTCGCCGGCGCCGAGCTGGCGATCTTCACCGAGGACGATTACCGCAGCGAGTCGCTCGACGCCATCCTCGCCGCACTCGCCGACGGCGCGGTGGCGGCCGGCGGCGTCGAGGGGCGCAGCTTCCGCGTCCAACCGGACCGCCGCGGCGCCATCGTCCTCGCGCTCGGGCTCGCGCGGCCCGGCGACGTGGTGCTGCTGGCCGGCAAGGGGCACGAGCGCACGCTCGAGCGCGGCGGTGGCACGGTGCCATGGGACGAGGTGGCCGAGGCGCGGGCCGCGCTGGCCGCCCTGGCGGCGCTCGCCGACCGCGGCCCCGGCGCGTAGCATGGGCGCATGACCCCGAGCGTGCGAGCGGTGGACGTCATCCTGGCCAAGCGGCGCGGCGACGCCCACGACCGCGACACCCTGGAGGGCTTCATCGGCGGTTACGTCCGCGGCGAAGTGCCCGACTACCAGGTGGCCGCCTGGCTGATGGCGGTCGTGTGGCGCGGCATGACCGAGCGCGAGACCGCCGACCTCACCGAGGTGATGGCCGACAGCGGCGAGCGGCTCGACCTCGCCGAGTTCGCGCACCCGGTCGACAAGCACTCCACCGGCGGCGTCGGCGACAAGACCACCCTGGTGCTCGCGCCGCTGCTCGCCGCGCTCGGCGCCAGCGTCGCCAAGATGTCGGGCCGCGGCCTGGGCCACACCGGCGGCACGATCGACAAGCTGGAGGCCATCCCGGGCTTCCGGGCGGAGCTCGACCGGGAGGCGTTCTTCCGCCAGGTCCGCGAGATCGGGGTGGCGGTGACGGGCCAGACGAGGGCGCTGGCGCCGGCCGACGGGCTGCTGTACGCCCTGCGCGACGCCACGGGCACGGTGGCGTCGCTGCCGCTCATCGCCAGCAGCATCATGAGCAAGAAGCTGGCGGGCGGGGCGCGCACCATCGTGCTCGACGTCAAGGTCGGGCACGGCGCCTTCATGCGCACGCCCGACGAGGCGCGGGCGCTGGCCGCCTCGATGGTGGCGATCGGGCACCACGCGGGCCGGACGGTGCGGGCCGTGCTGTCGAACATGGACGAGCCGCTCGGCACCGCCGTGGGTCACGCGCTCGAGGTGCGCGAGGCGCTGGCCACGCTGCGCGGCGCGGGACCGCCCGACCTGCGCGAGTTGGTGCTCACGCTGGCCGGCGAGCTGCTCGAGGCCGCCGGCCTGGTGACCGGCCGCGGCGAGGTGGAGGCCGCGCTGGACGACGGGCGGGCGCTCGAGCGCTTCGAGCGCTGGGTGGCGGCGCAGGGCGGCGACGTCGCGCGCCTCGACGACCTCGAGGTGGCGACGGAGACCGCCGACTGGTGCGCGGACGCGAGCGGCTACCTCACGTCGATCGACGCGCAGAAGGTGGGCGCGGCGGTGAGCCATCTGGGCGGCGGTCGGCGTCAGAAGGGCGACGTCCTCGATCTCGGCGTGGGCGCCGTCATGCGCGCCAAGGTCGGCGACGCCGTGCGGGCCGGCGAGCCGCTGGTCACCCTGCACCACCGCGACGGCCGAGGGCTCGAGGCGGCGTGGGCGACGCTGGCGGGGGCGGCGTCGATCGGCGAGCGCGGCGAGCGGCGACCACTCGTCCTCGAGGTCGTGCGCTGAGACCGGCATCCGCGCCCGCCCGACGCGCCCGCCCGACCCGCCGTCCGCATCGCGGGAGGTTGACACCCCGCGCGGCGCGGGCGTACTCTTGCTGTTGCGTCCATCGCGGGGTGGAGCAGTCTGGTAGCTCGTCGGGCTCATAACCCGAAGGTCACAGGTTCAAATCCTGTCCCCGCAACCACACGCCATCGGGGCCCCGCGAGGGGCCCCGAACGCATGCAGCCCCCGGCGATTCGGGGGCTGCCCCGCCCCACGCGGGCGACCCGCCCCTCAGGGCGGACCTGGAGCCGCGGAGGTCCGCGGCGGAGAGGGACACCATGTCCACTGATCACCTCGACGAAACCCCCACCCCCAGCGATCCCACGGCGCCCGCCACCGCCCACGACACGGGCTTGGCGCCCGACGACGGTACGCCCACCCGCGCCGGCTTCGTCGCGATCGTCGGCAAGCCCAACGTCGGCAAGTCGACGCTGCTGAACACCCTGTTGGGCGTCAAGGTCGCGCCCATCTCGAGCAAGCCGCAGACCACCCGCCGCGGCGTGCGCGGCATCTACTCGCTCGACCGCCGCCAGCTGGTCTTCGTCGACACGCCCGGCATGAACCGCGGCGCGACGGCCCTCGACCAGGCCATGGCGCAGGAGATCCGGGCGTCGGTGATCGACGTCGAGACCGTGCTGTGGGTCGTCGACCTGCGGCGCCCCCCGGGCGACGAGGATCGCGACGTGGCCCGGCTGCTGCACGGACTCGACCCGACCACGCGCGTCTGGATGATCGGCAACAAGGTCGACGCCGCGAAGTACCCGGACGAGGCGCTGTCGCTCTACGCCGACCTCTACCCCGGCGCCGAGCGCGTGATCACGCTGTCGGCGCTCAACGATCCCGAGGCCGTCTACTCCCTGCGCGAGGACCTGCTCGCGCTGCTGCCCGAGAGCCCCTGGTTCTTCGCCGGCGACGCCGCCAGCGACCAGACGCGCGAGCAGTGGGCGGCGGAGATCGTGCGCGAGGCCGCCATGGTCCACCTGCGCCAGGAGCTGCCGTACGCGGTGGCCGTGCAGGTGACCGAGTGGCGCGAGCCGCGCGCCGGCCGCGACGAGCCGCTGTTCGTCGCCGCCGAGATCTGGGTGGAGAAGGTCGGCCACCGGCCGATCGTGCTCGGCAAGGGCGGCAAGATGATCCGCGAGATCGGCAAGACGGCGCGCAAGCAGCTCGAGATCTTCCTCAACGCCAAGGTCTACCTGGAGCTCGACGTGGTCGTCCGACGCGACTGGCGCGAGGACCGCGAGGCCCTGCGCGAGCTCGGCTTCCCCATCTAGGCGACGCGGATGCCGATCGTCGCCCGCTGGCGAAGCTTGGGCCGCCTGCCCGCGCCCCGCGGGCGCGACGCGCTCCCCGGCGTGTACGAGCTGGCCGACGTCGACCGCCGGGTGGTCTACATCGGCCAGTCCGCCACCGACGTCCCCAACCGCCTGCGGCAGCACCTGGCCGCGGGCGGTTGCGTCGCCGAGAGGGCCGTGTACTGGCGCATGGCCGCCAGCCGCGTGCCGCAGGCCGACGAGGCGCGACTGCTCGCGGCGCACGAGGCGCGGCACGGCCGGCTGCCCGCGTGCAACCGCGCGCGGCCGCTCGAGCGCGGCGCGCTGCGGCGCTACCGGGAGCGCGCGGGAGGCAGATGATCCATCCGCCTGCGACGGCGGGCGCGGACCGTGGCGGCGGCCCACGGAGGGGTCCGGCGGGCGCCGAAATGGCGTCCCGTGTGGCCTTCGCCCCGTCCCCGCCGCGCATCGCCGTGGTATACGTTGTCCTAGACGGGAGGGCAGCGCGCCTTCTCGACGCTCACTAGGAGGCATCCCATGCGCAAACTCATCCTCTCCCTGCTCGCCGTAGCCGTCCTCGGCGCCGGCTCCGCGTTCGCTCAGTCGTGGGCGGGCGTCAGCTCCGGCTGGCCCGGCTTCGCCGTTCACTTCGGCGTCGAGGACGTCATCGGCGACCTCGACGTGCGCACCAACGTGACGTCGACCTACGGCTTCGCGTTCGGCATCGGCGCGGACGTGCTCTACGATCTCGCCGTCGACACCGGCACGCTGCCCCTCGACACCTACGTCGGCGGCGGCCTGAACCTGGTCTTCGTGCCCGGCGCGGTCGGCGTCGGACTCGGCGCGTTCGGCGGCGTCGAGTACCGCCTCGGCGAGCTCGGCCTGCCCGAGGGCGGCGTGTTCCTGGAGATCGGGCCCGACCTCCTGGTCGTCCCGGCTTTCGGCTTCGGCATCAACGCCCGCCTCGGCTTCAACTACCACTTCTGAGCTGAGTCACGTCACGGCGCCACCGGCGCCGGCGCAGCGAGCCCCGGATCATCGCGATCCGGGGCTCGTTCTCGTGTGGATGCCGGGCGCGCGAGGCGGCCGAACGGACCGCGCGGCGGCCCCACGGGACCGCGCGGCGGCCCCACGGGACCGCGCGGCGGCCCCACGGGACCGCCGACGCGGGCGGTCGGCGCGCCCCTCAGCCGCAGGCGTACAGCAGGTCGATGACCGCCTGTAGCATGCGCTCGGGCGTGACGCCGCGGCGCTTGAGCGAGAAACCCGGCGGGTAGGTCGTGCGCTCGACCGCCACGCCCAGCTCGCGCACGGCGCGCGCGTCGTAGTCCAGGTCGGCCTGGTGGAAGGCCACCTGCACGTCGGTCATGTGCGACGTGACGGTGGCGACGCCCTTGCCGGCCGCCAGCAAGCGCAGCTTGGCGAGCTCGATGAAGTTCCTGACCTCGGGCGGGAAGGGCCCGTAGGCCTCGCGCAGCTCGCGGGCCAGCCGCGACACCTCCGCCAGACCCTTGGCCTGGGCGAAGCGCCCGTACGCCGCGATGCGCTCGTCGTCGTCGACCAGGTAGCTGGGGCTGAGGCGGGCGTCGAGGCCGAGGTCGATCGCCACCGGCGGGGGGCCGGCCTCGGCGGCCGCCTCGCCCTTGAGCTTGGCGATCTCCTCCGCCAGCAGCTCGGTGTAGACCTCCAGCGACACCGCGGAGATCTGGCCGTGCTGCTCGGGGCCGAGCAGGTTGCCGACGCCGCGGATCTCCATGTCCTTCTCCGCCAGCAGGTGGCCCGAGCCGAGGTCGTTGAGCTCGGCGATCGCGTAGAGCCGGCGCTGGGCGGTCTCGGTGAGGCGCGCCGGGTAGAAGAGGTACGCCCACGCCTCGGTCTGGCGGCGGCCGACCCGGCCGCGCAGCTGGTAGAGCTGGGCGAGGCCCAGGCGATCGGCGCGCTCGATCAGCAGGGTGTTCGCGCCGCCGACGTCGAGGCCGGACTCGACGATGGTGGTCGCCAGCAGGACGTCGAACGCGCCCTCCTGGAAGCCGAGCATGACGGTCTCGAGGTCGTCGGCGGACATCTGCCCGTGCGCGACGCCGATGCGCGCCTCGGGCACCAGCTGCGACAGCGTCTTGGCGCGCATGCCCATGCTGCCGATGCGGTCGTGGATGTAGTAGGTCTTGCCGCCGCGCTCGAGCTCGAACATGATCGCCTGCCGCACGGTCATCGGGTCGTAGGGCTGCAGCAGCGTCTGGATCGGCTGCCGGCCCTCGGGCGGGGTCATGATCTGCGACACGTCGCGCAGGCCGACCAGGCTCATGTACAGCGTCCGCGGGATCGGCGTGGCGGAGAGCGAGAGCACGTCGAGCTGTGCCCGCAAAGCCTTGAGCCGCTCCTTCTGGCCGACGCCGAAGCGGTGCTCCTCGTCGATGACCAGCAGGCCCAGGCGCTTGAAGCGCACGCCCTCGCCCAGCAGCCGGTGGGTGCCGATCACCACGTCGACGGTGCCGTCGGCCAACCCGTCGAGCACGGCCTTGGCGTCGCGCTCGCCGGTGAAGCGCGAGAGCATGGCCACCTGCACGGGCAGGCCGGCGAAGCGTTCCGCGAAGGTCTCGAAGTGCTGCTGCGCGAGGACCGTCGTCGGCACCATCATCGCGGCCTGGTGCCCGTTGGCGACGGCGCGGAAGGCGGCGCGGATGGCCACCTCGGTCTTGCCGAAGCCGACGTCGCCGGAGATCAGCCGGTCCATGGGCACGGGACGGGCCATGTCGTCGAGGGTCGCCTCGACCGCCAGCGCCTGGTCCGGGGTGAGCGTGAAGGGGAAGTTCCGTTCGACCATCGGCTGCCACTCGGGGGCGTCGGGGAAGGCGATGCCCTCGGCCACCTGGCGGGCCGCGTAGGTCTTGATCAGCTCGGCCGCGAGCGCCTCGGCGTTGACCCTGGCGCGCTCGCGCGCGCGCGCCCACTCGTTCGTCCCGAGCGTGCTGAGCCGCGGCGGGTCGTCGGTGGTGCCGGGGTGGCGCCGCAGCAGCGGCAGCTGCTCGACGGGGAGGTAGAGCCGGCCCTCGCCGGCGTAGCGCAGCAGCAGGTAGTCGCGCGTGGTGCCGATCACCTGCCGCGCCTCGAGCCCCTCGAAGCGCCCGATGCCGTGATCGGGGTGGATGAGGTAGTCGCCGACGGTGAGCTGTGCGGCGTCGTGGACGGCCTTCCCCGGCAACCGCTTGAGCCTGCGGCCGCCCTGGGCGCCGTAGAGCAGGTCCTCCGTGACGACGACCTCGCGCCGCTGCGGATCGCGGTAGCCGCCCTGGGCGCCGGGCGCCAGCACGAAGGCGATCTCCCCCGGCCGATCGGCGACGCGCGCGTGCCAGCTGGGTCCGAGGTGGTCGAGCACCCGCTCGCCGAGGTAGCGACCGGTGCGCTCGAACTTGAGCAGCACGTGCACGGAGTAGCCGTCGCGCAGCCAGGTCTCGGCCTCGGCGGCGAACTCGTCGAGCTTGGCCCGGTAGTAGCCGACGGCGACCTCCCGCGGCACGGCGGGCTCGAGGCCGAGCGGGTCGCGGCCGAACGACGTGACCGCGCGGTCGGCCAGCTGCGCCCACAGACGACCGGCGGCGTCGCCGAGGACGCCGTCGAACAGCTCGGGCGCGTCCAGGAACACGTCGCCGGGCAGCGCCTGGAGCACGCTGCCGGTCCAGGCGCCCGCGCCCTCCTCCTCCATCGCGGCCGCCAGCGCCGCGGTGTCGCGCGGCGCCAGGGTGAAGGCGTCGACCGGGCGGTCGTCGAGGAGGAGCCCGTCGAGCTCGTCGCCGAAGAACGACATGCGCAGGACGCGCTCCTCGGGGTCGTCGCTCAGGCGCAACTCGACGGTGTCGCCCAGCACGCGGAAGCCCGGCGCCTCGTCGCGTTCGTAGCCGTAGCGCTGCAGGCGCTCGAGGAGCGCGTCGCGCCGCACCTCCTCGCCCAGGCGCAGCACGAGCGCGTACGCGGCCGGGTCGTCGGGGAACGCGCGCAGCGCGTGCTCGACCGTGCAGACGACCTTGGCGTGGCGCTCGTGCCAGTCCGAGAGGCCGGGGTCGTGGCTGACGAGGGCGCCAAAGACGCCGGCATCGCGGAAGGCCGCGACGCGGTCGGCCGTGGTGAGCAGGACGGCGGGGCCGGGGTGCCGCGCGAAGCGCGCCAACCGTGCGACGGCGGGCAGCCCGAGCCAGCGACGCCCGGACTCGTCGTCGCGCACGGTGGTGGGATTCGGTTCGGTCGCTGGCATGCGGGGACGCGGCGCGGCGGCGCCGCCGGCACGCGCGTGGGCGCCGGCGGGTGATGGCGGTGGGTGGGCGGCGGACCGCCCCTCGGCGCGCCTGCGAGCGGCGCGAGAACCCGCGCAGTCTACCCGAGCGGCGACGGGTCCGGTGTCCGTGGGCTCAGCCGTCGCCCGTGTCGTCCTCGGGGTCGGGTTCCGGCCGCGAACCCCCGCGCCGCCCGTGCCGCACGGCCAGCCGGTACGCGGTGTCGCGGTCGATCCCGGCCTCCTCGAGGGCGGCGCGCAGTTCGCGCCCCCACAGGCCCTCGGCCGCCCTGGCCCGTGCGAGCGCCTCGCCGGCCTCGAGGTCCAGCGTGCCTCCCTCACGGGCACCGCCCGGGAGGGCGGCGCCCCCGCGGGCGTCGTCGGGTCCGCCGGTCGCGGCCCCGACGACCACCACGATCTCCCCGCGGGCCGGCACCGCGGCGAAGGTCTCGCTGAGCGCCGCGAGGCTGCCGCGCTCCACGGTCTCGAAACGCTTGCTCAGCTCCCGGGCGACGGCGGCCGGACGCTCGGGGCCACAGGCGGCGGCGAGGTCGGCGAGGGTGGCGGTCAGGCGGACCGCCGACTCGTAGAGCGCGGTGGTGTGGTCGCTCGCGGCGATCGCCGCGAGCCGCGCGCGGCGTTCGCGGCCCTTGCGCGGCAGGAAGCCCTCGAACGCGAAGCGGTGCACGGGGAGCCCGGACAGCACCAGCGCGGGGACGAACGCCGTCGGACCCGGTAGGGCCTCGACCCGGACGCCGAGGCCGATGGCGAGCCGGGCGAGCTCCGCGCCCGGGTCGCTGATGCCGGGGGTGCCGGCGTCGGTGACGTACGCGACGTGACGGTGACGGGCGAGGACCGCGGGCGCGCGGGTGGCGATCGTGTGGGCGTCCAGCCGGACCAGCGGCGTGGCGATGCCGTGTCGGTCGAGCAGGACGCGTGACCGCCGCGTGTCCTCCGCCGCGACGACGTCGCAGGACCGCAGGGTGGCGAGCGCCCGCAGGGTGATGTCGTCGAGGTGGCCGATCGGCGTGGGCACCAGGGTGAGGAGGTGATCCCGCAGAGGGCCGTCGGGCGCGGTCGGGTTCACTCCGTCCGCGTGCGACCGAACATGACGGGGATCCAGCGGCGGCCGCGGCTGCGCCGGCGGGCGTTGCGGCGAAGCGCGGCGCGCAGGGTCGCGCGCCACAGCTCGGTCTCGCCCACCGTGACGGTCACCACCGCGCCCTCGGGCAGGCGCACGCCCTCCTCGAGCTCGACCTTCCCCTCTCGGACCCACCCTCGGTACGCGCGCACTGGACCTCCCGTCGCCGGTCCGACCTGAGCCAGGGGCCGACGCCGTCCACGGTACCGCGTCGGCCGAGCGCGGTGAACGGGGTGCCGACACCAAGGCGTTGCCGCCGCGGTGTCGCGGCATCGAGCGCACGCGGCACGGCGTGATAGCATATCCCCCGGGGATACCGCACCCGCGGGTCCGACGAAGGAGAAACGGCATGCCGACGACCGTGACCAGCCCCGACGCCTCGAACGCCGACGCGCCGCTGCGGCTGGAGGAAGACGCCCAGCGGCGCGTGCTGCACCGCCTGCGGAGGCTCGAGGGCCAGGTGCGCGGCCTGCAACACATGATCGAGGACGGCCGTTCGTGCCGCGAGGTCCTGACGCTGCTCGCCGGCGTGCGGAGCGCCCTGAACGCGACCGGCGACGTGATCCTGGAGCGCTACGTCGAGTCGTGCACGGTCGACCTGCAGCGCGGCGACGCGAGCGTCCGCGAGCTGGTCGACGTGGTCAAGCTCAGCCGGGGCTGACGCCTTCGGCGCGCCGGCAGGGTTGCTTCCGAGCGACGCCTAGCGGTGGGCCTGGACCGTCAGTCGCTGCAGCCGCGTCTCCGGGTAGTAGAAGCCGAGGATCTGCGCGTAGCCGTACCCCGCGAGCGCCAGCGCCCGCGCGCCGTACTGGCTCATCCCCACCCCGTGTCCCCAGCCCTCGCCGCGCAGCGTCAGGTCGCCGGTCATGACGAAGCGCGTGGACTTCAGCCCCCAGGCGCGCAGTTGCGTCCGCAGCGTGACGCCGTCGAGCACGGCCCGCCCCTGGCTGCCCACCACCTCGGCCCGCACCACGCGGCCCGAACTCGAGGCCTCGAGCACGATCAGGCGCTGCAGCGTCCCCACCCGGACGCCGATGGCGGCGAGCTGCGCCGTCACGCCGCGCGGCTCGAGGCGCGCGCTCCAGCTGGCGTGCGGTCCGCCGCTGACGACGTCCTGGAAGGCCTGCAGGTAGGGGATCTCGGAACCCCACACCTCGGCCGAGGAGGCGATCACGCCGCCCGAGTCCGCGTGGTAGTACGTCCGCGCGAACACGCCGCCGTAGGTCAGCACCTCGCCCGCCGTGGCGACGATGGCGGCGTCGCTGGCGGGGTGCTCGACCTCCCGGCCGCGGTAGACCTGGCAGTCGATGGTGGCGCAGACGTCGTAGTCGCGGTTCGGGTCCAGGTGCAGCAGCGTGTACGTGCGCGCGGCGACCGCCTGCGCCTTGAGCGCCTCGGCCGGCCAGGAGGCCTGCATCTCGGCCGGCACCACGCCGCGGAGGTAGGCCTCGATGTCGAGCACGTTGACGATCCGCACGCGCCCCTGGTCGGCGAGCATGCGCAGGGTGCCGCGGTAGCGGCGGCCGTCCCAGGCGAAGCCGTCGTCGCTGGTGAGGTCGAGCTGGTGCCCCGCGTCGCGGCCGTCGAGCCACAGGCGGTCGCCGTGCGCGATCACCGGCCAGTCCAGCCCCAGGCTCGCCTCGAACGGTCGCCCGTCGAGGGCGCCCCGGTGCGGCCCGTCGAAGCGGACGATCGCGGCGGGCGCGTCGGCGAGGAGGACGCGGACGAGGGCTTGGGCCTGGGCGTGGGCCACGCCGAGGGCGGCGGACAGCAAGACGAGCGCGAAGGTGTGGACTAGCCGCTGCACGCCCCCCATCATGGCGCGCCGCCGGACGCCGGTGGGTGGCGAACCTCATGCGCCCGTGGCACGGGGCGCGCCGCTACAGCTCGGACGGGCGCGGGAAGGTGAAGCGGAAGGTGCCGCTCACGTCGGCGTAGGTCATCCGCACGCGGTAGATGCCACGGCCGGCGTCGAAGACCTCGTCGACCCTCACGCGCTGGCCGCGGGTGAAGACCTCCTCGTAGAGCACGCGCTCGGGGAGCGCCGCCTCGCCGGTCTGGAAGCTGGAGGGGCGCTCGTAGGTCACCGCGACCGTCAGCGTCCCCTGGCGCACGCGCCCCTCGATGCGGATGGGCATGTCGGAACGGGTGACCGTGCGAACGTCGGTCACCGCGCGGTGGTCCATCTTGTAGAGCACGACGGGCGTGGTGCCCGGCACCCCGAGGTACCAGCCGCGCCACTCGCCGATGCCGATGAACACGGCAGCGACGAGCAACAGGAAGATGACGATGTCGCGCATGGGCGGAGTATAGAGGACGGCGGCGGCGCGACCCGTGAGAAAGTCGCGCTGCCGCCGACGGTGCGCGGGTCAGCCGGCGACGGCCGACGCGTGCAGGGAGCGCAACACGGTGTGGAGGATCCCGCCGTTGCGGTAGTAGTCGATCTCGACCGGCGTGTCGATGCGGACGACCGCCTCGAAGCGGATCAGCTGGCCGTCGGGCTTGCGGGCGGCGACCTGGACCACCTGCTTGGGCGTCAGCGTGTCGTCGATCGCCACGTCGAAGGTCTCGTCGCCGTCGAGGCCGAGGCTGGCGGCGTTCTCGCCCGCGCGGTACTCGAGGGGCAGGACGCCCATGCCGACGAGGTTCGAGCGGTGGATGCGCTCGAAGCTCTCCGCCAGCACGGCGCGGACGCCGAGCAGGAAGGTCCCCTTGGCCGCCCAGTCGCGGCTGGACCCCATGCCGTAATCGACCCCGGCGAGCACGATCGTCGGGACGCCGCGCGACTGGTAGCGCTGCGCGGCCTCGTAGACGGAGACCACCTCGCCGCTCGCGAGGTCGGTCGTCCAGCCGCCCTCGGTGCCGGGCGCCATCTCGTTCTTGAGGCGGATGTTGGCGAAGGTCCCGCGGGTCATCACGCGGTCGTTGCCGCGGCGCGCGCCGTAGCTGTTGAAGTCGCGCGGCTCGACGCCGCGCTCCATGAGGTACTGCGCCGCCGGCGAGTCCTTGGCGATCGAGCCGGCCGGGCTGATGTGGTCGGTGGTCACCGAGTCGCCGACCTTGACGAGGACGCGGGCACCGCGGATCGGCGCGATCGCGTCGGGCTTCTCGGCCATGTCGACGAAGAACGGCGGCTCCTGCACGTAGGTGGACTCCTCGTCCCAGGCGAACAGCTCGCCCCCCTTGACGGGGATGGCGTTCCAGGCCGCGTTGGAGCGCTCGATGCCGTCGTAGAGGCGACGGAAGGTCTCGGGCTTCATGGCCTGCTCCATCGCGGCGGTCAGGTCGGCCGGCGTGGGCCACAGGTCGCGCAGGAACACGGGCGTCCCGTCCGCGTCGTGCGCCAGCGGGTCGCTCAGGGGGTCGAAGTCGACGGTGCCGGCGATCGCGTAGGCGACGACCAGCGGCGGGCTGGCGAGGTAGTTGGCCTTGACGTGCGGGTTGATGCGGCCCTCGAAGTTGCGGTTGCCGGAGACGACCGAGGCGGCGACGAGGTTCGCCTCGGCGATCGCCTCGACCACCGGCTCGGGCAGCGGGCCCGAGTTGCCGATGCAGGTAGTGCAGCCGTAGCCGACGGTGTAGAAGCCGACCTGCTCGAGGTAGGGCGTCAGGCCGGTGTCGTCGAAGTACTCGGTGACGACCTTCGAGCCGGGGGCGAGCGAGGTCTTGACCCAGGGCTTGGCGCGCAGGCCGCGCTCGGCCGCCTTCTTGGCCACCAGGCCGGCGGCGAGCATCACCGACGGGTTGCTGGTGTTCGTGCAGCTGGTGATGGCGGCAATGACCACGTCGCCGTGGCGCAGCCGGTGCTCGCCGCCGTCCGCCAGGCGCATGCTTCCGGTGCGCTCGACGGCGACGTCGTCCAGTCCGAAACCGCGCTCCTTGACGGGCTTGCGCAGGTCGCCGCGCCAGGCGGTCTGCATGTCGCTCAGGAGGATGCGGTCCTGCGGGCGCTTGGGGCCCGCCAGGCTCGGCTCGACCGTCGCGAGGTCGAGCTCGAGGGTCTCGAGGAACACCGGGTCGGGCGTGGCGTCGTCGCGGAACAGCCCGTTCGCACGCGCGTAGCGCTCGACGCGTTCGACCTCGTCGGGCAGGCGACCCGTCTGCGCCAGGTAGCGCAACGTCTCGGCGTCCGTCGGGAAGAAGCCCATGGTCGCGCCGTACTCCGGCGCCATGTTGGCGATGGTGGCCCGGTCGGGCAGCGTCATCGCAGCGAGGCCGGGGCCGAAGAACTCGACGAACTTGCCGACGACGCCGTGCTTGCGCAGCATCTGGGTGACGACCAGCGCCAGGTCGGTGGCGGTGGAGCCCTCGGGCAGGCGGCCGATCAGCTTGAAGCCGACGACCTCGGGCGCCAGCATGTAGATCGGCTGGCCGAGCATGACGGCCTCGGCCTCGATGCCGCCGACGCCCCAGCCGACGACGCCGAGACCGTTGATCATCGTCGTGTGCGAGTCCGTGCCGACCAGAGAATCGGGGAACACGACCTCCAGTTCGCCGTGCGGCCGGTGCTCGACGCCACGCGACAGGTACTCGAGGTTGACCTGGTGGACGATGCCCGACGCCGGCGGCACCACCTTGAAGTTGGCGAAGGCCTGTTGGCCCCAGCGGAGGAACTCGTAGCGCTCGCGGTTGCGCTCGAACTCGATCTCGGCGTTGTGCAGCAGCGCCAACGGGGAGTCGTACTCGTCCACCTGGACGCTGTGGTCGATCACCAGGTCGACCGGCACCAGCGGGTTGATCGCCTGCGGGTCACCGCCCATGCGGTGCATGGCCGACCGCAGGGCGGCGAGGTCGACGACCGCGGGGACGCCGGTGAAGTCCTGCAGCACGACGCGGGCGGGCTTGAAGGGGATCTCGAACTCGGCGGGCGCCGCAGGGTCGTAGCCGGCCAGCCGCCGCACGTCGTCGGCCGTGACGTCGTAGCCGTTCTCGTTGCGCAGCAGGCTCTCGAGCAACACCTTGATCGAGAACGGCAGTCGACCGACGTCGGCGAGCCCGTCCTCCTCGAGCTTGCCCAGCCGGTAGTAGTACGCGGGACCGCTGCCCGTCTCCAGGGTGGCGCGGGCGCCGAAGCTGTTCTTGGGGGTGAGATCGGGCATGGGTCCTCCAGGTGGGCGGGGTTCGGGGCGCCGGCGGCCGGCCGGCAGCGGCGGTTCGGTCTCCCACAGTCTGCTACGCTTCAACATGACATGGAAACCAAGCTATCACGTAGGGTGCCCGTGTCCGCACCCGACGACGCGGAGGAGGCGCCTTCGGCGCCCCCGCTGCGTTCGACACGGATCCGCGTGGTGCGCGACCCCACGGTCGCCCGCGCGCTGGTGCGCCCGTCGGGGTTGCGGCGCCTGGCCCCCTTCATCGGCGCGCCTCGCACGGTGTCCGAGGTGGCCCGCGAGAGCGGCGAGAAGCCGAACACCGTCCTGCGGCGGATCCAGCGCCTGCTGGCCCTCGACCTCCTCGAGATCGCCGACGAGCGCCCCCGCGCCGGGCGCCCCCTGCGGCGCTACCGCGCCACCGCCGACGTGTTCTTCGTGCCCTTCGAGGCGACCGGCGCGGAGGACCTCGAGGCCGCCCTGGCCGAACGCGACGCCTACTGGGAGCGGCTGCTCCGTCGCCACGTCGTGCGCGCCCGCTCCGAGGCGATGGGCGTGTGGGGCACGCGCATCTACCGCGACGCCCGCGGCCGCGTCCAGGTGCAGACCGCGGTGTCGCCCGACGCCAACGCCTCGATGCTCGACGACGACATGCCGGCCGCCCTCTCCGCCTGGCGCGACCAGGTGTGGCTCGACCACGCGGACGCCAAGGCGCTCCAGCGCGAGCTCTACGACCTCGTCCAGCGCTACCAGCGCGCCCGCGGCGCGCAGCGCTACGTCGTCCACGTCGGCCTCGCCGCCCTCGTCGGCAGCGACGCCTGACGCTCGCCCGTCATCGCGCCGCGGACGCCCACCGTCTACACTGACCGAATGGAACCGCATCGTCGGCACCGGATCGCATGGCTCCTCCCCCTGGCCCTCGGCCTGACGCTGTCCGCCTGCGTACCGACGGCGGTGGCCGACCGGCTGGCAGGACCGGCCGCGCAGGAGGTCGAGCGCACCGCCTACGTCGCCTACCACCGGATGGAGCTGGGACGCCTGCAGCTCGGCGTCTACACCACCAACGTGCTCGTCGACGTGGAGCTACCGCGCGGCGCGCGCCTGACCCTCGAAGACTTCGACGATGACGGCTACCGCCTGCGGATCGACTCCGACGCGGTGCCGGGCGTCGCCTGGTTCGTCACCCCCAGCGGCGTCCGCCGCGTGATCCAACGATGACCTGGAGGTCCACCATGCCCACACGATGGCTCGTACTGCTCCTAGCCCTCTCACTCGCCGCCACGGCGCCGGCCCAGGGGTTGCTCGACCTGGCGCCGGACAGTGCCGTGTTCGTCCTGGACGTGGCTGCCGACGCCGGCGCACCCGCGGGCCTGGTCGCGGCCCTCGAAGACCTCGACTGGGCGGCGGCCGGCGACACGCTCGGCCGCCTGGCGCAGGTTCTCGGTGGCGAGGCGCTCGACGGGATGGGCGGCGAGGACGACCTGCTGGGCGAGATCGCCGATGCCTGCCCCGCCGCCGCGGACGCCGTCGAGGGCCTCGAGCCGGACGGCTTCCTCAGCGACGGCCTGCTGCTCGTCAGCCTCACGCCGTTCGCGCCCACCCCGCACGGGCTCGCGCTGGCCAGGGTCGCCGACGAACCGCGCGCCGCCGCCCTGCAGGACGCGCTCGTGGGCTGCTTCGGCGGCACCCGCCTCGAGCAGGACGGCGTGACGCTCGAGGTGCTCTTCGACGGCGAAGATCTGCCGCTCATCGTCACCCGCGTCGGCGACCTCTTCGTCGCCGGCACCGAGCCCAACCTCGTCCGCGGCGTCGTGCGCCGGGCCGGCGGCGCGGCCGAACCGGCGCTCGCCGGCACCCCGCTGGGCGCGGCACTGGCGCGCCTCGAGCGCGGCGGCGTCGGCTTCGGCCTCGACCTGACCGGCCTCGGCGCCGTCGCGAACGCGCTCGCCGGCGCGGTCCCGCCGGAGGCGGCCGACCTGCTCGAGCGGGCCGTCGCCGCGGTCGAGACCCTCGGCGTGGTCGCGGGTCGCGTCGGTTGGACCGACGACGGCCTGCGCGTCGAACGGGTCCACGCCTGGCCCGACGCGGCCCCCGACGCGGCCCTGGCGGCGCTGCTGGCCGACCCGCGGCAGGCGGAACGGCCGACCTGGATCCCCGCCGGCGCGGTGGCGGCCAGCGCGAACCTCGTGCCCCTGCGCGGCATCGTCGACTACCTCGACGGCTGGCTCGCCGCCCTCGAGGAGCCGCTCGGCGCCCGGGTCGACCTCCGTGGCCTCGCCGCCGACACGCTCGACCTGGACCTCGACGCCGCGCTGCTGTCGTGGATCGGCGAGACGGTGCAGGTCATCCAGCTGGCCCCCTACGGCACCGACCTGCGCGGTTGGGTGCAGGGACCCGCGCGACTCGTCGTCGTCCCGGTGCTCAACGAGGACCTCGCGCGGTCCGGCCTCGCCGAGCTCGGCGCGGGCGGCACGCGGCTGCTCGGCCTGGCGGCGACCCTCGCCGACGATCCGTTGGGCATGGGCGGCGATCCCTTCGGCGACCCGTTCGCGAGCGGTTCGGGCGCTGGCGACGCCGCCATAGACGCGCTCTTCGGCCCCGGGACCGTCGTCGCCACGCGCGAGACCGTCGCCGGGCTCGAGGTCGACCGGGTGCGCGTCGGGCCCACGCTGGACATGGCGATCGCGCTCGTCGACGGCCACCTGGTGCTCGCCACGCCGTTCCGCGCCCTGCACACGCTGCTCGAGCTGCGCGCGGGCGCCGCGGACGCCACGGCGGATCCGGCCTGGCGCGACGCGCTGGGCGCCTGGCCGCCGGAGGCCCGCGACGTCGGCCTGGTCGATGTGCCGGCGTACCTGCGCGGGCTCGCCGACGTCGCCGACCTCATGGCGCAGCCGCTGGCGTCCGCCGCGGTCGCCGGCATGTACACCACGATCGTGGAGTCGACCAGCAGCGCCGATGGCGACGGCTTCGAGGAGTGGGACGGTGGCTGGGACGACGACGCCCTGACCCCGCCGAGCTTCGGCTCGCTGCCGGACGACGTCGACACCTCGACCCCGACCCCGCTGGTCATGGGCGACGCGGTCACCGGCGATCTCACCTTCGCTGCGCCGCACGCGCACTACACGCTGGTCGGCGTGCAGCCCGGCGACACCGTCGAGATCGAGATGAACGACGAGACCGGCGGCCTCGACACCTACCTCTACGTGTTCGACGGCGACACCGGCGAGCTGCTCTTCGACAACGACGACGCCCCCGGCTGGGACCGCTCGTTCGTGGCCTTCGCGGCCGAGCCCGGCGTGCGTTACGACGTCCTCGCCAGCAGCTTCGGCGGCTTCGGCGAGGGCACCTACCGGCTGAGCGTGCGGACGCGCACGGACGAACCGGCGCCCGCCGACGACCCGTTCGCCGACGCTCCGGCGTCCGAGTCGGTCGACGAGGCGGTCGAACCGGTCGAGCCGCCCACCTTCGCCGAGCTCCTCGCCGCGGCCGACCTGCTGCCGCGCGCCCTGGAGATCCTGGCGGAGCGCAGCGGCTTCGCCGTCTCGACGGCCACCCTCGAAGGCAACTCGCTGGTCACCCGCTGGCACCTGCCGCTGCGCTGACGCCGCCGAGCCACGAAGAAGCGCCCCGGCCTGCGATGGCCGGGGCGCGCTCGTGCGGACTGCGGGTCGTCAGTTGACGGCGCGGTCGAGGTACTTCTTGAGGCGCTGCTCGTAGGCGACCTTCGGCATCGCCCCGACCATCGTCTCCACGGGCTGGCCGTCCTTGAACAGGATGACCGTCGGGATGCTCATCACGCGGAAGGTGATCGCCGTCTGCTGGTGGTCGTCGACGTTGAGCTTACCGACCTTCAGCTGGCCGTCGTACTCGCCGGCCAGCTGCTCGATGACCGGGCTGACCATCCGGCAGGGACCGCACCAGGGGGCCCAGAAGTCGACCAGGACCAGCCCCTGCTGTGTCTCGGCCTGAAAGTTGGCGTCGGTGAACTCGACCATGCGTGTGCCTCCAGAGAGCGCCGACCTCGAGGACGGCGCGACCCGCCCATGGTAGGTCAGGCGGGCCCGCCCCGCACGTCGTCCACCGCACCCGGCGCCCGCGCGCTTCAGCCCCCGCCCCCGCGGGCGTCGGCGCCCGCGTCCGCTGCCGCGGCCGCCGACGGCCACGGCGCGCCCTCGGGCCAGGACGACAGCGCGTCCGCGGGCGACCCGCGCACGACGCGCGGCGGCCGGGTACCCAGCGCGCGGTGCCCCCCCTTGACCGCCGCCCACAGCAGCTGCGCCGGGTCGGCCGCCACCCCGTGGATCGCGACCGCCGCCCGAAACTCGTCGACCGGCGACAGCGACGGGCTGGACCCCCGCGAGTCGGTGCCGAGGGCCACGCTGACGCCGTGCCGGGCGTAGTCGGCCCAGGGGAAGGTACCGCTGCCCAGCAGGGCGTTCGAGCGCGGACAGTGCACCACGACGCAACCCGCCCGCTGCAACCTGCGGATGTCGTCGTCGACGACGTGGACGGCGTGGACCAGGGTGGGCCGGGCCGCCAGCACGCCCAACTCGTCGAGGAAGCCGACGGGGGTGCGCCCGGAGGGCCGGAACTTCGCCAGGAACGGTCCCATCGCCTCGCGCAGCGGGCCGTCGCCGGAGCGATGCAGCGGCAGCTCTCCCGGGTCCTCGCCGACGTGGATCTGCAGCGGCAGGCCCTCGGCGCGGGCGAAGGCCGCCAGCTTCCGCAACAGCGGCGCGGACACCGTGTGCGGCGTGTGCGGCGACAGCCCCAGGCGCACGCCGCCGGGGCGCTCGAGCGGCCGGAAGCGGCGCACCACGGCGACCGTCGCCTCGAACCGAGCTTCCGCCTCGTCGGGATCGGCGCCGAGGACCTCCCAGTAGGCGACCCCGTGCAACCCGGGGTGGGAGAGCAGGCGCGCCAGCACGCGCTCGTCGGTGACGATGTCGCCGACGGTGTCGATGCCGGCGGCCGCGAGCTCGGCCAGCCCCTGCTCGGCGGCCTCCAGGCCGCGGCCGCCCGCGCGTCCGTGGGCGATCACCGCGCCGACGAAGTCGACGTATGCGCCCGGGCTCAGCGGCATATGCGACAGGTCGAGGTGGGTGTGCGCGTTGACGGGCGCCGGCGCGATCACGCGTCGCGCCGGCCGCACGGGCACGGCGGGGTACTCGGCGCGCAGCGCGTCCAGGGCACCGATGGTGACGACCCTCGCGGGCGCGGGCCGCACCTGCAGCAGGACCGCCGCGTCCTTGCGCGGGCGCCCCAGGCCGTCGTAGACGAGGTCGGCGGGCCACAGCTCGCGAGCCGGGCCCCGTGTGTCTGCGGACGCCGGAGCGTCCGCGGACCCCTTCAAGCCGCGGCGGCCGCGGGGCCGAGCAGGGCGGCCACGTCCGGTCGCCGCACGATGCCGTAGAGGCTGTCGCGTTGGACGGGCTCGAAGCCGGCGTCGACGATCTGCCGGACGATCTCGCGCTCGGCGGTCGCCTGGTGCTTGGCGCCGGCCTGCGAGACGACGTTCTCCTCGAGCATGGTGCTGCCGTAGTCGTTCGCGCCGCAGAACAGGGCGGTCTGCGCGACCTTGTGACCCATCGTCGGCCACGACGCCTGCAGGTTGACGAAGTTGTCGAGCACGAGGCGGCTGAGCGCCAGGTGGCGCAGGTAGGCCGCGGGCCCGGCGCCGGGGGCCTTCCCGTCGATCCGCACCCCCTCGGTCTGCAGCGTCCAGGCGATGAACGCCGAGAAGCCGTTGCCGTGGCTCGCCAGGGCGCGGTCCTGCGCATCGCGCAGTCGCATCAGGCTCTCGACCCGCTGCGCCTGCGTCTCGCCGAAGCCGATGACCATGGTCGCGGTCGTGTACAGGCCCAGCGCCTGGGCATCCTCCATCACGCCGAGCCACTCGTCGGTGGAGATGCGTGCAGGCGACACGTGGCGCGCGTGCCGCACGTCGTCGACCAGCATCTCGCCGCCACCGCCCGGCAGGCCGTCCAGACCGGCCCCCTGCAGCTCGTGCAGCACCTCGCGCTCGCTCATGCCGGTGAGCTTGGCCATGCCCTTGATCTCCTCGGGGCTGAACGCCTCTACGCGGATCGTCGGGTGCGTGGCCTTGAGGTGGGCGAGCAGCTCGAGGTACCAGGAGAACGGCAGGTAGGGATTGACGCCCCCCTGCATCAGGACGCGCGTGCCGCCCACGGCCTCGAGCTCGCGCAGCTTGTGCGAGATCTGCTCGAAGCTGAGGACGTACGCGTCTTGCTGCCGGCGGGTGCGGTAGAAGCCGCAGAAGCTGCAGCCGACGTTGCAGACGTTCGAGTAGTTGACGTTGCGGTCGATGAGGTAGCTGACGATGGCCGGATCGGTCCGCGCGAGGCGCACCTCGTGGGCCGCGCCCGCGAGGTCGAAGAGCGGCCGGTCGGCGAGCGCCAGTGCCTCGTCGGCGGTCAGGCGGGCGCCGGCGGCGGCGCGTGCGAGCGTCATGAGCGCACGATAGCACCGGCCCCGGGCGGCTTCGGTGGCGCACCTCGCCGTTGCGGCGCGGCGCGCGACGGCGGGCCGATGTCCTGTGTACTTCGCAAACCACGGGTCGTACAATCGCGGGCATGCCCGAGAGCCCCGACACCCGTCGGGCCCCCAACAGCCCCTGGCGCGCCGTGTTCGAGCGGGTCCGCAGCGAGGTCGGTCACCAGCGCGACGAACACGGTTCCCTCGGAAGCATCAACTGGCTGCGGCACCACATGGAGTGCCGGGGGGCCAACCCCAACGTGGTCCGCAACATCATCTACCGCGACAAGGGGAAGCTGCCCGACAAGCAGGCGCTCTACGGCATCCTCGACGAGCTGTGGCGGTCCAGCGGCCACCCACCCCTGCGCTCCCCCGAACTCGAGTCGCTCCTCTCGCCCGGCAGCGGCCAGGAGCAGGAGGTGCTGCAGCTGCTCGGCCGCGACAAGCGCCGCGCCTACCGCGACTTCGTGCAGGCGATCCGCGGCGGCGAGGATCCCAAGATGGTCATCGTGGGCCGCCCGGGCAGCGGCAAGACGCTGCTGTGCGACTACATCCAGCAGGCGCTCGAGCTCCCCCCCAGCGCGACCGACCGGTTGGTCCGCTTGGAGTTCGGCGGCACCGACCTCGCTACCACCCTCGCCCGCCTCGGTGCGGCGATGGAGGTCCCGCCCGCGGTCATGGAGGCGCGGCTGGTGAAGCTCGGCTCCGCCAGCGCCTTCGCGGTGCAGGCAGACGCCCAGGCGGACGTCGCGCGCGCGGTCCTGGACGCCGCTCGCGGCTTCGGCGGGCGCCAGACGCTACTGCTGCACGTCTCCCAGTCGCTCGGCGGCCAGGAGAGCCTCGGCCTCGTGCCGCTCCGCCTCAACGACCCCGACGTCCCCCGCGTCTCCGCGGCCGAGTGGCTGTGGGTGTCGCTGTTCGAACCGCTGTCGCGCCTGCCCGGTACGGCGCTCCTCGTCTCGATGGCGGACCTGCCGCTGCGCGCGCAGTCGCGCCTGGGCGCCTTCGCCGACCCCGTGCGCCTGACGCCGCCCACCCTCGCGGAGGCCCGCCGATTCGTGCGCGCCCGCCTGCCGCACGCCGAAGCGGAGCAGCACGAGCGGATCGTGCGTCTCGCCGGGCGCTCGTTCGAGGAGCTTCGCACGCTGACGCTCCTCGCCGAGATCCGCGACCCCGCGTCCGAGCCGACGATGGTCCCGGAGCGCTCGGTCATGCAGCTCGCGCGTGCGATCGATGGCGGCGAGCCGCACCTGCGGCGCTTCCTCGCGGCCGTCGCCGTGCTTTCTTTGCCGGACTACCCGGAGTTCTCGCGCGCCGAGCTGACGCACCTCCTGAGGCTGACCCAAGACGAGACCGGCGAGGTCGACGGCACCTTCCTCGACGGCGTCCCGGGCCGCTCCGACCTCGTCCGCTGCTTCTCGCGCGAGCTCGCTCGCGAACTGCGCCACCGCCTCGCGGCGCAGGACCCGCCGACCTACCGCGAGTTGCACCGTCACGCCGCCGCCCACGTCGAGTCGGAGGCGAGCTCGCGACCCCGGGGCGAGGCCGCGAACCGCTACCTCACGTTCCTGCTCGAGGCACGCGCGTGGGACGACCTGAGCGACTGGATGGCCCGCCACGGCGCCCCGCAGGCGCTGGTCGGGCGGCTGTGGGCCACCGCGCAGGCCGAGCTGCCGCCGGGACGCGAGGCCGAGCGCTTCGCCCAACGCGTCGCCGCGCACTACGTCAAGCTCGGCACCTTCCAGCACCCCGACGTGCGCGACGCGTTCGCGGTGATGGCCGCCTCGTCCGACCCGAGCCTGCGGACGTGGGCGGCGCTGCGGCGGGCGGAAGGGCTGTCGCTGCGCGGGCACCACGACCAGGCCGAGGCGCTGCTGACGGCGCTGCCGCCGACGGAAGACGCGCGGCTGGCGGCCGACGGCGCGATCGCCCGGGCGTCGATCGCGCGCTGGCGCGGCCGGCGCGACGAGGCCCTGCGGCTGGTGTTCGGGGAGGCGCCCCACCACCTGCGGCGGGCGCCGTCGGGCGGCGAGACCGACGCCGTGCGGGTGAAGGCGGCCCTCTGGGCGGGGCTGCTGGCGAAGGACCAGGGCGACCTCGACGCCGCGCTGGCGAGCTTCGACTCCGTGCCGCGGGCCGACGACCTCGACGCCGCCCGCGTCGCCTTCCAGCGCGGCGACGTCTTCATGCGTCTCGGCCACTACGACCGCGCCCTCCGGGCGATGGACGACGCCGTGGGCTTGGCGACGCGCTCCGACGCGCTGGCGTCGGAACGGACCCGCTACCTGGCGCGCCGGGCGACGGTGCACCGCCGGCGCGGCGACCTGGCGCGCTCCGCGACCGACTTCGAGGCCGCGCGCGCGCTGCTGCTGTCGGGGGCACCGGAGGTGGGCAGCGACACCGATTCGTGGGAGCGGGAGTTCTGGCTCGCCCGCATCGAGGACGAGGCCGGCCTCCTGCTGCTGGCCGAGGGGCGTTTCGACGACGCCGCGATGGCCTTCGACCGCAACCTCCGCCGCTTCCGCGCGTACGCCGACGCCCACGGCGTCGACGCTACCTACCGCGTCCTGCGCAGCACCCTGCGCCTCGCCATCGCCTACGGCTGCCGGGCGGTGGGCCAGCCCTTCCGCCGTCCCTTCGCCGTCGGCCCCGCGTTGGGGGCCGACACGCCCGACCTGCGCCAGGCGCGCCGGCTGATCGCCGAGGTCCTCGACCGCCTCGAAGACGACGCGCACGCGTTGCGCCCCAGCTCGCTGGCGCGCGACGCCCTGCTGGCCGCCAACCTGTTCGTCGCGTCGGGCAGGGAGGCGGTCGACCTGGCCGAGCGGGCGTTGGCGACGTCGCGCTACCCGTACCAGCGCGCCACGGCCCACTCGCACGCGGCCACCGGCGCGCTGCGCATCCCCGACCCCGCCGCGGCGGCGGACCACGTCGAGGCCGCCACCCGCGAACTGGCCGCCGCGACCGGCGGTTCCACCGAGCCCGAACAGGGCGACCTCGAGCTGGTGGCCTGGCTGATCGCCCTCGGCACCGTCGCGGCGATCGACGGCGGCGACGTCCGCGGGGCCGGGCAACGACTGGTGCAGGGCCTCAAGCGCCAGGACCTGCGGCCGCACCACGACGCGATGCTGCGCCAGTTCGGCGAAGCGATCGAGGCCCGCGGCATCACCGAATGGGCCCAGTCGGCGGAGCTCTCCGCCCTGCTTCAGCTCGACGACCGGGCCGACGGCCTCGCGCTGCACCGGCCCGACAGGGCCACGCTGCGGCTGCCCGACGCCTTCGCCGCCCGCTGGGCCCGCATCGTCGGGCGGCGTGGCGCATGCGACACGGTGGGCGGCGTGCCGCCCACCCCACACGAACCACGGGAGGACGCCGCATGAACATCGGCTTCATCGGCCTCGGGACCATGGGCGCACCCATGGCCCGGCGGCTCGTCGACGCGGGACACCGCGTCACCGTCCACAACCGCACGCGCGCGCGCGAGGAGCCGCTGGCCGACCACGGCGCGCTACGGGCGGCCACCCCCGCGGAGGCGGCCGCCGGCGCCGAGCTGGTCGTGACCATGGTCGCCGACACCCCCGACGTCGAGGAGGTGGTCTTCGGCGAGCACGGGGTGGCCGGCGCGATCGCGGCCGGCGCGCTGCTCGTCGACATGAGCACGATCGCGCCGGGCGCGACGCGCGCCTTCGCGGAGCGGCTCTCGGCGGCGGCCGGCGCGGCCTGGCTCGACGCGCCGGTCTCGGGCGGCAGCGAGGGCGCGGTGCGCGGCACGCTGTCGATCATGGTCGGCGGGGACGCCGCCGACCTCGAGCGGGCCCGACCCGCGCTCTCCGTCCTCGGCTCGACGATCACCCACGTGGGGCCGACCGGCGCGGGGCAGGTGGCCAAGGCCATGAACCAGGTGATCATCGCCGGCACCTACGCGGCGGTGGCCGAGGGGCTGGTGCTCGGCCTGAAGGCGGGCATCGACGTGGAGGCCGCGATGGCGGCGCTGGCCGGCGGCGCCGCCGGCTCCTGGGGACTGGTGAACCGCGGTCCGAACGTCGTGCGCGACGAGTACCCGCTCGGCTTCCGCGTACGCCTGCACCGCAAGGACCTCGGCATCGCCCTCGACGCGGCTCGGCAGCTCGGGGTGCCGCTGCCCCTCGCGGCCCTGGTCGAGCAGTGGGAGACCGGCCTGATCACGCGGGGCCATGGCGACGAGGACGTCTCCGCCATCGGCCGCGTCGTGCGCGAACAGGCGGGCCTCGGGGGGAGCCAGGCGGACGAAGCCTGAGGCCGCCACCCGGGGCCGCTGTCTCAGGCTGCGCGGTTCGAGACCGAAGGCGCGACGGCCAGCACCCAGACCCGGGGATCGTCCGCCTCGGCGGCATCGCCGCTCGGGAAGCGCACGACGTCGACGCGAGCGAAGCCCGCGTCGGCCAGCAGGCCGCGCAGTTCGTCCGGGTCGTACGGCCGCTCGCGGTGCTCCTCGCTGAAGGCGCCGGCGGGTCCCTCGCACCAGGCGTCGACCGTGGCGAGACGGGTGACGGGGTCCCAGGCGTGGCGCCAGCGGTAGTGGACGTCCCCCGCCCAGCCCTCGACCACCTCGCCTTCCCACAGCGCCTCGAGACCGGCGCTGGTGTTCGCGTCGAACGCCCACACGCCGCCGGGCGCCAGGTGGCCGAGGACGTGTGCGGCCACGCGCGCCATGTCGCCGTCCGCCAGCAGGTTGTTGACCACGTCGAACACGCCGAGCGCCAGCGTGAAGCGCCCCGGCAGCTCGACGTCGCGCATGTCGCCGAGCAGGAGGGCGGCGCGCGTCAGCTTGCCGCGGGCGACGGCGAGCATCTCGGGTGAGGCGTCGACGGCGACGACCTCGAGCCCGCGCTCCTCCAACAGGCGCGTGGCGTTGCCCGTGCCGCAGCCCAGCTCCACCACCCGCCCGCCGGACCAGCCGCGCCGCGCCGCCTCGCGCAGGGCGAAGTCCACCCAGGCCGCGTAGGGGACGTCCTGCATGATCTCGTCGTAGACGGAGGCGAGGGACGTGAACGGAGGCGCGCGCACGCGACAGGCTACCTCTTCCCGTTCCGCCTCCATAGGCGCGAACCGGCGGGCACGCGCCCAGGGGGAGCGGGTGGTAGCGTGGTCGAATGATCGGCGTCGACCTCGGCACCACCACGGTTCGCATCCACGTCAAGGGCAAGGGCGTCGTCCTCCGAGAGCCTGCCGTCATCGCCGTGCTGCGCGGCACCACCGACATCAAGGCGGTCGGCGAGGAGGCCTACCGGATGCTCGGGCGCACACCCGGCAACATCACCGCGGTTCGGCCCATGGCCGACGGCGTCATCGCGGACTACACGCTGACCGAGAAGATGCTCAAGGCGTTCATCCACAAGGTGCTCACCGGGCCGGCCCGCTTCCTGCGGCCGACGATCATGGTGTGCATCCCGAGCGGCATCACCGAGGTGGAGAAGCGGGCCGTGGTGCAGGCGGTGCACGAGATCGGCGCGCGCAAGGCGCTGTTGATCGAGGAGCCGGTCGCCGGCGCGATCGGGGCCGGCATCGACATCGCAGAGCCCATCGGCTCGATGCTGGTCGACATCGGCGGCGGGACGACGGACGTGGCGATGATCTCGATGGGCGGCATCGTCGTCTCGACCTCGCTGCGCATCGCCGGGAACGTCTTCGACCGCGACATCATGGCCTACGTCAAGGCCAAGCACAACCTGCTGATCGGCGATCGGACCGCCGAGGAGATCAAGCGCACGATCGGCGGCGCGCTGGTGCTGCCGGCGGACCAGGTCGTCACGATGGAGGTGCGCGGGCGCGACCTGATCGACGGCTTGCCCAAGACGGTCGAGGTCACCTCCGAGGACGTGGTGGCCGCGCTACGGGCGTCCCTCGACAAGGTCGCCAACGCGGTGCGCCAGGTGCTGGAGCAGTCGCCTCCCGAGCTGGTCTCCGACGTCATCGAACGCGGCATCGTGCTCACGGGCGGCGGCGCGCAGCTGCGCGGGCTCGACGTCTACCTGCAGCGCATCACCAACATCCCGGTCGCCATCGCGCCCGATCCCGAGGACTGCGTCGTCATCGGCACCAGCCGAGCGCTGGACATGGCCCACCTGCTACAGGACGCGCGCACCCGCTACGACCGCGTCTGACGCGTCGGCCGGACGCGTCCCGCTGCGCCGCGCGTCGGCCCGACATGGATCGGCCGGGCGCGACGTCGACGTCGCGCCCGGCCGACACGCGGTCGGTTCGGCGTCAGCCGATCGCCACCAGCTGTAGCTCGAAGGTCAGCGCCTCTCCCGCCAGCGGATGGTTGGCATCGAGCGTGATGCCCTCGTCGTGCATGGCCACGACGGTCACCGGGACGGCACCGCCGTCGGGGCCGCGCATGTGCAGGCGCGCGCCGACCTCGACCTCGAGATCGTCGGGCAGCTGCTCGGTCGGGACCTCGATCAGCAACTCGTCGCGCCGCGTCCCGTAGGCCTCGTCGGCCGGGATGCGCACGGTCTTGCTCTCGCCGACGCGCATGCCGTCGACGGCCTGGTCGAAGCCGGGGATCACCTGGCCGCCGCCGAGCGTGAACGCGAGCGGGTCGCGCCCTTCGGACGCGTCGAAGACGGAGCCGTCGTCGAGCTTGCCGGTGTAGTGGACGTGGACGGTGTCGCCGGAGGCGGCGGTGGTCATGGGAGACTCCTCTCGCCCGCACCGACGGCGACCGCGCGCTGGGCGGCCGCGGGTGCGCGCTCGTGCGCGTGTCCCCGCGCACGCAGGCACCCTAACCCGAGTCGCCGGCGGGGTCCGTCCACCCGCGGGGTGGCGCGCCCGTCGGGCCGGCGAGACCCCTGGAGGGCGAGGCTGCAGCTGGATGCCGCCGCTAGAAGCCCACCGCCGCACCGTCCTTGCGCGACTCGCTGCCGGCGACGTAGCCGTCGGCGCCGCGCCACACGATCTGCGCCCCGCCGAAGCCGAAGCTCGCCTCGGGCGCCGTCGCCGTGAGCTCGTGGCCCAACGCCCGCAGCCCCTCCAGCGTGTCGGGGGCGAAGCTGGACTCGACCGCGAGCTGGCGCCCCGCCACGAGCCGCCAGCGCGGCGCGTCGGCCGCGGCCTGCGGGTTCTGCCCGTGCCCCACCATGCGCAGCACCATCTGGAGGTGGCCCTGGGCCTGCATGGGTCCGCCCATGACGCCGAAGCTGCAGCGCGGAGCGCCGCCCTCGCTCAGGAACGCGGGGATGATCGTGTGGAACGGGCGCTTGCCGCCCGCGACCACGTTCGGGTGCCCCGGCTCGAGCACGAAGCCGGCGCCGCGGTTCTGCAGCGACACGCCGGTGCCGGGGACCACCACGCCGCTGCCGAAGCCGTAGTAGTTCGACTGGATCAGCGAAACCATCATGCCGTCGGCGTCCGCGGTCGAGAGGTAGACCGTGCCGCCTCGCCCCGGCGTCCCGTGCCCGGGGTCGCTCGCCCGTCGGGGATCGATCAGGCGCGCGCGCTCGGCCAAGTAGCCGTCGTCGAGCAGGTCGGCGGCGGTGACCTCGCGCATGGACTCGGCGTCGGCCACCCAGCGGTAGGCGTCGGCCATGGCGAGCTTCATCGCCTCGACCTGCAGGTGGAGCCACGGGACCGAGTCGACCTCGAGGTCGTCGAAGCCCGGCACGTGGCGCAGCATGCCCAGGGCCAGCAGCGCGGCGATGCCCTGGCCGTTCGGCGGGATCTCGTGCAGCTCGTGGCCGCGCCAGCCGGTCGCCACGGTCCCCACCCAGTCCGCACGGTGCGCATCGAGGTCGGCCTCGTCGAGGAGCGCCCCGCCGGCGCGGGCATGCGCCGCGATGGCGGCGGCGAGCTCGCCGCGGTAGAAGGCCTCGCCCTCGCTCCGCGCGATCGTCTCGAGCGTCCGCGCCTGGTCGGGGAAGCGCCAGGTCTCCCCCACCGCGGGCGCCCGCCCGTCGGGCGCGAACGCGCGCTGCCAATCGGGCGCGTCGGCGAACGCCCCCGCCGAGAGCGCCCAGGCGCGCGCGATGACCGGCGACAGCGGGAAGCCGTCGCGGGCGTAGGCGATCGCCGGCTCGAACAGGTCGGCGAAGGGCAGCCGGCCGAAGCGCCGCGACAACGCCACCCAGCCCGACACGGCGCCGGGGACGGTGACGGCGTCCCAGCCGCGCAGCGGGACCTGGTCGCGGCCGGCGAAGCGCTCGGGACCGAGCGCCCGCGGGCTGCGGCCCGAGGCGTTGAGGCCGTGCAACGCCTCGCCGTCCCAGACGATGGCGAACGCGTCGGCGCCGATCCCGTTGCTGGTCGGCTCGACGACCGTCAGCGCGATCGCGGTGGCGAGGGCGGCGTCGACGGCGTTGCCGCCGCGCCACAGCATGCGCAGGCCGGCCTGCGCGGCGAGCGGCTGCGAGGTCGCGACCACGTTGCGGGCCAGCAGCGGGGCGCGGCGGGAGGGGTAGGGGGCGGCGAAGTCCATGGGGCTCCTCGGGGGCCGGCGCGCGCCGGCGGGGCGCGCGGGCCCGTGCGGACGGGACCCGGGGGCCCACGCGGGCTCAGGCGGTGTCGGGGGTCGGTCGCGGTTCGTCCTCGGCCGCCGGCTCGGGCCGCAGCGCCGCCCGGGCGCAGCGCGGCGTGAGCGCGAAGCCAGCGAGGTAGGCGAGCGACACGACGACGAAGGCGGCGGCGACCCACAGCGGCCGCTGACCGGAGGCGGCCATCAAGGCCGCGAACCACGCCGTGACCGACAGCGCGACGGCCGCGGCCGTCGCCGAGGCGACGGCGGCGCCGCGGCCCGGTCGGCCGGCGAGGGCGTACCCGAGCGCCAGCCCGATGACCACGTGGAGCAGCGACATCGCCAGCAGCACGCCGGCGAGCACGTCGCTGGGGCGCGGCGGGCCGCCGACGAGGAGCATGAGACCCACGCTCACGAGCAGCGCCAGCAGCGTCTGCGCCATGAACACGACCGCGTACGTCAGGCGCACGGCACGCAGGGCGATCGGCAACGTGGGCGCGTCGCTGCCGAGCAGGGCGCCCAGGGGCCCCCGCAGCGGCCGAGGAGACGGCGCCCCGACGTCGCGACGCGGCGGCCCGACCTGGGCGGCCACCTCAGTGGCCGGCGTCGGGTTCGTCGGTGTGGCGCACGACCCAGCCCGCGGCCAGGACGAACGCGCCCGACAGCGCCACCAGGCCGACGAGGACGGCGGTGGCGTAGACCATGATGGAGACGAAGGTGCTCACGCGGGGGAGTCTACCGCAATGCTTGGGATCGGGCGCTAGCGCCCGAGCCACTGCCCGGGTGCGGACGCCAGCGCCGCAACAGAACGGCGAAGCGGACCGTGAGCGCCACGCTGGCGACGGCCAGACCGATCACCAGGCCCCACCACAGGCCGATGCCGTCGAGGCCGCGCGCGAACGCCAGATAGACGCCGCTGCCCAGGCCCACGAACCAGTACGACACCAGCGTGATCAGCATCGGCGCCCGGGTGTCCTTGAGGCCGCGGAGGGCCCCCAGGGCGCTGACCTGCAGGCCGTCGAACAGCTGGAACGCGGCCGCCACCCCGAGGAAGGCGACGGCGTGGGCGACCACCGCGGCGTTCCGAGGGTCGCCGAGGTCGAGGTACAGCGCCACCACCGCGCGCGGCACCGTCAGGTAGAGGAGCGCGGTGGCGCTCATCACCAGCAGCGAGGAGGCGATGCCGACGACGCCGGCGGCGCGCGCGCCCAGCGGGTCTCCCCTGCCGACCGCGTGTCCGACGCGTGCGGTGGTGGCGATGCCGAGCGCCAGTGGGACCATGAAGGTCATCGACGCGGTCTGGATGGCGACCTGGTGCCCGGCGAGAGAGGCGGGGCCGAAGCGCCCCATCAGCAACGCCGACACGGCGAAGAGGCCGGTCTCGAACGCGACGGTGAGCGCGATCGGCCAGCCGAGGCGCAACACCTCGCCGGCGGTCGGCCCGTCCCAGCGCCAGGGACCGGCGAAGACGGCGCGGGCCCGGTCGCTGCGCGCGACGTAGGCGAGCCCGGCCAGCGCCATCGCGCTGTACACCAGGCTGGTGGCGACGCCGGTGCCGGTCAGGCCCAGCGCGGGGAAGCCCCAGCGCCCGAACATGAACGCCTGGTTGGCGACGACGTTGAGGCCGACCCCGAGGAACGCGACGAGCATGAGCGGCCGCGTCCGCCCCTGACCCTCGAGGTAGGCGCGCAGCGAGGTGAAGGCCATGAGCGGCAGGACCCCCGCCGAGGCCGCGCGCAGGTAGCCCTCGGCGGGCGCGACGACCGTCGGGTCCTGGCCGATCGCGCGCAGGACCGTGGGCATGAGCCACAGGAGCGCGACCGCGGGCGGCGAGAGCAGCAGGCCCCACAGAAGCCCCTGGCGCAGGGCGGCGACCGCGTCCTCGGGGCGCCGCGCGCCGGTCGCCTGCGCGACCATCGGCCCCACCGCGAACAGCATCGACGAGAGCACGATGGTGACGAAGAAGAAGCTGACCGCGCCGAGCGCGATGCCGGCGAGGGCGTCGGGTCCGAGGCGACCGGCCATGAGCGTGTCGACGAAGCTCATCCCGTTCTGCGCGATCGTGGCGACCGCGAGCGGGATGGCGATCCTCACCAGGACGGGGAACTCGCTTCGGACGGCGGCGCGCACGCGTGCTAGCGTACCGCCGTGGCCGTGTTGCGAAGCGTCTGCCCACTCGACTGCCCCGACGCCTGCGCCGTGCGCATCACGGTGGACGATGGCCGCGTCACGCGCCTGGAGGGCGACCCCGAGCACCCCTACACCCGCGGCTTCGCCTGCGTGAAGACCTACCGCTACCCCGAGCGTCAGCACCACCCCGACCGCCTGCTGCACCCGCGGGTGCGCGTCGGGGCCAAGGGCGAGGGCCGCTTCGCGCGCGCCACCTGGGACGAGGCGCTCGATCTGGTGGCCGAGCGCACGCGCGATGCCGTCGCGCGCTTCGGCGCCGAGAGCGTGCTGCCCTACAGCTACGCCGGCACGATGGGGCACGTGGAGCGCGACCACCCGCTGGCCTTCTTCCGCGCGCTCGGTGCCAGCGAGCTCGACTGGACGATCTGCGCGGCCACCGGCGGGGCCGGCTGGGAGGCGAACTACGGCCCGCACAAGCTGGCGACGGACCCGGAGGACCTGCCCCACGCGCGGCTGGTGATCCTGTGGGGCATCGACGCCGCCCGCAGCCACGTGCACCTGATGCCCGACGTGCGCGCCGCCAAGCGCGCCGGCGCCTACGTGCTGCACGTCGACCCCTACCGCAACGACACCACCCGGGTGGCCGACGAGCACTGGCAGCTCGCCGTCGGCAGCGACACGGCGGTGGCGCTGGCGATGGGCCACGTCATCCTGCGCGACGGCCTCGAGGACCGCGACTACCTCGCGCGCCACGCCGGCGGCCTGGACGCCTACCGGCGCGCGGTCGAGGCGTGGACGCCCGAGCGCGCCGGCGCGGTCTCCGGCGTGGCGCCGGAGCGCATCGAGGCCGTCGCCCGCCGCTTCGCCGAGGCGCAGGCCGCCTACGTCCGCATCGGTTACGGCATGACCCGCAACGAGGGCGGCGGCAACGCGGTGCGTGCGATCTCGCTCCTGCCCGCGCTGACCGGGGCCTGGCGCCACCGGGGCGGGGGCGGCGGCATCTCGACCTCGGGCGGTTTCGTGCTCGGCACCGAACGCACGGCCGGCGGCCACCTGCTGCGGCCCGGCGTGCGGGTGATCAACCAGAGCCGCCTGGCCGGCGCCCTGCTGGAGCCCGAGGGACCGCCCGTGGCCAAGCTCTTCGTGTTCAACAGCAACCCGGCGGCGGTGGCGCCCGACTCGGCGCGCGTGCGCGCGGGCCTCGCGCGCGCGGACCTGTTCACCACCGTCCTCGAGCACTTCCAGACGGACACGGCGGACTACGCCGACGTGCTGCTGCCGGCGACGACCTTCCTCGAGCACCCCGACCTCTACTCCGCCTACGGCCACTACCACCTGCAGTGGGCGGAGCCCGTCGTGCCACCCGCCGGCGAGACCCGTCCGAACACCTGGGTGTTCCGCGAGCTTGCCAAGCGACTCGGTCTCGACGACCCGACCCTGAGGTGGTCGGCCGAGGAGGTCGCCCGCGACCTCCTCGCGAGCGGTCACCCGCACCTCGAGGGGATCACGTTCGAGCGGCTGCGCGAGGCGCGCTCGCTCAAGCTGCGCCTGCCCGAGCCGTTCCGGCCCTACGCCGACGGCGCGCACCACGCCGACGGCAAGGTCGCCTTCGATCCGCCGCCCCGGGCCGTGACGTTCGAGGAGCGTCCGACCGAGGCCTTCCCGCTGCGCCTGATCTCGCCGCCCGGCAGCCACGTGCTCAACACCTCGATGGGCAACGTGGCGTCGCTGCTCGAGTTGGCTGGAGGTGAGCCGCGCATGCTGCTGCACCCGGCCGACGCCGCCCGCTACGGCGTGCGCGACGGCGAGCGCCACCGGGTGGTGAGCGCCCAGGGCGCGATCGTGCGACGCATCGACGTCACGGACGCCGCCCGCGAGGGCGTCCTGGTCGCGCTGGGCCAGTGGTGGCCGAAGCTGTCGCCGGACGGCCGCAGCCTCAACGACCTCACCAGCGAGCGGCTGACCGACCTCGGTGGCGGCAGCAGCTTCGGCAACGCCGTCGTGCGGGTCGAGCCGCTCTGAGAGCGGCCCTCCCCCTTCTCATCACGCCCCACTGGTACGTTGGCGCATGGTCCGCGTCGCCCTGATCGCCCTGTTCGTGCTCGTCGCCGCGACCGTGGCGGCGTGGCGCTTCGACGTCCTACCGAACCCGTTCGCGCGCGAGCCGGCGCCGCCGCCCGTGCCCGCCCTGTTGGCGGCCCTGGCGAGCGACGACGAGGCAGCCGTCGCGTCGGCCCTCGAGGCGGGCGCCGACCTCGCCGTGCTCGACGGCGAGGGCCGCCCCCCGCTGCACGTGGCCGCCATGCGCGGCCTGAGCGACGCCGCGGGGGCGCTGATCGGCGCCGGCGCCGACGTCCAGTGGGCGGCCGCGGACGGCACCACCGCGCTGTTGCTCGCCCTGCGCCACGCCCCGGACGCTCGCCTGCCCCTGCTGCTGCTCAACGCCGGCGCCGACCCGACCGTGGTCGACGCCCAGGGCGAGGGCATCATGGCGTACGCGAACGCGAACCCTGCGCTGCGCCAGGGCGGGCTGGCCTCCCGCCTGCGTGAGCTCGCCGAGGCGGACTTCGTGCGCGGCTGGCCAAGCGGCTACGTGCCGCCCGTCCCCGACGCGACCATCAGTTCGCGTGCCTCGCACTGGCCCAACGCCTGGCGCGCGTACCGCAACGGCACCCACGAGGGATTCGACTTCTACGACGGTGCCGTGAGCGGGACGACGTCGATCACCTACGGCACCCCGATCGTCTCGGTCGCCGACGGCGTGGTGGTGCGCGCCGACCACGACTACCGGGAGATGGACCAGGCGACCTACGACGCGATCATCGCCGAGGCCAACCGCGTCATGTCGACGCCCGAGGAGATCCTCGACCAGCTGCGCGGCCGGCAGGTGTGGATCGAGCACGCGGGCGGCTTCGTGACGCGCTACGCGCACCTCTCGGACATCCCGGACGGCGTGACCGAGGGCGCGCCGGTCGCCCAGGGCCAGGTGATCGGGCTGACCGGCAACTCGGGGACGATCGACGGCGTCGAGGGGACGGAGAACGACCCCCACCCGCACGTCGAGATCTGGCGCGGGTCGACCTACCTGGGACAGGGCCTGGAGCCGGCCGAGATCTTCGCCCTGGCGGGCCAGGTGTTCGGCCAGCGGGCGCTGCCGCCGCGCTGGGGCCCGTGACCCCGCGGGGTCCGTGACCCGACGGGTTCCCTGAGCCCGCGGGGTCACGGACCCCGGCCGACCGGCGGTTCAGACGAGCAACAGCACGAGCTGCGCGAGCGCGATCTTGGCGAGCGTGGCGACCGGGAAGACGGTGGCGTAGCCCACGTGGGGCAGATCGTTGCCCGTCTGCTCCACCGCGTAGCCCAGGACGGCGGGCTGGGTGTGCTGGGCGGACACGACGCCGACCATGACGTTCATCGGCAGCCGCAGCACGCGGTGACCGACGAACAGCGTCGTGGCCGCGAGCGTGACGGTCAGTGCCAGGCCGCCCAGCACGACGTCGAGCCCGGAGCCGGCGCGCAGGGTGGAGGCGAACGCGAAGCCCGAGCCCGTGCCCACGCCCGCGAGGAACAGCAGCAGGCCGAACTGCCTCAGGGTGAGGTTCGCGGAGTACGGCAGCGTCCACACGAGCGGGCCACTGCGACCGACGGCCCCGAGCGCGAGCGCCACGAGCAGCGGGCCGCCCGCGAAGCCGAGCCGCAGGACCATGCCCCCGGGGAGGGGCACGGGGACCAGCCCGAGCAGCAGGCCCGCCCCGAGCCCGATGGCGAGCGAGCGGACGTCGACCTCGGACAGCGCCTGGTACGAGTCGCCGAAGGCCCGCTCGACGTCGGCCATCTGGTCCTGGCGCGCGACGACCCGCACGCGATCGCCCAGTTCCAGTCGCAGGTCCGCCGTCGGCAGCAGGAAGGCGTCGCCGCGTCGGACGCGGGTGACGACGGCCCCGAGGCGCTGCGGGAGACGCAGCTCCGCGAGGGTGCGCCCGACCACCTCCGGCCGACTGACGAAGAGCCGGCGGAAATCGAGTTGGCTCCGTTCGAGGTCGAGGCGCGTGTCGGTCACGTCACCGAGCCGGGGCGCCACGAGCGCGAGGTCGCGCTCGGTCGCGACGAGCGTGACCTCGTCGCCCGGCAACAGGACGGTGTCGCCCTGCACCAGGCGGACGTCGGCGCCTCGCCGGTAGCGCCCCATGATCACGTGCCACCCCTCGCGCTCGCGCCACGTCTGCACGGGAGCGCTCGCCAACTCCTCGCGCGTGACGCGGACCGTGACGCTGCGCAGCTGCTCGCCACCGACCCCGTAGTCGCGCAGGCCGCGCGACTCGGCTGCGTAGTCCGTGCGCCACCAGCGCTGCAGCGCAGCGATCACCACGATCACCCCGAGGACGCCGCCCGGGTACGCGAGCGAGTAGGCGACGACGGGCGCCGAGCGGACGGTCTCCTCCGTCCCCCGCAGCGCCTCCACGACGCCGGCGAGCGCCGGCGTGTTGGTCGTCGCGCCGGTGTACAGGCCGGCCGCCGTGGCCGGGTCGATGCCGAAGGCCCGGGCCAGCAGCACGGTGGCGCCGGCGCCGGCCACCAACGCCGCCAGCACGAGCAGGTTCGCGCGCAGGCCGCGCCGGTCGAAGGCGCGCAGGAACGCCCGTCCGCTGGCGAGACCGATCGTGTACACGAACAGGGCCAGGCCGAGCTCCAGCACGATCTCGGGCAGCCGCAGTCGGGGGTCGAGCGCGCCGAAGGCCAGGCCGGCGAAGAGCACGGCCGCCACCCCCACCCGCACCCCGAGAACCGGGACGCGCCCGAGCGGGACGCCCACGGCGGCGACGGCGAACAGCAAGACGAGGGGATGCGCGGCCAGCAGCTCGATCACCGCCGCATCACACCACGCTGCCCTGGCCGCGCGCTCGATGAAAGGTCAGTTCGACCGGCGTCCGACGCGGCGGCGCCGGCACCCGCGCACCGCGCCACGAGAACGCGCCCGCGGTCGACACGCGACCGCGGGCGCACGGGTTGGATGAGGCCGCGCCTCAGACGTCCTGGATCTGCAGCTTGCGCACCTTCGCCTCGGCGGCCTTGGGCATCCGCAGGTCGAGAACACCGTTGTGCACCCGCGCCTCGATGGCGTCGACGTCGACGCCGACCGGCAGGCGCACGGTGCGGGTGTAGGCGCCGCGCGGCAGCGTCCGCAGCCAGTAGCGACGGTCCTCGCCTTCGGGCGCGGCCGGCAGCTCGGCCCGGACGGTCAGCTGGCGGCCCTCGACGGAGACGTCGATCCCGCTCGAGGTCACGCCGGGCACGGCGAGCTCGAGGACCAGCGCGTCCTCGGTCTCGTAGAAGTCCATCGCCAGGGCGTTGGTCTCGCTGCGGCCGATGTCCTCGAACAGACGCTCGAAGCCACCGTAGAGATCATCTGCCAGGGTGCGGCGGGCGGCTGGGACGGCATAGGGGTTGGCGGTTCGGACGAGGGACATGGTCACCTCCAGAGGGGGGTCTCGAATGGTGATCGGGACCTTGGCACCGATCACCTCTTCCGCACACAAGATAAAACCTGAGTGCATCCATGTCAAGTTCTCTTAGGCCAATCGGCCCCGCTCACCGCGGCGCGTCAAGCGTTGGACGAGCGGTCGGCGGCCCCAGGACTACGATGCCCGCATGGACACCCCCAGCGAACGCTTCGATCTGCTGCTCGTCGGCACCGGCCAGGCGACCGCCACCCTGATCGCCGGCCTGCCCGACGACACCCGCGTCGCCGTCATCGAGGGCGGCGCCGTCGGCGGCACCTGCGTGAACACGGGCTGCACGCCCACCAAGACACTCGTCGCGAGCGCGCGCGTCGCGCAACTCGCACGCCGCGCCGACACCTACGGCGTCACGACCACCGACGTCGGCGACGTCGGCGGCGTCGGCAACGTCGGCGTCGACTTCGCCGCCGCCATGGCCCGCATGAACGAGATCCGTCACGGCAGCCGCGACGGGCTCACCCGCTTCCTCGCCGAGAAACCCAACGTGACGCTCGTCCGCGGCTGGGCGCGCTTCGTCGGCCCGAAGACGGTGCGGGTCGGCGAGCGCACGATCCAGGCGCAGCGCATCGTCCTCAACGTCGGCGCCCGCGCGGTGGAGCCGCCGATCCCCGGTCTCGACGACGTGCCGTGGCTCGACAACGCGCGCATCCTCGACCTCGAGCGGCTCCCGGAGCATTTGGTGGTCATCGGCGCGAGCTACATCGCGCTCGAACTCGGCCAGGTGTTCCGCCGCTTCGGCGCGCGGGTGACCGCGATCGAGGCCGCCCCACGCGTCCTCGGCCGCGAGGACGAGGACGTCGCCGCCGCCGTGCGGGAGATCCTCGAACGCGAGGGGATCCGCTTCGAGGTCGGCGCCGGCGTCGCCCGGGTGGCCCCCGCCGGTGACGGCGTCGCGGTCCACCTCGACGACGGCCGCGAGATCGTCGGCTCGCACCTGCTCGTCGCGACCGGCCGCCGGCCGAACAGCGACCGGCTCGACCTGCACCACGCCGGGGTCGTGACGGATGAGCGCGGCTACGTGACCGTCGACGACCACACGCGCACCAGCGCCGCGGGCGTCTACGCCGTGGGCGACGTCAACGGCCGTGGCGCCTTCACCCACACCAGCGTCCACGACGCGCAGGTCCTGCTCGACCAGCTGCGCTCCGAGTGGAGCGACGGCGGCTCGGAGACGCCGACACCACGCACGATCGGCGAGCGCGACACCGTCTACGCCCTCTTCACCGACCCACCGCTCGGGCGCGTCGGCCTGAACGAGGCCCAGGCCGTCGCCGCCGGGCACCGCGTGCTCAGGGCCGTGAAGCCGATGCGCACGATCTCGCGCGCCAAGGAGATGGGCGAGACCCAGGGCTTCGTCAAGGTGCTGGTCGATGCGGACAGCGACCGCTTCCTGGGGGCCGCCGTCCTCGGCGTCTCCGGCGACGAGGTCGTCGGCCTCTTCGCGCTGGCGATGAGCGCCGGCCTGACGACCGAGTCCTTCCGGCGCGTGGTCCTGCCCCACCCGACGGTGGGCGAGCTGATGCCGTGGGTGCTCGACGGGTTGGCGCCCCTGGGTTGACCCCCGTCCACGGGACGGACGGTGCCCTCGGGGCGCGGCGGGCGGCCCTGCCCGGAGCCCTCGGTCACGGCAGGTTGAAGCCCCCGTGGTTCGAGGAGCCGTAGTACCGCTCGATCTCGTCGGGGATGCCCGCCACGTCGTCGACCACCTTGAACAGGTGCAGGTCCTGCTCGGCGATCGTTCCCGCCCGCACCAGCGTCCCCTGGAGCCACTGGATGAGGCCGCGCCAATAGGCGGTGTCGACCAGGAAGACGGGAAACGGCTTGATCTTCTTGGTCTGGATCAGCGTCATCGCCTCGAACAGCTCGTCGATCGTTCCGAAGCCGCCTGGGAACACCACGAACGCGGTCGAGTACTTCACCAGCAGCACCTTGCGCACGAAGAAGTAGCGGAAGTTCACCTTGTCCGTCTGGTAGGGGTTCGGCGCCTGCTCGTGCGGCAGGGCGATGTTGAGGCCCACGCTGCGGCCGCCCGCCTCGAAGGCGCCCTTGTTCGCCGCCTCCATGATCCCGGGGCCGCCGCCGGTGACGACCGCGTACCCGCGGCTCGCGAGGTCGGCGGTCAGCCCCTCCGCCTTCGCGAAGTCGGGGTGGTCGCGACCGAGCCGTGCCGAGCCGAAGACGGTGACGGCCTTGCCGACGTCGGCCATCTCCTCGAACCCCTGGGCGAACTCGCCCAGGATCCGGAACATCCGCCAGGCGTCCTCCGCCATGGCATCGATGACGTACTGCTTGCTGTTGTTCTCCATGCGCGATGCTAACCGGAGGTCGCGGCGAGCAGCGGTTCGAGCGTCGCCTCGAGCCGATCGGGCCGCGCCGCGCGCAGGCGCTCCGCGTCGTGCGTGCCCCAGGTGACCGCGTAGGTGGAGAGGCCCGCCGCCCGGCCGGCCTCGATGTCGTGCACGGTATCGCCCACCATCCACACGCCGTCGGCGTCGAGCGCCGCGAGCGCGCGGCGCACCACGTCCGGCGCCGGCTTGTGGGGGAAGCCATCGGTCCCCTGCACGACGTCGAGCGCGTCGGTCAGGCCCAGCGCCGCGACGAGGCGCACGGCCATCTCGCTGCGCTTGGTGGTCGCGACCGCCAGCCGGAAGCCGCGGCCCCTCAGGGTCGCGAGCGCCTCGGGGACGCCCGGGAACGGTCGCGAGTGGCGGGTGAAGCGCTGCGGGTAGAGGTGCCGGTAGCTCGCCGACAGCGCCGCCACACGCTCGGCGGGGGCGAACGCCGCGTACATCGTCTCGAGCGGGAGGCCGACGTGGTCGCGCACCTCCGCCTCGGATGGCGCCGTCAGGCCCTGTTCGGCGAAGGCGTCACGGAAGGCGCCGACGATGTCGGGCAGCGAGTCGACGAGGGTGCCGTCGAGGTCGAAGACGATGGCGCGGGGGCGGTGCATGCGCGAGGCTACCCGGGCCACGCCGCGCTGCACGTCACCCGACGACGCCCGTCCCAGCGGCCGCTCACCGGGGCCGCAGGTACGCCACGGTCACGCCGAAGCCGCCCTCGTAGGGGACGGCGTCCTCGAAGCGTTCCACCAGGCGCTCGTCCTTGAGGTAGCGGCGGACGGCGTCCCGCAGGGCCCCCGTGCCCTTGCCGTGCAGCACCCGCACGCTCTCGACCTGCAGCGCGTGCGCCTCGCGCACGAGGTCGCGCACCTTCTCGATCGCCTCCTCGACGCGCTCGCCGCGGACGTTGAGCTCGCGCTCGAAGCCCGCGCCGGGCGTGACCGGCGCCTTCGGCCCCTTGGCGGCGTCCGGCGCGCGGACCACCGTCGCCTCGTGGCGGGCGACCTCGACCTTGAGCAGGCCGAGCTGCACGACCAGCTGGTCGCCGCGGACCTCGACCACCGGTCCCTCGGCCCCGTAGGCGTCGACCCGCACGATCGCGCCGGGCGCGAGGCGGTCGGCCGCCGCCGGCCGCGCGGCGGCGGGCGCCCGGCGCTTGGTCTCGCGCCGCAGCTGCGAGATCGCCTCCATCGCCTTGCCCCGCTGGGCCGGATCGCTGCGTGCCGTCTCGCGCCAGGCCTTGGCCCGGGCGAGGGTGTCCTGCAGCAGCGCGTCCGCCTTCTCGGCCGCCTGCTCGAGCAGCGCGGCCTCCTGCGCCCGCAGGCGCTCGATCTGGGCGCGCAGCAGCTCCGCCTCGGCGACGGCGGCCGCCCGTGCCCCCTCGGCCTCGTCGAGTTGCGCCTGCAGCGCCGCCCGCTGCGTCTCGAGGGTCTCCAGCAGCCGTTCGAGGCGCGCGCCCTCGGGCCCCAGCACCTCGTGTGCCCGCGCGAGAAGCTCGGGCGAGAGCCCCACGCGTTCGGCGATCGCCAGCGCGTACGAGCGCCCGGGCTGGCCGACGACCAGCTCGAACGTGGGGCGCAGGCGTTCGACGTCGAAACGCATCGCGGCGTTGCGCACGCCGGCGCGCTGGGCCGCGAACACCTTGAGCGGCGCCAGGTGGGTGGTGACCACGCCGAACGCGCGCCGCTCCACCACCGCCTCGAGGATCGCCTGCGACAGCGCGGCGCCCTCGTCCGGGTCGGTGCCCGACCCGAGCTCGTCGATCAGCAGCAGCGTGCCGGGGGCGGCGTCCTCGACGATGCGCCGCAGGTTGGTCAGGTGCGCGGCGTAGGTCGACAGCGACGCCTCGATGCTCTGTTCGTCGCCGATGTCGGTCAGCACCGACCGGAACGGCGGCAGCGTCGCCCTGCTCGGCCGGCCGTCGGCGGCGCGCGCGGCGGCCGCGACGAACAGGCCGGCGTGCGCCATGAGCACGGCCAGCCCGAGCGTCTTCAGCAGCACCGTCTTGCCCCCCGCGTTGGGGCCGGTCAACACCAGCAGCGGCGCCTCGGCGTCGAGCAGGATGTCGTTGGGCACGCAGTTCTCGATCAGCGGGTGGCGGGCGCCGGGCAGGCGCACCGCGGCGCCCTCGGCGACCTCGGGCCGCACGAGCGCCCAATCACGGGCGAGCCTGGCCGACGCGACCACCAGGTCGAGCTCGGTCAGCGCGGCCAGCGTCGGCTCCAGGCCCGGGTCGAAGGCCAGCCGCTGCCCGAGCGCGATGAGGATGCGGCGCACCTCGTCGCGCTCCTCGAACTCCAGCAGCGTGAGCTCGTTGTTGAGCGGCACCACGGCGGCGGGCTCGACGAAGACGGTCGCGCCCGAATCGGAGGTGTCGAGCACCAGCCCGGGCACGCGCGACTGCGCGGAGGCCTTGACGGGGATGACGTAGCGGTCACGCCGCAGCGTGACGATCGGGTCCTGCACGTACGGCGCGTACTGCTGCAGCAACTGGGCCATGCGGTCGCGAATGCGGCCCCGCATCGGGTGCAGGCGCTTGCGGATCTCGCGCAGCTTCGGCGTGGCGTCGTCACGCACCTCGCCGCTCGCGTCGAGCTGTTCGCGCACCAGCCGCAGCACCGCGTCGAACGAGGCGAGCCCGCGGGCCAGCTCGGTGAGGCGGGGCCGGTTGGAGAGCGCGATGGCGCGCTTGACCGTCGCGGCCGCGTCCATCGTGTAGGCGATGGCCAGGCACTCGGGGCCCTCGAGCATGCCGCCTTCCTGGACCCGCTCGACGAGCGGCCGCACGTCCTCGACCCCGCCGAGGGAGATCGCGTCGCCGGTCAGCGCCTCGTCGACGCACTCGTGGGCGGCGCGCAGGGCGTCGCCCTCGAGGTCGGGCAGCAGCGCCCTGGCGCGCGCCTGGCCCGCGAAGGTCTGGCAGCGCTCCGCCAGGGCGTCCAGGACACGCGGGAACGCCAGCTTCTCGAGGGTGGTCGGCAGCACGCGCATGGCGCAGCGATGATACGTCGGACGTTCAGGCGCGGGTGGTCGCGGCGGGCTCGCGAGCGGGCTCGGGGGCGGGTTCGGCGACGGTCTCGACCTCGGCGCCCCCCTTGCGCGGCGGCACCAGGCCCATCGCGACGACGGCCGCGACGATGCAGGCGATCCCGGTGGGGATGAACCCCCACACCCAGGCCTGGTTGTCGCCGGCGACGCCGCCGAGGATGGGACCGACGATGCCACCCACGCCGTAGGCGAGGAAGACGAGCGGGTAGTTCATGCCGACGTTGCGGTTGCCGAAATAGTCCGCGGTCGCCGCCGGGAGCAGGGCGAAGTACCCGCCGTAGTTGAAGCCGATCAAGGTGGCGCCGACGTAGAGCCCGATCTCGGAGCCGGCCGCGTAGAAGAACGCGATCATCGTCACGCCCTGCACGGCACTCATCAGCGCAATCGAGCGCTTGCGTCCGAAGGCGTCCGAGATGCGCCCCCACAGGATGCGGCCGATGCCGTTGGCCAGGGCGTAGAAGAGCCCCATCGCGGTGCCCGTCACGAGCAGGGCTCGTTCCTCGGACATCCCCTGCGCCACCAGGCTCTCGCCGCCGAAGAGGCGGATGATGCCGATCACCATGAGACCGGAGATGGCCCCGACGAGGAAGATGAAGAACAGCCCCCAGAACTGCGGGGTGCGGACCATCTCCGCCTCGCTGAAGTCGACGCCCCCGGCGAGGTCCGCCGCCTGGCCGGTCGGCGGCGTCCAGCCCGCCGGCCGGTAGCCGTCGGGCGGGTTGATCATCGCCAACGAGCCCAGCGACACGAAAACGGCGAACAGCACGCCGTAGAGCAGGAAGATGTCGTTGACCGTCCAGCCCATGCCGTAGAGCCCGGTCCAGCCGGGCGTGAGGTCGACAGGTCCGAAGCGGAACCCCTCGGTGAGCTTGATCCAGATCAGCGCGCCGAAGCCGAAGCCCGCGACCGCCAGGCCCGTGATCAGGCCCTTCTTGTCGGGGAACCACTTGACGAGCGCGGCGATCGGGCAGACGTACGCCAGACCGATGCCGGCGCCGCCGAGCAGGCCGACGCCGAGCAGGATGCCCCAGAAGCTGGTGCCCGAGAAGCCGGCGACGAGGTAGCCCGCGCCCAGCACGAGCCCGCCCGTGAGCGACACGACGCGTGGGCCGGAGCGCCGCTGCCAGCGCCCCGCGATCAGCGCCATGACCCCTGCGAAGGAGGCCAGGCCGACCGCGAAGATGATCTGCGTCTCGGTGCGGGAGAAACCGAACGGCTCCTCGGTGAGGGCTCCGGTGAACGCCGACCAGGCGTAGATCGCCCCCAAACAGAGCTGGATGAGGATGCCGCCGGCGACGATCCACCAACGGTTGAGCGTGCGGACGTTGCCTGAGGCTTGCATGCGACCTGCTCCTTACCCGGCCGCTCGCCGGGGCCGTAGGGCGACCACGCGGTCGTGCGCCGCCCCCACACCTTGCGGACGGGGGCGGCGCACTCGGTGGTTCACCGGCTCATCGCTTGACGTTGACGGCTTCTTCGACCAGGTGCTCCACGACGTGGGGATCGGCCAGCGTGCTGATGTCGCCCAGGCCGTCGGTGGCGCCCTCGGCGATCTTGCGCAGGATGCGGCGCATGATCTTGCCCGAGCGGGTCTTCGGCAGTCCGGGCGCCCACTGGATGACGTCGGGCGATGCGATCGGCCCGATCTCCGTGCGCACGTGCTTCACGAGCTCCTTCTTCAGCTCGTCGGTGTACTCGTGGCCGACCTTCAGGGTGACGTAGGCGTAGATGCCTTGACCCTTGATGTCGTGCGGGTAACCGACCACGGCCGCCTCGGAGACGGCCGGGTGCGACACCAGCGCGCTCTCGACCTCGGCGGTGCCGAGGCGATGGCCCGAGATGTTGATGACGTCGTCGACGCGGCCGAGCAACCAGTAATCGCCGTCGGCGTCGACGCGGCAGCCGTCGCCCGTGAAGTAGAGGCCGCGGTACGTCGAGAAGTAGGTCTGCTCGAAGCGGTCGTGATCGCCGTAGGTGGTGCGCATGATGCCCGGCCAGGGGCGTTTGATGCACAGCTTGCCGGCCTCGCCGACCGGGCTCTCGGCGCCGTTGTCGTCGACGATGACGGGCTCGACCCCGAAGAAGGGCCGCGAGGCGCTACCCGGCTTGAGCGTGTGCGCGCCAGGCAGCGGCGTGATGAGGATGCCGCCGGTCTCGGTCTGCCACCAGGTGTCCACGACGGGGGTCTCGCCGTGACCGACGTGGTCGCGGTACCACTCCCAGACCTCGGGGTTGATCGGCTCGCCGACGCTGCCGAGGAGTTTGAGGCTGGAGAGGTCGCGCTTGGCGACGATCTCGTCGCCCTCGCGCATGAGCGCGCGGATGGCGGTCGGCGCCGTGTAGAACTGCGTCACCTTGTACTTGTCGACGACGTCCCAGAAGCGGCCGGCGTCGGGGTAGGTCGGCACGCCCTCGAACATGATCGAGGTGGCCCCGTTGGCGAGCGGGCCGTACACGATGTAGCTGTGCCCCGTCACCCAGCCGATGTCGGCGGTGCACCACCAGACGTCGCCCGGGTGGTAGTCGAAGATGTACTTGAAGGTGGTGGCGGCGTAGACCATGTAGCCACCCGAGGTGTGCAGCACGCCCTTGGGCTTGCCGGTCGAGCCGGAGGTGTAGAGGATGAAGAGGGGATGCTCGGCGTCGACCCACTCGGGCTCGCACACCGGGTCGGCCTTCGCCATGACGTCCTCGTACCAGACGTCGCGGCCCTCCTGCATCGGCACCTCGATGCCCGTGCGCTTGACGACCACGACGGTCTCGATGCTCGGGCACTGCGCCACGGCCTTGTCGGCGTTGAGCTTCATGGGGATGTCGCGCTTGGCGCCGCGCAGCGCGGTGTCCTGCGTCACGAGCAGCTTGCATTGGGAGTCCTGGATGCGGTCGCGCAGCGCGTCCGCGCTGAAGGCGCCGAAGACGACCGAGTGGACGGCGCCGATGCGGGCACACGCCAGCGCGGCGATGGCGGCCTGCGGGATCATCTGCAGGTAGATGGCGACCCGATCGCCCTTCTTGACGCCCAGGTCCTTGAGCGCGTTGGCGAAGCGGTTGACCTCGGCGTGCAGCTCGCGGTAGCTGAGCTTGGCGTCCTCGCCGGGCTCGTTGCCCTCCCAGATGATCGCGGTCTGGTCGCCGCGCTCGTCGAGGTGGCGATCGAGACAGTTGACCGACACGTTCGTCTTGCCGCCCTTGAACCACTCGATGCGCACGGGCGAGGTGAACGAGTAGTCGACGACCTCGGTCCACTTCTCCTGCCAGACGAACTCCTCGGCGATCCGGCCCCAGAAGGCCTCCGGGTCCTGGATCGACTCGTCGTACATCGCCTGGTACTGGTCGAAGGACTTGACGTGGGCCTTCTCGGCGAACGATGGATCGGGCGGGTACGTCTTGATGTCCGACATGCTGTACGGGCCTCCTTCGGTCTGCGTGGGCTCGCGCGCCATCACCCGAACCATGGGCAGGACGCGTCTGACGGGTTTCGCGCCCCATGCTACGGCGGGCGTCCCGGGGTCGATGTCCCGGGTCGCATAGGATGGCGGGGTACACGCGCCCGTGAGAGGAACCCCGATGGACGAACCCGTCACGCCCACGCCCGCACCGGCCCCGGTCGGCAGCAAGCCCGACCCGCTGACGCGCTTCCTGGCCTTCTTCATCGACGCCGTGATCGTGTCGGTGGTCGGCTTGGTGCCCATCATCGGCAGCCTGGTGGCGATCGCCTACGCCCTGCTGCGCGACGGGCTCCACTACGAGTTCATGGACGGCCGCTCGATCGGCAAGAAGCTCATGAAGCTCAAGGTCGTGCGCCACGACGGCTCGCCCATGGACATGGCGGCCTCGGCGCGGCGGAATTGGCCGCTCGCGGTCGGCTCGCTGGCGCAGGGCCTGCTGATCTTCCCCGTGGTCGGCTGGGTCCTGGTCCCGATCGTGGTGATCGCCGGGCCCCTGCTGGCCCTGTACGAGGCCTACAAGGTCGTGACCGAACCCGAGGGCCGGCGCTGGGGCGACGCCCTGGCGGGCACCAAGGTGGTGCAGGCGGCGAGCTGACCGACCGGCCGTCGGCCGCTCCCGCGGGGGCGTTGTCGCGACGCCCCCGCGGCGCTTCCCGAGGCGGCGACGCGCCGGCGTTACCATGCCGGCGTGCGCCGCCGCCGCCCAGACCCCCGCCCCGCCAGCGCATGGCAGCGGGTGCTGTGGGTGATGTTCTCGGCCCAGCTCCTCTCCGCGGTCGGCTTCTCCACGATCTTCCCGTTCCTGCCGAACTACGTCGAGCACCTCGGCAGCGCCCGCGGCGCGCCGCTGCTGCTGATGGTCACGCTGGTGTTCTCCGGGCAGGCGATCGCGATGGCGGTCGCCTCGCCGGTGTGGGGGGCGCTATCCGACCGCTGGGGGCGCAAGCCGATGGTCGAGCGCGCGCTCTACGGCGGCGCCGTCCTCATCCTGCTGATGGGCTTCGCCCGCTCCGCCGAGGAGCTCGTCGTGTTGCGGGTCCTGCAGGGCATGGTCACCGGCGTGGTGTCGGCCGGCACCACCCTCGTCGCCTCGGTCGCACCGCGCGAGCGCCTCGGCTACGCGATGGGCGTCATGCAGACCGGCCTGTGGGCCGGCGTGTCCGTCGGGCCCGTGCTCGGCGGCTTCCTCGAGTACCTCTTCGGTTACCGCATCGCCTTCCTGCTCACCGCCGTGCTGCTGTTCGTCGGCGGCGTCCTGGTCAGCACGCTGGTGCGCGAGCGCTTCGAGCGGCCGGAGGGCCAGCGGGGCGGCGTCGGCGGCCTGGCGTCGTCGTTCGGCACCGTGCTGCGTTCCCCGGGCGTCGCCACCGTGATGCTCGTGCGCTTCACCGCCTGGCTCGGCCGCACGATGATCGTGCCGTTCCTACCGCTGTTCGTGGCCGGCCTCATGGCCGGCGCCGCCACCGCCGGCATCGTCACCGGCCTGGCGATCGGCGTCGCGTCGGCCGCGGGGACCGCCACCTCGATCCTGCTCGGGCGCCTCGGCGACCGCGTCGGGCACCGTCAGGTGCTGGTCGTCGGCGCCATCGCGACGGCCGCGGCGTACGCGCCCATCGCGTTCGTCACCGAGGCCTGGCAGCTCGTGGTGCTGTACGGCATCACCGGCGCCACGATCGGCGGGGTGCTGCCGTCGATCTCGGCGCTGCTGGCCCAGCTGACCGACCGCGGCGAGGCCGGCAGCGCCTACGGCATCGACAACGCCATCGTCGCCGCCGCCCGCGGCGTGTCGCCCGTGATCGGCGCCGCGGTCGTCGGCCTGCTGGTGAGCGGACGCGAACCCGTCGGCCTCGACTACGCGGTCGTCTTCACCGTCGCCGCCGTGCTGTTCGCGGTCACGGCCGCCATCGCCGCCTGGCGCATCCCGCGGGTGCCGCGGGAGCCTCGCGTGCCGCCGCCGACCGCCGACGCAGCGGCCGCGGGGTAACCTGGGGGCGTCACCAGGGGTGCCCCCGACGAGGGGGCTGAGACACACCCTCGGAACCTGAACCCGGTCGTGCGGGCGGAGGGAGCGTGACGCGGAGGCCGCCTCCGTCCCTCCCCGCCGACGCGGGCGGAAGGACGGAACCCATGCGCCCTCGCCCACGCATCGCCCTGATCACCCTCGCCCTCGCCGCCTTGGTCGTGGCCCCCGTCGGCCTCGCCCAGCGGGTCGTCCTGATGACCCACGACAGCTTCGCCGTCTCCCGCGACGTCCTCGACGCGTTCACCGCCGAGACCGGGATCGAGGTGGAGCTGCTCGCGGCGGGCGACGCCGGCGCCGCGCTCAACCGCGCCGCCCTGACCCGGGCGCGGCCGCTCGCCGACGTCCTGTTCGGCGTCGACGAGGGACTGCTCGCGCGCGCCCGCGCGGCCGAGGTGTTCGAGCCCTACCGCTCGCCGGCCCTCGACACGGTCGACCCCGCCTACCGCCTCGCCGACGACCACCTCGTCACGCCGATCGACGTCGGCTTCGTCGGCTTCAACCTCGACCCCGCCTGGTTCGCGGCGAACGGGGTGCCCCGGCCGACGTCGCTGGCCGACCTCGCGGACCCCGCCTACGCGCGCCTGACCGTGGTGACCGACCCCGCCACCTCCAGCCCCGGCCTCGCGCTGCTGCTCGGCACGATCGGCGCCTGGGGCGAGGAGGACGCCTTCGCCTGGTGGGCCGCGCTGCGCGACGGCGGCGTCGCCGTGCGCTCCGGCTGGAGCGACGCGTACTACGGCGACTTCACCCGCTACGGTGGCGACCGCCCGATCGTCCTCTCCTACGCCTCCAGTCCCGCCGCCGAGGTGATGTTCTCCGAGTCTCCCGTCGACCCGGATGCCCCACCGACCGTCAACCTCGTGTGCGAAGCGTGCAGCGTCCGCCAAGTGGAGACCGCCGGCATCCTCGCCGGCACCCCGCGGCGCGCGGAGGCCGAGCGGCTGATCGACTTCCTGCTGTCCGCGACCTTCCAGGCCGACGTCCCCGGCACCATGTTCGTCTACCCCGTCCGCAGCGGGGTCCCGCTGCCCGACGCCTTCGATCTCTACGCCCGCGTGCCCGCGCCCGAGGAGCTCATGCCCCTGCCAGAGCGGCTCGACGGCGCGACGGTCGACGGTTGGATCGCGCGCTGGACGCGGGTGGTGCTGAGGACGGATTAGGCCCCGTTGGCACGCCGGTGCGCCCCTTGCGCACCGGCCGAGCCGCGAGTAACCTACCGGCGACTTCACCTTGGCGCCGGTGGGCACGTCGCGATGCCCGCGGTCCACCGGGCGTGGCCGTTGCCACGGCCATCCGCGGAGATGACCCATGCATCCCGAAGACGAGATCCGAGACCTTCTGCGGCGGTTTCAGGACGGTTACACACAGCGCGACGCGAGCCAGTTGGATCCGTTCATGGCCCTGTTCCTGACCGATGCCGAGGTCATCGGGACCAACGGCATCGAACCGGGGGTGGAGGAGTGGTACCTGGGGCGGGACGCCGCCCGCGCCCTGGTGGCTGGCGATTGGAAGAGCTGGGGTGACGTGCGCGTGAACCTGCCCGGTGCATCGATCCGCGTCCGCGGTGACGTGGGCTGGATCGCGGCAGCCGCGACCGTCTCACAGACGATTGGGACCGAGACCTACGCCAACTTCCTTGCCTACGTCAAAGAGTTCGTCGACGACGTCGATCTCCCCGCCGAGGAGAAGCTGCACTACATCCTGCGCGGCGGAGCGAACATCGTCTACGAGCTGCGGCGCGGCGAACGGTTCGTCTGGCCGCTGCGCCTGACGGCCGTCGTCGTCCGTCAAGCCGACGGCTGGAAGTTCGGCCAGCTTCACTTCTCGTTCCCCACGATCTTCTTCCCCGACGTCCGGGTGATGGCCGACGGCTAGGGCGCCGGGCGCTCGGCCGGCTCGACCAGCGAGCGCAGGGCCTCGACGAACCAGCCCGCCACGTCTGCCGGCGAGCGGTCGTAGAACGCCGCCCAGGCGGCCGCGGTGTCCGCGTCGTAGCGCTCGCGGCCGGCCTCCCCCACCCGTGCCAGCCAGGCGCGGCGCACCGCGTGGCCCACCAGCACGTCGACCACCAGGTCGCCGTCGAGGCGCACGCCGGGATCGTGGGCGACCACGTCGGCCATCGTCGCCAGCGCCTCGACGCTGAGGTGCCGGTACTCGGGCGCCGGGATGCGGTGCAGCAGGTGCTCGACGCGCAGCGCGAAGTTCTTCTCGCCGGCCGTGGTGGCCGCCCGGACCGCGGCGGCGTCGATGCGGTGGCGCCTGTCGAGCTTGTCGCCGATCACCAGGCCCCGCGCGTGGCCCAAGAGCGTCCACACCCGCGCGTAGAAGCCCGTCGGCACGCGGTTGAGCGCGCCCTCGCGCTGCCGCCAGCGCCACCAACCGCCGGGCGGCGGCGCGTCGGCCGCTCCCGACACCGCGGGCGGCTGCCAGCGGATGGCGCCTCCGGTGAGCGTCAGGCGCTCGCGGGCGCGCAGGCGCGAGGTGAGGTCGTCGCCGCGCGCGAGCACGCCGTCGAGCCTCGCCGCGACCTCCGCGGGCGAGAGGTTGACGAGCCGCTCGTGCCCCTCGTCGGGCGTCAGGTCGGACTCCGCCGCCAGCTGTGCCGCCAACAGCGCCACGAGCGCACCCACGCGCAGCGTCAGCACGCCGCGGAAGCGCTCGGGGGCGCCGCGCGCGAGGTCCGCCAGCGCCACCACGATCTCCTGCGTCAGCGAGCGGTCGCGCAGGTCGCCGCTGCCGAAGGTGCGCAGGCGCTCGCGCAGCTCCGCCACCGGCACCGGGCGCGTCAGGACGGATCCCTCGCTGTACCCCTTGGCCAGCACGACCCGCTTCTGGGCCACCAGCAACTCGTCGAGCGCGTCGACGAACGCGGGGTCGAGGCGGTCGCGGACGCCGGCCACCGTGCGCATGACGCCCCAGGCGCCGCGCTCGGCCGCCGCCGCGTCGACCTCGTCGAGCAACTCGCCGACGCGCGCGGACCGGCCCTCGGCCAGCGGCACCAGGGCGTCGATGCCGTCACGCCGAGCGAGTTCGGCGAGCGCGGCGGCCTGCTGCTCGAGGCCGTCGCTGCCCACGACGCGCGCGACCAGCTCCGATCGGCCCTCGCGCTCGATCGCCAGCGCGGCGTCCGGCGCGAGCGGGGCCTCGTCCTCGCCGCGCCGCAGGCGCAGGTCGCCAGACGGGCGCGTCAGCGGCACGGCGGCGTCGTCGACCCAGTCGCCGAGGTCGTCGATGCGTTCGCTGGCGGCGGTCGGCAGCAGCGTCGCGAGCCGATCGAGGCGGACCGGAACGCCGTCCACGCGACGGGCGCGGAGGTCGGCAACCAGGGTCAGCAACGCCTCGTGCCCCGACCCGAGGTGCTCGGGCCGCAGCAGGACGGCCAGCGTCGGCCGTCCGGACCCGCGGGCGTGTCGGTGCAGGTAGGCGATCTCCGCCCGGATGCGCTGGGCCAGCCACGCGGGGTCGTGCGCGCCGAGCGACGAGCGCGGGTCGGTGGCCACCGGCAGGAACAGGTAGGGATCGCCGCGCAGCCGGTACACGCGGGCGGTGGCCAGCGCCCCGGGCCGGCGCGCAGGGCGCCCCGACAGGCCCAGCGTGGGGCAGGCACCGACGCGTGCCCAGGCGGCCATCAGGCCATCGGCGCGCCGCACCCGCACCGGCGCGACCTGCGCCAGCGTCTGGCTGGGCGCCCCGAGGTCGGCGAAGGCTCCGCGGACGTCGTCGTCGGTGGCGAGCAGCGCGACCTGCACCACCGGACCGCGCGGTCGCTGCACGCCGAGGTGGCGGCCGAGCGGATCGAGGTCCGACGGATCGATCAGGCCCTCGTCGAGCATCTCCGCCAGCCACGCTAGGCTCTGGGCCCACAGGAGCGGCACGTTGTCGTTCGGGAGCCGTGGCCGCGAGCCGGGGGCGACCCGCTCGGCCTCGATCTCGTCGGCGGGGAGCGTGTAGAGCTCCGGCAACAGCGGCAGGCCGTCGCGCTCGACCGCGAGCTCGGCGAGGCGCGCACGATGCGCCGCCATCGCCGGCGCGTCGCCGCGGAAGGCGGCGTCGAGCGCCAGGTAGGCCTCGAACAGCGGCCACTCGGCCTCGATGCCCTCGAAGCGCGCGAGCTCCTCGGGTTCATAGTGCAGCCGCGTCGGATCCTCGAGCGGGGTCTGGTGGCCGTCGCGCAGGAAGCGCTTGAGGCCGTGCCGGCCGCGCAGGCGGTCCACCACCTCGCGCCGGGTCCGCTCGGCGAGCGCCGGCGCGTCGACGGCGAAGGCCGGGTAGCCGACGGCGGCCAGCAGGGCGGCGTCGACCTCCTTGGAGGCCGACTCGCGCGGCAGCATCGCCTCGAGCACCAGCCGCGCGCGGGCGACGTCGTCGGGCGCCACGTGCAGCGTCGAGCGCTGCCCGCCCGCCGCGCCGTAGAGGTCGAACCCGTCGAGCGCCTCCAGCGCGGCCTTGGCCAGCGCCACCGAGCTGGCGTTGAGTTCGACGCGGCCCTGGTTCGCCTTGTCGCCGCGCTCCCAGATCCCGAAGTCGGGGCTGCGGTAGGCGTTGCCGACGTAGTGCACGAGGTTCTGTACGAAACGCACCTCGACCTCGCTCTGCACGATCGGCAGGCCCGAGGCCGTCACCTGGGCCAACTGCAGCAGGAAGAGCGCCGTGGCGTCGACCTGCAGGTGGCCCCACGCGGCATCGCCCACCACCGGCATGCCGGTCGCCGTCGCGTACTTCGCGTGCAGCGCGTTGCGGGGGTCTTGGTTGGCCTTGAAGGCCTCGACCTTGTCGGCCTGCCGCATCATCGCGCCGAGCAGGCCGCGGAAGCCGCGGACCACCGCGTGCTCGAGCTCGTAGCGGCGGTCGGCGTGGGCGTCGACGCGGCGGTACGCCAGCGCCAGCCCCCAGGGCGCCAGCAGTCCGTAGACGACGTCGCGCACCCAGGCGTCGGTGTAGTCGCCGTGGGCGTTGACCGCGGTGCTGGCCGGCAGCAGGCCGGTCACCGGATGCTGGCGGGCGAGGATGACGCGGCGGATCTGCTGGTGGAGGCGGTCGAGGGGATCGGGGGTCACGGGCGGGCGCGATGGTAGCACGCGCCCGCCCGAGCCCCGCTTCCGGTCAGTTCAGGACGGCGTCGCCGGCCGCCACGCGGTCAGCGACCGCCGCGGCGTCGCCGACCTCGCCAGGGCCGCTGGCCACCTCGTGGCGGCCGTGGTCGTCGCCCCACAACGCCGCCATCTGCGGCGAGCGCAGCAGCACCTCGTCGAGCGTGCCGCGGGCGACGATGCGGCCGCCGTCCATGAGCAGCACCTGGTCGGCGCGCTCCAGGGCCGCCCGGCGGTGCGACACCACCAGGCAGGTGGCGTCGGCGCGCTCCTCGAACAGCCGCCGCCACAGCTCGCGCTCGGTCTCGACGTCGAGCGCGCTGGAGAGGTCGTCGAACACCAGCAGGTCGGCGTCGCGCAGGAACATGCGGGCCGCCGCCGAGCGCTGCACCTGGCCGCCCGAGAGCTTGACGCCGCGGGTGCCGACCTCGGTGTCGAGGCCGCGATCGAGGTGCGCCAGGTCGTGCTCGAGCACCGCGAGGCGCACGGCCGTGGGCAGCACCGCGTCGCCGTCGCGGCGCCCCTGCACGACGTTCTCGCGCAGCGTGTCGGAGAAGAGCCGCGGCACCTGCCCGGTGTAGGCCGAGCGCGGCGGGACGAACCAGCTCGCCGGGTCCGCGACGACCTCGCCGTTCCAGCGGACGGTGCCCGACTCGATCGGCAGCAGGCCGATGACGGCCTTGACCAGCGTCGACTTGCCGGAGCCGACCGCCCCCGTGACGACCGTGAAGCCGCCCCGGCGCAGCGTGAAGGAGGCGTCGTGCACGGCCGTGGCGCCGTCCGCGTGGCGCACGGACAGGTGCTCCACGCGCAACTCCCGCAGCGGCGAGCGCGGCGGGCGCGGGTCCGTGAACGGCGGCACCTCGCCCTCGAGGTGGAGGTCGGCGTTCGCGACGACGACCTCGGGGCCCGCGCCGGCCAGCAGCCCGTCGAGGCGCTCGAAGGCGACGCCCGTGCGCTTGTGCTGCACCATCATCGCGCCGAGGAAGGAGACGGTGCCGGTCAGGCGCGGCAGGAAAGTGACGAAGAGGGCGAAGTCGCCCACCGTGAAGGTGCCGCGCTGCATCGCGCCGGCGCCGACGAGCAGGATGACGCCGGTGGCCAGGTGGACCATGTTGTCGTTGACGTTCTTGAAGACCTCGGCCAGCAGCGCGTCGCGCACGGCGGCCTTGCGGCGCACGTCGCCGAGGCGCGCGAAGGCGTGCACCATGCTCGCCTCGCGGCCCGCGCCCTGCACCGACTGCACGGCCTGGAAGGTCTCGCCCACGAAGTCCGTCACGCGGCCGGTCGCCTCGCGCAGCGCGCGCCGCACCCGGCGGATGGTCGGCCGCAGGACGTTGGTGAGCACCAGCGTCAACAGCAGGGGGAGGAGGATCAGGCCCGTCATCGTCGGGTCGATGCGGAACATGATGGCCAGCGCCACGACGCCGAAGATCGCCAGTCCCCAGAAGTCGATCCAGATCTCGATGTACTGCGCGATGTCGTCGACGTCGTCGCGGAAGCGGCTGATCGCCTCGGAGGGCGAGTCGGGCAGGCGCCGCACGCCGGGGGCCGTCAGCAGGTAGGCGAGCAGGTTGCGGCGCATGGTGAGCACCAGCTGCGCCCAGTAGCTGGCGAAGACCCACACGCCGGCGCCGAGGATGCCGATGCGCGCCACGTCGACCGAGAGGGCCAGCGCGAGGAAGGTCCAGGGGCTGGTGCTGGCGGCGGCGCCGGCGCCGAGCGCGTCGAAGATGCCCTTGAACAGCACGCCGGCGAAGACCGGCAGGGCGTGCACGAAGGACCAGACGACGACGTTGACGAGCATGAGGCGCGGCCGCGACGAGGCGAGGCGCCAGGCGAGCGCCAGCGTGCCGGGGGGCGCGGCGCGGGCGCGCCGCGCCATCGAATCCGGGGGAACGGTGGTGGTCATGCGAGCTCCTCGAGCAGTTCTTCGTCGCCGTCGGCGAGCCCGAGGGCGACGCGCCGCAGGCGGGCGTAGCGGGAGTGGGGGTCGGCGGCGAGCACGGCACGCGGGCCGTGCTCGATCAAGCGCGCGTCGCTCATGATGGCGACCGCGTCGACGCGCTCGACGGTCTCGAGGCGGTGCGCGATGATCACCGCGGTGCGGCCGCGCAGCAGCCGCTCGAGCGCGCGTTCGAGGCGCTGCTCGGTGACGGGGTCGAGGCGGCTGGACGGCTCGTCGAGCACCACCAGGCCGGGGTCGGCGAGGAAGACGCGCGCGAGGGCGAGGAGCTGGGCCTCGCCCGCCGAGAGGCTGGCGCCGCCGGCGCGGACGGGCGTGTCGAGGCCCTGCGGCAGGCCGTCGAACCAGGCGCCCAGGCCGACCTCGTGCAGCGCGCCGATCAGGCGCTCGTCGGGGACGGTGTCGTCGAAGAAGGAGAGGTTGTCGCGCACGGAGGCCTGGAACAGCTGGACCTCCTGCGTGACGAGCCCGACGCGCCGCCGCAACTCGGGGAGCGGCACCTCGCGCGCGTCGACGCCGCCGAGCCGCACGCTCCCCTCGAGCGGGTCGTAGAAGCGGAAGAGCAGCCGCGTGAGGGTCGTCTTGCCGCTGCCGGTGCGCCCGAGCAGGCCGAGGTGGTGGCCGGCGGGCACGACCAGGTCGATGCCCTGCAGGTTTGGGTCGGCGTCGGGCTCCGCGTCGTGGTAGCGGAACGTCACGCCCTCGAACCTCACGTCGAGCGGCCCGTCAGGCAGCCGGCGCGCGTGCTCGCCGTCGACGACGGTCAGGCGGGATCGCTCGCGCAGCAGCTCGTCGACGCGGCCGACGCTGGCGCCCGCGCGCTGCAGCAGCTGCATCTGCTGGGTGATCTGCTCGATGGGCGACTGCAGCATGATGAGGTACTGGAAGACCATGTAGGCGGTGCCGAGGGTGATCGCACCGGCCATGACCAGTTGGATGCTGGAGCCGATGGTGACCAGCATGCCGAGCACGAACAGGCCGTAGCTCGAGAGCCAGACGACCGAGCGGGCCATCCAGGCGCGCCGCACGTCGTGGAAGAAGGTGCGCATCGCGTGGATGAAGCGGTGCAGCGCGTGGGCCCCGCCGCCGTTGGCGCGCACGTCCTGGATGCCGGTCAGGCGCTCCTCCACGAAGCCGAAGACCTGGGCCGCGGCCTCGCGCTCGCGGGTCGTCGCGGGCACCGCGACCTCGCGCAGGGCCACCATCACCGCGACCTCGAGCAGCGTGAACACCGTCAGGGCCAGGCCGATCCACGCGTTCTCGAGCCACAGGACGACGAGGATGCCGGCGAGCAGCAGCAGGCCACCGATGACGCGCACCGCGAACTGGGCGAAGAAATCGCTGAGCGCGGTGACGTCGCCGTCGATGCGCTCGATCATCTCGCCGGAGGTGCGGGCCGAGTGGAAGGTCATGTCGAGCGCCAGGCAGTGCTCGAGCAGGTCGCGGCGCAGCAGGTTGGTGGCGGTCCAGCCGACCGCGGCGCCGAGCACGGTCGCCGCGCCGCCGAGCAGTTGGGTCCCCAACGCGACGGCGAGGAACACGCCGGCGAGGCCGACCAGGGCGGCGCCCGCGCCCTCGGCCAGCGTGCCGGCGGCCACGCCGGTGGCGGTGTCGATGAAGCGCCGCAGGACCTGCGGCACCAGCAGCTGTAGGCCGATGCCGACGAGCAGCAGCACGGCGAGGACGGCGGCGGCGCCGGCCTGGGGGGCGAGGTAGCGGCCGAGGAGCGCGCCGTAGCGGCGCAGGCTGGCGGTGGCCGGGATCGTGGATGTGGGGGTCGTGGCGGTCATGCTGGGCCTCTCGACGGTGGGGACAGGGTGGTGGGGGTGGGGGTCGTCGCGGGTCGGGGCCACAAGCGAACGACCGTGGGGCTCGGGGGCGCCCACGGTCGGAGGTGCGGGGGGTCGTCGCGATCGGCGACTAGCCGGCAGTCCTCTCCCAGGGCGCATACGCGACCGGCCCGAAGGCGCGGGCGGCGGCGTTGCCAAGGGTGGTGAGGCGGTATGCGTCCATGCGGTCCACAATGTAGGGCTCCCGGGCGCCCGTGTCAAGGGGCCTTCTCGACGCCCGCACCGGTGGGCTCCGCGCGGTCCGTGGCGGTACCCTGGAACCGTGCGCCCTCCCCCCTTCGCCCACGCGCTCGGGGCGCTCGCCGCCGCGGCGCTGGCGCTCGGCGTGTTGGCGCCGCTCGCGGCGCTCGTCGGCCGCACCTGGGACCCGGCCGCGGCGCGGACCCTCGCCGACCCGCAGCTGTGGGGGCTGGTCGGCCGCACCACGCTGCAGGCGGCCGCCTCGACGGTGGCGGCACTGCTGCTGGGCGCGCCGGCTGCATGGGCCCTGAGCCGCCCCGAGCTGCCGCTCCGACGCCTGTGGCGCGCCCTGTTCGTCGTCCCCTTCGTGCTGCCCTCGCTGGTGGCGGCGACCGCGGTGCTCGCCTGGGTCGGGCCGCGCGGCCTGCTGGGCGTCGACCTGCGCGACAGCTGGTGGATCGTCATCCTGGCGCACGCCTTCTACAACGTCGGCATCGTGGCGCGCATCGTCGGCGGCCACCTGGAGGGCGCCGCGCCGCGGTTGCTCGAGGCGGCGGCCGCACTCGGCGCGTCGCCCTGGCGGCGGGCCTGGCGCGTCACGCTGCCGACGGCCGCGCCGGCGATCGTCGCGGCGGCGGCGCTGGTGTTCCTCTTCTGCTTCACGAGCTTCGGCGTCATCCTGGTGCTCGCGCCCGCGCCCGAGTTCGCCACCCTGGAGGTGGAGGTGTACCGGCGGGTCGCCCGCACCTTCGACCTCGGCGGCGCCAGCGCGCTGGCGCTGCTGCAGCTGGCGCTGGTGCTGGCCCTGGCGCAGCCGTACCTGCGGGCACAGGCGCGCATGGCGCGCGGTGTCGTCCGCGCGGCACCCTCTGCGCGAGCCAGCGTCCGCTGGCCGGCACTGGCGGCGGTCGCGCCGGCCGGCCTGCTGGTCGCCTTGCCACTCGCCGCGCTGTTCGCGCTCGCGGCGGCGCCGCCCGGGGGCGCCAGCCTGGTCGGCGCCATCCGCTCGCTCTCGACGCCGTCGCGCATCGTCGGGCTCACCGACGCCCCCACCGCCCTGGCCAACTCGCTGCGCTTCGGCGTGGTCGCCACGCTGCTCGCGCTGCTGCTCGGCGGCGCCATCGCGTTCGCGGTCGAGCGCGGCGGCTGGCGTTGGCTCGACGCCTTCGGACTGCTGCCGTGGGCCGTCAGCGCGGTGACGCTGGGGCTGGGGCTGCTGCTGGTCGCGCCGGGCCTGGCGGCCGGCGCCTGGGGGGTGCCCCTGGCACACGCCCTGCTGGCCACGCCGCTGGTGGCGCGGGTCGGCGTGTCGGCGCTGGCCGGGGTGCCGACGGGGTGGCGCGAGGCCGCGGCCACGCTCGGGGCGTCGCCGTGGCGGGTCGCCCGGCGCCTCGACCTGCCGCTCACGCGAGCGGCGTGGGCGAGCGCGGCGGCCTTCGCCTTCGCCGCGTCGTTGGGCGAGTTCGGCGCCGCGCTGCTGCTGCGGCGCCCTGAGACGACCACGCTGCCGGTGGCGATCGCCGAGCGGCTCGGGCGGCCGGGGGCGGGGAGCTACGCGGAGGCGCTGGCCTTGGCGGCGCTGCTCGCCGTGCTGGTGGGCGCGAGCGTCGCGCTGATCGACCGCGCGGGCGGCCGGCGGCGCGGCGCGGAGCCGTTCTGAGTAGGCCGCTGGCCCAGGCGCACGGCGTGCCCCCGGATCCAAGGGCGCCGGGCGGGCCCCCGGACCCAAGGGCGCCGGGTGGGCGCGGTACGCTCGCGCCGATGCCCACGGACGGCCCCGCCCTGGAGATCGCGGGCCTCGGCGTGCGTTACGGCGCCACGGTCGCGCTCGCCGACGTCGACCTGCGGGTCGGCGGGGGCGAGGTCGTCGCGCTGGTCGGCCCCTCGGGCTGCGGCAAGAGCTCGCTGTTGCGCGCGGTGGCCGGCCTGGTGCCGGCCGCCGGCGACGTACGCGCCGCGGGCCGCGCGCTGCACGACCTGCCGGCGCACCGGCGCGCCGTCGGCGTCGTGTTCCAGGATCACGCGCTCTTCCCCCATCTCGACGTCGCCGGCAACGTCGCCTTCGGGCTGGTCGAGGCACGCGCGGCCCCAGCTGCACGCCGCGAACGCACGCACGCCTGGTTGCAGCGCGTCGGCCTCGCCGACCGCGCCGGCGACGACGTCGACCGCCTCTCCGGTGGCGAGCGGCAGCGCATCGCGCTGGCGCGCACGCTGGCGCCGCAGCCGCCACTGGTGCTGCTCGACGAACCCTTCGCCAGCCTCGACCCCGGCCTGCGCACGCGCCTGTCGCTGGAGGTCGCGAGCTGGCTGCGCGAGCTCGGCACCGCCGCGTTGTTCGTGACCCACGACCTCGACGAGGCGCTGGCGATCGCCGACCGGATCGCCGTGCTGCGCGCCGGTCGGCTGGTGCAGGTCGCCGCGCCGCACGAGCTGATGGCCTGCCCGACCGACCCCTGGACCGCGCGCTTCGTCGGGCACGAGAACGTGTGGGAGGGCGCCGACGCCGCGCGGCTGCCGGGGGCGCCGGGGGCCGCGCTGCTGCTCGCCGAGCGGGCGCGCTGGCTGCCGGGCCCCGACGCCGAGGTAGGCGGTACCCCCGCCACCTGCGTCGCCGCCTCCCCCATCCGCGACGGCTGGCGCCTCGAGCTCGACGTGCCCGCCTGGGGCGCGCGGGTCGTCTGGAACGCCCGGCCGCGCGAGCTCCCCGGCGGTGACGCGCCTGGAGCGGGCACCGCCGGGATCCTCGCGGCCCCCGACGAGGCCTGGCTCCACTGGGAGGGACGCGGGTGAGCGCGCCGCGACGTGCGCTGGTGCTGGTCGGCGGCGCCGTACACGCCGACGACGACCTGCGGGCCGCGCTCGCCGGCGCCGACCTGGTGATCGCCGCCGACGGCGGCCTGCGCCACGCCGCGGCGCTCGGCCTGACCCCCGACCTGCTGGTCGGCGACCTGGACTCGCTGGACCCCGAGATGCTCTCCGCGCACCCGGGTCTGGACGTCGAGCGCCACCCTGCCGACAAGGACGCCCTCGATCTCGAGCTCGCGCTCGACGCCGCCGTGGCGCGCGACGCGGGGCGGATCACGGTCGTCGGCGGGCTGAGCGGCCGCCTCGACCAGACGCTGGCCACCGTCCTGGTGGTGCAGGCGCGCCACGCGGCCGGCAGCACGCTCGAGGTGCTCGACGGGCGGCGCACCGTGTGGCCGCTGCGTCCGGGCGAGGCGCGCGAGCTGCCGCTGCGCGAGGGTGAGCGCTTCAGCCTGCTGGCGCTCGACCGCGAGGCGCGTGTCAGCGTCGCCGGCGCGCGCTACCCGCTGGAGGACGCCGCACTGGCACGCGCGCTCGGCCTGGGCGTGTCGAACGTCGCGCTCGGGCCGGTGCGCGTGGTGGCGCACGCGGGCGCGGTGGTGGCGGTGGCGCCGGGGCCCGACTGACGCGTCGCCGACCACGTTCCCGGCGAACCTGGCGGGGTCGCGCCAGCGCCGTGACCGGTGCCGTGCAGCACAAGAACTTGACGCCGCGCGAGCGGGCGGGCATACTACGAGACAACGAGGTGTAAACGTTTCCAGTCCGGCGGTCGATGGTGGCCGCACTTCCTTGACCGCACGCGGTCCAGCGACCGCACGCGGTCCCGCACCGCACGCGGTGCCACGAGCGCCCCGGGAGGCCACGCGTGACGCGCCCGCGCCCGACCATCCACGACGTCGCCAGGGAGGCAGGCGCCTCCATCGCGACCGTGTCGCGTGCCCTCAACGGCGGCGTGGTCAGCGCGGCGGCGCGCGAGCGCATCGAGGCGGCCATCGGGCGCCTCGGCTACCGGCGCAACGACGTCGCCCGCGGTCTCGTCACGGGCCGCAGCGGCCTCGTCGGCGTCGTCCTCCCCGACCTGATCGGCCCGCTGTACGCCCACATGGCGCGCGGCATCGAGGACGTCCTCGACGAGCACGGCATGCACGCCATGTTGGTGACCGACCACCTCGAGCCCGACGCCGAGCGCCGCGCGATCGAGCTGCTGCGCGCGCGGCAGGTCGACGGCCTGGTCCTCATCGGCTCGCGTTTGCAGCCAGCCGATCTCCGTGCGGCGGCCGGCAGCGTGCCGATCGCGCACGTGCAACGCGACGGCCCCGACGACGAGGCGCCGCAGGTGCGGCTCGACGACGCCGCCGGCGTGCGCGCCGCCGTCGAGCACCTCGCCGCCGCGGGCCACCGCCGCATCGCCCACCTCGCCGGCACCCGCCGCGACGGCATCGAGCGGCGCGAGGCCTTCGTCGCCGCGATGGCCGAGGCCGGCCTCGAGCCGGGGCCGATCGTCGACGGCGGCTTCACCGAGGAGGGGGGCGAGGCGGCCGCCGCGGTCGTCCTCGACGATCCCGACGTCACCGCCGTGTTCTGCGCCAGCGACCGCATGGCCGTCGGGCTGCTCCACGCCGCCCAGAGGCGCGGCATCACCGTCCCAGACGACCTCAGCGTCGTCGGCTTCGACGACCTCACCTGGGCGCGCTACCTGTGCCCGCCGCTCACCACCGTCCGCCAACCGGGGCGCGAGATGGGCCGCGCCGCCGCGCGCCTGGTGCTCGACGGCCCGTTCGACGCCGCCGTGCCGGTCCTGCGGATCGCGCCGACGCTGGTCGTGCGCGCGTCGACCGCCGCGCCCCGTTCCCACGGCCCCGCCGCCCCATCACAACGGCGGCACGAGCCCGCCACCGAGGAGGTGATCGCCCCGGAGATCCCGCCGCCGCCTTGACCGACGCACCCAACGAACCCGCTCTACCAAGGAGTCCCGCATGCGACGTACCCTCAGCCTGATCGTGGCGCTGCTCGTGCTCACCGTGGCCAGCGCCCAATCCCTCACCTTCTGGACGACGGAGGAGCAGCCCGAACGCATGGCGGTCCAGGAGCAGATCGCCGCCGACTTCGAGGCCGCCACCGGCATCTCGGTCGACGTCGTACCCGTCACCGAGAGCCAGCTCTCCGAGCGCATGACCGCCGCCTTCGCCGCGGGCGACCTCCCCGACGTCGTCTTCCACCCGGTGAACTACTCGCTGGGCTGGGCCGAGGCCGGCATCCTCGACACCGCCGCCGCCACCGAGGTCATCGACGACCTCGGACGCGCGACCTTCGGCTCGGGCGCCCTCGACCTCGTGGCCTTCGGCGACGAGACCGCCGCGGTCCCGATGGATGGCTGGACGCAGCTGCTGCTCTACCGCGCCGACCTGTTCGAAGAGCAGGGCCTCGAGCCGCCGACGAGCTACGAGGCCATCCGTGCCGCCATCGACGCGCTGCACGACCCGCCCAACATGTACGGCTTCGTCGCCGCGACCGACCCGAGCCAGGACTACTTCATGCAGGTCTTCGAGCACTTCGCCCTGGCCAACGGCGTGGAGCTGGTCGACGAGGCCGGTGACATCACGCTCGACACGCCGGCGATGCGCGAGACCTTGGACTTCTACCAGGCCCTCGCCGACGCCAGCCCGCCCGGCAACCTCTACTGGCTGCAGTCGCGCGAACTCTACCAGGACGGCAGCGCCGCGATGATCGTGTGGTCGCCCTTCATCCTGACCTCGCTGGTCGGCCTGCGCGACGCGGTGCCGGTCACGGTCGACGCCGATCAGTACAGCGGCTGGCTGGCGGAGAACACCGGCTTCGTGACCAACATCGCCGGCCCGAGCAACCCCGATGGCGCCGGCTGGGCGCAGATCAGCTACGCGGGGATCACGGTGGACGCCGACATCGACGCCGCCCAGGAGTTCGTGAAGTACCTCGTCTCCGACGGCTACCTCGACTGGCTGTCGATGGCCGCGCACGCCAAGTTCCCGGTCCGCCGCGGCACCATGGAGCAACCCAACCTCTACACCGAGGGTTGGTCGCAGCTCGAGATCGGCGTCGATCGCTTCCAGCCGATGACCGACTTCTTCTCTGCCGACGTCATCGACGCCATGGTCGAGGGCCTCGAGACCGGCAGCCGCTGGGGCTTCGCCAAGGGCGAGGGCGCGCTCGTCGGGCGCCTCTACGGCACCCGCATCATGAGCGAGATCGTCCGCGACTTCCTCGACGGCGCTCGCACCGTCGACGAGACCGCCGAAACGCTGCAGCAGCGGGTCAACGCGCTGCGCTGAGCCGACGTTCGGCTGGTGGGGTCGGTGCTTGCGCCGGCCCCACCACCCCCACCGGTTCCCGCTGGCCAGAAGACCTGCCCCGCCCAGAACGCCCTATCTTGCACCCGAGGAGGACCCGCATGGCGGTGCGACGCTCGACCCTGGCCGCCCGTGAGGCGCGGCTCGCCTACTGGATGCTGGCGCCGACCTTCGCCGTCATCCTGCTCATCGTCCTCGTCCCGGTTCTGCTCACCGTATGGCTCAGCTTCAAGCCCGTCACCCTCGCGGACCTGCGCGCGCCCGCGCCGGTCGCCAACGAACGCGTCCTGGAGCAGCCGCAGCAGCCCGGCGAGGAGCTGGTGCTGCGGCTGACGATGCGCAACGGCAGCCAGCGCGTGGCGCTCCGGGCCGTGACGTGGGAGAAGACGCTGCCCGCCGGCCTGGCGCTGGCCACGGACGACCCGCGCTGCACGCAGGCCGGCGGCGTCGTGCGCTGCGCCTTCGGCACCTGGGAGCCCGGCTACCGCGAGACGCTCGAGCTCGCCTTCCGGGCCGACGCCGCCTACCTCGATGCGGGCGCCCCCGAGATTCGCGAGGCGCCGACCGACATGCGCGCGCGCGCCGAGAACGTGCTGACCAGCCTCGTCTTCACGCTCGACAACTACCGCCGCATCCTCACCGGCACGGAGTTCTGGCCGACGCTGCGGATCACGCTCGGCTACACCATCTTCAGCTCGATCGGCTCGATCCTGCTCGGCCTCTTCGCGGCCATGCTGCTCAACAGTCAGTTCCGCGGGCAGGGGCTGCTGCGCGGGCTCTTCCTCTTCCCCTACGTCGCCCCGGTCATCGCGGTCGCGTTCGTGTGGGCGTTCTTCCTCGACCCCTTCAGCGGCACGGTCAACGCGGTCGGCCAGCGTTGGGACCTGCTCGCCGGGCCCGTCAACTTCCTGGGGCAGCGGGCGATCGACATCAGCGTGCTGGGCTTCACCTTCGCCTTCCCGCTGGCCCTGACCACGGTCATCGTGTTCAGTTCCTGGAACTACTTCCCGTTCGCGTTCCTGTTCATCCTGGCGCGCTTGCAGGCCGTGCCGATGGACATGTACGAGGCCGCCGACGTGGACGGCGCCGGGCCCTTCGCCAAGTTCTGGTACATCACGCTGCCCAACCTCGCCGGCATCCTGGCGGTCCTGTTCCTGCTGCGCTTCATGTTCCTGATCAACAAGTTCGAGGACATCTTCCTGCTGACCGGCGGCGCCGCGGGGACCAAGAACCTGCCCGTGCTCGTCTACGACGAGGCCTTCGCCCGCGCCGACATCGGCTCCGGCTCGGCGGTGGCGATGATCCTGTTCGTGGTGCTGCTCGCGTTCATGTTCCTCTACTACCGCTTCGCGCCGGAGAGCGAGCGATGAGCGCCGTCGCCGCCCGCCCGCGCCCCGCCCGCTCACCCGGCGGCGTGTTGCTCGCCGCCCTGGTGGGCGCGCCCACCGTCGCCCTCGTCGTCGCCGCCTGGGCGCTCGTCGCCACGCTCGTCGGCGGGCTCGTGACCACGCTCCCCATCGGCCCGGCGCTGCTCCTCGGCCTGCTGCTGGGCGCGGCCGTCGGCCTGATCCGCGGCCGCGCGGGCACCGCGCCGGGGGCGGCCGTCGGCGCCGGCGTGGTCCTCGGGCTCGCCTGGCTGCTGGCGACCGGCTTCCGGCCGCTCGGGCTCGAGGAGGTACGGCCCCTGTGGGGGATCGCCCTGGCGCTGCTGTCGCTGGGCCTCGCGGGCCACCTGGTGCGCTACGCGCTGCGCGACATCGACCTCGGCCGTCTCTACCGCGACACCGTGGAGCGGGTGCTGGTGCGCCTGCTGCGCGGCGCCGGCTTCGCCTTCTTCCTGTTGATCATCCTCTTCCCCTTCTGGTACATGCTGGCGGCGAGCCTCAAGGACCGCTCCGAGATCCTGCGCGATCCGGCCAGCCTGTCGATCGAGTTCGGGCGTGGCGTGGCCGAGTTGCTGCGCGGCTACACCGAGGTCCTGTTCACCTTCGACTTCCTCAACTTCATCGGCAACAGCGCCCTGGTCGCCTTCGTCACGATGGTCGTGACGCTGATCATGGCGGTGCTGGGCGCCTACGCCGTCACCCGCCTGGCGTTCCCGGGCCGCACCGTGCTGTCGCGCGCCATCCTGCTGATCTACATGTTCCCGGCGATCGTGCTGGTCATCCCGCTCTACGCCGTCTTCACCCAGCTCGGCCTGCGCAACACGCTGCCGGGGCTGCTGATCGTCTACCCGGCGACGACCATCCCGGTCGCGCTCTACATGCTGCGCAGTTACTTCCTGACGCTGCCCAAGGACCTCGAGGAGGCGGGCCTGATCGACGGCTGCACCCGCGCGCAGGTGATCTGGCGCATCACGCTACCGCTGGCGATGCCGGCGATCGCGTCCGTGGGCCTCTACGTCTTCATGATCGCCTGGAACGAGTTCCTGTTCGCCTTCATGTTCCTCGACGACCCCGGGATCTTCACGCTGCCGCGCGGGATGGTCATGCTCAACAGCCAGGAGGTGCCGCGGCAGTACCTCATGGCCGGCGCGATGATCATCACGCTGCCGATCATGATCCTGTTCTTCTGGTTCGAGAAGTACCTCGTCGGCGGCCTGACCGCCGGCGGCGTCAAGGGCTGAGGTCGGCCGTGAAGGCGCTGATCGTCGCCACCCGCCTCGCCGGTACCGACGGTGTCAGCCTCGAGTCCGACAAGCTCGCCGACGCCCTGCGCGCGCGCGGCTTCGACGTGGTCGAGGCCGCCGGCGAGCTCGACGGCCCCGGCCACCTCGTCCCGGAGATGCACTTCGCCGACCCCGCGGCGCAGGCGCTCGGTCGGCGCTGCTTCGAGGACGAGCGCGACGATCCGACCCTCGAGGCGGACGTCCGGGCCCGGGCCGCGGAGATCGCCGGGCCTCTGCGGGCCGTGTTCGACGTAGAGCGCCCCGACCTGCTGGTCGTGCAGAACGCCTGGGCGATCCCCATGCAGCTCCCCCTCGCCGTGGCGCTGGCGGAGGTCGCGGCCGAGCGGGCCCTCCCGACCCTGTCGCACGAGCACGACTACTGGTGGGAGCGCGAGCGCTTCGCGCGCCCGAAACTGCGGTCGCTGCTCGACACCGTCTTCCCCTTCCACGCGGCCCACGTCGTCCACCTGGCGATCCACACGGACGCCGTCGCCGACCTGCGCGCCCGCCGCGGGATCGACGCGCGCTGGCTGCCCAACGTCATGGACTTCGACCGGCCCTTCGCCGAACTCGACGCCTTCAACGCCGACTTCCGCGAGGCGATCGACCTCGCCGGCGACCGGCGCCTCTTCCTGCAGCCGACGCGGGTCGTGCCGCGCAAGGGCATCGAACTCGCCATCGACCTGCTGCACGGCCTGAGCGACCCGCGCGACGCCCTGGTGATCACCCACCATGCCGGCGACGAGGGCCTGGACTACCTCCGCGGCCTGGAGCGGCGCGCGGCCGACCTCGGCGTCGACCTGCGCTACGTCGCCGACCGGGTGGGCGAGACGCGCGCGGAGACGGCGGCCGGCAAGCGCTACGCCCTCGCCGACGCCTACCCCCACGCGGACCTCGTCACCTACCCGAGCCTCTACGAGGGCTTCGGCAACGCCCTGCTCGAGGCGGTGGCCGCCCGGCGGCCCGTCCTCGTCAACCGTTACCCGGTCTACGCCCGCGACATCGCGCCCGCCGGCTTCCGCTTCGTCGAGATCGACGGCGACGTGACCGACGCCGCGGTGGCCGAGGTCGCCGCCCTGCTCGCGGATCCCGAGCGCGTCGCCCGCGACGCCGCGCACAACCACGCCATCGCCCGGGCGCGCTTCGGGCTGGATACGCTCGATGGCGTGCTCGCCGCCGCGCTCGCCGACCTGGGGGTGACCCCATGACGCCAACCCTGCCCGACGCCCCCCGCAGCCGCGCCGCGGCCGACCGCGTGCGCGGCCACCTGCTCGCCCTCTACGGCGCCGAGGCGGCCGACGAATGGACCCCGAGGCTGCTCGAGCGCATGGCGGCGACCGAACGCCGGCTCCCCGGCGCACCGACGCCCCCGAGGGAGCGGCTCGGCCCCGACGCCTCGGTCCTCATCACCTACGCCGATCAGGTGCGCTCGCCCGGCGAGCCGGCGCTGCGCACCCTGCGCCGCCTGCTCGACGGGCCCCTGGCCGGCACGACCTCGGCGGTGCACCTGCTCCCCTTCTACCCCGCGACCTCTGACGACGGCTTCTCGGTGGCCGACTACCTGGCCGTCGACCCGGCGAACGGCGACTGGGGCGACGTCGCCGCGCTGGCGACGGGCCGCGACCTCATGTTCGACGCCGTGATCAACCACACCTCGGCCGCCCACCCGTGGTTCCGCGGCTTCCTCGCGGGCGACCCGCGGTTCCGGGACTGGTACGTGACCGCCGACCCCGGCGACGACCTCTCGGCCACCGTGCGGCCACGAACGACGCCATTGCTGACGCCGTTCGCCGCGCATGACGGTGTTCGCCATGTATGGACCACCTTCAGCGCCGACCAGGTCGACCTGGACTACCGCCGGCCCGAGGTGCTGTCGGCGGTGCTCGACGTCCTGCTGAGCTACGTCGAGCGCGGCGCCCGCCTCCTGCGGCTCGACGCGATCACCTACCTGTGGAAGGAGCCCGGCACCTCCTGCGTGCACCTGCCGCAGACGCACGAGGTCATCAAGCTGATCCGCACCGCCCTGGAGGCCTGCACGCCCGGCGTGGTCATCGTCTCCGAGACCAACGTGCCGCACGCGGAGAACGTGTCGTACTTCGGCGACGGGCACGACGAGGCGCAGATGGTCTACAACTTCGCGCTACCGCCGCTGACGCTGCACGCGATCGCCAGCGGCGACGCGCGCGTCCTGCGCGACTGGGCCCGCGGCCTCGAGAACCCGAGCGAGGAGGCGACCTACTTCAACTTCCTCGCCTCCCACGACGGCATCGGCGTGCGCCCGGTGGAGGGGATCCTGGCGCGCTCCGAGGTCGCTGCGCTGGCCAAGCGCGTCCGCGCGCGCGGCGGCCTCGTGAGCGTGAAGAGCGACGTCGGCGGCGGCGAGAGCCCCTACGAGCTCAACGTCAGCCTGTTCGACGCCCTGGCCGATCCAGGCGCGCCCGAGGCCGACGGCGTCCGTCGCCTGCTGGTCGCCCACGCGCTCATGCTGGCGCTGCCGGGCGTCCCCGGCGTCTACGTCCACTCGCTACTCGGCTCGCGCAACGACGCCGAGGCGTTGGCCGCCACCGGCCGGGCACGGTCGATCAACCGGGGCCGCTTCCAGCTCGCCGCACTCGAGGCAGAACTGGCGGACCCGAGGCACCGCCGACGCCAGGTGCTGGACGGCATGCGCCGGCTGCTGCGCGCCCGCGGCGACCACCCGGCCTTCCACCCGCAGGCGCCGGCGCGCTGGCCCGACGCGCCGGCGGCGGTGGCCGCCGTGGTGAGGGGCACGCCGGGCGCCGAGGTCCTCGCGCTCCAGAACCTGGACGCGACCGGTGTGGCCGTCGACGGCGCCACCCTGCTCGGGCGCCGCTGGCCCGCCGGGGCCCGCGACCTCCTCACGGGCGAACGCGCCCCGACCGGCGACATCGCGCTCGGCGCCCACGGGGTCCGCTGGATCGACACGCCCGGCGCTTGAGGCGCCGGGCGCACGGCGCCGTGCCCCCGGCCGTCTGGACGCCGCCACGCCCGCGACGGCTCGACTCCGTCGCGCCCGCGACGGCTTGACTCCATCGCGCCCGCGGTGTAGCGTCCCGCTCATGACCCCGTCCACCACCCGCCGTCAGGACGACAATCGCGACGCGAGGGCGCTCGGGGCGTAACACGTCGACGTGGACCCACGCGACCCCCCGAGGCCCCCCTCGGGGGGTCGTTCTTTGGGGAGGCCGCGGGATCGCGCGACCAGGAGGCAGCATGGCAGCGACAGCGGCACGACGAACGCCCGAAACGGCCGGCACGCGAGCGAGCAGCCTCGACCTCGACGCGGGCCGCGCCCTCGTCGCCCAGCTACCCGAGCGGGTCGGCCAGGCCGTGCGCCTGCGCGGCTGGGTCCACCACCGCCGCGACCTGGGCGGCCTCGCGTTCCTCGACCTGCGCGACCGCAGCGGCGTGGTGCAGTGCGTGCTGGAGGGCATCGACCCGCCGCTTCACGAGTCCAGCGTCGAGGTCGAGGGCACGGTCGTCGCCCACGCCAAGGCGCCCGGCGGCGTCGAGGTGCGCGCGAGCGCGCTGCGGGTGGTCACGCTCGCCACCACCCCGCCGCCGGTGGAGATGGCCAAGATCGACCACCAGGCCCATCCCGAGACGCTGCTGGAGTACCGCCACGTCACCGTGCGCGCGCCCCGCGACCGCGCCGTCCTCAAGGTTCAGGCCGAACTGCTGCGCGGCTTCCGCGGGTTCCTCGACGCGCACGCCTTCACCGAGATCAGCACCCCCAAGCTCGTCGCCGCGGGCGCCGAGGGCGGGGCGCATCAGTTCGAGGTCGACTACTACGGGCAGCGCGCCTACCTGGCGCAGTCGCCGCAGCTCTACAAGCAGATCATGGTGGGCGTGTTCGAGAGGGTGTACGAGGTCGCGCCCGTCTACCGCGCCGAGCCGTCGCACACGGTGCGGCACCTGGCGGAGTACCTCTCGCTCGACGTCGAGATGGGCTTCATCGAGGACGACGGCGACGTCATGGACCTGCAGGAGGCACTGCTGAAGGCCATGCTGGCCGAGGTCGCCGAGCGCTGTACCGGCGAGCTGCGCGACCTCGGCGCCACGCTCCCGAGGCTCGACGTCGCCTTCCCGCGCATCCCGCTGCTCGACGCCCGCGAGCTGGTGCGCGAGCGCTACGGTCACGCCAGCGGCGGCAAGGACCTCGACCCCGAGGCGGAGCGCCTGCTCGGCCGCTGGGCGCTCGAGGAGCACGACAGCGACTTCGTGTTCGTCACCCACTACCCCGAGGCCGCCCGGCCCTTCTACGCGTACGCCGACGGCGACGGTCTCACGCGCGGCCTCGACCTGATCTTCCGCGGCACCGAGATCACCTCGGGCGGCCAGCGGGCGCACGAGGTGGCGATGCTGGAGCGCGGCCTCGCTCAGCGCGGCCTCGACCCCGAGGGCTTCGCCAGCTACCTGCAGGTGTTCCGCCACGGCATGCCGCCCCACGGCGGCTTCGCCATCGGCGCCGAGCGCCTCACCGCGCTGCTGCTGGGGATCACCAACGTGCGCTTCGCCCGCGCGTTCCCGCGCGACGGGCAGCGGCTGCAGCCGTAAGCCCGGGTGTAACATCGGGTGACCAGGCTGCGAGCGGCCCACGCCGCGGGGCGTCCGATCATCGGGATCGCGCCCTATCCCGGGCACGATGTGGACGACGCCGTCCGCGCGCCCGCTTCCGTCTCGCGGCGAGCCGTTCTCGTCGCGGGCCATGGCCACCGGAGGTCAGCATGGGACTGGAAGCCTACCGCCGCAAGCGGGACTTCTCCCGGACCGCCGAGCCAAGGGGAGACGACGTGTCCTCACCCAGCGATGAACCGCGTTTCGTCATCCAGGAGCACGATGCCTCGACCCACCACTACGATCTGCGGCTGGAGGTCGCGGGCGTGCTCAAGTCCTGGGCGATCCCGAAGGGGCCGTCGACCGACACCCGCGAGAAGCGCCTCGCGCTGCCCACCGAGGACCATCCCCTGGAGTACGCGGACTTCGAAGGCGTCATCCCCGAGGGCGAGTATGGCGCGGGGACCGTCCTGCTGTGGGATGCCGGCAGCTACCGGAACCTGAAGGAGGACGACGACGGGAAGAGCGTCCCCGTGGAGGACCAGCTCTCCGATGGGCACGCGACGGTGTGGCTCGAGGGAGAGAAGCTGCGCGGCGGCTATGCCCTCACGCGGGTGGCCACGGGCGAGGACGAGCGCTGGCTCTTCGTGAAGATGGACGACGAGGAGGCCGATGCGCGGAGGAACCCGGTGAGCACCGAGCCCGAATCCGTCAAGACGGGCCGCACGCTGGAGGAGGTCGCCGAGGAGGAGAGCGACGGATGATGGGCCTCCTCGACACCCTCTCCGAGGACGAACGCGCCCGGATCCGCAACGCCGAACTCCCCGACTGGACCACACCCATGCTGGCCACCCTCACCCATGACCCGTTCTCCCATCCCGACTGGATCTACGAGCGGAAGCTGGACGGGGTCCGGCTCCTGGTCTTCCGGCGGGGCGGGAAGGTGCGTCTCATGACGCGGAACCGGAAGGAGCGGAGCAGCACCTGGCCCGACGTCGTGCGGGTTCTCGAGTCCCGCGACGGACCGGATCTCCTGGCCGACGGGGAGATGGTCGCCTTCGAACGGGGCGTCACCAGCTTCTCGCGACTGCAGGAGCGGATGCAGATCCGCGACGAGGACGAGGCGCGCGAGAAGGCGAAGGAGGTGCGCGCGTACCTCTACCTCTTCGATCTCCTGCACCTCGACGACCACGACCTGACGGCGCTTCCGCTCCGGGCCCGGAAGGGGCTCCTGCGCAAGGCGCTGGCGTGGCGCGATCCCGTGCGCTACACGCCCCACAGGAACGAGACCGGGGTCGCCTTCCTGCGCGAGGCGTGCGACAAGGGCTGGGAAGGGCTCATCGCCAAGCGGGCGGCAGGCGGTTACGTGCACGGCCGCTCGCGGAGCTGGCTCAAGTTCAAGTGCGTGAACCGCCAGGAGTTCGTGGTGGGCGGATGGACCGATCCCCAGGGGGAACGCATCGGGCTGGGGGCCCTCCTGGTGGGCTACCACGAGGACGATGAGCTGCGCTACGCCGGCAAGGTGGGCACCGGGTACGACGACGAGACGCTGAAGCGGTTGAGCGCCCGCCTCGAGGGGCTGGAGCGCAGGACCTCCCCCTTCGTGGAGGGCGAGGAGCTCTCCCGGGAGGGCATCCACTGGGTGAGACCGGAGCTCGTCTGCGAGGTGGGCTTCACGGAGTGGACGCAGGACGACAAGCTCCGCCACCCCCGGTACCTGGGCCTGCGGGACGACAAGGAGCCGGCGGAGGTCGTTCGAGAGCGGGCGCGGGCGCGGCCGGAGGGGGCGAGATGAAGGTCGGGCGCAGGCTCATCGAGGTCTCGAACCGCGACAAGGTGTTCTTCCCGAAGGGCGGGCTGACCAAGGGCGAGCTGGTGGACTACTACCGGCGGGCGGCGGAGCTCCTCCTCCCCCACGTTCGCGATCGGCTGGTCTCCATGCACCGCTTCCCGGACGGGATCGACGGGCCGGGCTTCTACCACAAGGACGTGCCGGACCACTTCCCCGAGTGGATCCACAGCGAACGGGTGGAGAAGGAGGACGGCCACCTGCGGCAGCTCGTCATCGACGATGCCGCGACCCTGGTCTACATCGCGGACCAGGGCTGCATCACCCCCCACGTGTGGCTGAGTCGCGTCGACCGCCGCGACCATCCGGACCGGATGATCTTCGACCTCGATCCCCCGGGAGACGACTTCGAGGCCAGCTTCGACGCGGTCCGCTGGACGGCCCGACGACTCCGCGAGCTGCTCGAGGAGCTGGGGCTCGTCCCCTTCGTCATGACGTCCGGCTCGAAGGGGCTTCACCTGCACGTGCCCCTCGACCGGAAGACCGACTTCGACGGCGTGCGTGGGTTCACCATGGGCGCCGCCGACCTGCTCGTCGCCCGCCACCCCGAGCGTGTGACCCGGGAGCACCGCAAGGCCAAGCGGGGGGACCGGGTCTACCTGGACGTCATGCGCAACGCCTACGCCCAGACGACCGTGGCCCCCTATGCCGTCCGCGCCCGGGAAGGGGCGCCCGTCGCCACCCCCCTGGCGTGGGACGAGCTCGACCGCCCCGGCCTGCACCCCCGGCGGTACGGGATCGGGAACCTCTTCCGACGCATGTCCCAGAAGGAGGACCCCTGGAAGGACATGGATCGCCATGCCAGGGGACTGGACGAGCCGGCACGTGACCTGAAGCGTCTCCGGGAAGACGCGGGGTCGCCGGGATGAAACTGGTCTTCCTAGGGACGCGGGGCAAGATCGAGGCACGTAGACCGCGCCACCGCAGGCACAGTTCGCTGCTGGTCTCCTACCGCCGCCGGAGGGTGATGATCGACGCCGGCGAGGACTGGCTGGGTCGATGGGACGACGTCGCTCCCCACCGGATCGTGTTGACCCATGCGCATCCGGACCATGCCTGGGGGCTGCAGGCCGGCACCCCGTGTCCGGTCCATGCGCCGCCCCCGGTGTGGGACGCCATCGACGCGTACCCCATCGCCCCCGAGGACCGCCACCTGCTACGCCCCCGGGAGCCCGTCGAGATCGAAGGGATGGTCTTCGAAGCCTTCCCGGTAGCACACTCCGTGCGGGCGCCGGCCGTGGGCTACCGGATCACCGCGGGCAGGGCGCGCGTCTTCTACGTGCCGGACGTGGTCCACATCCACGAGCGGGAGGCGGCGCTCCGCGGGGTCGACCTCTACATCGGAGACGGCGCCGCGCTGGATCGCGCGCTCGTTCGGAGACAGGCCGATGCGCTCATCGGTCACGCCGCCGTAGCGACCCAACTCACCTGGTGCGAGAAGGAGGGGGTTCCCGAGGCCATCATCACGCACTGCGGGTCGCCAATCGTGGAGGGTGACGAGCGGACGCTGGGCGCCAGGCTCCGGAGATGGGGCCGAGAACGGGGTGTGGTGGCGCGCTTCGCCTACGATGGACTGGAGCGGGTTCTCCGCTGAGCGCGGACCTCAGGCGCGTGGCCGAGGGCGGGGGTCCTGGCCGTCGCCGCACACGAACGGAGGTCGAAGATGGGCATCATCCGGGTGGGCGTCTCCGGGTGGGACCACGATGCTTGGAGCGGCGACTTCTACCCGGAGGATCTGCCACGAGACCAGCGTCTCTCCTTCCTGGCCGAGCGTTTCGACACGGTGGAGGTCAACGGCTCCTTCTACAGCCTGCTGACGCCGAAGAGCTACCGGGCGTGGTACGCGGCCACCCCGGCGGGCTTCGTCGTGTCGGTGAAGGGAAGCCGCTTCATCACGCACAACAAACGGCTCAACGAGGTCGAGGGGGCATTGGCCAACTTCCTGGCTTCGGGGCCCCTCGCGCTGGACGACAAGCTGGGCCCCATCCTCTGGCAACTCCCTTCGCGGCAGCCCTTCGATGCCGACCGCCTGCGGGAGTTCGCCGCGCTCCTCCCCGCGGACACGGCGTCGGCGGCGGCGTTGGCCCGGCGGCATGACGACCGCGTCTCCGAAGCGCACCTGGAGACGGACGGCAACCACCGGCTGCGCCACGTCCTCGAGGCCAGGCATCCGAGCTTCTTCTGCGAGGAGGCGGTCCGGATCCTGCGCGATGCTGGGGTGGCGCTCGCCGTGAGCCACGCGGGGGACTGGCCCCTGCGCGAGGAGGTCACCAGCGGTTGGATGTACCTCCGCCTCCACGGGGCCCCGAAGACCTACGAGAGCGGCTACGGCAAGGACGAGCTGGCAGCGTGGTGCCGTCGGGTCGACGCCTGGCACCGGGGCGAGGAGCCGCCGGAGCCGGAGCGGATCACCGGCCGCCGGCCCCCTCGCCGGCAGGAGCGGGACGTCTACGTCTACTTCGACAACGATGCCGGGGGCCATGCCCCTGGGAACGCCGCCTCGCTCAGGCGGATGCTGGAACGGGGCTGCGAGACCGGCGGCTGACGGACGGGTCGCGCCCGCCGGGGCTCACGTGCCGGCGGCCGCCTGGGTGAACAGCGGCGTGCTGCGCGCCCCGCGCAGCACCACGTGGCAGGCGCGGCAGCGCGGCTCGTACGCCTCGGCGGCCCCGACGAGGATGACGGGGTCGTCCTCGTGCGCCGGGTGGCCCCCGATGAGGCGCTGGGTGCGCGTGGCGGCCTTGCCGCAGCGACAGATGGCGGTCAGCTTCTCGACGATCTCGGCCTCCGCCAACAGCGCGGGCATGGGACCGAAGGGCACGCCGCGGAAATCGAGATCGAGGCCGGCCACGATCACGCGTCTGCCGCGGTCGGCGAGCTCGACCACCAGTTCGACCAGGCCGTCGCCGAAGAACTGCGCCTCGTCGATCGCCACCACCCGGGTGACGGGGTCGATGCGGACCCGCAGGTCCTCGGGGTCGGCGACCGCCTCGGCGCGGAGGGTACGCCCAGCGTGCGACGCCACCGCGACCGCGTCGTAGCGATCGTCGATCAACGGCTTGAACACCTGTACCGGTTGCCGCGCGATCATCGCGCGGGTGACGCGCCGGATGAGTTCCTCCGACTTGCCGCTGAACATCGGTCCCGCGACGACCTCGATCCAACCTCCACCGAACTCGAATGGCATGGCGACATGCTACCCAGGTCGGACCGCCCCATGCGCGAACCCGCGCCGCGAGGCGGCGACGGCCGCCCTCCCCCCGCGCGGACGCGCGTTCACAACGGCCACACCCACAGCAGCATCGGCACCCCCACGGCCACCACGAGCAGCTCCAGCGGGAGCCCGAGGCGCCAGAAGTCGCCGAAGCGGAACCCGCCCGGCCCGAGGATCAGCGTGTTGTTCTGGTGACCGATCGGCGTCAGGAAGGCGCACGAACCCCCGACCGCCACCGCCATCAGGAACGTGTCGGGGTTGGCGCCGAGCTGGGCGGCCGCGCCGATGGCGATCGGGCACATCACCGCGGCGGTCGCAGCGTTGTTCATGAAGTCCGACAGCGTCATGGTGACGACGAGCAGCAACGCCACGGTCAGCACCGGGCGACCCTGCGCGACGCCCTCGAGCAGGAGACCGGCGAGCAGGTCGGCGGTGCCGGTGGTCGCCATGGCGCCGGCCACCGGCAGCAGGGCGGCCAGCAGCACGACCACCGGCCAGTCGATCGCCCGGTAGACGTCGCGCGGTGGCACCACCCGCAGCAGCATGAACGCCACCACGCCGGCGGCGAAGGCGATCGCGGCCGGGACCAGTCCCAGGGCCGCCACGCCGACGGCGAGCAGCATGCCGACGCCGGCCAGCCACGCGCGCCGCGCGTCGGGGACGAGGATCTCCCGCTCGGCCAGGGGCGCCGCACCGAACTCGAGGGCGAACCCCGCGAGCGCCTGACGCGTCCCCTGCAGCAGCAGGACGTCGCCGGCGCGCAACCGCGCCGCGCGCAGCCGGCGGATCGAGCGCTGGCCCTGGCGCGAGATCGCCAGCAGGTTGATGCCGTGGCGGGTGCGGAGCTGCAGGTCGGTGGCGGAGCGCCCGATCGACAGCGCCTGCGGCATGACCACGAACTCCTGGAGGGCGACGTCACGGTCGTCGCCCTCGTCGTCGCCTTCGCCGCCCTCGTCGTCGCCTTCCTCACCCTCGTCGTCGCCTTCGCCGCCCCCACGTTCGTCCTCTCCCGCCCGCTCGGCCGCGACCTCGCCCTCGTCCTCGCCGCCCTCCTCGCCGCCCTCCTCGCCGCGCTTCTCGCCTTCGCCGCCCTCCTCGCCCTGGCCGTCCTCCTCGTCGTCCGCTTCCTCCGCCTCCTCGAGCCGCAGCCCGAGGGTCGACAGGACCGAGCCCAGCGCCTCCGGCTCGGCCTCGAGCACCAGGACGTCGCCCTCGCGTACCACCCTGCCCGGGTTCGGGGGGGTGAGACGCGTGTCGTCCCTGACGAGGCCCACCACCTGGGCATCGTCCTCGTCGATCTCGTCGTCGACCTCCCCCAGGCGCATGCCCACCACGCGGCTGTCGGCGCCGACCCGCACCTCGGTGAGATAGCGCCCGGTGTCGAACGCCTCATCGATGGCGCCGCGCCGCACCGGCACCAGCCGCCAGCCGACGACCCCGATGAACGCGAGGCCCGCGAGGGCCACGGCCGCGCCCACGGGCGTGAAGTCGAACATGCCGAAACCGCTGACGCCGGTCTCCGCGCGGAAGCCTGCGACGATCAGGTTCGGCGGCGTGCCGATCAGCGTGGTCATGCCACCGAGGATGGTGCCGAAGGAGAGCGGCATGAGCACCCGGCCCGGCGGCAATCCGTGCTTGCGGGCGAGGTGGACGGCCACCGGCATGAGCAGCGCCAACGCCCCGACGTTGTTCATGAAGGCGGACATCACGGCGCCCAGGCCGGTGAGCGTGGCGGCGCCGAGCAGCGGGCCGGTCGTGCTCGGCATCAGCCGCCGCGTGAGCGCGTCCACGGCGCCACTCGCGCGCAGGCCATGGCTCATCACCAGTACGCAGGCGACGGTCACGACGGCGGGGTGGCCGAACCCCGCGAACGCGTCCGCAGCGGGGACCAAGCCGGCCGCCACGCAGGCGAGCAGCGCGAGCAGGGCCACCACGTCGTGGCGCCAGCGCCCCCACAGGAACAGGGCGACGGTGGCGGCCAGGACGGCGAGCAGGACCACCTGGTCCTGCGTCACGGTTCCAGGGCCGGCGGTGCGGACCGCCGCTCCAGAGGGCTGCCGTTCATCACCCCATCATGGCAGCACGGGCGCCGCCGCGGCCCGGATCCGGCGCCCTGCCCCACGACGACGCGGCGCGTGGCAACCACGGCCGGGGTGCGCGCGCCCGCGACCCGGTCGCCACGGGGCCGCTGATAGGCTGACGGCGTGAGCCACCGAATGCACGGCACCACCATCGTCGCCGTCCACCGCGACGGCGTGACCGCCCTGGCGGGCGACGGCCAGGTCACCCTGGGCGATACCATCGTCAAGCGCGGCGCCGTCAAGGTCCGCACGCTGGCGGACGGCGTCGCCATCGCCGGCTTCGCCGGCGCCGTCTCCGACGCCTTCACCCTGATCGAGAAGTTCGAGGGGTACCTGGAGACCCACAAGGGCCACCTGCTGCGCGCCGCCATCGAGACCGTCAAGGAGTGGCGCACCGACCGCATGCTGCGCCACCTGGAGGCGATGCTGATCGTCGCCGACGAGGAGCAGATCCTGACCCTGTCGGGCTCCGGCGACGTCGTGCGCCCCGACGACCCGGTCGCCGCGGTCGGCTCGGGCGGCCCCTACGCCCAGGCGGCCGCGCTGGCGCTGCTGCGGCACAGCGAACTCGACGCCCCCACGATCGCCCGCACGGCGCTGCTGATCGCCGCCGAGATCGACCTCTACACCAGCGGCACGGCCACCGTCCTGACGCTGGGCGGCCCCGATGACACGGCCGACGGCGACGAGACCGACGGCGCGGCGAACGACGCCTCGAGCGACGGCGCGGAGGCGAACCCATGAGCGACGCCCAGGGCCTGGCCGCGTTCGACATGACCCCGCTCGAGGTGGTCGAGGCTCTCGATCGCCACATCATCGGCCAGCACAAGGCCAAGCGCGCCGTCGCCGTCGCGCTGCGCAACCACCTGCGCCGGCGGCGACTGCCCGAGGCGCTGCAGGCCGAGGTCAGCCCCAAGAACATCCTGATGATCGGCGCCACCGGCGTCGGCAAGACCGAGATCGCGCGCCGCCTCGCGAAGCTGGCGCGCGCGCCCTTCCTCAAGGTGGAGGCCACGAAGTTCACCGAGGTCGGCTACGTCGGTCGCGACGTCGACTCGATCGTGCGCGACCTCGTGGCCGCGGCCGTCACGATGGTCGAGGAGGAGCGCAAGGCCGGCGTCGCGGAGCAGGCCAAGCGCGCGGCCGAGGTGCGGCTGCTCGAGGCGCTGCTGCCCGGCGGCAGCGACGAGGGCCGCGCGTCGATGCGGACGCTGCTCGAGGGTGGCAAGCTCGAGGAACGGATGGTCGAGATCGAGGTCGAGGAGGCGACGGCCTCGCCGATGATGGGCCTGCCCGGCATGGAGCAGATGGGCCAGCAGCTGCAGGACGCGTTCTCGCAGTTCATGCCCAAGCGGCGCGCACGACGCAAGCTGAGCGTGCGCGAGGCGCGCCGCGTCCTCGCTGCCGAGGAGGCCGACCGGCTGATCGACCACGACGAGGTGCAGCGCGAGGCGGTGTGGCGCGCAGAGAACGCGGGCATCGTCTTCCTCGACGAGCTCGACAAGATCGCCGGCGGCGGCCACGCGCAGGGACCCGACGTGTCGGGTGAGGGCGTGCAGCGCGACCTGCTGCCGATCGTCGAGGGCACGACCGTCCAGACCCGCTGGGGGCCGGTGTCGACCGACCACGTCCTGTTCATCGCCGCCGGCGCCTTCTCGGTCGCCAAGCCATCCGACCTGATCCCCGAACTGCAGGGCCGCTTCCCCGTGCGCGTCGAGCTCGAGGACCTGACGGCGGTCGACCTGCAGCGCATCCTGACCCAGCCCGAACACGCGCTGACGAAGCAGTACCAGGCGCTCCTGGCGGTCGACGGGACGCGGATCGAGTTCACCGAGGGGGGCGTCGAGGCGCTCGCGCGCGCCGCCGAGCGCGTCAATCGCGAGATCGAGGACATCGGTGCCCGCCGGCTACACACGGTCCTCGAGACGGTGCTCGAAGACGTCGCGTTCGGGACGGGCCTCGGTGCGGTGCGCATCGACGAGGTCTACGTGGAGCGCAAGCTCGGCGACCTGGTGGAGGACGAGGACCTCAGCCGCTACGTGCTCTAGGGAGCGCGTGCTCTAGGGAGCACGCGTGCTCTACGGAGCACGTGCTCTACGGAGCACGCATGCTCTGGGCAGCATGCGCGATCCGAGGATCGCGTGCCCTGACGTGCGCCCCGCCGACGCCCGGCTGCCACCCCGGCGCGCTACCCTGGCCGCATGGCCACGCCCGAGCTCCTCAACCTCGTCGGCGGCGAATGGCGCCGCCCAGAGGGCGCCGATCGCGCCCCCGTCACCAACCCCGCCACCGCGGAGACGCTCGCGTGGGTGCCCCTGTCACCCGCGGGCGAGGTCGACCTGACGGTGCGCGCCGCCGCCGCGGCCTTCCCCGCCTGGCGCGACACCCCGGTCGGCGACCGCGTCCAGTCGCTCTTCCGCCTCAAGGCGCTCATGGAGCGCGACATCGTGGAGTTGTCGCGCACGATCACCCTCGAGTGTGGCAAGACCTACGCCGAGTCCGAGGGTGAGCTGCGCCGCGGCATCGAGAACGTCGAGGTCGCCAGCGGCATGCCCAGCCTGATGCAGGGCTACAACAACGAGGACGTCGCCCGCGGCATCGACGAGCACCTCTTCCGCCAACCGCTCGGCGTCGTCGCCGGGATCACCCCGTTCAACTTCCCCGGCATGATCCCGCTGTGGTTCATGCCCTACGCGTTGGGGGCCGGCAACTGCTTCGTCCTCAAGCCCTCCGAGCGCGTCCCGATGACGACCCAGCACCTCATGCGGCTGTGCCAGGAGGCCGGCTTCCCCGACGGCGTCGTCAGCCTGGTCAACGGCGGCAAGGAGACCGTCGACGCGCTGCTCGACCACCCGCAGGTGCGCGCCGTCTCCTTCGTCGGCAGCACGCCGGTCGCGAAGTACATCTACGCCCGCGCCACCGCCAACGGCAAGCGCGCGCAGTGCCAGGGCGGCGCCAAGAACCCGGCCATCGTCCTCCCCGACGCCGACATGGACATGAGCACCCGCATCCTGGCCGACAGCGCCTTCGGCTGCGCCGGCCAGCGCTGCCTGGCGACCTCGGTGGTCATCACCGTCGGCGAGGCACGCGAGGCGTTCAGCGAGCGGATCGTCGACGACGCCCACACCCGCCGCGTCGGCTTCGGCCTCGACGACGGCGTGCAGATGGGCCCCGTGATCAGCGAAGCGAGCCGCGAGCGCATCCACGGCCTGGTGGACGCCGGCGTGCGCGAGGGGGGACGCCTGCTGGCCGACGGCCGCGGCGCCACCGTCGACGGCTTCGCCGACGGCTACTTCCTGCACCCGACCGTCGTGGCCGACGTCGACCCCCACGGCGATTTCGCGCACACCGAGATCTTCGGGCCGGTGCTGACGCTGCTCCACGCCGACACGCTCGACGACGCCATCGCCCTCGCCAACGCCCGCGCCTTCGGCAACCAGGCCTGCCTGTTCACCACCTCGGGCGCCGCCGCCCGCGCCTTCCGCCATCAGGTGAAGGCCGGCAACGTCGGCATCAACCTCGGCGTCGCGGCGCCGATGGCCTACTTCCCCTTCAGCGGCTGGGGCGACTCCTTCTTCGGCGACCTGCACGGGCAGGGCCGCCACGCCGTCGAGTTCTTCACCGAGACCAAGGTCGTCATCGAGCGCTGGCCCAGCGCCTGGTCGCGGCGGTTCTGACGCTAGCGGGGGTGAGGCGGCACGACGGGCCGGGTGACGGGCGCGCGGTGCTCAGGTAGCTCGCGCAGTTCGTCCTGCGTCATGCCGAGGATGACGCGGGTCCCGTCGTCCTCGTCGCGAACGGCCAGGCGGTGCGCGGCGACGGCCACGGCGCGCGACCCGATGCCCAGGTAGCCGCCCACCTCCATCACCACCGACTCGATCTTGCCATCGTCGCCGACGACCACGTCGTTGACCGTGCCGATCTCCTGGCCCTCGCGGTCGTGGACGGTCGCTCCGCGCAACGCTTCCTCGGTCACGGAATCGGGAATCTCGCCTGCCTGGGGCGTGGCACGCACGCCCATCACGTCCGACTCGTTGGCGCCCTTCATGCGATCTCCCTCCCGACGCGACACGGACCGGCGCGGGTCGCACCCACGCCGTACCTCGACGCGTCACGCTTCAGGTTAACAGCCGCCCATGCTCCATCTTGTCTTCTCCCAGACGCATTCTTACCCGTTCCATCCGAGCATGTGACCATGCGGGCACGAAGGTATCCCGGTCAACTCGGCGCGGGATCGCCGGGGGGACGCGGGGCCCATCCGGCGGCGACCGCCCGCGCCGTCCGGGCCAGGCGGCGGGCCTCCCGCAATGGGGTCGGTGTTCGCGTGGCACCCGCGAACCCGCGAACCACCGCCAACGCGGTGGCGGGATCCGTGCGCCACGCGGCGTGCACGATGACGGGCCTCGCGCCCACCCGGGTCCACACGCGGTACGCGACGACCTGGCCATCCAGGGTCAAGGGTTGCGGCTCCGCAGACCCTCCGGGCGCGGGGGCGACCGCGGCCAGTGGCCGGTCCGTCACCCCGACGGTCGCCAGGTCCAGCACCGCGCCGAGGTGCAGCGCGAGGCCGGCCCGGCGTGGATGATCGCGGCCGGTCGCGTCGACCAGCAGCACGTCCGGTCGCACCGGCAGGCCCGCGACCGCCCGCTCGAGGAGCGCTCCGGCGCGCAGCGCCAGCAGGCCCGGGGCGTAGCTGGCCGCGGTCGTCCCGGCGACCACGTGCGCGGCGACGCGCCGGCCGCCCTCGAAGGTCGCGGCCGCCGCCCACGCCGGCTCGGCGCCGGCCGCGAGCGCGTCGGCGTCTTCCGCGAAGCACACGAAGCAAGCGCCCACGCGCGCCGCGAGGACGGCCCGGCACGGCGGGGGCGCCATCGCCGCCAGCCGCCGCTGCAGCGCGGCGAGGCCGGCGGCATCGGTGGGCCACGGCGTTCCCGCGGGCGGCCGCCAGTCGTCAGTCGTCGGCGTCGATCCCGTGGCGTGCGAACAGCAGCGACCGCACCCGCCGCAGCATGGCGTCGATCTCGATGTCGACCCCGCTGCGGCGGCCGGCGTCCGAGAGCAGCGTGCGATCGCGCAGGCCGCCGGTCCACTCGGTCGTCTCGAGCAACACGCCGCCCATGCCGAAGCTCATCGCGTCGTGGTGCTCCTGGTCGCCGCACAGGACGCTCCAGGCGAGGGCCCAGCCGCGCACGGTGTTCTCGACGTGGTAACCGCCGCCGCCGGTCGCCAGGATCGGCTTGCCCAACCCGCGCACGTGCTCGAGCACGTCGGCGTAGGCGTTGTTGCTCAGGTGCAGGTGCGCGAGCGGGTCGCCCGCCAGCGCGTCCATGCCGATCTCGACGACGATGACGTCCGGGTCGAAGGCACGCATGAGCGGCAGCGCCCCCTCCTCGAAGACCTTCACCCACGCGGCGTCGTAGGTGCCGACCGGCAGCGGGAAGTTGGCGGCGTACCCGCGTCCCTCGCCGTGGCCGATCTCCTCCTCGAAGCCCGTGCCCGGGAAGAGCGTCTTGCCGCTCTCGTGCAGCGACACCGTCATGACGTCGCTGCGATCGTAGAAGGCGTCCTGGACGCCGTCACAGTGATGGGCGTCGACGTCGAGGAACAGCACCCGCTTGCCGGCACGCGCCAGCGTCTCGCAGGCCAGCACGACGTCGTTGACGTAGCAGAAGCCGGAGGCCCGCGTCGGGTGCGCGTGGTGGAAGCCCCCGGACGGGTTGAAGGCCAGGTCGACCTCGCCGGCCAGGATGAGTTCCGCCGCCGTCACCGAGCCGCCCGCGGCCAGGCTGACGTAGTCCAGCATCCCCGGGAAGATGGGGCAGTCGGGTGTCCCCAGGCCCATCGACAGCGCCTGCAGATCGTGTTCGCCCATCCCGCCACGGTGGAGCGCGTCGAGGTAGCCAGGGTCGTGGAAGCTCTCGAGCTCCGCTCGCGAGAGCTTGCGCGGCGCCACCAGCGTGCGGTCGCCGCCGTGCATCAGGCCCATGTTCTCGACCGTGCGGTAGGTCAGGCCCGCGCGCCGCGTGTCGAACGGGCAGGCGGGCGGGTACCCGCCCTCGTCGAGTTCGTCGGTGAAGATGAACGCCTTCATGCGCGCCGCCGCCTTCCTTGCCCGCCGCGCGCCTCGCGCGCGGCCACGATGCCCTTGGATCCGCCGCAGCCCGCGGCTCGCCAGCCCGTCGACCGCGCCTCGACCAGGCGCGATCACGTCAGGATACCGTGTGCAACCGGCGTGCCGGTCGCGCCCCCGGCCCCGCGGGCGCCGGCCCCGCCCAGGGCTTACCGGGGCACGGGCGCGACGTCCGCGGACCCGCGCCCCGGCCGCCTTCGGGTACGATGGCTCCGCCGCCCCCGCCGGGGCGGCATGGAGGCTCCACCCCATGCTCAGCTCCCTGCTCTACCCCGCATCCGTCGCCGTCTTCGGCGCGTCCCGTACCCCGGGCAAGGTCGGCTACGAGGTCGTCGCCAACCTCAAGAAGGGCGGCTTCGGCGGCGCGATCGTGCCCGTCAACCCCACCGCGGACGAGATCCTCGGCCTGCCGTGCTTCCCCAACCTCAAGGCGTATGGCAAGCCCGTCGAGCTCGGCGTGGTCGCCGTGCCCACCAAGATGGTTCGCTCCGCCGTGGAGGACGCCATCCACGGGGGCGCCAAGGCGATCGTCGTCATCACCGCCGGCTTCAAGGAGGTCGACGAAGAGGGCGCCGAGATGGAGCGCGAGATCGAGCGCCTGTGCACCGCGCGCGGCGTCAAGCTCGTCGGCCCCAACTGCCTCGGCGTGATCAACACCGACCACGCGATGAACGCCTCCTTCGCCAGCCACATGCCGAAGGCGGGGGGCATCTCGGTGATCTCGCAGTCGGGCGCCCTGCTCACGGCGATCCTCGACCTCGCGGCGTCGCGCCACCTCGGCCTCGGCAAGCTCATCAGCATGGGCAACAAGGCGCAGCTGGACGAGACCGACTTCCTGACGGCGCTGGCGACGGACGAGCAGACCAAGGTCATCGTCGGCTACCTGGAGAGCATCGCCTCGGGCGACGACTTCATCCGTGCCGCCCAGCAGGCGACCAACCGCAAGCCGGTCATCGTGTTCAAGGCGGGCACGACCACGGCGGGCGTCAAGGCCGCGTCGTCGCACACGGGCAGCCTCGCGGGCGCCGACGTCGCCTACGGCGCGGCGTTCGTGCGCTCCGGGGTCATCCGCGCGGACACCTTCGAGTCGATGTTCGACTACGCGACCGCGTTCGCGATGCAACCGCTGCCCAAGGGCGACCGGGTCGCGATCATCACCAACGCCGGCGGCCCCGGCATCATGGCGGCGGACGCCGTCGAGAACGCCGGGATGAAGGTCAGCCCCTTGGGCGGCGGGGCGGCCACCGCGCTGGCCTCCAAGCTGCCGGCTGCGGCCAGCGTCGGCAACCCGATCGACGTGCTGGGCGACGCCGACCCCGAGCGCTACGTCATGGCCGTCGACGCCGCACAGGACGACCCCGACATCGACGCGATCATCGTGATCCTCACCCCGCAGGCGATGACCCGCCCCGCCGAGACGGCCCGCGCGGTCGCGGCCGCCTCCCGCGGCGAGAAGCCCGTCCTGGCCTCCTTCATGGGCGGGGCCGACGTCATGCCCGGCCGCGACGAGCTGGCCGCCGCCAACCTGCCCGACTACACCTCCCCCGAGCGGGCCGTCGCGGCCCTGCGGGCCATGGTCGACTACGCCACCTGGCTCGATCGACCGCCGCGGGTCATCACCCGCTTCGGCGTCAACCGGCGCCGCGTCGAACGCATCATCCGCCGCCACCTCAAGGTGGGTCAGCTGCAGGTGGGCGAGGCGCAGGCGAAGGCGATCCTGGACGCCTACGACTTCAACGTGCCGCCCGGCCAGCTGGCGATGACGGTCGAGGAGGCCGTCGACGTCGCCGAGCGGATCGGCTACCCGGTCGCGATGAAGATCGCCTCCCCCGACGTCATCCACAAGTCGGACCTCGGGGGCGTCAAGCTGAACCTCGGTTCGCCCGACGCCGTGCGCGACGCGTTCGACCTGATGATGATGCGCATCCCGCAGCGCGTGCCGACGGCGCGCATCGAGGGCGTGTACCTGGAGTCGATGGTCGGCCGTGGCCGCGAGATCATCCTGGGCATGACGCGCGACCCGCAGTTCGGCCCGATGCTGATGTTCGGCCTCGGCGGCATCTTCGTGGAGGTCATGAAGGACGTGACCTTCCACATCGCGCCGATCACCAAGGAGGAGTCGCTGCAGATGCTGCGCTCGACCAAGTCGTTCGCCCTGCTCAAGGGCGTCCGCGGGCAGGCGTCGGTCGACCTCGACGCCATCGCCGATGCCCTGCAGCGCATCAGCCAGCTCGTCACGGACTTCCCGCAGATCGTCGAGATGGACATCAACCCCTTCATCGTGGGCACGGTGGGCAGCGAGTCGATCGCCGCCGACGCCCGCATCACGCTCCAGGAACCCGAGGCTTGAGGCATGGCAGCGATGCGTCTGAACTGGGTCGACCCCGATTGGCAGGAGACCTACGCGGAGCAGATCGAGACGCCGGAGAAGGCGGTCCGCCGCATCCGACCCGGCGATCGCGTGTTCGTCGGCACCGGCTGCGGACAGCCGCTGCGGCTGGTGCGCGCCCTCGTCGGGCGGGCCGACGAGCTGGCCGACGTGGAGATCGTCCACCTGTTGACCTTCGGTGACGCCCCCTACGCCACCAAGGAGATGTCGTCGACCTTCCGCATCAACAGCTTCTTCATCGGCGAGAACGTCCGCGACCTCATCCAGCAGGGCATCGGGGCGTACACGCCGATCTTTCTCTCCGACGTGCCACGCCTGTTCAGCAGCGGCCGCCTGCCGCTCGACGCGGCGCTCATCCACGTCACCCCGCCGGACGCCAACGGCTACTGCAGCCTCGGCATCTCGGTCGACATCGTCAAGTCGGCGGCCGAGAACGCCTCGCTGGTGATCGCGCAGGTCAACCCGCGCATGCCGCGCACGCTCGGCAACGCGCGCATCCACGTACACGACATCGACGTGCTCGTGCCGGTCGAGGAGGAACTCGTCGAGTACGCGACCCCGCCGCTGAACGAGACCACCGACCGCATCGGCAGGATCGTCGCCAGCCTGGTGGACGACGGCTCGACCGTCGAGTTCGGCATCGGCAAGATCCCGCAGGCCATCGTGGCGCACCTCAAGGACAAGCGCGACCTCGGCATCCACACCGAGATGGTCAGCGACTCGGTGATCGAGCTCATCGAGTCGGGCGTGGTGACCGGGCGCCGCAAGTCGGTCGACCGCGGCAAGGTCGTCACCACCTTCTGCGTCGGCTCACGCAAGCTGTACGACTTCGTCGACAACAACGAGGCCTTCGCCTTCCACCCCACCGAGTACGTCAACGACCCCTTCGTCATCGGCCGGCAGAACCGTCCGGTGGCGATCAACACCGCGCTCGAGGTCGACCTCACGGGTCAGGTCGGGGCCGACTCGCTCGCCGGCGCCTTCTACTCGGGCATCGGCGGCCAGGTCGACTTCAACCGCGGCGCCGCGCACGCCGACGACGGCAAGGCGATCATCGCCCTCCCCTCGACCGCCAAGGGCGGCGAGGTGTCGCGCATCGTGACGCGCCTCTCGGCCGGCGCCGGCGTCGTGACCACGCGCGGCGACGTGCACTACGTGGTGACCGAGTACGGCGTGGCCTACCTCCACGGGAAGAGCGTGGAAGAGCGCGCCATCGCCCTCATCGCGATCGCCCACCCCGATTTCCGCGCGCGCCTGCTGAAGGAGGCGGTCGACGCACGCTTCCTCCACCCCGAGTTCGCGCGCGTCGAGGGCAAGCTCGTCGTCGGCCCCACCGAGCTGCGGACGACGCGTTTGCTCGGCGATGGCACGCAGGTCACCTTCCGGCCGATCCACCCGACCGACGAGCCCCGCATCACCGACCTGTTCTACGCGCTGTCGCAGGAGACGATCTACTACCGGTACATGTCGCGCTCCAAGACGGTGCCGCGCTCCGAGATCCAGGACTTCGTGTTCATCGACCACCGCAGCGAGCTCGCCATCGTCTGCACGGTGCCGGAGGCGCACGGCGAGGACATCATCGCCGTCGGCCGCTACTACCTCGACGAGAAGACGAACATGGCCGAGGTGGCGTTCGTGGTGCGCGACGACTGGCAGAACAAGGGCATCGGCACGGAGCTGCTGCGCTACCTGACGCAGATCGCCATCCGCAACGGCATCCGCGGCTTCACGGCCGAGGTCCTGCGCGCCAACCGCGCCATGCAGCGGGTCTTCCACAAGGTCGACCACCAGGTGACCAGCCACCCGCAGGACGACGTCTACAGCTTCGTCATCGAGTTCCAGTGAACGGTTGGGGCCGCGCTCCGGCGAACGTCCGGGGCCCCTCCGGCGTGGCCGGGCGGGTCCCTACGGCCCATCGCCGGGTCAGGACGACTCGGGCATGCCGGACGAGTGGTGTTCCACGATCCACCAGCGCCCGTCCACCCGCCGGTACACGAAGGTGAAGCGGGCGTGGGCCTCGCGCTCTGCGCCGGCGCCGAAGGCGAAGGCGTAGATCCCCGAGTGCACCGCGACGTCGCCGTAGGCGCGCGCGTGCCCCTCGACGACGCTCGCCCTGGGGCGCCGCTGGAGGAAGTGGGCGAAGTAGTCGCGGCGCCCCTCCTCCGTGGTGCGGACCCTGTCCGAGAAGGTCGGCAACAGCACCGCGTCGGGCGCGTAGAGCGCGACCACCTCGTCGGCGTCGCCGGTCCGTAGCGCGGCGTCCCAGGCGGCGAAGAGGTCGCGGATGTCGTCCTGGTCGGACATGGGGTCGTCGTCTCCTGGGTGGGGGGCGGCCCGAGCGGCCGCCCCCCATGCCGATGCTCAGGCGTTGAGGCCGTCGATCAGGGCGTTGAAGGTCGCGCTCGGCCGCATGGCGCGGCTGGCGAGCGCGTCGTCGGGGCGGTAGTAGCCGCCGACGTCCACCGGCGAGCCCTGAGCGGCCAGCAGCTCGGCGGCGATCGTCGTCTCGTTCTCGGTGAGCGCCCGGGCGAGTTCCTCGAAGCGCCCGGCGAGCTCGGGGTCGTCGGCCTGGGAGGCCAGCTCCTGCGCCCAGTAGAGCGTGAGGAAGAAGTGGCTGCCTCGGTTGTCGATCTCGTTCACCTTGCGTGAGGGCGACTTGTTGCTCTCTAGGAAGCGGGCGTTGGCGCGGTCGAGCGCGTCGGCCAGGACCTGGGCGCGGGCGTTGCCCGTGCGCGTCGCCAGGTGCTCGAGCGAGGCCACCAGCGCGAGGAACTCGCCGAGCGAGTCCCAGCGCAGGTGCCCCTCGGCGACGAACTGCTGCACGTGCTTGGGGGCGGAGCCGCCGGCGCCGGTCTCGAACAGGCCGCCGCCGTTCATCAGCGGCACGATCGACAGCATCTTGGCGCTGGTGCCGACCTCGAGGATCGGGAACAGGTCGGTCAGGTAGTCGCGCAGGACGTTGCCGGTGACCGAGATCGTGTCCTCGCCTCGGCGCAGGCGCTCGCACGAGAAGCGCGTCGCCGCGACCGGCGGCATGACGTGCAGGTGCAGCCCGGCGGTGTCGTGGTCGTTGAGGTAGCGGCGCACCTTGGCGATGAGCTGCACGTCGTGCGGGCGGTCCTCGTCGAGCCAGAAAACCGCGTGCGCGCCGCTCGCCCGCGCGCGGGTGACGGCGAGCTTGACCCAGTCGCGCACGGCGGCGTCGGTGACGCGGCACATGCGCCAGACGTCGCCGGGCTCCACGTCGTGCTCCAGCAGCGTCACGTCCGCGGCCGACACCACCCGCACGCGTCCGGGCGCGCCGATCTCGAAGGTCTTGTCGTGCGAGCCGTACTCCTCGGCCTTCTGGGCCATCAACCCGACGTTGGGCACGCTGCCCATCGTGCGCGGGTCGAAGGCGCCGTGCGCCTTGCAGTCGTCGATGACCGCTTGGTAGACGCCGGCATAGCTGCCGTCCGGGATGACGAACTTGGTGTCGTGCTCCTGCCCGTCAGGCCCCCACATGCGACCGGAGGCGCGGATGGCGGCGGGCATCGAGGCGTCGATGATGACGTCGGAGGGGACGTGCAGGTTGGTGATGCCCTTGTCCGAGTTGACCATCGCCAGCGGCGGGCGGCGATCGTAGGTCGCGACGAGGTCGGCCTCGATCGCGGCCCGCTCGCTCTCCGGAAGCGTCTGCAGCTTGGCGTGGAGATCGGCGAGCCCGTCGTTGGGGTTGACGCCCAGGCGCGCGAAGGTCGCCGCGTGCTTCTCGAACACGTCCGCGAAGAACACCGAGACGGCGTGCCCGAAGAAGATCGGGTCGGAGACCTTCATCATGGTCGCCTTGAGGTGCAGCGAGAAGAGCACGCCCTTCGCCTTCGCGTCGTCGATCTGCTCCGCGAGGAACGCGCGCAGCGCGCGCCGGCTCATGAAGCTGGCGTCGATGACGTCGCCGGCAGCGATGGACACGCGGGCCTTGAGCAGCGTGACGCGGCCGTCGCCGTCCACGTGCTCGATGCGGGCGTCGCCGGCCTCGGCCTCGGTGACGGTGTGCGACACCTCGTTGCTGCGCAGGTCGCCCTCGCGCATGTGTGCGACGTGCGACTTCGAGTCGGCGCTCCACGCCCCCATCGGATGCGGGTGCTTGCGCGCGTACGCCTTGACCGACGCGGGCGCGCGGCGGTCGGAGTTCCCTTCGCGCAGCACCGGGTTGACGGCGCTGCCCTTCACCCGGTCGTAGCGCTCGCGCACGTCGCGCTCGGCGTCGGAGGACGGTTCGTCCGGGTAATCCGGCAGCGGGTAGCCCTGCGCCTGCAGCTCGCGGACGGCGGCCTTGAGCTGCGGTACGGACGCGCTGATGTTCGGGAGCTTGATGATGTTCGCCTCGGGCGTCTTCGCGAGCTCGCCGAGGTAGGCGAGGTCGTCCTCCACGCGCCGCTCCCCCAGGAGGTCGGGGAACTGGGCGAGGATGCGGCCGGCCAGCGAGATGTCGCGCCGCTCGACGGCGACGCCGGCCGCGCCGGCGAAGGCCTCGACCACGGGCAGCAGCGAGTAGGTCGCCAGCGCGGGCGCCTCGTCGACCTTCGTGTAGACGATCTTGGGGCTCGTGGGTCGGTCCATGGGCGAGGCTCCTTCAGTCGAGCATGTAGGCGATGTCGTCCCATGGGTGCCGGTACAGGCCCTGCTTGAGACGCTTCTGGTCGAGGTGGTGGCCGATGAGGCCGATCGTCCGGCCGAGCACGAACAGCCCGTTGAGCGCGCCGAGGGCGACGTACTGGTCCGCCTCCTCGCGCGGCATCTCCGAGCGGAGCATGTCGGCGAAGGCGATTCCGATGGCGCCGTCGACGTTGAGGATCAGGTTGTTGCGCTTGGCCGTGGTGATCTTCTCCACCTCCAGAGCGTACGTCAGGAGCGCGGACGACCCGAAGTGCTCGAGCGCGTACGCCTTGATGATGCTGACGCGCAGGTCCGGATTGTGCACGCTCTTGACCCGGTGGCCGATGCCCTGGATGTTGACGCCCTTGCGCTTCATCTCGTCGACGAACTGCTGCGGCGTGAGGCCGCGGTCGTAGGCGTCGGAGAACATCTGGGCCGCGCCGTCCACCGCGCCGCCGAAGCGCGGGCCGATGGTGAGCATGCCGCTGACGATCGACGACACCAGGTCCTTGCCGGCGCGGGTGGCGACGATCGTGTTGTGGGCGCCGGACACGGCCGGGCCGTGGTCGGCGGTCACCATCAGCGCCATCTCGATGAACTTGGTGGCGTAGGCGGGCAGCAGGCGCTTGAACCACAGCACGCTCAGGACGCCGCCGACGCCGAGCTCGCGCTCGAAGACCTGCGTGATCGGCAGGTCGCCGTACATCAGCTCCTCGCCGCGGTCGTCGGAGATCGTGCTGATGAAGCTGGCCGGCTTGCGGATGACGCCTTCCTTGACGGCCTTGGCGTAGTCGAGCGGGATCGACGGCGCCTCGGGCTCGGGCGCGGGCGTGATGACGCCGTCGGCCACCAGCCGCTGGTAGGTCTCGCGGATCTTGTCGCCGTAGTCGTCGTAGGAGTCGGGCACGATCGCGCCGGCGGCGCGCAGGGCGGCGTTCTTGGCGTCGGCGCTCTCGCGGTCGCCGCTGACCTTGGCGCCGGCGTGGCCGAACTGCACCTCGGTCTTGAAGGCCTTGGCGCAGGTGCCCGTCACCCACATGACCAACGGCTTGGTGATGCGCCCCTGCTCGAGGGCCTCGACGACGTCGTACTCGCCGGCGCCCCCGAGCTCGCCGAGGCAGACGAGCAGCTTCACCTCGGGGATCTGCTCGAAGCGCAGCAGGTGGTCGAGCAGCGTCGAGCCGGCGAAGGCGTCGCCCCCGATGGCGATGCCCTCGTAGAGCCCATCGGTGTTCATCGCGATCGTGTAGTAGGCCTCGTTGCTCAGGCCGCCGGACTTGGAGACGAAGCCGACGGAACCGGGGCGATGCAGCTTCGACTCGACGATGTTCTCGATCGTCCCGCCGGTGTTGCCGATCTTGAAGCAGCCGGCCTTGATGCCGCCGACGGTGGCGGGGCCGATGATCGTCTTGCCGAGCTCGCGCGCCTTGGCGGCCATCAGCTTCGAGCGGCGCTCGGGCACGCCCTCGGCGATGACGACCACGGTGCGGATCTGGGGCAGGTCGAGCGCCTCCATCGTCGACGCGGCGGCCGAGCGGAACGACGCGAAGTTGATCATGACGTCGACGCCCGGGTGCTGCTGCGCCGCGCGCTCGAGCTGGCGGTAGACGGGGATGAGCACCTCGCGGCGGCCGAAGAACACCTTGGCGAAGCCGTCGCTGCCCGTCGGGTTGACGATCGCGGCGACCGAGGGCGTGCTGCGCCCCGACACGTAGTCGAAGTCGAGCATGCGCTGCGTGGCGACCGTCTGGTTGTTGTAGATGAACGCCTGGGTCGTGGCGTCGAACAGTTCGTACGGGTTCTCCTTCACCAGCGCCATCGCTTACCCCGCCTTCAACGCGATCGAGACGATCTTGGTCATGTGGGTCTCGGGGCCGTACACCTCGATCGGCACCCCGAGCTCCTCGCCGAGCTGGCGCATCATCCGCAGACCCTCCCGGTAGTTCGGGCCGCCGCGGCGCACGTAGACGCGCACGCCGTACTCCTGGAGGCGCGCCTGGTACTCGCGCAGCGCGCGGATGATGCCCTTGAAGGTCTTGGCGACGTCGGTGAAGTTGGCGATCCCGCCGCCGATCAGCAGGACCTTGCCGTCCGGGTGCTGGCTGCGGGTCATGAGGTCGAGGATCGTCCTGGCATAGAGGTAGGTGAACTCCTCGCTGGGGTCGCCGGAGTACTCGCCGTAGTTGGCCATCTCGTCCATGAAGCCGAGGTCGGTGATCGTGTCGGCGAAGATCACCGAGGCGCCGCCGCCGGCGACCATCGTCCACACGCGCCCCTCGGGGTTGAGGACCGTCAGCTTGAGCGAGGCGCCGGTCTTGGCGTCGAGCGCCTCGATGTACGCCTCCTCGGGGCTGGGCTCGCGGCCGAACGGGGTCGGGAACTCGAGGTCGCCCCACTTGCTGGCGCTCTCGAAGTCCGCGGTGCTGTCGAGCTTGGCGGCGAGGTCGAGCGGGGTCACCTTGCCGCCGGCGACGACGAGCGGGTTGATCTCGAGGTAGGCGAAGTTCATGTCGACGTAGAGCTTGAAGAGCGCCTCGATGAAGCCGGCGGTGCACGCGCGCTTGCCCTGCGGCGTGTCGACGAGCAGCGCCCGCGCGATGTGGGCGCGGGTCGGGGTCTCGCCGATGGGGACTTGCATGCGGGCGGCCTTGGCGTCGACGTCGCCGACGTCGACGCCGCCCTGGTGGCAGTAGAGGATCTCGTCCCCGTCGCGGTTCGACACGATGGCGAGGTAGCACTCGTCGGCGGGGTCGTGGGTCTTGTGGGGCTCGACCAGGAAGTGGCGCAGGTAGCCGGTCGTGCCCGCGTCGAGCGGGCGTCCGGCGTCGTCGAAGCGACCATGGATGGTGACGGGCCCGCGCGTCTTCTCGTCGATCCAGGCGATCGCCTGGTCGACGGTCGCCCCCGTGAGGATGAGGCCGTTCTTGCCGCGCCGCTTGATCAGTTGGTCGGGCTTGACGACCAGCGGTACCTGCGACAGCCACGGGTGCTCGGCGCGCAGGGCGGCGAGCTCGCCGCCCGAGCTCACGCTGAGGAAGCGGTCCTCCAACTCACACATGGCATCCCCGTAGTCGTACAGCCGGGTCGCCAGTATGTGCATCCCGTCGGCTTCTCGGATCGCTTTCTGTGCCATCCCATGGACCTCCTTCGGCCCGGTCGGGCCGCCCTACTCATCGTTTGCACACCTGGAGTCAGGATAAGGGGTCGCCGTCGGGACATCCTTCACGGGAGCGTCTGGGGCGCGCCCGCGGCGTCAGTCGATCACCAGCAGGTCGCGGAAGCCCGTCGTCAGCGGCTCACCGCCGTCCGGCCGCACGACCACGACGTCCTCGACGCGTGCCGAGAAGGTGTCGAAGCGCGTGATGCTCGGCTCGACCGTGAACAGCATGCCCTCCCGCAGCGGCGTGTCGTCACCCGCCGTCAGGAACGGCGGCTCGTGGACGTCGAGGCCGATGGCGTGACCGAGGCGGTGGCGGAACGCCTCGCCGTGGCCCGCCTCCGCGATCACCGCGCGCGCCGCCCGGTCGGCGTCGGCCGCCGTCGCGCGCCCGGCGCGCAGCGCGGCGATGCCGGCCGCCTGGGACGCCATCACCAGGCCGAACGCCTCCAGGTAGCTCGCTTCGGGCTCGCCGAAGAACACGGTGCGTCCGAAGTCGTAGCAGTAGCCATCGAGGATCGCACCGAAGTCGAACAGGATCGACACCGGCGGCGTCAGCTCACGCCTCCAGGTGACCTCGCGCTGGCCGAAGAGCAGCGGGTGGTGCGGCCCGGAGGTGTAGAGCGAGGTCGTGAACGAGGGCCCCAGCGAGCCGTGGCGGCGCAGCTGGTGGTCGACCTCGGTGACGACGTCGAGCTCGGTCATCCCGTGCTCGAGCCGCGCCAGGACGTCGGCGAAGGCCGCCTCGGTGACCTGGCCGGCCCGACGCATGACCTCGATCTCCTCGCCGGACTTGACGACCCGCAGCGGGCGTAGGAGGTCGGAGGCCGACAGGAAGGACGCGTCGGGCAGCAGCGCCTGCAGGGCGCTGACGGTCGAGCCGTGGGTGGCGTCGCCGATCGCGATGCGCGGTCGCTGCGGCAGCCCGAACGCCTGCAGGAAGCCGCGCACCATCGCCGCGGGGTCGTCGTGGTCCTGCAGCACGTGCAGTTGGACGTCGTCCGTGCCCGCGACGCCGCCGAACTCCGCCGTCATGCGCGGCAGGGCCAGCAGAGGCATCCCGCTGGGCGGGAACCAGCCGCCCTCGAGCCAGGCGCCCGGGTGCAGCACCGACCCGAAGTTGGGGATGTCGCGCGGCACGCCCGTGAGGTACTGCAGGTCGGCCGAGCGGGGGAAGAACGCCAGGTCCGCCGCCCCCGCCAAGCGCTCCTGGAAGGCCATCCGTCGCTGCTCGTACGTCAAGGGAACCCACCACCGTTTCGTGCTATCTTCACTGCTGCACGCGTAAGTATACGTTCGCCGTGCCCGTCCCCGCTCGCCGACGCCAGGACCCGAGGAGAACCGAGATGAACCTGAAGCCCGCCGCATCCACGCGCGCCATCGGGGCGCTGTTCCTGGGGGCCGTCCTCGTGCTGGCCCTCGTGGGCACGAGCCACGCCCAGGAGACCATCGTCATCGGCCACGCGGAGATCACCGAGGCCTACGATCCCGCGCACGCCTTCAACCCGACCAGCGGCATGGTCAACCGCATCGCGTACGACACCCTGGTCACCTTCCCCGACGCCGACGCCAGCGCGATCGAGCCGCTGCTCGCGACCTCGTGGACGATCTCCGACGACGGCCTGACCTACACCTTCACGCTGCGCGAGGGCGTCACCTTCGTCGACGGCAGCCCCCTGACCGCCGAGGACGTGGTGTTCTCGTTCGAGCGCCTGAAGAACGTCCAGGCCCAGCCGTCGTTCCTGGCCGACCCGATCGCCTCGCTCGAGGCCATCGATGCCGGCACCGTGGCCATCACGCTGACCGCCGTGCGGCCCTCGTTCCTCGCCGAGCTCGCCAACACGGCCTTCTCCGTGACCCACGCCGCCACCGTCCGCGCGAACGGCGGCACCGACGCCGCGGACGCCGCCGAGAGCGACGCGGCCCAGGCGTACCTCAACCAGACCTCCGCCGGTACCGGCCCCTACGTCCTGGAGAGCTGGTCGCCGCAGGACCGGACCGTCCTGGTCCGCAACCCCGACTACTGGGGCGAGGCCCCCTTCTTCGATCGCGTCATCATCGTCAACATCCCCGAGGCGGCCACCCAGCGCGTGGCGCTGGTGGCCGGCAACGTCGACCTGGCGACGGACCTCACCCCCGACCAGGTGGTCGCGCTCGAGGGTGAAGACGACATCGGCATCTACCTCGGCCCCGGCCGCTGGACCCACTTCCTGCTCATGAACCGCGACCCCGAGGTCGGCGGCCCGATGGCCGACCCGCTCGTCGCGCAGGCCGTGCGGCTCGCGCTCGACTACCAGGGCTACCGCGACCTGTGGGCCGGCAGCGTCACGCCGGGCAGCAACATGTGGGTCGGCCTGGCCGGCGCCTACGGCCAGGATCAGGCGCTGGAACGCGACCTCGACCGCGCCCGCGCCCTGATGGCCGAGGCCGGCTACGCCGACGGCTTCGAGGTCACCATGCACTACGCGGACCTCACCTGGGCCGGCGTCAGCCTCAGCACCAACGCGCAGAAGATCCAGGCGGACCTCGCCGACATCGGCATCACCGTGCGCCTGCTGCCCAGCGAGGTGCAGGTGGCGCTCGAGGGCTACCGCAACGGCACCCAGGGCTTCGGCTACTGGTTCTGGGGCCCCGACAAGCTCGACCCCGTCGACTTCCTCGAGTTCCTGCCCGGCGGTAAGGTCGCCGGTGAGCGCGCCCGCTGGATGCCGGAGATGATCGACGAGGCGACCCGCGCCCTGATCGCGCGGGCCGGCGTGGAGACCGACGCCGACGAGCGGATGGCGATCTTCTCGCAGCTGCAGGACTACGCCCAGCAGGACAGCGCCTTCGCGCCGTTCAGCGTGCCGGCCGTCCAGACGGCCTTCCGCGCCGACATCGAGGGCTACGTCTGGCACCCTCAGTGGGGCCTCGACATCGCCCTGCTGAGCAGGAAGTAAGGCCCCGAAGATTAGCGACCGGGGGGCGGGCCACGGGCCCGCTCCCCCCTCCCGCGTCCCCACGACGGATCCCCGATGCCCCTGTACCAGTACATCGTCCGGCGCGTCCTCTTCGCCATCCCGCTGGTGCTCGGGATCACCGTCGTCGCCTTCCTGATCGCCAACGCCATCCCGGCGGACCCGATCAACGCCAACCTGCCGCAGAGCGCGCTCAACAACGAGCGGCTGGTCGCGGCGTTCCGTGAGAAGTGGGGGCTGGACCAGCCCCTCCACGTCCAGTACCTCACCTACCTCGGGAACCTGCTGCAGGGCGACATGGGCGTCTCCATCCGCACGAACCAGCCCGTGCTCGACGACATCCGGCAGTTCCTCCCGGCCACCGTCGAGCTCGCCACCACCTCGATCCTCGTGGGGCTGCTGCTGGGCGTGAGCTTCGGCATCGTGTCCGCGGTGTGGCGCAACTCGCCGGTCGACTACCTGGTGCGCGTCCTCGCGCTGATCGGCGTCAGCTTCCCCGTCTTCCTGCTGGCACTCATCGGCCTCTCGGTGCTGCACGCGCAGCTCGGCTGGACCGCCGGACCGGGTCGGCTCGGCTTCCTGGTGAGCCGGCCGCCGCACGTGACCGGGCTCTACACCGTCGACGCGCTGCTGGCGGGCCAGTGGGCCACCCTGCGTGACGCCCTGTGGCACCTGGTGCTCCCGAGCCTGGTGCTCGGCATGTACGTCTCCGGCATCATCGCGCGCATCACGCGCTCGTCGCTGCTCGAGGTCCTGAGCAGCGACTACATCCGCACCGCGCGGGCGAAGGGCCAGCGCGAGGCCTTCGTCATCCTGCGCCACGGGCTCTCGAACGCCCTCATCCCCGTCGTCACGCTGCTCGGCGTGCTCTACGGCAACCTGCTCGCCGGCGCGGTGCTGACCGAGGCGATCTTCGCCTGGCCCGGCATCGGGCGCTACGCCTACCGGGCGTCGACCTCGCAGGACTTCCCCGCCATCATGGGCGTGAGCATGCTCATCGCCTTCATCTACGTGGTGGCGAACTTCATCGTCGACTTCCTGTACTTCTTCATCGACCCCAGGATCCGGTACGCGTGATCGCGCCCGTCGCCACGCCCCAGGTCGTCTCCAACTCCGGCGCGCGTCGGCGCCTGCGGCAGCTCCGACGGCAGCCCGCGGTGATCGCCGGGCTCGTGGTCATCGTCGCCTGGTTCGCGCTCGCGGCGCTCGCGCCGGTGCTGGCGCCCTACGAGCCGCTCGAGCAGAACATCCTGCAGCGCCTGCAGCCGCCGAACGAGACCTACCTCCTCGGCACCGACGAGCTGGGCCGCGACGTGCTCAGCCGCGTGCTCCACGGGGGCCGCATCACCATCCCCGCGGGCCTCGCCGTCGTGGTCATCAACAGCATCATCGGCTGGCTGGTCGGCGCGGTGGCCGGCTTCGCGGGGCGCGTCTGGGACGAGGTCATGATGCGCGTGACCGAGCTGTTCATGGCGTTCCCGACGATCATCCTGGCGATGGCCGTCACCGCCGCGTTGGGGCCGGAGATCCGCAACGCCGTCCTGGCGCTCATCATCGTCCGCTGGACGAACTACGCGCGCCTGACCCGCGGGCTGATCATCGAGGCGAAGACGCACGAGTACGTCGACGCCGCCCGCGCCCTGGGCGCCAAGAACCCGTACCTGCTGTTCAAGACGTTGCTGCCGAACACGATCGCGCCCGTCGTCGTCTACGGCTCGCTCGACATCGGCAACGCCATCCTGCTCTTCGCCGGCCTCAGCTTCCTGGGCCTCGGGCCCGAGCCCTCCTCCCCCGAGTGGGGGCGGATGATCTCGATCGGCATCAACTTCTTCGACCAGTGGTGGATGTGGCTGTTCCCCGGCCTGGCCATCGCCAGCCTCGTCATGGCCTTCAACTTCATCGGCGACGGCCTGCGCGACATGCTCGACCCGCGGACGCGGGTGTAGCCGCCCAACCGGCGCCGTCTGCCGGCCCGTCGCGGCCGAACTCGCTCGCCCCGCCTACCGCCCGAAGTGCGCCTCCAGGAACCCGAGCACCCGCGCCGCGTACGCGGCATCCTCCAGCGGCCGCAGGAAGCCGTCGTCCTCGACCATCAGGTGGAGGTCGCCGTCGCGGACCCACGTCTCGACCTGCGGCGGCGCGGCAGCGACCAGGCGCTCGAAGCTGGCGAAGGGCACCTGCGTGTCGCCGCGCGAGTGCATCAGCAGCGCGGGCCGGTCGCCCAGGCGGGCGATCTGGGTCGTCGGGACCACGTGCCGCAGGTCGAAGCCGTACTTCAGCCCGGTATAGAGCCGCACGAACGCGCGCTGCAGCGTCGCGACCGGTTCGGGGACCCCCATGTTGTCGACGAACACGTCCGCCCACGACGAGAAGGCGGACAGGCTGACGACGGCGGCGATGTCGGGCGTGAGGCCGGCGGCATTGATCGCCGTCGCGCCGCCGAGCGACAGGCCGTAGGCGACGATCGGCGCCTCCCGGTAGTCGGGATGCGCGCGGAGGAAGGCGACGGCCGCCTGCACGTCGCGGGGCTCCTCGAAGCCGAGCGCGATGCGCGTGCCGCCGCTCTCGCCATGCGCCCGCATCTCGACCAGCAGCGACGCGTAGCCCTGGGCCCGCAGCATCGCGGCGTGACCGAAGAACGCGGTGACCGACGGGCGGTGCGTTCCGGAGAGGAAGACGACCACCGCCTTCGGGGCCTCGACGGGGACGAGGTCGGCGACGAGATCGATGCCGTCGGACGTCGTCAGCGTCACCCGCTCCGAGGCCATCGCGTGGTCGCCGGCGGTCCAGACGCGGTCGAACGCGACGTGGCCGTCGACCATCGGGTTCGTGATCAGCGGTGGGATCACCGCCAGCACACCGAGGAACACGACCAGGGCGGCGAGCAGGCCGCCGGCGATCCAGGCGATGCGGCGCCTGCGCCGCCGATCGGGTCGTGTGCGCTCCGCGTTCGCGTCCATGTTCCGCTCCATCCCGACCCAGGCGTCGGGTGGCCGTGGTCTCCCCCACACTAGTCCCTGGGGGGCGGGCGCCGTCTGCCGGCCATCGCGTCGTCGCGAACAGCGCCCCCTCGACCCCGTGACGCGCAACAATGGGGCTCGGAAGAACGGAGGTCTCGACCATGCGATTTGGCATCCTCACCGGCGGGGGCGACGTCCCCGGCCTGAACCCTTGCATCAAAGCGGTCGTCTACCGGCTCACCGAGGCCGGGCACGAGGTCACCGGCATCCGGCGCGGCTGGGGCGGCCTGACCGCCACCGACCCGGACGACACCGAGAGCGTGATGATGCACCTCATGCCCCTCACCCGTGGCAACGTGCGCACGGTGGACCGCTCCGGCGGCACCTTCCTGCACTCCTCGCGCACCAACCCGTCGAAGGTCAAGGGGGACAAGGTCCCCGCGTTCCTCGCCGACCAGTACCCCGGAGAGGGGCCGCACGACCTCACGCCCCACGTGATCCGCGTCCTCGAGAGCCAGGGCATCGAGGCCCTCATCCCCATCGGCGGCGACGACACGCTCTCGTACGGCCTACACCTGCACAACGCGGGCTTCCCCGTCATCGCCATCCCCAAGACCATGGACAACGACGTCTACGGCACCGATTACGCGTTGGGCTTCTCCACCGCCGTGACCCGAGGCGTCCAGTTCATCCACAACCTGCGCACCTCCGCCGGCTCGCACGAGCGGATCGCCGTCGTCGAGTTGTTCGGCCGCTACAGCGGCGACACCTCGCTGATCACCGCCTACCTCTCCGGCGTGGACCGCGCGATCATCTCCGAGGTCCCCTTCGACGTCGACAGGCTCGCGCAGTTGCTCCTGGAGGACAAGGCCAGCAACCCCTCGAGCTACTCCATGGTGACGATCTCCGAGGGCGCCCGGCTGGCCGACGGCGACATGGTGCTGCGCGGCGAGGCCGACGCCTACGGGCACCGCAAGCTGGGCGGCATCGGCGCGCTCACGGCCGAACTGATCAAGGAGCGGACCGGGCAGGACATGATCTACCAGCAGGTGGGCTACCTCATGCGCTCGGGGGCGCCGGACTCGCTCGACCTGATGGTCGCCACCAACTACGGGGTGATGGCCGCCGACCTCGGCATCGAGGGCCAGTCGGGAAGGATGGTCGCGCTGCAGGGCGGGAAGTACACCCACGTGCCCATCTCGATCACCGGCGAGGGCCTCAAGCGCGTCGACGTCGACGAGCTCTACGACGTCGAGACCTACCGGCCGAAGGTGCGCGCGATGCTCGGGAAGCCGATGTTCCTGTAGGCGGGAGACGGCCTCAGCGCGCGGACGGCGTGCCGAACAGTTCCCGGAACGTCGCGAACAGTTCGCCCTTCGCCTCGAAACCGATCCCTGGCACCTCGGGTAGGCCGACGAAGCTCCCCTCCACCGGGTTGGCGTCGGCGAAGCCGCCGAACGGCCGGAAGACGTGGGGGTACGACTCGTTGCCGCCCAGGCCCAGCCCCGCGGCGATGCTGAGCGCGAACTGGTGGCCGCCGTGGGGAATGCAGCGGCGTGGCGACCAGCCGAGCTCACGCAGCGCGTCGAGCGTCCGCAGGTACTCCACCAGGCCGTAGGAGAGAACCGGGTCCATCTGCAGGACGTCGCGGTCGGGCCGCATGCCGCCGTAGCGCAGCAAGTTGCGGGCGTCCTGCATGGAGAAGAGGTTCTCGCCGGTGGCCATGGGGCCCTCGTAGTGCCGGGCGAGCTCGGCCTGCAGCGCGTAGTCGAGCGGATCGCCTGCCTCCTCGTACCAGCGCAGTCCGTAGGGCTCGAGGGCACGGGCGTAGGCGATGGCCGTCTCGAGATCGAAGCGGCCGTTCGCGTCCACGGCCAGGCGCTCGCCAGATCCGACGACCTCGAGCACCGCCTCGATGCGGTCCAAGTCGGCGGCCAGGTCGGCGCCGCCGATCTTCATCTTCACGACGTCGTAGCCGAGGGCCAGGTAGCTCCGCATCTCGTCTTGGAGTTCCTGGGTGCCCTTGCCCGGGTAGTAGTAACCCCCCGCCGCGTAGACGAAGACCTTCTCGTCCACCTCGCCGCCGCGGTAGCGCTCGGCCAGTAGCCGGTGGAGGGGCTTCTCCTCGATCTTGGCGACCGCGTCCCAGACGGCCATATCGATCACGCCCACCGCCACCGAGCGCTCGCCGTGCCCGCCCGGCTTCTCGTTGCGCATGAGGTGGTCCCAGATCCGCGCTGGATCGAGGTTGTCGCCGGCATCGTTCAGCAGGGCGGCAGGATCGGCCTCCAGGACCCGGGGGATGAAGCGCTCGCGCAGGAGGGCGCCCTGCGCGTAGCGTCCGTTGGAGTTGAACCCGTAGCCCACGACCGGCTCGCCATTCTTCAGCACGTCGGTCCGAACCGCGACGACCGACACCGTCATCTTGCTGAAGTCGACGTAGGCGTTCCGGATGTCTGACGCGATCGACGCGGTGCGCTCCTGGATGTCGACGATGCGCACGGCTACCCGACCAGCTGCGCGACGACGGCGTCGGTGACATCGGAGGTACGGGCGTTGCCACCCAGGTCGGGGGTCAGCACGTCACCGCTCGCCGTGACCTCCTCGATCGCCCGCATGACCGCGGCGGCGGCGGCGGGCTGCTGGAGGTGGTCGAGCATCATGCTGGCGGACCAGAGCGTGGCGATCGGGTTGGCGATGCCCTTACCGGCGATGTCGGGCGCGGAACCGTGCACCGGTTCGAACATCGAGGGGTACTCGCGCTCTGGGTTGATGTTGGCCGAGGGAGCGATCCCGATGCCGCCGGCGACCGCGGGCCCGAGGTCGGAGAGGATGTCGCCGAACAGGTTGCTCCCTACGACCACGTCGAACCAGTCGGGGTGCTGCACGAAGTGGGCGGTGAGGATGTCGATGTGGAACTTGTCGCTGCGGACGTCCGGGTACGCCTCCGCCATGAGCGCGAAGCGCTCGTCCCAGTACGGCATGGTGTGGATGATGCCGTTCGACTTGGTGGCCGAGGTCAGGTGCCGCTTCGGCCGACTGCGCGCGAGCTCGAAGGCGAAGCGCATGACGCGGTCGAGACCGTGCCGGGTGAACACCGTCTGCTGCACCGCCAGCTCCATCTCGGTGCCCTGGTAGAGCCGCCCGCCGATCTCGGAGTACTCGCCCTCGACGTTCTCGCGGACGATGTAGAAGTCGATGTCGTCGGCGCTGCGGCCGGCCAGCGGCGAGGTCACGCCTTTCAGGAGGCGCGCCGGGCGCAGGTTGACGTACTGCTGGAAGCGGCGCCGGATCGGGATGAGGAGCCCCCACAGCGAGACGTGGTCGGGGACGCCCGGGTAGCCGACGGCGCCGAGGAAGATGGCGTCGTGCCCTCTGAGCCGCTCGAGGCCGTCCTCGGGCATCATGCGGCCCGTCTTCGTGTAGTACTCGCAGCCCCAGGGGACCGTGTCCCACGAGAACTGGATGTCGAACCTGGTGCCGACGGCCTCCAGGACACGGATGCCGGACGCGATGACCTCCGGTCCGATGCCGTCGCCCGGGATGACCGCGATGTCGTACCGCATGGTTGCCTCCTGCGGGGGTCGAGGCGTCAAGGCGCGAACGGGCCGGCCGGCAGGCGCACGGCGAGCAGGTTCGCGAAGACGAACTGAAGGACGGCGACCTCGACCGCCACGATGACGACCCAGACGCCGACGTTCCTGAGGGTCACGCGCCGGCTGGCGGCCGCGATGTAGACCGTCAGGAGGGCGAAGAAGACGAGGCTCGAGAGGTAGAAGCCGGCCCAGCGCATGGACCAGATCCACAGGCCGAGGGCGACCGCCGTCAGCGCCATGCGCGTGCGGTTCCCGTCGGCGAAGATCGGCTGGACGGTGGGACGGACCCACGACTTGATCAGCAGCGCCAGGGACAGGAGCCCGAGCACCACGATGACGGTGTTGGGGAACATGGCGGCGAGCGGCGACCAGGTGCCGCGGCCGAACCAGAAGCCGAGCGTCAGGGCCAGGCCGAGCACGCCGCCGATGGCGTCCGTGTTCATGCCGACCGCCCGACCTTCGCCGCCCGACGACGGCGCCAGTCGCTGACCAGCGGCCATACGATCGCCAGGACGCAAAGCGCGATGAGCGCCTGTGACAGCGGGCTCTCCACCAGCTTCAGGTAGGGGATCGCGTACGACGACCCCATGAGCCGCGACTGCACGAACCCGGTCTCCGCGATCGGACCGAGGATGAGGCCCAGCGCGATCGGCGCGGGGTGGAAGCCGACCTCCTTGAGCGCGAAACCGAGCAGCCCGAGCGCGAGCATGATCATGACGTCGGTCATGCTGTTGCGCAGGGCGAAGGAGCCGAGGATCGCCATGGAGGCGACGGTCGGCACGAGGAACGACGGCGGAACCCGCACGACGGCCTGGTAGATCAGCCGCCCGCCGAAGAGCCCGATGGGCAGCATGACGATGGCCGAAACACCCATCGACAGGATGAAGCCGTAGGTGAGCGCGCCCTGCGTCGTGAACAGCTCGGCGCCGGGCCGCAGCCCGTGCATGAGCATCGCGCCGAGGATGAGGGCATCGGGCGGCGCGCCGGGGATCCCGAGCGTCAGCAGGGGCACCATGCTCCCCGCCACCGTGACGTTGTTGCTCGACTCCGACGCGACCAGACCCTCCAAGGAGCCCTTGCCGTATTCCTCGGGATGCTTCGACCAGCGCTTCGCCTCGTTGTAGGCGATCAGGCCCGCGATGTTGCCGCCCGCGCCGGGAATCACCGACACGATCTCCCCGACGATCACCGAGCGCAACAGGTTGCCCGGCATCGACAGGACCTTCTTGGTGGTACTGAGGAGGAGCCCGCGCGCCGTCCCCAGCTTCGACTTGGCGAGGGCGCCGACGCCGGTGCCGGCCATCACGAGCAGCTCCGGGATGACGAAGAGGCCGATCAGGGCGACGATCAGTTCCACGCCGCCCTGCAGCGCCGGGAAGCCGTAGGTGAAGCGCGACTCGCCGCCGATCGGCGACACGCCGATGATGCTGATGAGCACACCGAGCGCCCCGCCCATGAGACCCTTGAGCAACGACCCGCTCGAGAGGCCGCCGATGAGGGTGAGGCCGAGGACGGCGACCCAGAAGTACTCGGGCGGTCCGAAGCGGAGCGAGAAGGCGGCGAGCGGCGGCGCCAGCAGGAGCAGCGCGAACACACCGAACAGGCCGCCCACCACCGAGGCGATCGTCGCCGCGGTGATCGCCTCCTCGGCGCGGCCCGCCTTGGCCATCGGGTAGCCCTCGAAGGTGGTGGCGACCGACGATGGCGTGCCGGGGGCGTTGATGAGGATCGCCGCGAAGGAGCCGCCGTAGATGGCGCCCATGTAGACGGAGCCGAGGGCGATGAGGCCCGGCAGCGCATCCATCGTGAAGGTGAACGGCAAGAGAACCGCCAGCGCCATCGTGGCCGACAGGCCCGGCATGGCACCGACGAAGAGACCCACGGTCGTGCCCACCAGCACGAGCATGAGGTGATAGGGGGTGAACAGCTGCTGCAGCGCAGCAGCTAGAACGTCCATGGCACGGTCCTCGTCACAGGGCGTCCATTCTGAGCGGTGGAGGGCTCACCCGACTGCGGTGGGCCCTCCACCGGCCTCGGCGGTCAGGAGGTCGGAGGCGCTACTGGAGCGTCTCCAGGATGGCGGCGTACTCCTCGGTGACCTCGCGCACGAGCTCGAGGGCTTCGTCGCCGCTGACGTAGATGATCGCGAAGCCCATCTCTTCTTGCTCCTCGGCGATCCGGCGGGTGGCCTCCTCGAATGCCTCCGTCAGCGCCTCGACGATCTCGGCCGGCGTTCCGGGGGGCGCCGCGACGCCGCGGTGCGCGCCGCTCACGATCTCGATGCCCTGCTCGACGAAGGTCGGCGCGTCGGGGAGGAACGAGAGGCGCTCCGCCGACGCGATCGCCAGCGTCCGGACCTGATCGCTCTGCAGGACGGCCATCGGGGAGTAGCTCATGAGCGCCGAGACGTGCCCGCCAAGCAGCGCGGGCACGGTGGGCCCCGTGCCCGTGAAGGGGACGTAGGTCAGGTCGATGCCGGCGAGCTGCTCGAGCTGGAGCGTGGCGATGTGGTTCGCCGTGTTGCTGCCGCTCCCGCCGATGGTGACCGAGCCGGGGTTCTCCTTGGCGTACGCGATCAGCTCATCGAGCGTCTGGAAAGGGCTGTCGTCGCGGACCAGGAGGGCGTTGGGCGTGAACTGGAACCAGGTGATGAACTCGAAGTTCTCGGTCTCGTAGCCGGTGTCGGTCCGCTCCATGGGCTGGGTCGCGATGTGGGGCAGGTTGACGCCGATGACCGAGTAGCCGTCGGGCCGCATCGAGCGCTGGGACTCGCTCCAGGCCACGGCGCCGCCGCCGCCGGCGCGGTTGGTGATCGTCACGTTGACGCCGAGGATCTCCTCGAGGTGGGGTTGCTGCAGCCGGGCCGTGATGTCCGACTCGCCGCCGGCGTTGAAGGAGATCACGTAGTCGATCGTCCGCTCGGGGAACTGGGCGAATGCCACGCCCATGAGCGCAACGAGCACGATGGCCAGCGTTCTCTGAAGTAACGTCATGCGGACTCCCCTTCTATCGGCTTGTGCGCGCCGCCGAGTTCGTGCTCGTCATACGCGCAAAGGATCCGTGGCCGTCCTCGCGTTGGCTGTGACCATCACCCCCCTTCAGGAGTCGGTCGACGTCGCGGAGGGCGCTCTCGAGCGCCGCCACCATCACGGCGCGCGCCCTGGCAGGTTCACGGCTCTCGATCGCCGCCAGGATGTGCGCGTGCCCGCGGTGGGCCACCGCGGGCCGCCCCGGGAGGCGGTGCAGCACCCGCCGGAGATCCGTGTCGGTGTCGATGATGGCATCGAGCATCTCGCACAGGAAGGCGTTCCCCGCCGCCTCAGCGATCGCGCGGTGGAAGTCGATGTCGAGACCGATGGCCGCGCCGATCTGCCCGCGCGCGATCACCTGGTCGGCGCTCTCGAGGATGGCGCGAAGCCGGGCGAGATGCGCCGGCCGGGCGTTTCCGCTCGCCAAGGCGGCGATCTCGGGCTCCAGGACCAGGCGCGCGCCGTAGAAGTCGCGCACCAGCGTCCGGTTCTCCTTGAACCACGCGATGGGATCCACGTTCGAGAGCTGCGCGGCCACGTCGAGGACGAAGCTCCCGCTGCCGTGGCGGATCTCGAGGAACCCCTTCGCGGCGAGGGCGCGAAGCGCCTCACGCAGAACGGGCCGGCTGACCCCCAGCTCCAAGCAGAGTTGGCGCTCGGACGGGAGCCGCTGTCCCGGCAAGAACCTGCCCTCGCGGATCGTCGAGCCGAGCCGCTTGGCGACCTCGCGAGCGAGACGGGGCCGCTCGATGTCCTGCAACGCGCGGGGTGTCACAGAAGCCTCCCTGAAGAGTCGGAACGGCGGCGTGCCCGGCGATCGCTGAATTGGTTCGAGAAGTTTACCACTTGCGGCGGCTCGGCGCAATCGCGCCGCATGGCGCAGGTCACGGCACCGCGCGACCCAGCGACCTATGGTGGGACATGATCAGTCGCCTGAAGGCCGCATGGGAGGACCTGAACTCGAGCTACTGGTTCGTGCCGGCCACCCTCGGTCTCGGCGCGTTCCTGCTGTCGCTGGTCACCCTCGCGATCGACCGCCGCCTGTCGCAGGCCTGGCTCCAGCGTCTCGACCTGGACGTGTTGCCGGTGATCCAGAGCGAGGGGGCGCGCTCGGTGCTCACGACGGTCGCGTCCTCGATGATCACCGTGGCCGGCGTCGTGTTCTCGCTGACGCTGCTCGTCCTGACCCAGGCGTCGAGCCAGTTCGGGCCACGCTTGCTCAACAACTACATGCGCGACCGTACCAATCAGTTCGTCCTCGGCATCTTCGTCGCGACCTTCGTGTACGCCCTGTTGGTCTTGCGGGTGGTGACCGGCGGCGACGGCGAGGTCGGCATCGACCCGTTCGTACCGAACCTCTCGGTGATGGTCGCCCTGGTGCTGACCTTCTTCACGGTCGCCATCCTGGTCTACTTCTTCCACCACACCGCCCAGAGCATCCGTGTCACCCACGTCCTGGGCGAGCTAGACGCCGCCTTGCGGCGGCGGCTGGAGGCGCTCGCCGAGCGCGAACCGGACGACGACGGCGACCGCGAGGACCCGGAGGCGATCGCGTCGGCGATCCCCCTCGGCTTCCGCGACGACCTCGGCGTGATCGCCGCGCGCCGCGGCGGCTACCTGCAGTCCGTGGACGCCGACGCGCTGGTGGCCAGCGCCGGCGAGGAGGAAGCCGTGGTCCGGATCATCCCGATCGTCGGCGCGTTCGTGATGCGTGGCGCACCGCTCGCGGAGGTGCACCCTGCCACGGCCGCCGACGGACTCGACGAGGCCGTCCACCTGGCCGTCTCGATCGGCCCCGACCGGAGCCTGACGCAGGACCTCGCCTTCTACTTCGACGAGTTCCTCGAGATCGCGCTGCGCGCGCTGTCACCGAGCATGAACGACCCGTTCACGGCCCGCTCGTGCATCGACCGGATCGGCCAGGGCCTCCTGCTGCTCGACCGGCGCCGCCCGCCAAGGCAGATGCACGTCGACGATGACGGTGTGGTGCGGGCCTTCGTGCCGTTGCAGGGCTCGGGCTCGCTCACCCGCCACGTGCTGTCCGAGCTGCGGCGCGCCAGCGACGGCAACCTGTTCGTGACCCAGCATCTGCTCGAGACGCTCGTGGCCCTGCGCCGGGCCATGCGCGGCACCGCCATGCGGATCGCCATCGACGACGAGCTGGCGGCGATCGTGCCGACCGCCGCGGGCAACGTCGCGGAGCGCGATCACGCGAGCCTGCGCGCGATGGTGGCGCACGCCGAGGCGACGGATGCCCGCGACGACGCCTCGGCGGCGCCGAACCCCTAGCCGGCCGGCCCGGGGTCCGAGCGTGGGTCGCCCAGCCAGCGGCTGTAGAACAACTCGGGATCGCCCGGATCGAGGTCGTCGACCATGCCGCTGCGCCGGTACCCGAGCCCCTCGAGCAGGCGCTGCATCGGCAGGTTGGAGCGGTTGGTCGAGGTGAAGATCCGGGGCGTGCGGCACGCCCTTTCGGCCTGCCGCATCAACGCCCGCCCGATGCCCTGACGTCTGCGTTCGGGGTGCACCGTGAGCATCGCGACGAAACCGCGCTCGAAGAAGCCGTGGTCCAGCACGACGCAGCCGACGACGACGCCCAACTCGAGGGCGACGAAGGTCTGCCCCGCCGCCACGCGCTCGGCGATGAACCTTCGCCGCCCCTCGTCGGTCGCCGCGACCGGGTCGACGGCCTCGATGGCGGCAACGTCGGCGCGATCGGCGGGGCGAATCCTCACGCGAGCCTTAGGCATCGCCGCCATGCTACGCGCCTTCGCACCCGGCCCTCATTCGCCCACGTACCACCGCACCTCGTCGATCATCGCCTCGCCCGCGCCGCCGCCGACCTCGATGGCGAGGCCCCACAGTTCGCTGCCCTCGAAGGCGCCGTCGGGCGCACCCTCGGGCTGCGACACGGACCGCTCGAACGCCGAGAACGGCAGCCGCACGCGCGTCCAGCCCTCGGCGTCGTCGACGAAGCTGGCCTCGAAGCGGGCGGAGGTGTCGGGCGCCTGGTAGACGCGCACGTAGTCGATGACCATCTCCTGCGGGAAGGTGGTCGTGCCGTCCGGGTAGCCGGGCCAGTGCCCGCCGACCGCGACGTTGAGGATGAGGAAGTGCGGGTGGTCGAACACCCAGCGCGCGCCCGGCGAAAGGTCTGCGGGGGTCACCGTCGAGTACTCGATGCCGTCGACCGACCAGGTGATGCCCGCCGGCGACCAGTCGATGGCGTAGACATGGAAGTCGTCGGCGAACGCCTCGCCGCCCGGCAGCGTCGTGCCACGGCCGATCGCGTTGCCACCCGAGTAGCCGGGCCCGTGGATCGTGCCGTGCACGCGCTCGGGCTCGCGGCCGACGTTCTCCATGATGTCGATCTCGCCCGACTCGGGCCAGCCGACCTCGGCGATGTCGTTGCCCAGCATCCAGAAGGCCGGCCACAGGCCCTGACCGGTGGGGATCCTCAGCCGCGCCTCGATGCGCCCGTAGGTCACCTCGACGGCGCCGGCGGTGATGATGCGGGCCGACGTGTACTCGCAGGGTGCGTCGTAGTAGCACGGCGGCGCGTCGCCGCCCGACTCCAGCGCCCGGATGACCAGGTTCCCCTCGCCGTCGAGGGCGAGGTTGGCGGGGTCGTCGGTGTAGGCCTGCCGCTCGGCATTGCCCCAGCCGGGGATGCCGTTGGCGGTGCCGTCGCCGATCTCGGGCGTCCACACGCTCGGGTCGGGGAGCGTGCCGGCCGGGCCGTCGAACTCGTCGGACCAGGCGAGCTCCCAGGGGCGCGTGTCGTCGCGCCCGTCGAGGACCTCGACGCGCACGTCGCGGCCGCTGCCGTCGCCGTGGAACCAGAACTCGAGGCCGTCGGCGTGGGTCGCATCGCGCGCCAGGGGGAAGTCGGCGCGGACCTCGCCCGACCCCTCCCAGGCGAAGGACAGCGCGCCCTCGAAGCTCGCCGGCTGCCCGGGGCGCGCGTCGGCGGCGGTCGAGAGCAGCTCGACGGCGCGCGCGGTGGTGCCCTCGCCGGCCGCGAAGCCGTCGGCGCCGTCACCGAACTCGGCGATCAGGTCGGGGTCGAAGGGATCGGCGTCCTGGATCTCGATCACGGCGCGCCGCTGGAAACCGAGGGCACCACCGCGGGGACCGTCGAGCACCGCCAGCGCGCGCTCGTCGCCCTCGTGGCGGCCGTCGGGGAGCGTCCGGAAGGTGACCGTGGCCTCGGTGACGCCGGGCGGGAACACCACCAGCTCGTTGGCGGGGACCAGGTCGCGGAACGCCGTGGCCTCGTCCGCCTGGACGAAGACGCGCACCGAGACCGCCTCGTCGCTCGCCTCGGAGAGCACGACCGTGAGCTCGCCCTCGGCGCCCTCGTCGACCCTCGTGAGGGCCTCGGCGAACTCGATCGCCACCACGCCCTCGGTGACGACGCCGGAGTCGCCGTACGCCTCTACCCGGGCCACGTGGCTCGTGCCCTCGCCGGGCGGGAACCCGAGCGCCCAACCCGAGGCCTCGTTCAGGCCGAGGCCGTCGTTGGGGGCGCCGCCGGGCTGGAAGTCGCTGCGCCGCGCGAACGACGAGAAGGGGATCTCGATGAGGCGCCACTCGGTGGTGTCGTCGACGAAGCGGTGGAACCAGCGCTCGGCGCTGTCGCCGGTCAAGCTAGGGTTGCGGTTGTCGAAGAGGTCGACCTGGACCGTGCCGCCGCGCCCGTCGCCGGCGTACCAGAAGCGCAGGCCGACATACCCAGAGAGGTCCACCGGGATCCAGCGCGTCATCGCGTCGTCGGCGAAGGCCTGGGTGAAGCCGCCCCACGAGGCGATGCGGTGGTCGACGCGCAGGACGTGCTCGACACCCTCCTGCTCGGGTAGCGCCAGGGGGTCGCCGGGCTCGATGGCGACGGCCGAGAGCGCCAGCGCGCCGCCACCGTCCTGCCAGGTGCTGAAGCCGATGGGGTTTTCGAAGGCGTCGCGGGCGGCCGGGACGCCGCCCTCGAAGTCGACGAGGCGCAGGGCGGGCTCTTCCTGGGCCACCGCCAGCGCGACGAGCGCACCGAGCGCGATCGCCGCGACGGTGGCCAGAACTCTCGGGATGCGGATGGTCATGGTCGGCTCCCTTCGGGATGGTTCGGACGTTCGGTCGAGGCGACGCCCTCCAGGGCTGGCGCGGCGCTCGCCTCGGCGAGGTACGCCGCGACCCACACCAGCGGCGCGTTCCAGTTGATGGTCACTTCGTTGGACGACCAGCTGCCGCGCAGGTCGACGTAGCGGCGCGCGGGGCCGGCGTCGAGGGTGGCGTGTTCGAGCGCGGTCGGGTCGCTGGGGGCGGCGTTGGGACCGCCGGCCACGACCCCAGGCGGCGGTGGCGGCCAGTCGCCCTCGTTGGCCCAGAAGCGGTGGTGCGGGTTCGTCATCGACCGCTCGCCGTAGCCGGAGACGAAGCTGAACGCCAGCGCGTTGCGCCCCAGCAGGTAGTCCATGCTCTCGAGGACGCCGTGGAGGTAGGCCTCGTCGCCGGTGAGGTCGTGGGCGTAGGCGAGCACGATCGCGTTGTTGAGCACCGCGCTGTTGGAACCCCACACGTAGGTGCGGATCGGCACGCGGTAGCCCTCGGTCGCGATCACCTCGAGGTACCCGTCGGCGGTCCGCAGGAGCTGCTCGCGCAGGTTGGCGACCTCAGCAAGGTCAGCTTCGTGGCGGATGAGCGACAGCGCGCCAAGGGCGGCGGTGTCGCCCCAGGTCATGGCGGTGTCGCGCCCCAGCCCTGCGAAGCTCGTCAGGTAGGGCGTGGCGCGCATCGCGTCTGCGTAGCCAGGGTCACCGGTCGTGAGGTAGAGCTCGGCGGCCGCCCAGAAGCGCTCGTCCGCGATCCGGCCGTCGTCGTAGTTGCCCCCGCCGGCGCCCGGCGTGTTGCCCGCCAGCGCGACGGGCTCCTCGACCCCTGCCCGGAACGCCCGCTCCGCGGCCTGCAGGCAGCGCTCCGCGAACGCCGCGTCCAGGTCCCGCCACACACGCGCGCACTGGGCGGCGGTGGCGGCGAGGTTGAAGGTCGCCGCCGTCGATGGGGGGTAGAGGTAGCGGCCGTCATGGCCCTCGAAGTTGGGGTCGTTGTCGAAGACGGTGGGTGGCAGCAGCGGGATGCCCTCCCACGCGAGGTCGTGCAGCTTGTGGTGCGCCATCCCGGCCTGCGCGTGCCCCTCGGGCACCTGCATCGACAGCAGCCAGGCCATCTGCCAGCGCGCCTCGTCGAGCAGGTCACTGATGCCGTTGCCGCTCTCGGGCAGGCTCAGGCTGCCGTCCGGGAAGGCGCCCGGCAACCGCTCGTGGAGGTTGAGCAGCGTCCAGACGCTGATGCCGCCGTTGACGACGTACTTGCCGTAGTCGCCGGCGTCGTACCAGCCGCCCGACACGTCGAGGGTGTAGTCGCAGCCGGGCCATTCGACGCCGTCGGCGTCGGTGCCGCGGTAACAGGTGACCGCGTCGTCGCTCAGGTGCCCAGCGCGGCGCGCGTGGTCCGGCCCGGCGAACTCCGGCAGCAGCTCGATGCCGCTGCGGCTGAGGTAGAAGTAGCGCGCCGCATCGCTGGCCAAGCGCGCGTACGGCAGCTCGCCGATCGTGAACGGCGCGCTGAAGACGTCGTTGATCAACAGGCGGTAGGTGCCGGGCGTGTCGAACCCCGTGAAGTCCGCCACCTGGATGCTGTCGCCGGAGGCGGCGTCCGCCACCGGTGCGCCGGTCGAGGCGGCGTACACCATCCGCCCCGTGGCATCGTCGATGAGCGCCCAGGAGGTCGCGAACGCGCCGTGGTTGGCCAGCATCCCGAAGTGCGGCGCGCCGGGGAGGTACCCCAGCTGGTTGATGGCCACCTGCGGACGAGGCGCCACGACCACGGGCTCCGTCCGCTCGCTCACGGTCAGCGGCTCCGGGTTGCCCAGCTCGTAGAAGACGCCGCGGCCGAAGACGGACGGGTCCTGCCAGCTGGTGTCGCGCGTGTCGGCAGCGGACCAGATGAGCTTGACGTCGCGAGAGCCGCCGGCCGAGCCGTTGGCGTGCGCCTGCACGCCGATCTCGAGCCCGTGCCGCAGGTCGACCCCGGCAGGAATCGGGACGGCGGCCTCGAAGCCCCAGCCGTCGGCGGTCTCGAAGACGAAGGCGCGGACGCCCGCCTGGCCGGCGTTGACCCCGGTGATCACCAGGTCCGCGGGGTCGGTGTTGCCCAGGTTCGTCGGGTTGACGTTGACCTGGAAGACCCCATCGCCGTAGCCGCTGCGCAGGAGGTCGTCGGTGAAGTTGAGGTAGAACTCCAGCGAGTCCTCGTTCCAGTAGTCGCTGCCGTGCTGGCCGGTCACGATGGTCGCGTCGGGCATCACCATGTAGAGGTACAGATGCGTCTCGTCCGCCGCCAGCGCGAACTGGAAGTGGCCGTTCTCGGCCGGATCGAGCGACACCATCGGGCCGTCGTCGACGGTCTGGTAGGGGACGCCGTTCCAATCGCCCAGGTCGCCGTCGAGGGTGATGGGCAGCGGGAAGGGGACGAACACGACCTCCTGCGGCCGGTGCTCGCGCAGGAGCGCGGGGTCGACGAGCGTGGGTCCATCGGGGTCCGGCAGGGCCACGACGGGTGTGGGCGCACCCGCGTGGTCCGCCGCGTCTGCCACTTCACCGGTCGCACAGTAGGCCGCCAGCGCCAGCCACGGCGCCGCCGCCGCGTCATCGGCGTAGCTCAGCCCGTACCCGCGGGGGAACAGCGGGGCGTCGCAGCCCTCGTTCGCCAAGGCGTCGAGATCGAACGGCAGCTGCGCCACGTCGCGCGGCCAGCTGTAGGGCAGCCGGCCGACGAAGTCGCGCTCGCCGAGGAGAACGTCGGTCACGCCGTCGCCCTCGGTCCCGGGCAGCCAGGCGGCGACGACGGCGTCGGCCACCTCTAGGACGCCGTCCAGCACGACAGGACGGCCGGTCAGGAGCACGACGATCAGCGTGTCGACCTGCTCCCGGAGGTTCGCGACGAGGGCGCGCTCGCGCGCTGGCAGCGCGAGGTCGGCCGAGTCGCCGAACCACTCGGCGTAGGGCGGCTCGCCGACGACGGCGATGCCCACCTCGGCCCGCAGCGGCTGCCCGTCGGCGCCGGTGAAGCGCCCGCGCGGACTGTGCAGCAGCGTGGCCGCAGGGCCGAGGCCTGCCGCGAGGCCCTCAAGGATCGTGGTGCCGGGGGTCAGCGAGGCCGTCGAACCCTGCCACTCGATCGTCCAGCCGCCGGACTGGACGCCGATGCTGTCCGCGCCCGAGCCCGTGACGAGCACCGTCTGGGTGCCGTCGGCCCGCAGCGGCAACGCGTCGTGCTCATTCTTCAACAGGACGAGCGTCTGGCCGACGGCCTCGCGCGCGAGCGCGCGGTGCGCCGCGGAGCCCACGTCCGCCTGCAGCGCCGGGTCGCCGTACGGTCGCTCGAAAAGACCGAGCTCGAACTTGACGCGCAGGATCGCCGCGACGGCCTCGTCGATTCGCTCGACCGTGAGGTCGCCGCGCCGGACCGCGTCCAGCACCGTGCGGATGAAGCGCTCGCCGTCGTACGGCACCATGTTCATGTCGATCCCGGCGCCGACGCTCGCGACGACGGCGTCGTGGTATCTGCCGGCCACGTCGTCGATGCCGGCCCAGTCGGACACCACGAAACCGTCGAAGCCGAGTTCGAAGCGCAGCACGTCGCGGATGAGGCGGCCGTGGGCGTGCATCGGCACGCCGAGCCAGCTGGAGAAGGAGACCATGATGCTGCGGGCGCCGCCCTCGACCGCCGCGACGTACGGCGCGAGGTGCACGCGCCGCAGGGTGGCCTCGTCGACGTCGGCGTCGCCCCGGTCCAGCAGGCCCTCGGCGAGCGGCGAGGTGCCGAAGGCGGTCGCCCCGTCGCCGACGAAGTGCTTGGGGGTGGCGAGCACCGTGTCGGGGGCCGCCAGGTCGTCGCCCTGCAAGCCGCGCAGCGCGGCGAGCGCCAGGCGCGTGACGAGCGCGGGATGCTCGCCGTAGCCCTCGTAGGTGCGGCCCCAGCGGATGTCGCGCGGGACGGCGAGGACCGGCGCGTAGTTCCAGTAGATGCCGGTGGCGATCATCTCGCGCGCGGTGACCCTGGCGATCTCCTCCACCAGCTCGGCGCTCCCGGCGGCACCGAGGCCGACGTTGTGCGGGAAGACGACCGCGCCCGCGAGGTTGGCGTGCCCGTGCACCGCATCGACGCCGTAGAGCAGCGGGATGCCCAGGCGGGTCGCGAGCGCCGCGTCCTGGTACGCACGGACCATGGCCGTCCATCCCGCCACGGTGTTGCCGCCGGCTGGGTAACCGCCTCCCCCGCTCAGCACGCCACCGAGCGCGAGCCGCGTCGCGTCCGCGGGCGTGGCGCTCCCCTTCTCGAGCAGCGTCATCTGGCCGACCTTCTCCTCGAGGGTCATGCGGGCGAGCAGGTCGCTCACGCGGACCTCGGTGCTCAGGTCGGGGTCTTGGTACGGGAGCGGCGCTCCCTGCGCGACGGCCCACGACAGGGCCAACGCGAACGCGGTCGCGGCGGCGGCGCGCCAACGGCGAATGGTCATGGCGAATCCCCTCTCGTTCCGGCGTGCGGGCCGCTCATGCCGCGGAATCGGGCTCGTCCCACGGCGTCGTCGAGAGGCCGTGGCCGATCTCGAACGCGCCGTCGGGGCCGCTCCCTGGCGGACCGAACGGGTGCAGAGGCAGGTCGGCGTCGGCGGCCGGCCAGCGCAGGCGCAGCCGCGCCTCGAAGCCGGAGGCGCCGAGGATGGGCTCGGCGACCGCGGCGCCCTCGCTGCCGGGCAGCCAGGCGCACACGATGGCGTCGGCGAGCCGTGCGGCGTCGCCCAGCACCCGCGGGCGGCCGGCGTAGAGGACCAGCACGAGGGTATCGACGCGCGCCCGGATCCGTTCGACCAGCGCGAGCTCGTCCGGCTCGAGTGCCAGGCTGTGGCGATCCCCCATGCCCTCGGCGTAGGGCTCTTCGGCCAGGACGACGATTCCGGCCACGGCGCGACCCTCGCCGCGACCGTCAGGCTCGAACGCGACGTCGGCGTCGGACCGCAGCCGCCGCAACCCCTGGAGCAGGGTGGTGCCCGGCGTGACCGGACCGGCGGCCCCCATCCAGCTGATGGTCCAGCCGCCGCACTGCAGGCCGACGTCGTCGGCGCCGGCACCCGCCACGAGCAGGGTCGGCAGCGACGGCGGCAGCGGCAGCGCGTCGCCGCGGTTCTGCAGCAGGACGGGGCTGCGCCGGGCCGCCTCGTGGGCGAGGCGGCGGTGGTCCGGCTGGCCCACGACGGCCAGCGGGGGCTCGCGGTCGGGTTCGCCGGCCTCGTCGAAGAGGCCGAGGTGGAACTTCGCGGTCAGGATGCGCCGGACGGCGTCGTCGATGCGTTCGAGCGGCACCACGCCGCGCTCGACGGCGGCCTCGAGCAGGTCCATGAAGCGGCGCCAGTCGAAGGGCACCATGACCATGTCGATGCCGGCGTCGATCGAGCGCTCGACGCAGACGGCGGGGTCGTCGTGGATCTGGTCGATCGCCGCCCAATCGCTGACGACGAAGCCCTCGAAACCGAACTCGCCCTTGAGCACGTCGGTGAGCAGGGTGCGTTGCTCGTGCATCCGCAGGCCGTTCCAGCTCCCGTAGGAGGCCATGACGTTGAGCGCGCCGGCGTCGATCGCCGCGCGGTAAGGCGGCAGGAACGCCTCGCGCAGGGTGCGCTCGTCGAACTCGACCACGCCCTGGTCGATCGTCCAGGCGCCGCGGTCGAGGACCTTCAGGAACTCGGCCGCCGGTCCGGCGTTGGCGAGCGTCGGGTCGTCGGCGACGCTCTTCACTGCCGCCCGGTCCCAGCGCGTAGAGGAGCCATGGCGGGCGGCGCCATCGGCCAGGTAGTGCTTGACGGACGGCAGCACGGCGTCCGGGGCGTCCCAGCGGTCGCCGCGCAGGCCCTCGACGTAGGCGGCCGCGAGGCGGCCCACGAGTTCGGGGTCCTGGCCGTAGCCCTCGTAGGTGCGGCCCCAGCGCACGTCGACGGGCACGCTGACGGCCGGGGCGAAGTTCCAGCGCACGCCGGTGGCCGCCACCTCGACCGCGGTGGCGCGGCCGATGCGGCGGACGAGGTCGGCGTCGCCGACGGCGCCGAGTCCGACGTTGTGCGGGAAGATCGTGGCGCCCACGACGTTGTTGTGCCCGTGGACGGCGTCGACGCCGTAGAGCAACGGGATGCCGAGGCGGCTCTCGGCCGCGGCGCGTCGGAAGCCGACGACCATGTCGCGCCACGCCGCGGGCGTGTTGGGTTCGGGGTTGCCGCCGCCGCCGGAGATCACGGACCCCAGGGCGTGCTCGCGGACGTCGTCGGGGGTGACGCTGTTCTTCTCGGCCTGCGTCATCTGGCCGATCTTCTCGCGCAGCGTCATGCGCGCGAGGAGTGCGTCGGCCCGTGCGCGAGCGGGCGCCCGGGTGCGGGGGTCGAGGAGCGCGCCGCTCACGATCCCACGACCTCGCGGACCACGAGCGACGTCGCGGGAACCGCCACCTCGATGCGCGCCACCGTGCCGCGTCGCGCGAACACCTCGCGACTGCCGGCGGCGTCGAGGAAAGCGCCGTCGAAGACGCGCGTCGTGCCGTCGCGCCCCGTCAGCTCGACGCGGGCGTCGCCGTCGGTCAGCCGGTAGACCACCGGCACCTGGCAGAAGGTGAACGCCAGGGTACCGGGTTGCAGCGCCAGCGGCTCGTCCCCGCCCACCGCGCGCGCCACCGGCGCCGCGGCCTCCGTGAGGAACTCCTCGCGAGGCAGCAACGTCGGCGCGAAGCCGAGCCGGCCGTCCCGCACCTCGACGCCTAGCTCACCCCAGCGCGCCAGGACGTCCTCCTTGACCTGACCGGTCATCCCGGGCTGCTGGGCGCCGGCGTGGGCGGGCGTATGCGAGTACGGGTCGGTCGGGAAGGCGCCGAAGACCTCGGGCGGCTTGTGGAACCCGAGGCCGTCGCGCACGTCGTCGTAGGCGGTCGCGAGCGCGGCGAGCTTGGCTCGCGGCTCGCCGGCGTCGCGCGCCCGCACGTAGCACTCCTGCACGGCCAGCATGAGCTTGGAGACCATGTGCCAGTAGATGCTGCCCAGGCCCTCGTAGGCGAAGAAGGTGCCGGAGCGGCCGGTGAACGAGGCGTGGTCGAAGAGCTCCTCGAACAGCGCGGCGACAGCGCCGCCCTCGGCCGCCACCAGCGCGGCCCAGCGGTCCTCGCCGGCGAGCTCGGCCAGGGCATGCCGCACGCCCTTGCCGTTGCGGAAGCCGCCGTGGAAGTGCACGTCGCCGTTCTCGTCCTGCACGACGATGCGCGTGTCGCCCGCGGCGATCAGGGCCGAGAGGAGCGACGAGCCGTCGAGCCGCTCGCGCGGGACGGTGTTCTTGGCCAGGAACCCGGGCAGATCGCGGTCCGGATAGAGCAGGTAGCTGTGCTGGTCGGCCCGGTAGAGACGGCTGCGGCGCAGGCTCGCCAGCAGCTCGAGCGCCTCGTCCGCGCTCAGCAGGCCGGACGAGAGAACGGCGACCTGCCCCTCGAGCATCTCGACGAGGTGGTGGACGGTCGCGCGCCCGGCGTCGAGGGCCAGCACGTTGTAGGCGTGGTACAGCGCGTCGGCGCGTCGGTTGGCCCGCAGCGTGTGCTCCAGGTAGGCCCGGGCGAGCCCCAGGAAGCTGGACAGCGACGCGGCGTCGAGCTCGCTCCGTGCGCCGCCGAGGCCGCGCTCGTAGAGGGACCGGCGGTAGTCGCTCCCGGCCGCGCCGAGCTCGTCCATGAAGACGCGCCGGCGGCGGTCGTCGAACGCGCCCGCCAGCGCCGACTCGTGGGCCCGGAGCCCCGCGAGGACGGCGTCGAAGAACACCTGCACCTCGTGTGACACGACGAGGTCGCGCCCGGCGAGCAGCCCCTGCAGGAAGACGACGCTGCGGTAGAGGTAGGCGGTGGTCACGACCGAGAGCCCCTTGCCGACCAGGGCGTTGTTGGCGTCGTTCCATTCGGGACGCTGGGTGTTCATCCAGATGCCGCCCTCGGGAACGAGGTTGGCCAGCTTGACGAGCAGCAGCAGGAGCAGCTTCTCGGCCATCGACACGTGGACGATCGCGCCGTCCGTGCCCTTGAGCAGGCGCGCGTCGGTGCCCTCGGCGGCCACGGCCGCCGCGATGCGGCGGTCGAGGGCGCCGTCGAACTCGATCGTGTCGTACGGGTCGTCGAGCATCGCCGCGTAGGGCGCGATGCGGTAGGGCACGTTCGCGTGGCTGAAGATGCGGCGCTCGAGCAGCGCGTCGAGCGCGCTCGGGTCGAAGCGCACCGAGATCTCCAGCAGCTTCTGCAGGTAGACGATCTGGTGGTCGCTCCAGTAGCCGATGTTGGCCCACGCGTGGCCCGGCTCGGGAACCTCCCACTCGACGCCGTCGCGGGTCACGCGGTAGGGGTTGTAGCCGTCGGCGGTGGTCGCGCCGAGGAAGACGCCGATCATCCCGTTCACGAACCCGGGGAACGCGTGCGCGAGCGCCTCCCAGTTCTGGAAGATGTCGCGCCAGTTGCCCTGGTAGTCGAGCCGCAAGCGGCCGTCGCCGTGGCGGACGTTGATCGTGAAGCGGTTCCAGGGGCGGCTGGGGTCGCCGTGGCGGCGGCTGAAGGCGAGCGGCAGGTACGCGCGGCAGAGCCGCTCGAGGTCGGGCGAGCCCTCCTCGCCGGCACGCGCCACCAGCTCGTGGTACGCGAGGGTCGCCGGCAGGGCATCGAAGAAGCCGCGCTGGGCCTCGAGCAGCGCGCGGTTGCGCGTGCGCACGAAGTCGACGAGGTCGGCGCGCTCGACGCGGTCGTCGTCCACGAACACGCCGCCGCGCATGACGTTGAAGAGCACGCTGGCCAGGTGGTGATCGCAGGTGGCCTGGTCGTTCGTCCACTGGAAGCCGTCGGCGGTGGCGACGATCGCGGCGAGCTCCTCGCCGCTGCGGCGCAGGTCGTCCTCCAGGCGCTGCTCGAGGTCGCCGCTGGCCAGGCCGTTCACCAGCGCAGCCACCCGCGCGTGGTCCTGACCGACGTCGGCCACCAGCCGCCAGCGACGTGTCTCGCCGGGCGACAGGCTCAGGTCGGCGTGCGCGAAGTACGCGCCGCGGCGGCCGCGCACGTCGGCCTCGGGAACGAGTGCCTCGCCGCGCCGGAAGCGCTCGAGCTGCGCCGATGAGAGCAGGTGGCGCGCCCCCTCGAGGCCGAGCGCGAAGACCGTGGTCGCGCGCAAGGCCTCGCTGGGCTCCGCCAGGTCGCTGATGATCGAGCTCAGGGCGAACAGACCGATGCCGGTGCGGGGCTCGAGCTCGCTGCGCTTGTAGGCGTCGACCAGGTTGCTCATGCCTCCCTGCATCGCCGCGGTCACGCCGGCCGGTAGCAGGTTCTGCAGGCCGTCGAGCAGTTCGACGGCGCAGGGCTCGGACGCCGTCTCGGTCAACTCGGCGGTGCGGACCCAGCCGAAGGCGTCGCTGCCGCGCCAGCCGAAACGGAAGGCGAGCCCGAGGTCGACGTTGAGCTCCTCGAAGACGACCGCGTGGCCCAGCGCGCTCTTGTAGAGGGTGCGCTCCACGCGGTAGGCGCCGCACCCTCGGTCGGAGAACGGCTCCCACAGGGCCCGGCGGCCGCCGCGGGTCACCCACAGGAGCGTCTTGGGCCCGGTGTGGTCGACGCTCTCGGTCAGGCGGTCGACCGTGGTGTACGGGAACAGCGCCGCGTCGGCGTCGACGCGCCCGGCGGTGAGCCCACCGTTGCTGGATACGAACATCCACAGGTCCGAGGCGCTGACGACGCTCATGAGGAACGGCGGCATCGCGTCTACGTAGCGGATGCGGTGGTAGGGCTCGCCGGCGAGGGTGACGGTTCCGCCCTCGACCGCGGCGCCGGCCGGCGCGTGGGGGCGATGGCCGTGGCCGATGACCGGATGGGACATGGTGGTGTGACGTCCTTCGTGGGGTCGAAGAGGCGGGAAGTGGTTCCGGGGTAGGTGGGGGCCCGCGACGGTCAGTGCCGTCGCGGGGGCACCCTCACTTGTCGACCCCGGTGATCACCACGCCCTGCATGAAGAAGCGCTGGGCGAAGAAGAAGATCGTGAGCGGGATCAACATCGTCATGATCGACGCGGCCTGGATGAGTTGGGGCT
>JAABTL010000058.1 GCA_011389865.1 Trueperaceae bacterium
CGGCGGCTACTAGGGCGCACGCTCCTCACATGGGTTCGAGCCCGCGATGCGGGTCGGCCGGCAGCTCCACCCGGATCGCGTCGCCCGGGCGGACGGTGCCGCCCTGCAGCACCACGCTCATGACGCCGGACATGCGCACCAGGGCACCGTCGGGTGCGCGGTCGAGCACAGCCGCCATCAGGCCGGGCTGGAAGCCGTCGAGCTGCGTACAGGGCTGCGCAATCCCGTCAGCTCGGCCACCGCCACCGCGCCATGCGACTCGGCGTGCTCGACGGCAGCATGTAGTCGTGCCCGCGCGACGCCGCGGCCGCGGTAGGGCGACGGCACCACGAAGCACGCGACCGACCACACCGGCAGTCCGTCGACGTGCGCACGTTCGACTCCTGTCGCGCGATGGGTGCAAGCGGCGGTGGACTCGCACCGGTCATGGAAGGGTAGGTACACGGGGTAAGCCAGCGGACAACGGGGGCGCTGCGTGGCGGCCCCCGACCGCCACGCAGCGTCCAGAGCTCGTTCGCCGCGAGAGAAGCGTGCTCGCCTGCAGCATTCGTACGGGTCGTGGCTGAAGCGCACCTGAATCCGAGAGGCGCCGCCGACCCCGGACGGTTGGCGGGCTGGCGCTTGTCCGGTGCTTACCCGGAGGCGGTACGCTCAAGTCATGAGCACCCTACGGAACGTTCTCGTCCTCACGACCGCGGCCGTCCTGGCGGCGGGATGCACCGTCACGTTCACGCCCGAGCCTGCACCCGGTCGCACCGCCGGCCCAGGCAGCATCCAGGTCGGCGGTGAACGCGAAGCCGTGATCAACCGGTACCTCGACCTGCGCGCCTTCCCCGGTTCGCGCATCGTGGAGACGTCGTTCGACGGCCGCGACTCCGAGACGCTGTTCGAGGCCTCCGCGAGCCTCGTGGCCGTGTACCGGGACTTCCACGAGCAGCTCGTCGCCATGGGCTGGCGACGCGTGACGCTCGAGATCGAGTCCGACGAGATCGAGGCGGAGTACGTGCGCGGCGATCTGGAGCTGGAGTTCGAACTGGAGCTCGACGGGCCCGGACGCTTCGAACTCGAGATCGACGTCGATTGAGCGTCGAAGCGGGCGCGCGTGCAGCCGTGGCCCTCGTCCGCCAGCCGCTCGGGCGCCTCCTCCTGCAGGTCGTGCCCGACGTCATCGAGTCGGACCGTGCGCGCGCGGGTGCGCTCGAACCAGCGCGCCGCCTAGGCGACGACGATGCCGGGCCCGTTCGCGTTCGTGAGCGCCTCGCCGTCCCGCGTCACACCACGCGCTCCGGGAAGGTCGGCGGCCGGCGCGCGTCCGCCGCCTGCTCGAAGGCGTGCGCGTACGCCAGCAGCCTGCCCTCCTGGTACGGCCCGGCGAAGAGCGACAGGCCGACGGGCAGCCCGTGCACGAAGCCGGCGGGCACGGTGACGTGCGGGTAGCCGGCGACCGCCGCCGGCGACGAGCACAGGCCCAGCAGGCGATCGCCGTCGATCGGGTCGGTCACCCAGGCGGGCGTGCCGGTGGGCGCGATGAGCGCGTCGAGCCGCTGCTCGCGCAGCGCCAGGTCGATGCCCTCGTCGCGGGCGATGCGCCGGCAGGCCGCGAGCGACTCGAGGTACACCGGGTCGTCCAGACCGGCCTCCGCCTGGGCCATCTCGAGGAACTCCTGGCGGAAGAACGGCATCACGCGGTCGGCGTGCCGGGCGTTGAAGGCGATGACGTCGGCGAGGCTGCGCACCGGCGCGTCCGGCCGCTCGCGCAGGTAGGCGTCGATCCCCGCCTTGAGCTCGGCGCGCATCACCCGCATCTCATGCTCGCGGACCGCGGCGATCCCGCCGAGGTCCACGCCGTCGACGATCTCGGCGCCGAGCTCGCGCAGCGTCTCGACGGCGCGCTCGAACACCGCGTCGGCGCCCTCGTGCCGGCCGCAGCACGAGCGCACGACGCCCAGCCGTGCGCCGCCTAGGGCGTTCCCATCGAGCAACGCGCGGTAGTCGGCCGCATGCGCGTCGGCCCCGCCGGTGGCGGCGTCGTCGGGGTCGGCGCCCGCCATCGCCGAGAGCAGGATCGCGGCGTCGGCGACGGTGCGGGCCATGGGGCCGGCGGTGTCCTGCGACCCTGCGACCGGGATGATGCCGGCGCGGCTCACCAGACCGAGGGTGGGCTTGACCCCGACGACGCCGTTGACCGACGCCGGGCAGACGATCGAGCCGTCGGTCTCGGTGCCGACGGCGGCGGCCGCCAGGTCGGCGGCGACGGCCACGCCGGAGCCGGAACTGGACCCGCAGGGGTTGCGGTCGAGCGCGTACGGGTTGCGCGTCTGGCCGCCGCGGCTGCTCCAGCCGCTCGAGCTGCGCGTGGAGCGCGCGTTCGCCCACTCGCTCAGGTTGGTCTTCCCCAGGATGACGGCACCGGCCGCCCGCAGCCGCGCCACCAGGAACGCGTCGCGAGGCGCCCGGTGGCCCTCGAGCGCCAGCGAGCCCGCGGTCGTCGTCAGGCGGTCGCCCGTGTCGATGTTGTCCTTGAGCAGCACGGGGATGCCGTGCAGCGGGCCGCGCGGGCCCGACCGGCGGCGCTCGTCGTCGAGCTCGGCGGCGATCGCGACGGCGTCGGGGTTGACCTCGAGGACCGACCGCAGGGTCGGGCCGCCGCGATCGATGGCGTCGATGCGCGCAAGGTAGTGCTCGACGATCTCGACGGCACTCACGGCACCGGTCTCCATCAGTTCCTGCCACTGCGCGATCGATCGCTCGGTCTGCTCCACGGGTACCTCCAGGACGACGAACGCTCCATCGGCGACGTGCAGCGAGGGCGTGCGTCCCTCGCCCCGCGTCGTGCCACCCGGGCGCGCTTCGTGCGGGTCGGGTCCAGGATATCCGTGGCGGGCGCGGCGTGGCTGCGCTCGCACCGGGGACGCTCAAGCCATAGCATGGGGGGTCGCCCGCCACGGACCACGTCCCATGGCAGATGGCGACGCCGCACGGATGCGAGGAGGAGCCACGTTGACCACCCCGACCCGCGCCCCGCGTGCCCCAATCCCCGGCTACCTGCGCGCCCTGCGCGTCGCGACCGCCGGCCTGGCGACGGCCGCGGCCGTCGTCTACCTGCTGATCGGGTTCGAGGTCCTGCAGGTGGTCGAGGCCGGCCCGTCGGACCCCAGCCTGCTGTGGTTCGGCATCCCTGCGGCGGCGGCGTTCCTGTTCGGCGCGGTCGTCATCCTCGTCAGCGAGCGGATGCTGCTGTGGGCGCTGGGCGCCTTCTTCCAGGTCTTCACGATCTTCGCCTACGTCGGCGTGGCGGAGGACCGCACGCCCCCCTACGAGTTCTGGGGGATCACGCTGCGCGTCGTCCAGACCCTCATCCTGGTGGCGCTGGTCGTGCTGATCTCGCGCTACCCGCAGGACGAGCGCGGCGCCCGCCTCGGTTTCGGCCGACGCCGACGCGCCGTGCGCGGCCGCTGAACCGTCGCGCACAAGAGGACCCGCGCGGGCGGTCGATGGTGATCGCCGGGCGGCGTCAGAGCGCCGTCTCGAGCCTCCCGCGGATGGCCCGTCTCGCGGCATGGGCGTTCTCTTCACAGGCTCCCATCAGCTCCGCGGCCCGCCGGCGCGCCTGCGCCGCGAACTCGGGCTGGTCGCTCGCGTCGAGCTCGGCCAGGGCGGCGAGGTTGATCAGCACGTTGTAGTACGCGCCCTCGCCGCCCGCGGCCCCGCAGAGCACGGCCACGCCGGCATCCGAGAGGCTGTTGGCGTTGCCGATCTGGCCGATCTCGGCCGCCAGCTCGATCACCCGTGCCGCGCGCTCGAGCACGGAGAGCGGCACCCGCGTCGCCTCGCGCGTCGCCTCGGCGATGGCCCGGTCGCGGACCGCGCGTTGCTCGTCGGTCGCCTTGGGCAGGCCGAAGGCCGACATGACCCGCTCGAAGGCCGCCGTGTCGCGGTCCATCGCGTCCAGCAGGGCGTCCTTGAGCTCCTGGGCCTCCTCGGCGATGGCCATGACGCGTTCACGCACGCCCTCGTAGCCCTTCTTGCCGACGGTGAGGTTGCCGACCATCGCCACCAGCGCGGCCGCCTGGGCGACCGCCAAGGCGGCGACCGAGCCGCCGCCGGGGGCCGGCGAGTCGGTGGACAGCTCGTCGACGAACCGTCGCCCCGTCATCGAGACGAGCGGACCGTCGACCAGGCCGGCCCGGTACTCGATGACCCGCTCGGCCGGATCGAACGTTCCGAGCTCGCGCAGGCCGAGGCTCTGCACCGCGGTCTCCACGATCATGCGCCGGGGGATGCCCGGCGATTGCTCCGCCTGCCTCAGGAAGTGCTTCCCGGCGGCGAGCAGGTCGCCCTCGGGGATCAGGCCCACCAGTTCGCTGCCGGTCACGCGCACGCCGCGGTCGCGGGCGCTCGCGCGGCAGGCCTCGAAGGCCTCGTGCGGCTTGGTGACCGCGGTGTCGACGAGGTTGATCGACACCTGGGCGCGGTCGAACTCGGGCAGCACCCAGCCGACCGCCTTGCAGGCCGCCAGCCGGTACGGCCCGGGCACGAGGACGCTCCTGCCGTCGGCGTCCTTGACGACCTTCCCGGCCTCGTCGCGCTTCGCGCGCCCGGCGTCGCGGATGTCCAGGGCGATCTGGCTCGCGATCCGCTTCTGGCGCGTGTTGAGGTTGACGTTGTAGGCCACCAGGAAGCCGCGCGCGCCGACGTTGATGGCGCCGGACCGGGCGGCGCGCTCGTTCCATTCGTTCGGTCCGTGGTCGGGCCGCCACGCCTCGGTGCCGAGCTTCTCGGCCAGCGCCTCGTACTCGCCCTTGCGCACGGTCGCGAGGTTGCGGCGGTCGTCGCGGGTGGCGGCCGCCTCGTAGAGGTAGACCGGGAAGCCCAGCTCCTCGCCGATCCGCCGGCCGACCCCGCGGGCGATCGCCACGCAGTCGTCCATGCTCACGCCGCGGACGGGCACGAAGGGGCACACGTCGGTGCTGCCGTGGCGGGGGTGGGCGCCCCGGTGCCGACGCATGTCGATGAGATCGCCGGCGCGCCGCACGACCCGGAAAGCCGCCTCGGCGACGCCGTCGGGCGGGCCGATGAAGGTGATCACCGTGCGGTTGGTGTCGGCGCCGGGGGCGACGTCCAGCAGGCGGACCCCGCCGACCTCCTCGATCACGGCCGTCACCGCGTCGATGACGCCGCGGTCCCGGCCCTCGCTGATGTTCGGCACGCACTCGACGAGCTTCTCCACCGTCATCACCTCGGTACTCTGCTGGGCCGATCGCGGCGGCCGAACGCCGCCGCCCCTGGCGCCAGCCTATGCGACGGGGCGGGGACGCCGGGCCCCGGACGCGTGCCGACCGGTCACGGTCGGGCGGCGCCCGTCTACCAGAGGCCGCGCAACCCGTCGTAGACCAGCCGCAACCCCACCAGCGCGACCATCGCGATCATGAACGGGTAGAACACGCCGGGCCTCATGCGCCGCACCAGCGCGGCCCCGATCAGCACCGCCACGACGGCCGGGGGCAGCAACACGACCGCCGACAGCAGCGTGCGGCCGTCGAGTTGGCCCAGCGCCGCGTACGGGATCACCTTCACCACGTTCACCACGGCGAAGAAGATCACGGCGGTGCCGGTGTAGATGCGCGGGTCGAGGCGCAGCGGCAGCGTGTGGACCTGGTAGGGCGGGCCCCCGGCGTGCGCGACGAAGGAGGTGAAGCCCGCCAGGCCACCCCAGAACCAGGCGGAGAAGCGGGACGGCGCCGTGCCGGCGCCGGCGGCGACCGGTCGCAGGGAGCGCGCCACGAACGCCAGCGCCACGACGCCCACGAGCAGGCGGACCAGCGCCTCCGGGGTCACGGCGGCCGTGAGGCCCCCCACCCCGATCCCGACCGCCGCCGCCGGCAGCATGGACACGAGCGTGGCCCGATCGAACTGGCCCCACCAGGTCCACAGGCCGACCGCGTCCATCATCAGCAGCAGCGGCAGCAGCAGCGCCGCGGCCTGCACCGGCGGCATCACCAGAGCCAGCACCGGCACCCCCATGAGCGCGAACGCCCCGCCCAGGCCGCCCTTGGAGAGGCCCACCAACACCACCGCCGCGAGCCCGGCCAGCAACGTAGCCGGGTCGGCGAAGTGGGTCTGAGCGAGGAACTCTGGCCAGGGGACGGGGGGCATCGCACCACGCTACCGCCTCGGTCGCGCGCGATGCCGCCGCCAGCGCGTACGATCGGCCCCATGCGCACGATCACGGTCGCCGACTACGACCCGGCCTGGCCGGCGGCGTTCGAGCGGCTCCGCGCGCGTGTCTGGCCCGTCGTCGCCGACGTCGCCGTCGCGATCGAGCACGTCGGCAGCACCTCGGTGCCGGGCCTCGCCGCCAAGCCGGTGATCGATCTCGACGTCGTGCTGCGATCGGGCGAGGCCTTACCGGTCGCCATCGCCCGCCTGGGGTCGTTGGGCTATGCGCACCTGGGCGACCTCGGCATCGACGGCCGCGAGGCTTTCGCGCCGCCGCCCGGGTCGCCCGACCACCACCTCTACGTCTGCCCGCCCGACAGCCCGGCCCTGGCGAACCACCTCGCGCTTCGCGAGCAACTGCGCCGCCATCCGCAGCTCGCGAGCGCGTATGGGGAGCTCAAGAAGCGCCTGGCGCGTACCTTCACGCACGACATCGACGGCTACGTGGCCGCGAAGACCGCCTTCATCGTCGGGGTCCTCCGGGAGGCCGGGTTCGCGGAGGACCGCCTGCAGCGGATCGAGCGCGCGAACCGGCGGTAGGCTGCGCGCCTCACGCAGGCCCATCAACCCGTCACGTACGCCCGAACCGCCCGCTCCACCGCGCCGCGGCCGAGCGGCGTCACCTCGCCCACCGGTGCGAGTGACGCCGGCAGGCTCCAGACGTGCGCGAGCTCCACCGCGGCGTCCTTGACGCTGCCGGGGAAGGCGAGCGCGGCGCGCGCCACCACCGGCGTCCACCACTTCGGGTTGGAGGCCTCGTTGAGCGGGGCGGCGAGCAGGTCGCCCAGGTCGGTCTCGCCGAGCACCAGCCACGGGCGCCGGTCGCTCCCGCCGTAGATCGACGAGGGCGACCGCGGGACGTCGGGCACGACGAGCGCGCCGGGGCGCACGATCTGCCACAGCCGCTCGCCGCGCAGGTAGTAGGCGGCGCAGGCGTCGCGGGCGCCGGGATCGGGCTCCTCGTCG
>JAABTL010000059.1 GCA_011389865.1 Trueperaceae bacterium
GATCGAGGCCCAATCGAAGCCTTCGGTTGGGTCGATCATCGCGAATGAGACGCTCCAGGTGCTCTCGCGGTTCTGAAAGACCTGGACGTCGTCCCAACCACGGCTCGCGAGGTTGCTCGCCTGGAAGTCGCCGCCGTCGCTCGCCTGGTCGGCGGTCGGCGCGAATGCGAGGTTGACGTTGGAGGTGACGGGGGCCCGGCTCGTGCCGTTCGTGAAGCGGATCGTGACGACCTCGGGGATCGTGACGGTGACTTGGTGATTGGCGCTGCTGGTGAATGGCTGCCCGTACACCACCCCGAACGCACCGAGGACGAACATGGCGAGCGTGGCGGTCAGGTACTTCTTCATGAGGGGATCTCCTGTGCCTTCTGGTGGTTGCGCTACTCGCTCCCTCCAACCCAAGCGCCCACGTACGGGCTGGAGTTCATCGCGTCCGAAGGGGGTGATGGCCGCAGGACGTGGTTTGGCGGCCCCCCGTTTCGATGGCCGGAGTCTCGCAGTTGGATTCTTACGGCGGCCTTACTTTCGGGCCGACAGGGGCGTGAGGTTCCTTACACCGCCGGGGGGGTCCTCGGCGGCGTGAAGAACCTCACGCGACGCGTCGCACACGCGGCTACGGTCGCGTCAGGGTGTAGACGACGGTTCCCCAGTAGCGTCCATCAGAAAGGACATCGGCCACCCCGTATGCCACTTCGAAGACCGTCCAGTCGCGGGTCGCATCGCCGGTGACGAGGCGTGCGCCATCGCACAGTTCGAGCCAAGGGCCGTCGCCGAGGCGCCCGGTCAACCGCAGCGCCTCGCTGCCGGTGTCCGCGCGGAAGCGTGCGTCGAGGTGCCAGGTGGTGTTGGCCCGCACCGCGACCCGCGTGGTGCCCGGGTCGATGGTGGTGACGCCGGCACGAGCGTAGACCTCGACGTCGATCGCGCCCTCTGGGGCCAGGTGGCCGTCGTCGAGCCGGAGCCGCAGGACGACGGGAATCGCGACCGAGACGCGGTGGCTGCCCGCGCTCTGGGCCCGTGCGCCCCCCAGGGGGGCGACCAACGCCAGGCTCAGCGCCACGACCTTCGAGAGCTCGAGTGTACGCATCCGAAGCACTCCCTAGTCTGGTCGGGATGCAACACGTTGTCGGTGTCGCCTGCCGTGCCCGCGTGCGATGAGCGACGATCGACGTGCGGCGTACGCCCTTCGCGGGTCATCGGGCAATGCAAGCTCCATTCGGCCGGTTGCATCACTGGCTCCCCGAGTCCCTTGATGCCCACATGGGGATCCTCGGTTCATCGCCTCCGAACGTCTCCGCGTTCGTCCTGGGGCGCCTGGAGGGTGCGGGTGCTTGCCGCCGTTCTGCGGTAGCCGCCCATCACCCGTCGCGGGGTGCGCTCAGCCCGGTCGTCGCGCCCATTCGCTGGCCGGGCTTCGAAGCGCGCTGTCTCCATTGTGAGAAACACCGCTTGCGGAACTCTTACGGCTGGTCAGCGCGGCACGGCCCCGTGCGTCGGGCTGCGCCGCCGCAGCCACGACGCCAGCGCCAGGCTTACGGCGAAGAGGCCGAGGGCGAACCACAGCGTCGTGCCGTCGACCGCCACCGTGGCCTCCACGAGGCTGCCCTCGACCGACGCACCCGCGAGGACGGCCGAGGTCATCGTCAGCGTGTTGCCCACCGCGATGCCGGCGAGGAAGACCGGGAAGCGGATTCGCATCAGCCCCGCCGGCAGGTTGACGGCGTCGGCGTGGAGGTACATCAGCCCGCCGGCGACCACGCTCTCGAAGCTGCGGCGCCGCAGCGTGCCCAGCAGCGGCCAGCGCCCGATCAGGTCGCCTGCCAGCCCGACGGTGCCGAGCAGCCGTCCGATGCCGTACCCCATCGAGGCGGAGGCGAGCGTGCCGGTCATGGCGAGCGCCAGTCCGGGCAGGGCGCCTAGAACGAAGCCGGACGCGAGGTTGACGACCGTGATCGGCACCAGCAGCAGGGGACGGATGAGGTAGAGCGCGAGCACGCCCGCGGGCGCCCACGGGCGGGTGGCCAGGTTCTCGATGCTGGCGAGCAGGTAGTCGAGCGGCCCGGCGTCGGCCTGCTGCGCACCCTGCCAGAAGGCGGCGAGGAGGAGCGACCAGATGATGAGCGCGAGGACACGGAACGCCACCCGCAGGCGCGGCCCGCGCTCGCCTGGTCTGGCGAGCCGGGGTCCGGTAGGCGGTGTCGCTCGTCCGGCGCTGGGCACTCAGTCCACGAGGTCGGCGCGCCGGGTCGGGTCGGCGCGGCGCCCGCGTCGGCCCTGCCGGTCGAGCACGAACGAGTGTGCCGTGTAGAACACCACGTAGCCCAACGAGGCGTACACGAGGGCGGCGCGCAGCGGGCCGGGCTCGACGAGCAGCGCGACCGTCGCCGCGACGCCCCAGGCGCCGCCGAGAAGGAGGTGGAGGAGGCGCCCCTTGCGCATGCGGCTGACGTAGAGGAAGCGAACGTCGGTGAACGTCAGCAGGCTCAGCCCCACCACCCAGGCGGTCGTCAGCGCGGGCGAGAGGTCCAACACGTACGCGTAGAACACGAGCACGTTCCAATAGGAGGGGAAGCCGACGAAGAAGCCTTCGTCGCTCTGCTTCGCGGTGGTGCGGGAGAACCCGTACGCCGAGCCGAACGCCAGCAGCGTCGCGAACGCCCACGTCGGCTGGAGCAGGAGGCCGGCATGCATGAGGAAGAGGACCGGCACGAACACGTACGTGACGAAGTCGACGACGTTGTCGAGCAGCGGCCCGTCGATCCGCGGGGCCGTCTGCGCGACGCGGTGCCGGCGGGCGAGCGCGCCGTCGGTCGCGTCGATGAGCACCGTGACCGCCATGGCGAGCAGCGCCAGCTGGTAGCGACCGTCGAGGATCCACTGGATCGCGAGCACGGCGAACAGCAGCGCCGACGTCGTGTAGAGATGGACGAGGTAACCGCGGGCTTGAGAAGAGGTCATGGGCCTCCAGGCGGGCGTGGGGGTGGTCGTGCAGGTGGACGCTGGTCGCGGCGGGATCGCGCGGTGGCGGTCCGTCGGGGCGTCCGGAACGTGACACGATAACCGGTGAGCCGCAGGACTGGAGAGCGGCCGACCTGGCGACGCCGGGATCAGCAGCCGCATCGTCCGATCGCCGCGTGCCACCACGGTCGGCACGTCGGGCGAGGGTGTTCGACGGACGCATCTCTCGGGGAGCGTCGGGCGGGCCCGTGTATCATCCCACCATGAAGCCAATGGAGCGCGGAGGTGCGATGGGCACGGCGGCCGTTGGGTGGCGGGCGGTGGGGTGCGCTGGGGACGCCCGATGAGCGGCGCGGGACCGAACGAGAGTCCTGACGCGAAGGACACGGACGCCGAGGAGCTGAAACGGGAGCGATACGAGCTGCTCCACCGTATCGAGGGCTGGCTGGAAACGCCGATGCTGGTTCTCGCATTCGTGTGGTTGGTGCTGTTGATCGTGGAGCTGATTCGGGGCGAGAGTCTGCTGTTCTCCTTTCTCGGCACGATGATCTGGATCGTCTTCATTCTCGATTTCGCCCTGAAGTTGGTCCTGGCCCCGGACAAGGTCGACTATTTCAAGGGTAGCTGGCTGACCGCCATTTCGCTGCTGATCCCCGCGCTGCGGCTCTTCCGCGTCTTCCGTGCGTTTCGGCTTCTCCGCCTGGCCCGCACGGGGCGGAGCTTGCGGCTGGTCCGCGTCGTCAGTTCGCTCAACCGCGGGATGAAGGCGCTGGGCGCGAGCCTGGGCCGACGGGGCTTCGGGTACGTGATCGTCCTCACGCTGTTGTTCACGTTCGCCGGCGCCGCCGGCATGTACGCCTTCGAGAACGAGGCACCCGGCGGCCCGGACAGTTACGTCGAGTCGCTGTGGTGGACGGCCATGATCATGACGACGATGGGCTCGCAGTACTGGCCGCAGACGGCCGAGGGGCGCGTACTGTGCCTCTTTCTGGCGCTGTACGCCTTCGGTGTCTTCGGCTACGTGACGGCAGCGCTCGCCACCTTCTTCGTCGGCCGCGACGCCGATAGCATCGACGCCGAAGTGGCGGGGGCCAAACAACTGACCGCCCTTCGAGACGAGGTGATCGCCTTGCGCGATGAGATCCGTGCCCTGTCGCGATGACCGCGCGGGATGGGAGGCGTGTTCGAGCGACATGAACAGGTGCCGGAGACCGAGCTGCGGCACACGCTAGAGCTCGACCGACGGCGGCACGGATGGACACGGGCGTCGGGAGCGGCCGTCAGCCCCCGCCGTGGCTTTCGGACGCGTCTTCGCCGCGACGGGGTCGTCCGGCTCCGAGGTCCCCGTGAGGAGCGCCGATGCGCGGCAGCACCCAGTAGTCCAGGCCGTAGTAGCCGGCGACACGCCAGGCGAGGACGACCCAGGTGGCGAGGATGAACATGACGGGGTTGCTCGACACGGTACCGGCCAGCAGGAACGCGGCGTTCATCGCGCCACCGAAGAAGGCGCTGGCTCCCGTCAGGAAGCCCGCGATCAGGGCGAGGCCGACCAGAAGCTCGCCGAACGCCACGACGTGGCTCATCAGCGCGGCGTTCGGCAGGAACACGTTCTCGATCAGCCAGGCGTACCAACCGGGCACCGACGGCCGTTCGCCGCCGGCGAGCTCGAGCGCCCGGTTGAGGAAGCCCCGGACCGCTCCTCCGGCCTCCGCACCGATCCAACCTCCGCCGGTCACCTTGCCCCAGCCGGAGGTGAGCCACAGCCAGCCGAGGTAGATGCGGACGAGGGTCCAGAACGGTGCCATCGTCCTGGAGGCGAAGAGGAACTGGCTGATCCTCGGTTCGGGGTAGTGGACGATGGGTGTGGTCCGTGACATCAGGATGTCTCCTTCCCGTGGGTGACGCCGCACCGCATGGCGGGTGGCGTCCGATCACGGTGGGGGCCCCCTCGGCGCGAGGGGCGCTGCGACCGGCGATACGACGCCGAGGACGCCCCGTAGACGTTGCCTCCGCCCTCCGAGATCGGGGTGGCGACGAGCGCTCGTCCCATCGGATGGCGATCGGGCCGACGCGGACGAGGAAGGGGTCCGCGTGCGCCTCCTCACGTTAGTCCTTGTTGGGGGTACGGGCGGTTCATCCAGCGGGCGCGACACCCGAGGGGCGGGCCACACGGGGACCGGCATCGTCGGAAACCGCGGCCGGCGGACGCTTATCGCCCCTCGCCCCTCGCCGCCTCGGTGAGCCCGAGGCCGTGCTCGCCTTCCCGCCGCCGGCGGCGGGGCCGATGCGGTCGCGACATCGCCACGCGGTGTGGGCATCCGTTGACACACCACAAGGGAGAAGCGACCCCGGTGGAGCGGAGTCGCTTCGATGGCAGAGCCGTGCGCGACGGCGTCTAGCTGGTCGGGGTGACTGGATTTGAACCAGCGACCACTTGACCCCCAGTCAAGTGCGCTACCAGGCTGCGCTACACCCCGTTACGGGCCCGGAAGGCCCTTCGTGCGCCAGCCACGATACGCGTCGCGCGCGGGGCGCGTCAACCTGGTGTATGGGTTCAGCTGAGTTGGCTCGCAGGCGTTCGGGGCATGGTTCTCCCGCGAAGCGGCGCTACGATGGGTTCATGCCCATCGGCACCCGCGCTCGTAGGGTCGTTTCCCCATGACCGAACGTCGCGCCCGATCGTCGAGCGATCCCTCCCGAGAGGCAGAGGACCCGGCGACGGCGAGCGACTGGCATGCGCTGCCCATCGACGAGGTCGAACGCGAACTGGGCACCGACGTCGAGCGGGGCCTCTCCGAAGAGGAGGCTGCGCAGCGTCACGAACGCGACGGCCCCAACCGGCTCCCGTCGCCCGAGGGGCGGTCGGCCTGGGCGATCCTGGGGGCCCAGTTCACGAGCCTGATCGTGCTCTTCCTGGTGGCCGCTGCCGCCGTTGCTTTCCTGTTCGGCGAGACGATCGAGGGCTTCGCCATCCTCGTCGTCATCGTCATCAACGCCGCGGTGGGCTTCTTGACCGAGATGCGGGCCGAGCAGGCGATCGATTCGCTACGCAAGCAGGCCGCGCCCTCGGCGCGGGTCGTGCGGGGTGGCCAGGAGCGCACGATCGACGCCGAGGGCATCGTGCGGGGCGACGTGGTGCTGCTCGGCGAGGGCGACCGCGTCCCAGCGGACGGACGGTTGGCCGAGAGCGCCCGCCTGCAGACGCAGGAGGCGGCCCTCACCGGCGAGTCGCAGGCGGCCGAGAAGGACGCCGACGCCGACGTGGCCGACGACGCCCCCATGGCCGAACGCGCCACCATGGCCTACCTCGGCACCAACGTCACCACCGGCCGCGGCCGGCTG
>JAABTL010000060.1 GCA_011389865.1 Trueperaceae bacterium
CTGCGCGCGGGTCTCGGCGGGCGTGGCGCAGCGCCGACACCCCCGGCAATGAGGAGCCCGCCTCGGTCGCGAACCCCAACGCCCGCGTCACGGTCCGCGTCGGGTCGGACGCCATCGCGAACGGCCAGCCGCGCGACGCGGCGAACGCACGCTGCACCTCCGGCGGATCCGGCGTCAGCAGCGCGACCGCCGACCGCCGCGCCAGGTGCGGCAGCAGGCCGACGAAGCCGTCCGCCCACAGCGTGCAGTACGCGCAGGAGCGCCCCATGTTGTGAACGAGCAGCAGGTCGTCGTGCGCGCCGAACAGGCTGGAGAGCCGGCGTGGCCCCTCGCTCGTGCCGACCTCGAAGTCCTCGATCGGCTCCGGCCCGCGGCGGCGCCGCGCCGCGGAGCGCTCCGCCACGCGCGAGCATCGACCGCGACGGGCGTGCCCGAACGTGCCACCACCCTAGACGCCGCGGCAGCGACCGGAACGGGTGGGCCAAGGCGCCCCCCCCGCTAGGGCCACCGCGACCGTGTCGTTCGACTCGTCCGTGATCTCCTCGAACGCGGCGAGGCTCGTCCGCCTGGGCACGGACCGGGTCGCTCCAGGCACCAACCCCCGCAGGCAAGCCCCACCGACCGCCCCGCAGAGCATGCTCGGGCATGGCCGACCCTCGCACGTCGCCGGAAGAGCCAGCGGTTCACCGCCCTGGGTCACCTACGGGATGTGGATGCCGAGATGCATGGTATTCTTCTACCATGCGCATTCCCATCGACGCCGCCGGCCGCGTCGTCATCCCGAAGGCCCTGCGCGACGCCGCCGGCATCGTGCCGGGCGGAACGGTCGAGGCGACGCTGCGCGACGGCCGCATCGAGCTCGAGGTGCCGCCGGCCGAGGTGCGCCTCGAGCGCCACGGCCACGTGTGGGTCGCGCGACCGGACGCGCCGACGCCGACACTCCGCACCGCCGACGTGCAGGCCACGATCGACGCGCTGCGCGCCGAGCGATGAACGCGGTCGCCCTCGACACCAGCGTGGTGGTGGCCGCCCTGTTGGGCGCGCACGAGCACCACGAGGCGGCGCGCCGCACCGTGGACGACGCCCTCGCCCGCCCCGGCGGCGCGATCCTGCCCGCGCCCGTGCTCTTCGAGGCCTACGCCGTCCTGACGCGGCTGCCGCCACCCTGGCGGCTCCGCGTGGACGTCGCCGAAGGGCTCCTGCGCGACACGTTCGACGGCCACGCGATCGTGGTCTCGCTGCCCGACGACGCCGTCTGGTCCGTGGTGCGGAACCTGGCGCAGCGCGGGCTCGTCGGTGGGATCGCCCACGACGCCCACGTGGCCGCCTGCGCCCAGGCCGCGGGCGCGCGGGCGCTCGCGACGCTCAATCGACGCGACTTCGCCCGACTCGACCTCGGCGCGATGGACTTGGTCGTGCCGGGCACGAACGGCCCCAGGTAGCCGCACCCAAAGCGCTCGGCGTCGCGGACGACGACCGCCGTCGTGGCGGCGCCGAGTGCCGCGACGGTACCCCCGAGCAGGCAGCGAACCATCGCGCCGACGGGTCGGGCGAGGCGGCGATCGCCGCTGCCGACGATCCGGCCCTCCGCGGCTACGCTGCCGTCGCCGGTCCTCCGTACCAGACCGGTGGTGACCCGGACTGCCGGCTCCCCGCTCTCGACCCCGACCGTGCAAGGATGGGCGACGAGGACGCGGCGGCCCCCCTCGTCGACGCTTTCGGGGACCCGCACTGGCGCGTCCGCATGGCCGCCGCCCGCGCGCTCGGGCAGCTGGCGGCGGACGGCTACGACGACGAGCCCGCGAACTTGCTGAACGACCTCCACCCGCGCGTCCGCGCCGCGGCGGCCAGGGCGCTGGGGCGGACCGGCAGCGAGTTCGCCCTGCCGCCGCTGCGCACGGCGCTCGAGGACGACGACGGCCGGGTGCGGCGGGCCGCCGATCGCGCCCTCTCCCACGTCGAGCGCCGGCTCCCCCTGTACCGCTGACGTTCTCGTGGACCGTTGCCAGGTCGCCGCGGCGGCGGACCGAGCGCGACCCAGCAACCGCGGCGATCCCAATGCCCACGCGAATCCCCGCCGCCCCGCGCCCCCAAGACAACAGGATCGGCCGCGACCCGAAGCCGCGGCCGATCCGAGGTCGACGAACCGGTCAGCTGCTCAGTCGACGACCGACTTCAACGAGTACTCCGCCACGTCGATCGGCGGCAGCACCCCACCATCCAGCCGCTGGATGTACTGCTTGAGCGGCAGGAAGTAGTTGATGTAGGTGTCCTCGAACGCGGCCGGGTTCGCCTCGCGCACCGCGGCGAACTCCAGGTAGTTGTCGCGGCCGAGCGCCGTGAAGGAGTTGGTGGCGACGGTGTAGACGCGCTCGGGTTCGACCGGGCCCCAGGCGCCCGACTCCCGGTCCTGAACCTCGACGTTCACGATGACGGCGTCTTCGTCACCCGCGAGGTCGACGTCGTACCGCAGGCCGGCCGCGTAGGGGAAGGCACCGGTGGAGCCGGTGTTCAGTGCGTAGTGGGCGGCCTGGTTGAGCACCTTCACGATCGACTCGCCGGTCATCTCGAGCATGACGATCGTGTTCGAGAACGGCAGGGCGGCGATGGCGTCGCCGACGGTGAACGGCCCGGAGAGGAACTCGGTCCGCACGCCGCCCGCGTTCTGGATCGCCACGTCGATCTTCGGGTTCGTCTCGCGGAACGCCTGCGCGACGACGAAGGCCGCGTAGCTGCCGGTGGGCGTCTCGCCGGCCGCGAACGGCTCGGGGACGCGGGTGTTGCCGAGCGTGGTCTCGACGGTGCCGATCGGCTCGACCTTGATCGCCTCGACGCCTTCGCGGTAGGGCTCCAGCAGCGCCTCAACCGACGCGTCCGGGCTGGTGAGCCGCAGCAGCGGCGACGCCTCGATGGCGGCGAGGATGGTGGCCTCGGCCTCCGGCGAGGCCTCGACCATCTGGTCCTCGGCGTTCGGCTGCAGGAACGGCCCCTCGACCGGGAGGACGATCGAGCCGTCGTACGCAGCGACGAGGCCGTCGGCATCGAAGGTGACGTCGAGGACGCCCAACGCCTTGGCGTACTCCCAGGCGGTGACGACCAGCACCGGGTCGCCCGTCGGGCTCTGCACCACGGTGGGGTAGGTGCCGAGGTCGAGTGCCTCGAGCCCGTCGTGGCTGCTGCCAGCGAACGGACCGGTCTGGTTGTTGACGATCGGCGCAAGCCCGACCCGCCCGAGGTCGTCGGTGTCGCCGAGCAGCGTGTGGCTGTCGCCGCCCACGATCACGTCGATGCCGGGGACGGCCTGCGCGATCGTCAAGTCGTTGAAGTAGCCGACGTGGCTGAGCAGCACGATCTTGTCGATCCCCTGTGCCTCGAGCTCCTGCACCATGCGCGTCGCCGTCTCGATCTCGGGGGTGAAGGCGACGTCGTCGGAGACGAGCGAGGAGTTCTTCGTCTTCTCGACCTTCAGGATGCCGATGATGCCGATGCGCTCTCCCTCGACCTCGCGGATCACGTAGGGCAGGACCTGGTCGCGCACGCGGTAGAGGGGGCTGGCCGGCTCGGGAAGCGCGTTCGAGGAGACGATCGGGAAGTTCGCCAAGTCGACGAGTTCCGCCAGCCGCGCGTCGCCCTCGTCGAACTCGTGGTTGCCGAGCGCGTAGGCGTCGAGGCCGAGGGCGTTGAACACCAGGAAGTCGGGCTCGCCCTTGTAGACGCTGAAGTAGAGCGTGCCGTTGAGCTCGCCGCTGTTGACGACGATGGCATTCGGGGTGCGCTCCTGGTCGATGATCGACACGATGCGCGAGAAACCGCCCAGGGTGACGCGGGTGCGCGTGCCGTCGAGCGTCAGGTCGAAGGCGGCGCCGTCGAGGTGCGAGTGGTGGTCGTTCGTGTGGAGCACACGTAGCGTGAACGCGTCCCCCTGGGCGAAGGCGAACCCCGACGCGGCGACCGCGGCGAGGACGAGGAGAACCAGCGAGCGACGGATCATGGTGGAACCTCCCTGGGCGTGAGCACGCCGAACGGGCCGTTCGCGGGCGTGCGAAGGCACCGAGGACGGCCCTATCGCCTCGGCGTTCGTGGTCGTCCGCGGTCCCGCATCGACCCATTAGCCTAGCCCCCGCGGCGCATCGGCGCCAGGGTCGCGGGCCCCGCGGGCGGGGCCCGCCCAGCGATCCGGCGTGGGCGTCACCGGACGGTCAGGCTGCGACGTCGCCGGAACCGTCGGACGCTTCGCCGCGCCCGCCCCCCGCCGGCTAGGATGCAGCGTGCCCGCCCTCCACGCGCTCTGGCGCCCCGATCCCGCCGACGCCGCCGGCGGGCGCCTGCTGCTGTGGGCCGAGGCGGAGGGGCCGACCGACGCGGGCGCGTCGGTCGGCGCGCGCGCGTCGGTCGGCGCGCACGAAGACCGGCCCCGCGGCCACCACCCCGCGGCCGTCGACCCCGCGGACCTGGACCCCACCCTCGCCCGCGCCGAGCCGCTCGAGGTGCGCCTGTGGCTCCCCTCGACGCGGTCGCGCCCGCTCCCGTCCACGCCCACCGAGCACCGGCACGGGGGCCGCCCGCCGAAGCCGCGGCTGCGGCGCTGGCGCGTGCCCGCACGCGCCCTGCCGCCGGCGGTGGCCGTCGACTGGCTGCTGACGCCGCGCACGTCCGACCCCGACGCCCCAGCCGGCGACGACCTGCGCGCCTTCCGTGCCGCCGCCCGCCTCGTGCTCGCCGCGCTCGCCCGCCAGCGCTTCGTGCCCGGCCTGGTCGCCGGACCCGCGGGCGCGGCCGCCCAGTGGCGCGCCCGCTGGCGTCTCCACCTCCTCGACGGCGACCTGGCGCCCGCCGTGGCCGCGTTGGCGAACGCGCTGCCGCCCGCGTGCCGCGCCGCGGCCGACGACCCGAAGGCCGCGCCGCCGGCCCGGGACCTGCTCGAGGACTTCCTGCATGCCTGCGCCGACGCGCTCGTCCGCATCTGGGCCGGCGCCGGCGTCGCGCCGCCGAAGGACGCCACGCCCGCGGCACGCTGGCTGGCCGCCCTCTTCGGCGACGACCCCACCGTCCGCGGCAGCCCGGCGCAACTCCAGCGGCTGCAGCAGGCGCTCCAGCACTGGTGGCGCGGCCTGGCGGCCGCGGGCGACGAGCGCACCCGCCTCGTGCTGCGCCTCGAGGACCCGCCCGACGACGACGGCGCCTGGCTCCTGCGCACCCAGCTCCAGTCGCGCGCCGACCCCAGCCTGCAGGTCGACGCCGCCGAGGCCTACCAAGGCGCCTTGGGACCGCTGGCCGCTCGCTTCCCCGACGCCCAGGCGCTGCTGCTCACCGGCCTCGGTCACGCCAGCCGCGTCTTCCCGCCGCTGCGGGGGGCGCTCACCGGCGCCGCGCCCGCCCCGGTGGCGCTCGCCGCGGAGCAGGCCTTCGGCTTCCTGCGCGACGCCGCGCCCCTGCTCGAGGAGGGCGGCTTCGGCGTGCTCGTCCCGCCCTGGTGGTCGCGACCCGAGGCCCGCCTCGGTGCGCGGCTGCGGGTCGCCCCCGCCCCCGGCGGCGGCCGCGGCGAGGGCCGCGTCGGGCTCGACCAGCTACTGCGCTATCGCTGGGAGGTGGCGCTCGGCGGCGCCACCCTCTCCGCGGAGGAGTTCGCCGAGCTGTCCCGCCGCAAGGCCTCGCTCATCCGCTGGCGCGGCGCCTGGGTGCGGCTCGACCCCGAGGCGGTGGAGGCCGCCGCCCGCTTCTTCGAGCGCCGCCGCCACCAGCGCGACCTGAGCGTCGCAGAGGCGCTGTCCGGCGCCTTCGGCGACCGCGCCGAGGTGGCGGGCCTCCCCGTGGTCGACGTGCGCTTCGACGGCGAGGCCGGCCGCTG
>JAABTL010000061.1 GCA_011389865.1 Trueperaceae bacterium
GGCCGTCCAAGGAGACCCTCGCGAACGAGCACCGGCACACCTTCAGGGACCTGAACGCGAGCTTCCGAACCGAGTTCGGTTGACCGCGCCGGCCATCCAGGCCCCGATCTCGTCCGCCGGCGACCGTTGGCACGATCGCGAGCCGCCCCCGACCCAGCGCGAACACCCGGCGGCGCAGAGTGCCAGGATGCGAGGCGAGATGACGCGACCCAAGACGCCGAAGCCTCCCCGGAAGCCCAAGTACGTCTGCCAGTTCCTGATCGTCCTCCCCGGGACCGATCCCCTGGTGTGGCGCCGGATCCTCGTGCCGGAGGCCTACTCCTTCTGGGACCTGCACGTGGCGATCCAGGACGCCATGGGCTGGATGGACTCCCACCTCCACGAGTTCGAGGTCGTGGACCCCCGAGGCCAGTTCGAGCGCATCGGCATCCCGTTCGACGACCTGGACGACGATCGGCCCTGCTCGGCCGGCTGGGAGGTTCCGATCGCGAAGCTCCTCGTCCACGGCATGGGCCCCATGCGCTACCGCTACGACTTCGGCGACGACTGGGCACACACCCTCGAACTCGAAGGGCTGGAAGCCGCCGATGGCGGCACGTACCCCCGGTGCGTCGCCGGCGCTGGGGCGTGCCCGCCCGAGGACGTGGGCGGCACGGTGGGTTACGCCGACTTCCTGCAGATCATCCGCAACCCCGAACACTCGGAGCATGCCGAGACGTTGGCGTGGGTCGGCGGAGCATTCGACGCCCACGCGTTCGACCCGGCTTCGGTCAAGTTCGACGACCCGCGGAAGCGGTGGCGAATGGCGTTCCAGGAGGGGTGACGCGCCGCCCTCGAGGTGCGTGAGCCACCATGCCCCCGCGTGACCCCTCCGACCTGACGGTCTTCATCACGAGCCGCGACGCCACCTGCGACGAGTGTCACGACGACCTCGGGCGCGGCGCTTGGATCACCCTCGGCGACGGCGGGCGCGCGTTCTGCCTCGCCTGCTCGGACCTCGACCACCTGGTCTTCCTGCCGGCCGGGGACGCCGCGCTCACGCGCCGCGCGCGGGCGCACTCGACCCTCTCCGCCGTCGTGCTGCGGTGGAGCCGCGCCCGCAAGCGCTACGAACGGCAGGGCCTCCTCGTCGAGGCCGCGGCGCTCGAGCAGGCCGAGGGCGAGTGCCTGTCCGACACCGACGCGCGCGCCCGCCGACGCGAGCGCGAAGCCGAACGCCGCGCGGAGCTCGACCGCGACGACCTGATGAGCTTCGCCGGCCGCGTGAGGGAGCTGTTCCCCAACGCGCCGCCGGCGCGCGAGTTGGACATCGCCGAGCACGCCTACCGGAAGTACAGCGGCCGGGTCGGCCGCTCCGCCGCGGCGAAGGCGCTCGGCGCCGAGACCGTCCACCTGGCCGTCGCCGCCCACGTCCGCCACCATGAGACGGACTACGACGCCCTGCTGGCATCGGGCCTGGGAAGGCACGAGGCGCGCGACCTGGTCGCGGCCCAGGTCCTCGAGGTTCTGCAGCACTGGCGGGCGGGGTAAGCGGTGCGACGCCAGCGTAGGGCGAACGCGATTCTCTCGCCACCGCTCTGGCCCTTTGCACGGTGTCGTGGACCTTGGGCTACCGGGCCGCCCCGGCCACGAAACCCACCTTCGCCGCCGCCCGCGCGCTCGGCCACCACAGCCACCGGACGCCGACGAGCAGCGCGAGCGAGATGATGCCCCCCACCAGGAACGAGCGGCCGGCGAAGGCCGTGCCGAGCCACCCGGCCAGCGGGTAGGCGCCCAGCCACCACAGGTGGCTCCAGGCGAAGTGCGCGCCGTACACCCGGCCCTGCAGCCGATGCGGAGTGCGCTCGGCCAACAGGGTCAGCATCGGTAGATTGACCCAGTTGGTGCCGATCCCGGCGACGAACCACAGCGCGGCCAGCGGCGCGACGCCCACGTGGTCCGCGGGCACAACCGCCAGCGAGATGGCCAGCGCGCCGACCCCGAGGAAGGTCGTGCGCGGCACCCGCGCGTCGAGGGCACCCAGCGCCAGGGCGGCCAGGGTGGCGCCGGCGCCGAAGCCGGCCATCACCCAGCCGTACGCCAGGTCGTCGAGGCCGAGGCCCCCCTTGACCAGCACGACCGAGTTCACCAGGATCCAGGCGCCGGCCACCGACGCGACGAGCTCCAGGGAGAGGCCGTAGCGCACCAGCGGGTCGCGCCACAGGCGAACCGTGCCCTCGGCCAGGTCGCGCCAGCGGCCGCCCGCCGGGGCCGCATCGGCCGCACGTACGGCGCTAGCGGGCGCGGCGTCGGCGGTCGTCACGTCCACGGCCGCCGATCCCGCGCTCGAGCTCCCCGCGGCCGCGTCGGGCTCGGGCGTCGCCTCGTCCAGCCGCCGACGCAGGCTGAGCACCAGGCCGGCGGACACCACCAGCGTGGCCGCCGCGACCCAGAAGAGCGAGCGCCCGCCGAACGCGATCGCCAGGCCGCCGGCCAGCCCGGGACCGAGCACGCCGAGCAGCTCGAAGGTGGCACCCGAGAGCGAGATCGCCTTCGGGTACTCCGCCCGCGTCGTCACCGCGGGCACCGACGCCTGGTAGGTGGGGGTGAAGAAGGCCGTCAGGGCGTTCATCGCCAGCATGGCCAGGTAGAGCTGGGCCTCGCTGGTCGCGACCGCCAGGCCCGCCAGCACCCCCATGCGGGCAAGCAGCGCGGTCACCATGATCGCCTTGCGGCTGGTGCGGTCGGCCAACACGCCCGCGAAGGGGGACAGCACAACGAACGCCGTCACCCGCAGCGTCAGCGCGATGCCGAGCACCGCCGCCGCCCGCTCGCCCGCGAGTTCGAAGGCGAGCAGCGCCAGCGCCACCCACACCAGCGCGTCACCGAGGAGGTGGACCAGTTGGGCCAGGTAGAGGCGCGCGAAGGCCGGGTTCCGCAGCGCCATCAGCGTGGCGCGCAACCCGGCGAGCACCTCAGCGAAGCGCACCCACCGCCCCCTCCGCCTCGCGCACCAGCTCCCCGTCGCGCACCAGCTCGCGCACCCGGTCCAGCCCGGGCCGCAGGTAGACGTCGTGCTCGAGGTGCGGCAGCGCCGCCCGCACGCGGGCGTGGGCGGCGGCGACGCCCACGCCGGGCGCGAGGCCGGCGTGGAAGTCGAGCGCCTGCGCCGCCGACATGACCTCGATGGCGATCACCCAGGTCGCGTTCTCGAGCACCTCGCGCGCCTGCCGGCAGGCGATCGTCCCCATCGAGACGTGGTCCTCCTGGTTGGCGCTGGTGGGGATCGAGTCGACCGACGCCGGGTGCGCCAGGACCTTGTTCTCGCTGACCAGCGCGGCGGCCGTGTACTGGCTGACCATCAGCCCCGAGTCGAGGCCGCCGTCGGCGGCCAGGAACGCCGGCAGCCCCGACAGCGCCGGGTTGAGCATCTGCTCGACGCGGCGCTCGGAGATGTTGGCCAACTCGGCGAGCGCGATCTTGACGTGGTCGGCGGCCAACGCCAGCGGCTCGCCATGGAAGTTGCCGGCCGAGATCGCCCGGCCCTCGTCCACCAACAGCAGCGGGTTGTCGGTCACCGACGCGAGCTCCACCTCGAGGACGGCGCGCGCGTGGCGCAGGGCGTCGCGCACGGCACCGTGCACCTGCGGCGCGGTGCGCAGCGAGTAGGCGTCCTGCACCTTGTCGCAGTCGGCGTGCGAGGCGGCGACCGCCGAATCGCGCAGCAGGGCGCGTAGGTTGCCGGCGACCTCGATCGCGCCCGGGTGGGGCCGCAGGCGGGTGACCGCCTCGTCGAAGGGTCTGTGGCTCCCCTTGAGCGCCTCGACCGTCATCGCGGCGGCGACGTCGGCCGCGGTGACGAGCACCGCCGCATCGACCAGCACCAGCGCCAGCAGGCTGGCCATCGCCTGGGTGCCGTTGACCAGGGCCAGGCCCTCTTTGGCCTCGAGCTCCAGCGGCGCGAGGCCGAGCTCGGCCAGCACCACGCCCGCGGGGCGCACGGCCCCGCCGTGCTCGACCTCGCCCTCGCCGATGACGGCCAGCGCCAGGTGCGCCAGCGGGGCCAGGTCCCCCGAGGCACCCACCGATCCCTGCGATGGCACCACCGGGTGGACGCGCCCGTTCAGCAGCTCGAGCAGCCGCTCGACCAGCTCCGCCCGCACCCCCGACGCGCCCATCGCCAGCGACTGCGCGCGCAGCAGCAGCATGCCGCGCACCACCTCGGTCGGGAAGGGTGCGCCGACGCCGATCGCGTGCGACAGGATCAGGTTGCGCTGCAGGGCGCGCAGTTCGCCGACCGCGATGCGCACGCTCTGGAACTTGCCGAAGCCGGTGTTGACCCCGTACACCGGGGCGCCGTCGGCCACCATCCGCTCGACCAGGGCGCGGGCGTCGTCGAGCCGCCCCCGGGCCGCGCCGGACAGCGCCACGCGGGCGCCGTCGCGCGCGACCGCCACGAAGTCGTCCAGGCTCAGGTGCCGGTCGAGGACCACCGTCCGTCCGCTCACGTCGCCTCCCTCGGCGCTCACGCGCGCCACCCGTCTTCCACGTCCGCGGCCGGGAAGACGCGTCGCCCCGCCGCCCACACCTCGAGCGGCCGCGGCCCGCCCAGACCCGCCACCAGGGCGCGGGCATCGCGGTCGGGGACGACGACGAGGTCGGCGCGCGCGCCCGGCCCGAGCCAGCCGGCGTCGCGGAGCCCCAGCGCCGCCGCGGCGTTGGCGGTGCCGGCCGTCAGGGCCTCCGCGGGCCGCAGGCCGTTGAGACGCAGCGCGAGCGCCAACGCGAGCGACGTCGCGTAGAGCGGGCTGGAGCCGGGGTTGAGGTCGCTGCCGACCGCGACCGGCACGCCGGCATCGATCAGCGCGCGCCCGGGCGCGTGGGGGGTCCCCAGCTCGAACGACGCGCCCGGCAGCAGGGTCGCGACCGTGCGGCCGCCGCCGGCGGCGAGGGCGGCGATCTGCTCCGGCCCCGACGCCTCGAGGTGGTCGACCGAGCGGGCGCCGAGGCGCACGGCCAGCTCGACGCCGCCGACGCGGTGGAACTGATCGGCGTGCAGCGTGACGTCGAGCCGCAGCGCCAGGGCCGCGCGCAGCACGCGCTCCGCCTCCGCCACCGTGAACGCGCCCGCCTCGACGAACACGTCGACCCGCCGGGCCAGGCCCCGCGCGGCCACCTCGGGGAGCAGGCGCTCGACGACGTCGTGCAGGCGGCCCTCGCGGTCGTCGGGATCGGGCACGTGGATCAGCAGGGTGGGTAGGACGCGCACCCGCACGTCGCCGGCCAGGGCGGCGATCGCCTCGAGCGAGGCGATCTCGGCGGCCGGCGTCCCGCCGTAGCCGGACTTCACCTCCACCGTGGTCGCGCCCGACGCCACCAGCGCGCCGAGCCGGCCGCGCGCCGCCCGCACCAGAGTGGCCCGGTCGGCGGCCGCGGTCGCCCGCATCGTGTGGCGGATGCCGCCGCCGCGCGCCAGGATCGCCTCGTACGGCTCGCCGGCGAGCCGCGCTTCGAGGTCGTCGTAGCGGTCGCCGCCCCACAGCAGGTGGGTGTGCGGGTCGATCAGCCCGGGGACGACCGCGCGGCCGCCGAGGTCGACGACGTGCACGGCGCTTCCCCGCCAGGCCACGGCCGGGCCGACCCAGTCGACGCGGCCGCAGGCGATCGCGACGGCGGCGTCGGGAATGCGCCGCAGGCGCCCCTGCTCGCGTCCGCATCGCGGACCCGCTCCATCGGGGGTGACGAGCTCGGCGATGCCGGTGAGGAGCGTC
>JAABTL010000062.1 GCA_011389865.1 Trueperaceae bacterium
CCGAGTGCAAACGCCGCAACTACACCACCCACAAGAACCGGCGCAACACGGCGGCGAAGCTCGAGTTGCGCAAGTACTGCCCGTGGGACCGCAAGCACACGAGTCATCGTGAGGTCAAGGTCTAACCGGTGTTCAAGCGCATCGTGCAGTATCTTCGCAACTCGCGCGCCGAACTCGCCCGCGTCACCTGGCCCACCCGCGACGAGGTGGTGCAGTCCACGCAGGCGACGCTCGTGTTCGTCATCATCACCGCGCTGTTCTTGCTGTTCGCCGACACCACGCTCGGCAACCTCATCGGGCTGCTGACCTGATGGCCTGCGTGTGTCGCCCCGCCGCGGCGGCACCGGGAGGATCCTGAGCATGAGTATCGAGTGGTACGCGATCCACACCTATGTCGGCCACGAGGAGAAGGTCAAGGAGAACATCCTGAACCGCGCCCGCTCCCTCGGGGCGACCGACCGCATCTACCAGGTCGTGGTGCCGACGGAGGAGACCGTCGAGCACGCGGGTGGCGGCAAGAAGGAAGTGGTGCGGCGGAAGCTCTTCCCCGGCTACATCTTCGTCCAGATGGACCTCGGCGACGAGGAGGAACCGAACGAGGCGTGGGAGGTCGTGCGCTACACGCCCGGCGTCACCGGCTTCGTCGGTACCTCGACGCGCGCCGTGCCGCTTTCGCGGGACGAGGAGTCGCGCATGCTCGGCACGCTCGGCATCACCGGATCGCGGGAGGTCCCCAAGATCAAGGTGACCTTCGGCGTCGGCGACACCGTGCAGGTGACCGCCGGCCCCTTCGCCGACTTCACGGGCGTCGTGTCCGAGGTCAACCCCGACCGCGGCAAGCTCAAGGTCCTGGTGTCGATCTTCGGTCGCGAGACGCCGGTCGAGCTCGACTTCGCGCAAGTCGTGCGTGCATGACGGGCCCTTGGCCGGTCATGCACGCCAGCGGTTGCGGCCGCGATGCGTCCGCAACCGACGTGCACGGTTGAAGTACCGTTCGTCCGGCGGCCCTGCGGGTCGCCGTCACCGCGGCCGCGAGGCCGCATCCGGGTCCTCGGGGCCCTCGTTCTCACCCGCCCGCGCCGCCACGGTGGCGCCGATCGGGAAGCGTTCGGACCCCGGCGCGCACGCCACGCATCGGGGGAGCTGAGGAGGCATCATGGCGAAGAAGATCGCAGGGATCGTGAAGCTGCAGCTATCGGCCGGCGCGGCCACGCCCGCCCCGCCCGTGGGCCCGGCGCTCGGTCAGTACGGCGCCAACATCATGGGCTTCGTCAAGGAGTACAACGCGGCGACCGCTTCGCAGGCGGGCGCCATCGTGCCGGTGGAGATCACGATCTTCGCCGACCGCTCCTTCACCTTCGTCACCAAGACGTCGCCGGCGTCCTACCTGATCAAGAAGGCCGCCGGCATCGACAAGGGCTCGGGTGTGCCGAACAAGGCCAAGGTCGGCTCGCTGACCTGGGACCAGTGCATCGAGATCGGCAAGGTCAAGATGGTCGACCTCAACGCGAACGACGAGGTCGCCGCCGCCCACATCATCGCCGGGACCGCCCGCTCGATGGGCGTCAAGGTCGAGGGGGGGCCCGCCGATGCCTAAGCACGGGAAGCGCTACCGCAACGTCGAGGTCAAGGTCGACCGCGCCCGCACCTACCCGGTCGACGAGGCCGCCGCCCTGGTCAAGGAGCTCGCCACCGCGAAGTTCGACGAGACGATCGAGGTGCACCTGCGCCTCGGCATCGATCCGCGCAAGTCGGACCAGAACGTCCGTGGCACCGTCTCGCTGCCGCACGGCACGGGACGTACCGTGCGGGTCCTGGCGTTCGCTCAGGGCGACAAGGCGCAGGAGGCCGAGGCGGCCGGTGCCGACGTCGTCGGCGCTCAGGAGGTCATCGAACGCATCCAAGGCGGATGGCTCGAGTTCGATGCCGTCGTGGCGACGCCCGACATGATGGGCGCCGTCGGTTCGAAGCTCGGCCGCGTCCTCGGCCCCCGAGGCCTGCTGCCGAACCCCAAGTCGGGCACGGTCGGCTTCAACATCGCCGAGATCGTGCGCGCGCTGAAGGCGGGCCAGATCGAGTTCCGTTCCGACAAGACCGGCGTGGTCCACGCGCCGATCGGCAAGGCCAGCTTCGACCCCGACAAGTTGGCGGAGAACCTGTCGGCGGTGCGCCACGCGGTCGAGGCGGCCAAGCCCGACGCCGCCCGCGGCACCTACCTGCGCACGATCTACGTGACCTCCACCATGGGTCCGAGTGTGCGGGTGGTCATCTGATTCGGCATCCCGGTGCGTAGCGGAGGCTACCCACCTCTGGCGTTGGAGACCGCAGGGGCCTGCCAGGCTTAAAGATCCTGCCGAGGCGCAAGGTGTCGAGGGCGACCGAAGGTCCCCGAGACACGCCGCTACGCTTCGCGGCCGTGGCCGAGCGATGCTCGGCTGAAACCCACCCACTCGAGAGAGGCACATATGGCCAACCCAAGGAACCAGACGTCGGTGGCGCAGCTCCGCGAGCTTCTCGCGGAAGCCTCGACGTTCTTCCTGGTGGACTACCAGGGTCTCTCCGCGGGGGACATGCACAAGCTGCGCGCCAACGTGCGCGCGGCCGGTGGTCGGCTGCTGGTGACCAAGAACACCCTCATCCACGTCGTGCTCAAGGAGCACGGCATCGAGGGCTTCGAGGCCACCCTGCAGGGCCCGACCGCGCTCGTGCTGGTCGGCGAGGACCCGGTGGCGCCCGCGAAGGCGCTCACCGACTTCGCCAAGGACCACCCCAAGGACCTGCCATCCGCCAAGGGCGGCAGGCTCCAGGGCAGCATCGTCGGGCCGGAGGCGTTGGCGAAGATCGCCACGCTACCCACCCGCGAGCAGCTCTACGCGCAGCTCGTCGGCGTGCTCCAGGCGCCGATGTCGCAGCTCGTAGGCGTGCTGCAAGCCCCCCCGCAGAACCTGGTCTCGGTGATCGACAACTACGTTGACAAGCGCAAGGAGGAAAGCTGATGGCTTTCGACAAGACCGCGATGGTGGAACAACTCTCGGGCCTCACCGTGCTCGAGCTCGTCGAACTCGTGGACGCCCTCAAGGAGACCTGGGGCGTCGAGGCCGCCGCCGCGATGCCGGCCGGCATGATGATGGCGGCCGCCGGCGCCGGCGCGCCCGCCGCCGCCGAGGAGGAGCAGACCGAATTCACCGTGTCGATCAAGTCGGCCGGCGACAAGAAGCTCCAGGTGATCAAGGAGGTGCGCGCGATCACCAGCCTGGGCCTCAAGGAGGCGAAGGACCTGGTGGAGGGCGGCGGCGTCGTGAAGGAGTCGGTCTCGAAGGACGAGGCCGAGGAAGTCAGGACCAAGCTCGAGGCCGCGGGCGCCGTCATCGAGGTCAAGTAAGCCATCGAACGCACCGGATGCACGGGTGGAAGGAACCCGGGTCGGCGAGTCCGTCGGCCGAGTCCGTTTGGCGCGACCCACGGGTCGCGCCAAACGGGACCCTTCAGTATGGAAGGTATCTTGTCACCGATCACGACCGCGTCAGCCGGCACGTCCGCTCCCGTTCCCTCACGTAAGGGGTGAAGATGCGCGAGATCCGAAGCTTCGGCACGATCACCGAGGTCATCGAGCTGCCGAACCTCACGAACATCCAGATCACGTCGTACGACGCCTTCTTGCAGCGGGAGGTCGCGCCGACGCTGCGCGAGAACACCGGCCTTCAGGCCGCCTTCCGCGAGGTCTTCCCGATCGACGAGACCGAGCGCGGGCGCCAGACCGGCCTGGTGCTCGACTTCCTCGAGTACACCCTGGAGCCCCCCGAGTTCACCGCCGACGAGTGCCGCGAGAAGGACCTCACCTTCCACGCGGGCCTCTTCGCCAAGCTGCAGCTGGTCCACAAGGACACCGGCCTCATCAAGGAGGACCAGGTCTTCCTGGGCGACCTGCCGCTCATGACCGAGGACGGCTCGTTCGTCATCAACGGCGCCGACCGCGTCATCGTCTCGCAGATCCACCGCTCGCCCGGCGTCTACTTCACGGCCGCGCCGCTGCCGACGGGTGGTCGCCGCCACACCGCCAGCATCATCCCGATGCCGAAGCGCGGACCCTGGATCGAGTTGGAGTTCGACAACGCCGACGCGCTGTGGATGAAGGTCAACAAGCGCAAGTTCCCCTTCACGCTCATGCTGCGCGTTCTCGGGTACGGCGACGAACGCATCCGCGAGATGTTCGCCGGTTACGACGCCTTCCTCGACCCGACCTTCGACGCCGAGGAGGCCACCGGCATCACGCCCGACGAGGCGCTGCTGCGGCTCTTCACCGTGCTGCGGCCCGGCGACCCGCCCAAGGTGGACAAGGCCACCACCTACCTGCACAGCCTGCTCGCCGACCCACGGCGCTACGACCTCGGTGACGCCGGGCGCTACAAGATGAACGCCAAGCTCGGCCTCGAGGTCGCGGAGAAGACGCTGCTCGGCTTCGTCGACGGCCGCTTCGTCGACTACGGGCTGCTGCCCACGCTGAAGTACCTCGTCGCCCTGCAGGCCGGGGACGAGGGCGTCTCCGAGGACGACATCGACCACCTCGGCAACCGCCGCATCAGGACCGTCGGCGAGCTCGTCGCCGACCAGATCCGCGTCGGCCTCGGCCGCATGGCGAGGGGCGTGCGCGAGCGCATGCTGCTCGGCAACCCCGACGCCGCCACGCCCCAGAAGCTGGTCAACAACCGGCCGATCGTGGCCGCGCTGCGCGAGTTCTTCGGGCGCAGCCAGCTGTCGCAGTTCAAGGACCAGGTCAACCCGCTCTCGGAACTGCGTCACAAGCGCCGCATCTCGGCGCTGGGACCGGGCGGCCTGACGCGCGAGCGCGCCGGCTTCGACGTGCGCGACGTGCACCGCACCCACTACGGGCGCATCTGCCCGATCGAGACGCCCGAGGGCGCCAACATCGGCCTCATCACCTCGCTGGCGAGCTTCTCGCGGGTCAACGACCTCGGGTTCATCGAGGCCCCGTACCGGCGGGTCGTCGACGGGCGGGTCACCGACGAGGTGGTCTACATGACCGCCCACGAGGAGGACCGCTACGTCATCGCACAGGCGAACACGCCGCTCGGCGACGACGGCGCCTTCGCGACCGACTCGATCGTCGCCCGCAAGCTGGGCGACCCGGTGTTCGTCAGCGAGGCCGAGGTCGACTTCATGGACGTGTCGCCGAAGCAGATCATCTCGGTGCCGACCTCGCTGATCCCCTTCCTCGAGCACGACGACGCCAACCGCGCGCTGATGGGCTCGAACATGCAGTCGCAGGCGGTGCCGCTCCTGCGCGCGGACGCCCCCTTCGTCGGCACCGGGGTCGAGGAGCGCGTGTCGCGCGACTCCGGCACGGTCGTCCTGTCCACCGTGGCGGGCGAGGTGACCTTCGTCGACGCCAACCGCGTCCTCATCAGCGACGCCAAGGGCATCGAGCACGAGTTCGTGATGACGCGCTTCCAGCGCTCGAACCAGAACACCAACCTCGACCAGCGACCGATCGTGCGACTGGGTCAACGGATCGGCGTCGGCGACGTGCTGGCCGACGGCCCCGCGTCGCAGAACGGACGCCTGGCGCT
>JAABTL010000063.1 GCA_011389865.1 Trueperaceae bacterium
TCACGGCGACCTCTTCGAGGAGGTCGCCAAGTTCCGCGCCGCACGCCGCCTGTGGGCCCACCTGGCGCGCGACCTGCTCGGCGCCCGCGACGAACGCAGCCTCAAGCTGCGGTTCCACACCCAGACGGGCGGCTCGACGCTCACCGCCCAGCAGCCGCTCGTCAACGCCGTACGCACGGCCTACCAGGCCCTCGCGGCCGTGCTCGGCGGCACCCAGAGCCTGCACACCAACGCCTACGACGAGGCGCTCGGGCTGCCGACGGCGCAGAGCGCGACGCTGGCGTTGCGCACCCAGCAGGTGCTCGCCTTCGAGACCGGCGTCGCCGACGCGGTCGACCCGCTGGCCGGCAGCGTGCACGTCGAGGCGCTCACCGACGCCATCGAGGCCGAGGCCAGGCGCTGGTTCGACGAGATCGAGGCGCGCGGCGGCGCCGTCGCGGCGATCGAGGCCGGATACCTGCAGGACGCGATCGAGGAGGCGGCTTACGCCCACCAGCGCGACGTCGAGGCCGGCCGCCGGGTGGTGGTGGGCGTCAACCGCTTCCAGGACGAGACGCCGCTCGAGGTGCCGGTGCAGGCGATCGACCCGCGACTGGAGCCCGCGCGCGTCGACGACCTACGGCGCTTTCGCGAGGCACGCGACGGGGCCGCCGCGTCCGACGCCGTGGCGCGACTGGCGGCCGCCGCCCGGGCGCCCGACGCGCCGCTGATGCCGGCGGTGCGCGAGGCGTTCGCGGCCCGGGCCACGCTCGGCGAGGTCTGCGGGGCGCTGCGCGGCGTGTGGGGCGAGCACCGGGGGTAGAGGCCGTGTGCCCACGCGTCGCGCTGGCACGCGCACTGCACGACGCGCGGGCGCGGGTGGTTGCGCGCAGCGCAAGCGCGGGTGCTTGCGCGAAGCGCAAGCACACAGCCTCAGGCCGCGACGGGCAGCCGCTCGTGCCGGCCGTCGGCGATCGCGGCCAGCACGTCGACGGTGACGTCGAGGTGGCTGCGCCCGTCGGCGACGAACGCCTCCTCGTCGAGGTAGCCGTCCTTGCCGGTGTGGTCGCAGGGGCCGATCGTCACCGTGCGCAGGCGGCCGCGCCGGCGGGCCACGTTCCAGGGTGACCAGGAGAGCAGCCGCCAGCGGCCGGGGAACAGCCACGACGTCCAGCGCTGCACGCGGTCGGCGCGGCCGATCAGGTGCCACACGCGCTCGGTCTCCAGCAGGCCGGGGTCGGCCGACAGGACGCCGCCGAGGGAGACGACCGTCACCGCGGCGCCGGTGCGCTGGTGGACGAACGGGGCGGCGCCCGCAGCCATCTGCGCGCCGCCGCTGTAGCCGACCAGCACGATGTGGGCGGAGGCGGCGCCGCCATCGTCGATGGGGAAGCCGCGCCGCCGCAGCGAGCGGACGATCAGCTCGGCGCTCCCGCGGCTGTAGAAGGGCCCGTAGCGTCGGTCCGCCGAGACCAGGACCTGCCACAGGTTGCGGACGTTGATGAGGAAGCCGCCGATCTGGGACAGGCGTCGGCCGCTCAGTTTGGCGTTGAGCGACCAGCGCCAGATGCGGGAGAAGATGCGTTGGCCCGTGAGCGCGCGGTTCGTCACCGAGTAGGGGAAGACCTCGAGCACCCGACCGCGGGACAGCTCGGCGCGCAGGCGGGCGACCAGGCGTGCCTCGCGCCGCGCGTGGGTGACCGGACCGACCGCGTGGATGCCGGCGAGGTAGACGACCCAGGGCCCCTCGATCGGTTCCGGGGTCGGCGGCGCCGCGGCGTCCGGCGCGGCAGCCAACGGCGCCGCCGCTTCGACTTCCTCCGGGTGACCGCTCAGCGGATCGAGCTGCCGGTCGTCGACCGGGTCGCCGTACCAGCCGGCCCACCAGCCGAGCGTCTCGAGCGGGGCCAGGGCGCCCATGACGAGCAGCGCGGCCAGCGCCACCAGGGCGATCGTTCCGGGGTCGGGCGCCGTCATCCGCGTGCCTCCGGCGGCTCCCGGGCATCGGGCGCGGTGCCCGCGACCCAGGCGCGCACGCGCCGGCCCGCGCGGACGACCGGACGCCCGAGCGTGCGCTGCAGCAGTTGGCTGAGGAGCCAGCCGCCGGCCGTGCAGGCGATCGCCTGCGCCAGCGACAGGCCGAAGACGGCGGCGGCGGCGACGAGCGTCGCGAGCAGGGTCCAGACCGACAGCAGGGCCTGGAGCGGGCCGCCGAGGTAGGGGGCGAGGACGAGGACGCCGAACAGCTGCGGGGCGTACGCCAGGCCGACCACGGCGACCACGTCGCGCAGGGGCCGGGCGGCGTCGAACCCGATGCGGGCGACCCACCAGACCGACACCGCCCACACCAGGAAGGCGGCGAGGAACAGGGCCGCCTGCAGCGCCAGCGTGCTGGCGAAGCGGCGCGGCGAGAGGCGCTCGGCGAAGAGCACGACGCTCTGGCCGAGCGCCAGCGACAGCCCGGCGAGGTAGACGACGACCAGGCCCAGGCGCGGGTCGGCCACCGCGGGCGCGAGCAGCGTGCGGAACGCCTCGGGATCGAGCGCGAGGGCGCCGCGCACCAGGTCGAGGGGGGTGGTCATGCCCGGCGCCTCAGTGCGCGTGGCCGTGTTCGAGCTCGCCCGGCTTGAGCGGTAGGCGGTCGCCGCGGAACCACCACGCGGCCAGGATCGTCGTGATCGGCACGGCGAGGATGAGGCCGACCGAGCCGACCAGCGTGTGCACCACCTCGGTCGCGACGAGCTCGAGGTTGAAGGCCCGCGCGGCCGACACCTGGTAGACGTGCAGCAGCACGAACAGCGACAGCCCCGCGCCGGTGTACGCCAGCACCAGGGTGTTGACCAGCGAGCCGACGTGGTCGCGGCCGACGTTCATGCCGCGGGCGTACAGCTGCCGCAGGCCCAGGCTGGGGTCCGTGTGGGCGAGCTCGCGGACCACGCTCGCCTGCACGATGGTGATGTCGGTCAGGGCGCCGAGCGCGCCGATGAGGATGCCCGCGAGCAGCAGGCCGCGCAGCGCCACCTGGGGGGCGGCCGTCAGCAGGAAGACGGCGTCCTCGTTGCCCAGGCCGGTGAGCCGCGCGGCGTCCGTGAAGCCGATCGCCAGCACCATCGTGAGGCCGACCGCGGCGTAGGTCCCGACCAGCGCCGCCGTGGTGCTCCAGTTGACGCCGTGCACGAAGTAGATGGCGAGCAGGAGGATGCCGCCGACGCCGACGAGGGAGACCCACACCGGGTCGTGCCCCGCGACGATGCTCGGCACCACGTAGGCGATGACGATGGCGAGACTGGCGACGGTGGCGGCGACGGCGCGCAGTCCCTTGAGCCCGGCGACGGCCAGCGCCGTCAAGGTGAAGAGGCCGACCAGCCAGGCCATCGCCGGCCGCCGCACCCAGTCCGAGACGACGTACTGCAGGCGGCCGTCCGGGCCCGGGGCGTAGTACAGCTCGACGCGCTCGCCGACCTCGTAGGGCGGCAGGACGAGGGTGGCGTCGGGGTCCTCGAGGGGCAGATCGGCGCCGACGACGCGCCCGTCGCCCAGCAGGACCAGGGCGCCGTCCGGCGGGGTCGGACGCGGGACGATCTCGACGATGCGACCCTCGACGTAGCCGATGGCGTCGGCGTCGCTGGACTGCGCCCGGGCGGTGGGACCGAACGTCGCCAAGAGGAGCGTCAGCGCGACGATGGCCGCCGCCGCGCGCGGCACCGCCACGCGCATCAGGCCGCCGCCCGGCAGTCGGGGCAGAGCCCGTAGAGCGTCAGCGCGTGGTCGTGGACCTCGAAACCACCCGGCAGCGTCACGCCCTCCAGCACGGCGACCGGGCAGGTCGCGTGCAGCTCGAAGACCTGACCGCAGCGCTCGCAGCGGAAGTGGTGGTGGTGCCCGCGACCGGCGCGCTCGTAGCGGGCGGACTCGTTCGGCAGGTGGACCACCACGACGTCGCCGTGCTCCGCGAGGACGGCGAGGTTGCGGTACACGGTGGCGAGGCCGAGGCTGGGGTGGTGGGTGGCGGCGCGCTCGAGCACCTGCTGCGGCGTGAGGGGGCCGCTGGCCTCGTCGAGGGTCTGCAGGATGGCGCGGCGCTGGGAAGTCTGGCGCATGACGCTGCGAGCGTACCACCGGCCGTCGGCGCGGCGCCGCTCAACGAGAATCGGTTCTCGGGCGAGCCGTGTCGGGACCGGTGCGCCGGTGGTCCGGCGACGCCTTCGGCGGCCTCCGCTGCCTCAGCGACGGCGCGAGCGCATGGGGCCGAGCGGTTCGCCGCCGAGCAGGTGGAGGTGCAGGTGGTCGACCTCCTGGCCACCGTGCGCCTTGCAGTTGACGATGAGCCGGTAGCCTTCCTCCAGGCCCTCCTGCTCCGCGACGCGCCGTGCGGCGGTGAACAGCCTGCCGAGCGTGGCCTCGTCCTCGGGGCCGACGTCGTCGGCGGTGGGGATCACGTGGTTGGGGACGATCAACACGTGCACCGGCGCCTGCGGGTGCAGGTCGCGGAACGCGGTGACCAGCTCGTCGCGGTAGACGATGTCGGCGGGGATCTCGCCGCGGACGATCTTCATGAACACCGTGTCGTTGGCCATGGCCAGAGTCTACGGCAGCGCCCGGGTCCGTCGGGGGGTCCGCCGCCGGTGGTTGACAGCCGGGGCGCGGGGACGCGTAGACTGGGCAGCGATGAGAATGAGAGTCTGTTCTCAGTAACCGTCGATCACCCTGACGAGGCGCCGTGGCCGCTTGCCGGCGCCCCGTCCACCACGCGCCGCGGGCCCGCGCGCCCGCGCGCCTGCGCGATCGCGCGCCCGCGCGCCCGCGGCCCGCTGGCCGCCGAGGAGTCAGCATGTCCCACGTCTTGCGTTCGTCGATCGTCCTCCTGCTCTTGCTGCTGTACGGCTCGGGCACGACCCTGGCGCAGGGTGCCGTCGGCACGGCCGGCGAGCCCGTCGGCGGGGTGCTCGCGACCGGTGATGCCGATGAACACGACGACCACGGGCACGACGAGCACGCGCACGACGAGCACGCGCACGACGACCACGCGCACGACGGCGATGACCACGCCGGCGACCAC
>JAABTL010000064.1 GCA_011389865.1 Trueperaceae bacterium
GTAGGCGTGGGCGCCGTGTCGTGGTACGTCACGCTCGTCACCAACACCGACGTCTACCCGGAGGCGCCGACGAGCTGGGCGGAGATGTGGGGCGACCACCGCAACTCGCTCGGCCTGCTGGCGCTGCCCGAGAACGCGTTCCTGCTGGAGATCACCGCGACGACCTTCTTCGGCGGCACCGACATCCTCGACACCGAGGAGGGCATCCTGCAGGTGATCGACAAGCTCGCCGAACTGCAGCCCAACGTGCAGCTGTGGTACCGCGACGAGGGTCAGTTCCAGCAGGCGCTGCAGTCGGGCGAGATCCCGATGGGGCAGTACTACCACGACGTCACCGGCATCGCCGCCGCCGAGGGCTTCCCGGTCCTCTCGACCTTCCCGGCGGAGGGCGGCGTGCTCGACTCCGGCTCCTGGGCCGTGACGCGCGCGTCGTCGATGATCGACGAGGCGCACGTGTTCATCGACTGGTTCTCCCAGCCCGAGATCCAGGACCTGGTGGCCCGCATGATCGGCACCGCGCCGACCGTCGAGCGCGAGTTCCTCTCCCTCTCCGACGAGGAGTTCGCGGCCGTCAGCGACGAGAGCACGCCCATCGTGCCGCGCTACGACATGTACCTGGAGCGCGGCGACTGGCTCAACCAGGTGTGGGCCGAGCGCGTCACGCGCTGAGGGCCGTACGGACCGCGCCGCCACGGGAGCCACGCCGGCCGCGCACGCCGCGGCCGGCGTGAGCGCCGACCGTCCCGACCTCGTCATCCAGGGCCTCGGCAAGCGCTTCGGCGCCACCGTGGCCCTGGACGGCGTCGACCTGCGCCTCCCCGGTGGCTCGCTGGTCTGCTTCGTCGGGCCCTCCGGCTGCGGCAAGACCACGCTCCTGCGCGTCATCGCGGGCCTCGAGACGCCCACGACCGGCCACCTGCTGCTCGGCGACCGCGACCTCACGCGCGTCCCCGTGCACCGCCGCGACGTGGGCATGGTGTTCCAGTCGTACGCCCTCTTCCCCCACCTGACGGTGGCCGAGAACGTCGCCTACGGTCTGCGCATCCGGGGCGTCAAGCGGCGCGAGCGCCTCGCGCGCGCCCAGGAGCTGCTCGAGCTCGTGCAACTCCCCGACGTGGCCGACAAGCGCATCGCCGAGCTCTCGGGCGGCATGCGCCAGCGGGTCGCGATGGCGCGGGCCCTGGCGCTCGATCCCGCGCTCTTCCTGCTCGACGAGCCGCTGTCGGCGCTCGACGCCAAGCTGCGCGAGGGCATGCAGGTGGAGCTGCGGCGGCTGCAGCGGCGCGTGGGCATCACCACGATCATCGTCACGCACGACCAGGAGGAGGCCATGGCGATGGCGGACCTGGTGGTGGTCATGGGCGACAACCGCGTGCAGCAGGTGGGCCCGCCGCTGGAGATCTACCGCCGGCCGGTCAACCGCTTCGTCGCGAACTTCGTCGGCCGCAACAACTTCCTCCCCGCCCGCGTGGTGGCGTCCGACGCGGTGGAGGTGGCCGGCGTGCGTGCGACCGTCGCCCGCGACCTGCCCGTGCCGCCGGTCGGCAGCGACGTCACGGTGGCCGCCCGCCCCGAGATGCTGCGGCTCCGCGCGCAGGCGCCGGCCGGACCCGCGCTGCGCGGCACCGTCTCCATGGTCCGCGACCTCGGCCGCGCGGTCGAGACCCGCGTCCGAGTCCACGAGCAGGAACTGGTGGTGAGCGGCCGCGGTGGCTTCGCCGAGGGCGACGAGGTGTGGGTGGAACTCCCCGACGCCGGGCTCGTGGCGCTGGCGGCATGAGCGCACCGGCCGCCCGCCCCGGATCGGCGCCCGCGCCCGCCTCCGCCGCATCGTCGGGCCGCGGCGACGGCCCCTGGCCGCACGTGCTGCTGGCCTGGCCGACCGTCGCGCTGACGGTGCTGTTCCTGGTGCCGCTCGGCATCATCGCGGCCCTGGGGTTCTTCCGCCGCATCCAGGCGGGCTTCTTCGAGGTCGCGTTCGTCACCGACAACTACGCCCGCGCGCTGGACGCCTTCCACCTCGAGCGCCTGACCGTCTCCGTCGTGCTGGCCCTGGCCGCGACGCTCGTGACGCTGCTGCTGGCGGTGCCGTTCACCTTCCTCCTGACGCGCCGGCCGCGCGCGCGGCAGGTGCCCTACCTGGTGCTGGTGCTGGCGTCGCTGTCGCTCTCCGAGGTCATCGTCGCCTTCGCCTGGTCGCTGCTGCTGTCGCGCACCTCGGGCGTCTCCAACCTGCTGGTCGCGATCGGCGTGATGGACGCGCCTGCGTCGTGGAGCCCTGGGCTCCCGGCGGTGCTGCTCGCCTACGTGTTCATCGCGCTGCCGCTGGCGGTCCTGTCGCTCTACCCCACCTTCTCCCGCCTCGACCAAGAGCTGCCCGAGGCCGCCGGCACGATGGGCGCGACGCCGCTCGCCGGGTTCGTGACGGTCGTGTTGCCGCTGGTGCGCCGGGCCGTGGCCGCCACCGGCGCGCTGGTGTTCATCTTCGTCCTCGGCGCCTACGTGATCCCGCAAACGCTCGGGCGCCCGGCGCAGTGGACGATGCCCGTGCAGATCACCGACCAGGCGATCATGAAGAATCACCTGCCGCTCGCGGCCTCCCTGGCGATCGTGCTGCTGGTGGTCAGCTCGCTGATCGCGGTCGCCATCGTGGCGCTCGGCACGGGTCGCTGGCCGCGCCTCGCGCTCCCGAGGCGCGCCCGATGAGCCGCTGGCTGCGCCGCGCGATGTTCGCGCTGGTGGTCGCGTACCTGCTCGCGCCGCTGGTGGTCGTGGCGGGCGTGAGCCTCAACCCGCGCCAGGTGCTCTTCTTCCCGCCCGAGGGCTTCTCGCTGCGTTGGTACGGCACCGCCTTCAGCGACCCGGGCTGGTACCGGCCGGCCATCAACAGCCTGCTGGTGGCGACGTTCGCCGCGCTGATCGCGGTGTCGATCGCGCTGCCCCTGTCGTACGTGATGTGGCGCTACCGCGTCGGCTACGCCAAGGCCGTCATGGCGATGGGCCTGGCGCCCTTCGCGTTGCCGCCCGTGATCACCGCGCTCGGGGCGCTGGCGCTGTGGATCGTGTTGCAGAGCTACGGGCAGCCCCACACGGTCGTGCTGTCGCACGGCGCGTTCCTGACCACCCTGCCGCTCGCGACGCTGACGGTCGGGCTGCAGAACCTCAACCCGCAGCTCGTCGAGGCCGCCCGCACGATGGGCGCCACCGGCGGCACCGTGTTCCGCACGATCGTCTTCCCCTACGTGCGGCCCTACCTGCTCGCCGGCTTCGTGTTCGCCTTCGTGCTGTCGCTCAACGAGTACATCATCGCCTACATGACCGTCGGTTTCACCTTCGAGACGCTGCCGGTGAAGATCTTCGCCAGCCTGCGCTACGGCTACAGCCCGGTGATGGCGGCGATCTCGGTGCTCTTCTTCGCCGTCGCCGTGGCACTGTTCGCGCTCGTGGGCCGCGTGGGCGACCTGCCGCGGCTGCTCGGGGCGGACGAGCGGGCGTAGCGGGCGGCGGTATCGCTCCGCGAGGCCGTCGCACACGGTCGGTGCCCAGCACCCATCACGCCGGTTCCACGAACAGCGTGCCACAGTGAAGGATGAACCGAGACATCAGCGATCAACCGTACGTGTTCCACTCGGACCTCGTCCATCGCCTCACGCCCGTGCCCGCCGGCCAGATCGTCAGCGAGCTGTTGCACCACGACGACCACGTCAAGGTGACGCTGTTCGGCTGCGCCGACGGTCAGGAGATCGCGGACCAGATCGCGAGCAAGTCGTTCATCCTGCAGGTCCTCGCCGGCGAGGTGCGGCTCGTGCTGGACGGCAAGGAGACCGTCGCCGGCCCCGGCGGTTGGATGCGCATGGCGCCCGGCGAGCACCAGCCGATCACCGCCGTGGGCGAGGCGGTCCTGCTGCTCACGCTGCTGAAGGATTAGGGCAACCGCGTCGGGGCTCCCGAACGCGCCGTCGTGGGCCGCCAGCGCGGGCAGGTGCGACAGGCCGAACAGGAGCGCCGACACCACGATCGCCGCGACCATGGCGGCCCACGGCGCCGCGGTCGCTCCGGCGTCCGCCGGCGACAGCAGGCGCGCGGCACGCACGAACAACCGCGCTAGCAACGACATCAGGCCCCAGCGCAACATGAGCTCCTCGGTGGCGCCACCGTAGAGCACGCCGGCGAGGGTCACCGCCAGCGAGCGGTCCGCGGTCACCGTCTTCCCGGCGAGCTCGCCGACGAGCAGGGAGGCCGTCAGCGCGTCCAACACCACCAGACCCGCACCCACGGCCGCGCCGACCGCCAGGGCCACGGGGAGCGCGGCGCGCCAGGCGCGGGCGTCGAAGGGGTGCCCGGCGGCCCCCTCCGCGAGGAGCGAGCGCAGGCCGACGCGCGGCGCGAACACCAGCCCCGCCAACGTCGCGACCGCGACCAGGACGAGGGGGTTGACGATCGCGAGGGCGAGCGTCGCTGACGGTGAGAGCGTGGGCGCATCGGGCAGCGAGGCGAACACGTCGCGCACAAGCGCGAGCGACACGGGCAGCGCCGCAACGACGCCGACCGCGCCGAGGGCCAGGAGGACGAGGAAGGGGCGGAAGGCGGACTCCGGACCGGCGTGGGCCATGCGATCCTCCCGCCCACGATGGTCTGGTGCGCCAGGCGCCTCGGTCGAGGGAC
>JAABTL010000065.1 GCA_011389865.1 Trueperaceae bacterium
CGCCCGGCCTACGGTGACCCCAGCTCGGGAACCCCGAGACGAAGGGAGCACCACATGCGCACACTCGCCATCCTGCTCGCCGCCGCCCTCATCGCCGGCCTCGCGTGGGCCCAGCCGTTCGGCCCGAACGAGGGGCGCGGCCCTGTCGGCCAAGCCAAGCAGATCGAGGCGCAGGTCCAGGCCCGCGCCGACGGGGACTGCACCGAAGCCCACACCATGACCCGCACGGGCCAGGGCGAAGGCGGCCAGGCCATGCTGCAGCGGCAGCTGAAGGCGGCCGACGGCCAACACGCCGCGGGACCGAAGGGCGCCCAGCGCGGGGCCGGCAACCGCTGAGCGAGAGCGACACGACGTCCGGACCCTAGGGCGCGCGGGGCCCCCTTCGAGGGTGGCCCCGCGCGCCTCGTCGTGCCTCACGGGGGAGACCGGTGCCACGACTGCACCCCCTTGACACCACCTCCATCTCCATGAGATCATTCATTCACAAGGTTAAGGAATGGAGGTGCGCGATGATCCTACGAACCCTGGCGACGGCCAAGGACGACGTGCGGCGCCTGAACCAGTCCGCCGTGTTCCAGGTCGTCCATCGCCACGGTCCGGTCTCGCGCGTCGACATCGCGGCCCGGCTCAACCTCAGTCCGGCCGCCGTCACCAACATCACCAGCGACCTCATCGACCGCGGGCTCGTGTTCGAGGCCCGTAAGGCAGAGCGGGGCGGCGTCGGCCGCCGCCGGGTGCTGCTCGAGGTCGCGTACGACACGGCCTACGTCGCCGGCATCAAGGTCTCCAGCGTCGGCCTCACCTGTGCGCTGACGAACCTCAACGCCGAGGTGGTGCACGCCACCGAGCGGCCGCTGGCGAGCACCGATCCCGAGACCGTCGTCGACGCGATCGAGGCTGCCTTCGCCGACCTCGGCGCCGCCGTCGGTCAGCCGCTGGCGGCGCTCGGCGTCAACCTCCCCGGCCTGGTCGACGCCGACCGGCAGACGGTGCGCCACTCGCCGCTGCTGGGCTGGTCGCAGGTACCGCTCGGCCAGCTGCTCCACGATCGGCTCGGCGTGAGCGTCCTGGTCGAGAACGACGTCAACGCGCTGGCGCTCGCCGAGGCCTGGTTCGGCCGCGGCAGGGAACACGACGGCTTCCTCGTCGTCACGCTCGGCCGCGGCGTCGGTCTCGGCATCATCTTGGGCGGCGAGGTCTACCGCGGCCCGCACGGCGGCGCGGGCGAGTTCGGCCACGTGCTGCTCGACCCCAACGGCCCCGAGACGCGCTACGCCGCCCCCGGCACGGTGGAGGCCTTCCTCTCGGACGACGCCCTCGTGCGCGAGGCCCGCCGCCGCGTCGCCGGCTTCCCCGACGACGGCACCGCCGAGCTCGTCGCCGACCTGGCGCAGCGCGGCGACGCCGCCGCGACCGCCGTGGTCGCCGATGCCGGCCGCGCCCTCGGCCGGGCGCTCAGCGTCTTGGTCAACGTGTTCGCCCCCAGCCTGATCGTCCTGAGCGGTGAGGGCATGCGGGCCGCCGACGTCATGCTGCCCGCCGCCCGCGACGAGCTCGGGCGCCTGGCGTTCGGCGACCTCGCCGACCGCGTCGAACTCGCCGTCGAGTCCTGGGGCGACGACGCCTGGGCCCGCGGCGCCGCCGCGCTGGCCGCCAGCCGCTACCTCACCGAGAGCGCGATGTCCGCGAGAGGAGACTGACCGAACCCGTCCACGCCGAACGGCGCCACGCCGTCCGCAAACCCCAGCACGCATCCAGGAGGATTCCATGAGGCTCATCCGCACCCTGACCGCCCTGCTCTTCATCGCCGGGCTGGCGTTCGCCCAGACCACGGTGAACTACTACTCGTTCACGACCGACCAGGGTCACGTCGACGAGCTCGAGGGCCTGATCGCCGACTTCGAGGCGCAGAACCCCGGCATCGAGATCGCGTACACGACGGCCCCGTTCGACAACTACTTCACCAAGCTGCAGACCGACTTCGCCGCCGGCAACCCGCCGGACGTGTTCGAGCTGAACTACGAGAACTTCGTCACCTTCGCCTCGCGCGGCACGCTGGCTCCGCTCGACGAGCAGCTCGCCGCCGACCCCGAGGTCTCCGACGACACCTTCTACCCGGCCGCGCTAGACGCGTTCGCCTACGACGGCGTCCAGTACGGCCTGCCGATCACCTTCTCGACGGTCGTGCTGTTCTACAACCAGGACCTCTTCGACGCCGCCGGCATCGCGTACCCCACCGACGACTGGACGTGGGACGACGTCATGACGGCCGCCGAGGCGATCTCGGATCCGGCCGACCGCGTCTGGGGCATCTACCAGCCCGTGCAGTTCTGGGAGTTCTACAAGGTCGCGCAGGCGGCCGGCGGCGGCCTGCAGGTCGGACCCGAGATCGTGATCGACTCGCCCGCGAACCGCGCCGCGCTCGACTACCTCGTCGGCAAGATCGAGGCCGGCGTCATGCCGACCGACGCGCAGATGTCGGGGATGGCCAACGAGGACCTCTTCCAGGCCGGCCAGCTCGGCATGCTCGTCTCGGGCATCTGGATGTTCGACCGCTTCTCGCAGGCCGACTTCGCCTGGGACATCGTCGTCGAGCCCGGCGGCGAGCGCCGCGCCACCCACTTCTTCGCCAACGCCGCCGTGGTCGCCGCGCAGACCGACGTCGCCGACGCCGCCTACGCCTGGACCCGCTTCCTCGCGGCCAGCCCCGAGGTCGCGGCCGCCCGCATCGCCAGCAACTGGGAGCTCCCGGCCCTCTCGCTGTCGAACACCGAGGCCCTGAGCCCCTACCTCGAACGCGGCGTCCCCGCCAACCGCGAGGCCGTCTTCGCCTCCCTGGCGTATGCCGTCACCCCGCCGGTCGTCGACCGCCAGCCCGAGCTGCAGGACGTCGTCAACCAGGAGCTCGAGGCCGCCCGCCTCGGCACCAAGACGGTCGCCGAGGCCCTGGCGTCCGCCCAGCGGCGCGTCGAGTCGCTGCTCGCCGACTGATCGAGATCCCCGTGCCGGGCGCGCTCATGCGCGCCCGGCCGAGCACCGAGGTGCCCCCCGTGATCGAGCACCGTCCGTACGGCATCGACGACCCCTACAAGCGCCTGGCGAGCGAGCGCCACCCGCGCGACCCCGAGGCGGGCGACGCTCCCCAGATCGGCTTCCGCACGGCGCCCTCCGCCAGCGAGGCGTGGGTGATGCTCGAGCGCGATGGCGCGCCCGAACGCCACCCGGCGCTGCCGCTCGCGGCCGGCCTCTGGACGGCCCTCCTACCCGCGCTCCCGAGCGGCGCGTATGCCTACACGATCCACGCGACGGACGGCGGGACCGATCTCGCCAGCCCACGCTTCGACCTCGACGTCGCCCGCCGACGGCGCGCCGACCGCGTCGCCGGGTCGCGGATCGACGATCTCGGCCTGACCGTCGACCTGGCCGGGGACGACGGAGCGCGAGCCACCCTCCGGCTCGGCGTGTCGGGGCCGGGCGTCGCCCGGATCGAGCTGCGGCCGGGCGGGGTCCCTGCTGGCATCGCGGCCGACGACACGACGGGTGCCGTGCCCGCGAGCGCCGTGCCCGCGCGCGACCCGCAGTCCCCCCTCGCCTGCACCATCACCGAAGACCCCGACGGCTGGACGCTGCGCGCCGAGGGCCTGGAGGTGCGGCTCGACGCCGCGACCCTCGCGCTCACGGTGACCCGTCCGGGCCGCCCCGCGGCCACCGTCCGCACCACCGTCGCCGCGAACTGGACCGAGGCGGCCGACGGGCGCATCCTGCGCCACCACCTCGACGTCGTGCCCGATCGCGACGAGCCGCTCTACGGCCTCGGCGAGCGCTTCGCCGGGCCCGGCCTGCGCGGCCACGCGTGGGACGTCCGCGTGTACGAGGAGTACAAGGAGCAGGGCCGCCGCACCTATCTTCCCGTTCCCTTCTTCCTGTCCCCGCGCGCCTGGGGCGCGTGGGTCGAGACCGACGCCCCCGCGCGCGTCGACGCCCGTGGCGCCGAGGTGGC
>JAABTL010000066.1 GCA_011389865.1 Trueperaceae bacterium
GGTCGACCTGCTCTACGCGGTGATCGACCCCCGGATCCAGTACGCCTGATGGAGGTCACGTGGACACCGCCGTAGCGGTCGACGTCGCCCAAGAGGGCACGATCGGTCATCGCAAGAACGCGCTACAGCGCTTCTTCCGGCACCCCACCGGGGTGGTCGGGTTGGCCATCATCGGCTTCTTCATCGTCATCTCGCTGTTGGCCCCGGTCCTGCGGCCGTACGATGCCGCCCGCGACCGCGACCTGCGTGCACGCCTGAACCCGCCGTCCGCGGAGCACTGGTTCGGCACGGACGAGCTCGGCCGGGACATGTTCACCCGCGTCTGGCACGGTGGCCGCATCAGCCTGCGCGTCGGCCTGATCGCCGTGGCGGTGGCGGTCGTGATCGGCACCCTGCTCGGCCTGGTCGCCGGTTACGTCGGCGGCTGGATCGATACGGGGATCGTGTGGTTGGTCGACATCCTCATGGCCTTCCCGGGCATCTTGTTGGCGATCGCCATCGTCGCCGTCCTAGGTCCCAGCCTCACCAACGCCATGATCGCCATCAGCGTCACGCAGATCCCGCGCTACGCGCGCATCATCCGCTCGGTGGTGCTCTCCCTGCGCGAGTCGGAGTACGTGCAGGCCGCCCGCGCGCTCGGCTCGAGCCCCGTGCGCATCGTGGCGCAGCACATCCTGCCCAACAGCCTCAGCCCGCTGGTGGTGCAGCTGACGCTGTCGATCGGCGTCGCCATCCTCGACGTGGCGGCCCTCGGTTTCCTCGGCCTGGGCGCCCAGCCACCCAACCCCGAGTGGGGCCTGATGATCCGTGATGGCTTTGCGCAGTTCCTGCGCGCGCCGTGGATGTCGATCTTCCCGGGGCTGGCGATCTACCTGTCGGTCGTCGGCTTCAACTTGCTCGGCGACGCCATCCGCGACGTGCTGGACCCGCGGTTGACGGGGGTGTAGGGGACGCGGGCCTCAGGCCCCGCCGATCCACACCGCCACGTCCGGATGGACGGCCGCGAGCCCGCGGTCGAAGGTCGCGAGTTGGCCGCCCTTGGCGCGCGCGAGTGCCGCGAGGTAGGCGTCGGTCACCTGCTGGTGGCCGTCGATGCGGTCCCACGCCATCGCGTCGGCACCGAGGTCCGCCGGCCAGAACCCGTGGCGAGGGTGCCCCACGACCGCGGCGAGCACGGCCGCGGCGTCTCGAGCCGACCCACCCTCGCGGACGAGGAAGCGGGCCAACGCGGTCTGCGTGAACGGGCAGGTCGCGAAGAGCCCCTCGGCGCGTTCCAGCCACGCCTCGGCCGCTTCGTGGTGCACGTGCTCGGCGACGACGAGGGCGATGAGCACGTTGGCGTCGAGGAGCAGCGTCACGCTGGCGGCTCGTCCTCGAGCGAACGCACGTCCTCGCTGGTGACCACGCGTCCGATGGAGACGACGGGCAGGCCCGTCCGCGGGCTGCGGACCGGGGACGGCGTCGCGCCCGGTTCGAGCCCGCGTCGCACCAGGTCGGCCACCACGTCGCTCAGGCTGCGCGACGTGTCGTGGGCGATCGCCTTGGTGCGCTCCAGGAGGTCGACGGGCAGGTCGATCGTGGTCCGCATGGACGCATCGTAGCATCGTGATGCAGTGATGTGTTGGCCGAAGTTGGGCATGCGCCCATCTTCTTCGACGGTTCGACGCGGGCGCCGCCGGGCCCGGCTCGGGCCGGGCGGACCTGGGCTGGTCCCTCAGTTCCCTTCCAGGAACCCCTGCGCCCGCAGGTACCCGAGGACGTTCTCCGCGTAGCGCGCGTAGCCGGCCCGCGTGTACTTCACCGTCGTGTAGATCTGCGCCAGGTTGCGTACCCCGGCCGCCTCGACGCGCTCGCGGAGCTCGGGCATGGCCATGTAGCGCGCCCAGCCTGCCGTCTCCCGCTCGCGGTAGGTGGCGCGGATGGCGTCGTCGTCGGGGTCGTGGTAGGTCTCGAAGTGGACGAGGCCGTCGAGCGGCAGGCGGTCACGGAGCGGCGGGTCCTCGGCGGGCGTGCCCATGACGAAGCCGGCCACCGGTACCACGCTCTTCGGCAACTCCAGGATGCGACCGATCTCGTCGCAGTTCGCCAGGGTGCTGCCCAGGTAGCAGATGCCCAGCCCCTCCGCCTCGGCCGCCAGCGCGGCGTTCTGCGACACCAGGACCGCGTCGATGGCGGCGACCATGAAGGCGAAGAAGTCGTCGAAGCCGTCCTCGGCGTCGCTGAGTGCCAGCCACCGGCGCATGCGGTGGAAGTCGGCGCAGAACGTCAGCAGCACCGGTGCGTCGAGCACCATGTCCTGCCCCATGTGTGGCGCGTGCAGCCGCTCGCGCAGCGCGCGGTCGCGGGTCACGACGATCGAGTACGCCTGCATGTTGCCGGACGACGAAGCCCGCACGCCGGCCTCCAGGACGCGGTGCAGGACGTGGTCGGGCACCGGGTCGGGCCGGTAGCGGCGGACGGAGCGGTGGGCGAGCATGTGGGCGATCGGGTCGGGGGCGGCGGCCATGATGCCGCAGGGTACCGCCGCCGGTGGCGTGGGCGGGCCGGCGGTCGGCTCGCGGCGAGATCGTGGCGGGCCAGGCGTCAGGCGCCCGCGAGCGCCACCAGCCCCTCCGCCAGTTCCTCGAGCCGATCGCGCAGCGCCAGCAGCTCGAGCCAGCGAGGCGGGATGCCCGCGCGCCCGTAGAAGGCGCCCGCGAGCTGCCCCGCGACGGCCGCGGTCGTGTCGGCGTCGTCGCCGAGGTTGGCGGCCGCCAGGACGCAGTCCCCGAAGCTCTCGCTGGTCGCGAAGGCCCACAGGGCGGCCTCGAGCGAGGCCACCACGTAGCCCGTGCCGCGGATCTCGGGCGGCCGCTTGGCCAGGAACGAGCCGGCGGCGACCGCCGCGATCTTCGGGTGCAGGGGCGCAACCTCCCACAGTCCGGGAGCGGGCGCGTACCCCGGCGACAGCAGCGCCTCCTTGGGCGCGCCGCGGACCGCGCCCGCGAGGAGCCCGCCCAGGTAGCGGCAGGCGTCGACGCAGACGGGCAACGCGTGGGTAGTGCGCGAGCTCTCACCCGCGAGGCGAACCGCGCCGGCGGGGTCGTGGGCGAGGGCGAGGGGCACGGGCGCGAGGCGCATGATCGAGCCGTTGGCCGCGCTCTGCGCGTGCGTCGCGCCGCTCGTGGCGGGATCGCCGCTCGCCTCGAAGCGCTCGAGCGCCGCGCGGGTGGTGCCGCCGATGTCGAAGCAGCGGCCGGTCGAGCTCAGGTGGCCTTCGCGGTACCAGCGGAGGTAGCGCCGCAGTTGGTCGGCGGGGTCGAACGCGCCCGTCTCGACCAGGCTCTCGGCCAGGCAGGCGGCCATCGAGGTGTCGTCGGTCCACGCGCCCGGTGGCAACCCGAAGGGCCCCCCGCCGGCCATGTCGACGAGGGTCGCGAAGCTGCCGGGCGGGCGGAACTCGACGGTGGTGCCGACGGCGTCGCCGGCGGCGAGGCCCAGGAGCCCGCCCCGGATGCGGTCGGCCGCGCCGGACCCGAGGTCGCTCATGATGCTGCCCCCGCCCGCGGCGGCGCCGCCTGGGGGACGGCCTGCGCCCACACCCGCCGGTAGAGCTCGGCCATCGGCGGGTCGAAGAGGACGAAGCGCACGAGCGCAAGCTCGCCCGGCTGCAGCAGCGCCCGCAGCGTGACGTTGACCGCCACCTCGGTCGCGACGTCGGCCGTGTAGCCGTAGGCGCCGGTGCCGATCGCGGGCAGTGCCAGCGTCCGCAGGCGCAGGCGCCGGGCGATCTCGAAGGACGCGGCGTAAGCCGCCTCGAGCGTCGCCAGCTCGTCGAACTGGCCGCCCTTCCATGGGTGG
>JAABTL010000006.1 GCA_011389865.1 Trueperaceae bacterium
CGGGTGCATCGTCGCGCGACCGCCCGGCGGCTGCGCCGGTCTGCCGCAGCGGCGGCAGGCCCGCCCGCGCGCGCATCGCCGCCAGGCGCTCCAGCGCGGCCTCATTGGGTGGCGCCGCGGCATCGACGACGGCGGGCCCGCCCGGTGCCAGGTCGAGGTCGGGGCGCAACTCGCCGAGCAGGAAGCGCGCCAGGCGCTCGCGGTCGTGGCGCTCGAGGAAGCGGCCCGCGAGCGAGCTCGGGTAGCCCTCCGCCAGGAGCCGCCGCAGCGCCAGGGCGCGCACGAGGTGGTCGCCGTCGTAGCGCGCCTCGACGCCCTCCTTGAGCGGCCTGGGCAGGACGCCCTCGGTCGTGTAGTGGCGCACCAGGCGCGGAGTGATCTCCAGCTTGCCGCGGGCCGCTGCGTCGCCGGGGACGACCTCGGGCAGCAGCCGGTTCACCTCGGCGACGAAGTCGTCGAGGCCCCAGTCGCGGTCGCGGGCCGTGAGCGAAGCGTATGTGACCGGCATGGCCACAGCCTAAGGGATGACAACATGCGTTGTCAATGCCAATGTGTGCTGCAACCTGGGTGCGACGCCGCGTCGCTCAGGGAACCAGCAGCACCTTCAGCGTCGCGCCGCCCGCGCGGGCGAGATCGTAGCCCCGCTGGGCCTCCTCGAGCGGAACCCGCGCGTCGATCCAGGCGCCGGCGTCCGCGCGGCCGCCGGCCAGCAGGTCGATCGCGCGTTGCACGTCCTCCGTCTGGTACATCAGGGTGCCCTGGAGGCGCAGCTCGCGGTCCTGCACCCAGCCCGCCTGGATCGCGGGGTCGTGACCGTGGACGCCGATGACCATCACCGTCCCGGCCTTGACCACCGCGGCGATCGCGCTGCGCAGGGCGCCCTCGTTGCCGACGCACTCCAGCACGACGTCGAAGGCCTGCTCGCCCACCTCGGCCGCCACTTCGAAGCCGAAGCGCTCGGCGGCGATCCGTCGCCGCGCGTCGTCGGTGTCGACGACCAGTACGTTGGCGCCGTCCTCGCGGGCCACCACGGCGCAGGTGAGACCGATCGTGCCGGCGCCCAGCACGGCGACGTCGCGGCCGGCGACGTCGCCGGTGAGTCGCAGGGCGTGGGTGGCGACCGCCAGCGGCTCGACCAGCGCGCCGTGCTCCGCGGGCATGCCAGCGGGCAAAGGGTGGAGCCGGTCGAGGGGCACGTCGGCCAGCTCGGCCATCGCGCCTGGCGCCTGGAACCCCATCACGCGCAGGTCCTCGCACAGGTGGTACTTGCCGCGGCGGCAGGTGCGGCACGTGCCACACGCCAGCGACGGCTCCAGAACGGCCACCCGCCCGATCCACGAGTCGGCGCCGCCGTCTTCGACGGTGCCGCCGTCTCCGACGGCGACGACCTCGCCGACGACCTCGTGCCCCGGGTAGACCGGGTAGCTGACGAACGGGTGGTGCCCGCCCAGCACGTGCAGGTCGGAGCCGCAGATGCCGATCGCGGTCGGCCGCAGCCGGGCGTGCCCGGCGGGCACCTCGGCCGGGAGGGTCGCGGTCTCGACCCGCAGCTGCTCGGGGGCGTCGACGACGACGCGTCGGTAGGAGAGCGGCCCGCTCATGCCGCCGCCTCGCCCTCGGGGCCGAACGAGAACTGGACCTTCATGCGCTCGGGGTCACGCATCGCGATCTCCAGGCCCTCCTCGAAGCGCTCGATGTCGAGCACGTGGGAGACGAGCGGCGCGACGTCGATGGCGCCGCTGCGGACCATCGATACGGCAGCCGGCACCGTCTGGTTGATGGCGAAGGACCCGACGATCGACAGGTCGCGGCGGAAGAGCTCGTACGGCGCGACGGCGACGCGCGCGTCGCCCGGCGCGACGCCGAACACCCACAGGGTGCCGCCGGGACGAGCGTGCGCGAGCGCGCCCTCGATCACGGCGGGCACGCCGGTGGCGTCGACGACCAGCTCGAAGCCGAGCGGCGCGAGCTCGCGGGCGGCGGCCAGCTCGTCGGGCAGCAGCGCGAGGTCCGCGCCGAGGCGGCGGGCCATGGCCAGCCGGGAGGGCGCCACGTCGACGACCGCGACGGCGCTGGCACCCGCGCCCTTGAGCGCCTGGATCAGCTGGCAACCCATCGGGCCGGCGCCGAAGAGCAGGGCGCGCGAGCCGGGCTCGAGCCGCAAGCGCTTCAGGCCCCAGGCGACGCAGGCGACCGGTTCGACCATCGCGCCCTCCGCGAAGCTCAGGTCGCCGATGTTGACGACCACCCGCTCGGGCACGGCCACGTACTCGGCGAACGCCCCGTCGCGGCTCACGCCGACGACGGCGAGGTCGTGGCACTGGTTGACGGCGCCGCGCTGGCACTCGGGGCAGCGGCCGCAGGGGAGGTTGGGGTCGGCGGTGACGCGGTCGCCGACGCCGTGGAGGCGGACGTTCGCGCCTACCGCGACGATGGTCCCCGCGAACTCGTGCCCCGGGATCAGCGGGAAGCGGGCGAGCTCGTAGTCGCCCTCCAGGATGTGGATGTCGGTGCCGCAGATGCCTGCGCGCGCCACGCGGACGAGGACGTCGTTCGGGCCGACCTCGGGCAGCGGCACGGTGGCGACGTCGACGCGGTTCGGTGAGAGGATGCGGCCGGCGCGCATCGTGGTGGGCAGCGCGGGGGCTTGGGTTTCGTTGGCGACGCTCACTTGACGGCTCCCATCGTGAGGCCGGTCACCAGCTGCCGCTGCGCGATCCAGCCGGCGACGAGCACCGGGATCACGGCGGCGGTGGCTGCGGCCGACATCTTGGCGACGAACAGGTCGCCCTGCGCCGCCTTGAAGGTGCTGACGTACACCGACAGCGGCGAGGCGGCCCGGGTGGTGAGGTTGACGGCGAAGAAGAACTCGTTCCAGGTGAAGATCAGCGCCAGCAGGGCGGTGGCCGCGAGGCCGGGCAACAGCAGCGGGAGCAGCACGCGGGTGAACTCCTGCCACAGGCTGGCCCCGTCGAGGCGGGCGGCCTCGATGAGCGCGAACGGCACGTCCTCCATGAAGCCGGTCACCATCCACACCACCAGCGGCAGGTTCATGCCGGCGAACAGCAGGATCAGCCCCAGGTGGGTGTCGAGCAGCGACAGGTCGCGGAAGATGACGAAGAGCGGCACGATGACGCCGGCGGGCGGGAGCATGCGGGTCGACATCATCCACAGCATGCTGCCGTCGGTGCGCTTGGTGCGGTAGTAGGCCATGGCGTAGGCGGCCGGGAAGCCGAGGGCGAGCGCCAGCAGGGTCGAGGCGAGGGTGATCCAGACGGTGTTGCCCATGAACTCCAGCACCGGGCCGCCGAACACGGCGACGCGCCAGTTCTCGAAGGTGGGCGTGAAGAACCACTTGGGTGGGAAGGCGATGGCGTCGTTCTCGGTCTTCAGCGAGGTGAGTGCCATCCACAGGATGGGGAAGAACATGGTGAAGGCGACCAGCAGGGTGCCGGTAGCCCACGCAAGGGTTCCCAGACGTTTCCGGGTCATCGGCCCTCCTCCTGGCGCGAGCGGCGCACGACCTGGAGGAACAGGATGACCGCCAGGTTGGCCAGCACGATCGCGAAGATGCCGTAGGCCGAAGCGCGGCCGATGTTCCAGCGGCTGAACGCCTCGAGGAAGATCTGGTACGGCAGGTTGGTCGTTTGGATGCCGGGGCCGCCCGATGTGATCACGAAGATCTGGCCGAAGACGTTGAGCACGAAGATGATCTCGAGCAGCAGGGCGATCTCGATGAAGCGCCGCAGGTGCGGCAGGGTGACGAAGCGGAAGAGGCCTAGCGGCCCGGCGCCGTCGAGGCGGGCGGCCTCGACCACGTCCTCGGGCAAGGACTGCAGGCCGGCGAGCAGGATGAGCATGACGAACGGCGTCCATTGCCACGAGACGATGGCGATGATCGACGCCAACGGCGCGAATTCCACCAGGTAGACCGCGGGCAGCCCGAGCGAGCGCGACACCCAGGCGCTCAGGCCGAAGGCCGGGTCGAGCAGCAGGTACTTCCAGACGACGGCCGACGCGACCGGCATCATCAGGAACGGGCTGATCAGCAGGGTGCGGGCGAGCGTTCGGCCGGGGAACGGGCGGCTCAGCAGCAGCGCGAAGGCCATCCCCAGCACGAAGGTCACGACGACGACCGAGAGGGTCAGGACGAGGGTGTTGGTCAGCACCTGCCAGAAGTCGGGGTTCTGTAGGATCCGCTGGTAGTTGCGGAACATCGAGCCGAACCCGAGGAAGCCGGCGCTGCCTGGGCGCAGCAGGTTCCAGTTGGTGAACGAGTAGTAGATCGTCAGGGCGAACGGGACTTGCGTGAGCAGGATCAGATAGACGATCGCGGGCGCCGATAGGAAGCGCCGGCCCTCGCCGATCCGGCGTCGCCGCTTGGGCTGGATCACCGACGTGGTCATGTCGCCTCCGGGGTCATCGGGTTGGGGCGCCATGGGCGCCCCAACCCGCAGGGTGCGGCGGACTCAGGCGAGCCGCCGGTCTCGGATCAGTAGTAGCCCGCGTCCTGCATCGCCTCGGCGGCGAGGCGCTGGGCGCGCTCGAGGCCGGTGTCCACGTCGACGTTGCCGGCGAGGATCTCGGCGACGATCTGCGCGACGTCGGTACCGATGCCCTGGAACTCGGGGATCTGCACGAACTGGACGCCCGGGGCGATCTGCGGTTCGGCCGTCGCATCGAGCGGGTCGGCGGCCTGGATGGCGCCGAGCACCATCGGGGCGAACGGGGCGGCTGCGAGGTACTCGGGCCGCTCGTAGGTGCTGATGCGCGTGCCCGGCGGGACCGCAGCCCAGCCCTTCTCGGCGGCGACGAGCTCGATGTAGTCCTTCGAGGTGGCCCACATCATGAAGCGGAAGGCGGCCTCGGTGACGTTGGTGGTGGAGGGGATGGCGAGGTTCCACGACCACAGCCACTGGTTGCCCTTGGCGACGGGGCCGACGGGTGCGAGGGCGTGGGCGATGTCCGGGCCGGCGGGCGAGTTGGCCAGGAAGCCGGCGGCGACGGTCGCGTCGACCCACATGGCGGCGCGGCCCTGGCTCATCAGCGCCAGCGCCTCGGGGAAGCTCACGCCGGTGACGCCGGCGGGCCCGCAGCGCTGGACCAGGTCGGCGTAGAACGAGATGGCCGCGTGCCACTCGGGGGTGTCGATCTGGGGCACGCCCTCGGCGTCGAACCACTGGCCGCCGAAGGTGTTGATCACGGTGGTGATGGGCGCCATGTTGTCGCCCCAGCCGGGCTTGCCGCGCAGCGCGATGCCGGTGATGCCGTTCGCGGGGTCGTGGACGGCGCAGGCGATCTCGGCGATCTGCTCCCAGGTGGGCTGGTCGGGCATCGTCAGCCCGGCCTCGTCCAGGATGCGCTTGTTGTACATCGTGAAGCTGGACTCACCGTAGAAGGGCACTGCGAACAGCTCGCCCTCGTACGACAGGCCGTCCCGGATGGCGGGCAGCAGGTCGTCGAAATCGTAGCCCTCGGCGGCGGCCGGGTACTGCTCGGCCAGGTCGGCGACCGACTGCAACCAGCCGTTGGCGCCCCACAGCGGGGTGTCGTACGCGCCGATGGTCACGATGTCGAACGAGGCGGCGCCGGTGGCGGCGTCGGTGGTGGCGCGGGAGCGCAGGGTCCCTTCGTCGAGGACGAGCCAATTGAGGCGGATGTCGGGGTTCTCGGCCTCGAAGATGGCGGAGAGCTCCTGCATGACGACCATGTCGGGGTTGTTGACGGTCGCGATGGTCACCGTGGTCTGGGCCGTGGCGAGGCCGAGGGCGATCAGCGCGGTGAGCACGACGATCAGCGTGCGGAGTCTGGGCATGGCGTTCCTTCCCGGTCTGAGGACGGCACCCAGGGGCGACGTCGTAGCGGTGTGGGTGGAGGGATCGGAGCGGCGCACGCCATCACTCGCATGGCCACGTGGCCATCACGCGTGGTCGCGCGTTCTGCTGACCCCTGGGGCGGGGATCGGCCACCTCCTCACTGCGTAGTCGGCTGGAGAGCGGTGCGTCGGGAAATGTAGCCGTTGCTACGGATGGACTCGTGGCCATAACGTAGACCGGACACGGGACCCTTGTCAAGTGGGGTCGTGGGATACCATGGGCTCGTGGCCAACATTCACGATGTCGCCCGTAGGGCCGGCGTCTCCGCGACCACCGCCAAGCGCGCCATCCGCGAACCCGACAAGCTCGCGCCCGGCACGCTCGAGCGCGTTCGGGCCGCCATCGAAGCGCTCCACTACGAGCCCGATCAGGTCGCCTCCGCGCTCCGCAGCGGCCACACCACCACGGTGGGGCTGATCATCGGCAGCATCGTCGAGCCGTTCTTCGCCGAGCTCACGCGCGCCATCGTCCACGACGTGCGCAGCAGGGGCTACAGCGTGGTCATCGCGGACAACGAGTACCGCTCGGATCTCGAGGCGGCGCACCTCCACACCTTCAACGGCAACCGGGTGTCGGGGTTGATCCTGCGCAGCGCGTACGACAGCGGTAACCTCCCCTACCTCGAGCGCATGCGCGCCCGTGGGGTGGCGATCGTCGAGGTCGACTACTTCGTGCCCGGAAGCCCGCTGTCGCACGTGTTGCTCGACAACGCCGGCGCGGTGGAGGCCGGCGTCGCCCATCTCGTCGCTCACGGGCACCGGCGGATCGCCGCGCTGGGCAGCTTCCACCGCACGCTCAACCCCGACGAGCGGGTCCAGACGTTCCCACGGGCGCTGGCAGAACAGGGGATACCGCTGCCGGACGCCTACGTGCGCGCCGTCTCGCCGACCGCCTGGGACGCCTACTCGCTCACGCTCGATCTCATGCGGGTCGACGAGCCACCGACGGCGCTGTTCTCCATCACCGGTTCGATGGCCGGCGGCGCCTACCGCGCGCTGCGGCAGCTCGGCCTGCGGGTGCCCGAGGACGTCAGCCTGCTGTCCTTCGACGACTACGCCTGGATGGAGCTGGTCACGCCCGGGATCGACAGCCTGGCGCAGCCCGTGGCCACGATGGGGCGTGCGGCCGTGCGCCTGCTCTTCGAGCAGATGCGCCAGGGGCGCGACGCGCCCGTCGAGCGCCTGCGCTTCCCGGCGGAGATGATCGTGCGCGGGAGCGTGGCGGCGCCGTCGCGCTGACCGCGGGGGTTCCGCCGGCGGGCGCCGTCGGCCTTCCGGGGCCGGGCAGTGCCTGGACGCCGGCCGGCGGCTCGGCCAGCGACCGGCGGCTCAGCCAGCGACCGACGGACGCGGCGCCGCCAGCCAAGCCCGTGAGGCGGCGACGTGTTCGGCCAGCAGCTCGCGGCTCGGCAGCAGGTCGAAGCGTTCCGGCACCACCCGCAGCGGCCGGCCGTCGAGCGGCGCGTACGGCGTCGCGCCCCCGGCGGCCCGGCGCACGCTCGCGTGCACCCGGACGACGAACCCCTCCGGCTCGATGCACAGCAGCCCGTGCTCGAACAGTCGCGCGAGGTCCGCCCGCAGCAGCACCCCGTTCTCGACCCGGTTCGGTCCGCCGCGCGCAGCCGGGCGGAGCTGCACCACCTCGAGGGCGGCGAGCGCCCGCTCGCCGGTGACGGCACAGCGGTGCCCGTAGGCGTCGGCGACGGCGAGGCGGAAGCGGCCCGGCCCCGGTTCGCCGTCCAACGGCGTCGGCGACCAGCGCGCACCGAGCCGCCCACGTACCTGCTCCCATAGCGCGTGCGCCGCGTCGCCCCGGTAGAGCTTGCCGTGGGCCACGCTCGGCCGCCAGTCGTCCGGGACCGCGACCCAGTCGGACTCGTCGAGGATCGCGGGCCGGTCGAGGACCACGCAGCTGAGCAACGGATCGACGGCCGTTGGCTCGGGGTGCGCGCGTGCGGTGCGTCGGCGGAGCTCGGCCGGGTCGACGACCCCGTTGGCGGCCCCGAAGGCCAGCCAGGCGAGCGACAGCGGCAGCCGCTCGGCCGCGACGAAGCGACCGGCGCCGACGATGGCGTTCCAGGGGGCGTGCAGCTTGAGCAGGTAGGGCTCGCCGGGCTCGAGCGCGCGGAAGCGCCGTCGGTGGGGGCGCCAGAGGCTGGCGTCGCCCGGCGTGAGGACGGCCACGCGCTCGACCCAGGTGCGCTCCGTGAGGCCGACGAACGTCCTCACGGCCGGCGGCCTTGCTCGCCGGTCGGCGCCACCGACGGCGCGGGTGCCATGCGACAGCATACGGCCGCGAGGGAGGCGGTACGGCGGGCGGATGGCGGCGGCCGAGGGCCAGGCTGGGGCGCCCGGCCCTGGTGGTGCGGCCGGACGGCGGTGACGCTTGGGCGAGGTGGGTGCCGCCATGAACCACGATCCTGCGGACCGCCTGCGCGTGCTGGTGTTCGGCGCCGGTGTCCTCGGGAGCTTCTACGCCGCGCGCCTGGCCGGCGCGGGTCACGACGTCACCGTGTTGGCGCGCGGCCGACGCTACCTCGACCTCGAGCGCCACGGCATCGTCCTGGAGTACTTCGACACCGAGGAGCGCACGATCACCCCCGTCCAGGTGGTCGACCGCATGCCGGTCGAGGAAGCCTTCGACGTGTGCCTGGTGCTGGTGCGCAAGACCCAGCTCGCCGAGGCGCTGCCCGTGCTGGCCAGCGGCGCCGGCGTGGCCGCCTTCCTGTTCATGGTCAACACCGCCGAGGGGCCCCGGGCGATGATCGACGCCGTCGGGCGTGAGCGTGTGCTGCTGGGCTTCGCCAACGCGGGCGGGGAGCGCGACGGCCACCTCGTGCGGGTGATGGAGGCGCGGCGCGTGGGGGTCACCCTCGGCGAACTCGACGGCGCCCGCAGCGAGCGGCTCGAACGCTTCACCGCGGCCTTCCGCGACGCCGGCTTCCGCGTCGATCTCAGCGCCGACATGGACGCCTGGCTGCGCTACCACGTCGCGCTGGTGGCGCCGTTCGCCAACGCGCTGTACGCGATCGGGGCCGACAACGTCGCCCTGGCGAACGACCCGACGACGATGCGGCTGGTGGTGCACGCGGTGCGCGAGGCCATCGGGGTCGTGCGGGCGCACGGCTTCCCCGTCGAGCCGCGCGCGCTGCGCCTGCTGGCGTGGCTGCCCGATGCGCTCCTGCTGCCACTGCTTCGGCGCAAGATCGCGTCGCCGATCATGGACATCGCTGGCGTGCGCCACGCCGTCGCCGCGCGCGACGAGATGACCGCGCTCGACGCGGAGTTGCTCGCACTGGCGCGCGCCGCCGCCATCGACACGCCCGCGATGACGGAGCTGCGGCGGCGGGCGGGCGGCCCACGCCCGGCGTCGCGGGAGGACGCCCGGTCCGCCCAGCCGGGCGCGTGAGCGTCGGGTTCGCCTGGGCTCACGCCGGCGTGGCGAGTCCCCCCAGCCGCCCCACGTCCGCACCGCTCGGCTTCTGGAACACGCGCAGGCCGAACTCGGGCGCGATCGCCAGCAGGTGGTCGAACACGTCCGACTGGATGCCCTCGTACACGGCCCAGCGGATGTCCGCCACGAACACGTAGACCTCGAGCGGTAGGCCCTCGGGCGTCGGGTCGAGCTGGCGGACGAGGAAGGTCATGTCGTGGCGGATGTCCGGGCGGCCGCGCAGGTAGGCGGCGACGTAGGCGCGGAAGGTGCCGACGTTGGTCAGCCGGCGGGCGTTGACCGGGTCCTCGCGGGCCTCGGGGTGGCGTTCCGTCCAAGCGTCGATCTCGCGCAGCTTGGCGTCGAAGTAGGGCCGCAGGACCGCGAAGCGGCGCAGGTCGTCGACCTCGTCGGGTTCGAGGAAGCGGATGGAGCTCATGTCGAGCAGGACGCTGCGCTTGATGCGGCGGCCGCCGGAGGCCTGCATCCCGCGCCAGTTCTTGAAGCTGTGCTCGAGGAAGCGGTGGGTGGGGATCACCGTGAAGGTGCGGTCCCAGTTCTGCACCTTGACGGTGTTGAGCGCGATGTCGACGACGTCGCCGTCGGCGTTGAACTGCGGCATCTCGATCCAGTCGCCCACCCGGATGAGGTCGTTGCCGGTCAGCTGGATGCCGGCCACCAGGCTGAGCAGCGTGTCGCGGAACACCAGCAGCAGCACGGCCGAAGCGGCCCCCAGGCCGCCGAGGATCAGGAGCGGGTCGCGGCCGATGAGCGTGGCGATCAGCACGATCGCGATGGCCACGTAGACCACCAGGACGATCGCCTGCAGGTAGCCCTTGATCGGTCGGGTGGCGGCCTGCGGCCGCTTGGCGTACTCGTCGCCGAAAGCGGCCACGAAGGCGCCGATCGCGCCGGCGATCACCAGCAGCATGCCGGCGGCGATCAGGCGCTGGACCGCGACGGTGACGTCGTCGGGCAGCAATGGCAGGTAGGGGAGGCCGGTCCGGATGACGAGGAGCGGCACCGCCCAGGCGAGCCGGCGGAAGAAGTTCCGCTCGTGCAGCGCCTCGTCGAAGGTGAAGCGGGTCCGGCGGCCCCAGTGGCCGAGGAGCGCCACCAGGTAGCGCCGCGTCAGCGAGAACGCAAGCCACGCCGCGAGCAGCAGCGTCGCGCCGATCGCCAGCGTGGCCCACAGCGGGTGGGCGGCGACCCAGGCGTCCAGCGGAGCAGTCCAGGCGGTCGGCGGGGGGTCGGCCTGCATGACGGTTCAGGGTACCGCGGGCGCCACACGGCGTGGGTCAGAGCACCCCGAGCGCCACCGCCACGCCGATGGCGACCAGCGTGACGCCGGCCCCGACCGTCGCCGCCGTCTCCCACGCGCGCCGCGAAGCGCGGCCCAGGTGCAGGCCGGCGACCGAGAACACCACCGCCGCCATCGCGATGACGCCGGCGGTGAGCAGCGCGTCCACCTCCCCGAGGCCGAGGCTGAAGCCGACGACGACGTTGTCGATCGCCAGGCCGAAGGAGAGCGCGACCAGGCCGCCCCAGGTCGTCACCTGGCGCGCCTCACGCTTGGCGGCCGCGCGGCCGCGCAGGGGCGAGGTCGCGACCCAGACGCCCATGCCGATCAGCAGCGCGGGGCCGAGCCAGGCCGCCATGGTGCCGAGCCAGCGGGCGGCCTGGCGCCCGAGCCAGATGCCGACGAGCGGCACGGTGAACTCCATGGCGCCGAACACGACGGCCACCCGCGGCCAGCGTCGCGCCTGACCGAGCGCCCCCAGCGCCAGCGACGCCGCGAGGTTGTTCGCGCCGATCGCGACCGCGAGGGCGAGGAGCTTCGCTACCGGCATCGCTGCGTCCGACACGGTGATCTCCCGCGACCCCGCGCCGTCAGCCCACGACCGCCGGCAGCCTCGCCAGCAGCCGCTCGAGGATCCGCCCGCCGTCGGCCCGCACGCCGTCGTGCTCGTACTCGTTGGTCACCCAGGCGGCGACCTGCGGCACCCGCGCCGCCGTCTCCAGCGACAGGCCGACGTCGACGTACATGTCGTCGTGGTAGACGGCAGCCGACACCGGCACGCCGTTGCCCGCGAGGCGGTCGAGGTCGTACAGCGCGGGCCAGTCCGCCTTGGCGGCGAGTGCCTCGGCGGCGCCGCGCAGCGGTCGCAGCGGCGCGAGCTGCTCGAACATCCAGGGGTAGACCATCTCGCCGGTGAAGCGGAACGGCCGGCCGGGCGCGTCGTCGAACTGCGGGAACTCGCTGCGCACGCGTTGCGCTGCCCACGCGGTCGCGTGCCCCTGGGCGTAGATCGCCTCGTGCAGCAGCGAGTAGATGGGGCTCGTGTGGAAGCTCGAGGCCGCCATGACGCCGTGCAGGAAGGCGTAGGCCAGGCGCTCACGCCCGCCGACGTCGACGAACGCGCGCTCGAGCAGGTCGACCAGCCGAGCGGCCCCGGTGGACGCCCCGAGGCCGATGCCGAGCAGCTGGAACTGCTCCACGGTCAGCCGCTCGCCGTCGGGCAGGCGCACGTCATTGCCGTTCAGGTGGTCGGCGATGCGGCGCGCGAGCGCCTGTGCGTGTGGGTAGCGCCCGAAGAGCGCACGGTTCTTGGCCTCGACCCGTGGGTAGGTGGCGCGGTAGACCTCCTCGGCGGTGCGCCTCAGCGACGGGATGCCGCCGGTGATGAGCGCCGCCTCGAGGCCCCCGGGCGCCGCGGAGAGGTAGCGCAGCAGGACGAAGCCGCCGTAGCTCTGGCCGAGCGCGCGCCAGGGGCGGTCGCCCAGCAGCTCGCGCCGAATCGCCTCGGCGTCCTCGACGATCGCGTCGGCGCGGAAATGCGCCAGGTAGGTGGCCTGGGCCGCGGCGTCGCCCTCGGCGGGCAGCGTCTCGCTGGTCACCGGCGTCGAGAGCCCGGTGCCGCGCTGGTCGAGCAGCAGCACGCGGTGCCCCTCGAGCGCCTTGCCGAGCCAGCCGCTGCGGGTCTCGGGGCGCGGCGCGGCGCCGCCGGGACCGCCCTGGAAGAAGACCAGCGTGGGCAGGTCGGCGTCCCGCTTCTCCGCGGCGACGACCTCGCGGGCGAAGACCGAGATCGTGCGGTCGCCGCGCGCGGGCGCGCCCCCGGCGAGGCGCGCGTGCGCCAGGGGGACCTCGAAGCGCAGGTTCGAGACGACCATCCCGTCGAGGGCGTAGCGCTCGGTGACGTGGTCGTGGGGCATGACCGATGGTACCCGTCCTCGGTCGCCGTCAGCGGTCGGCGGCCTTGACGCGGCGTGTGAGCCGATCGATGGCCGCGGCGAGCTCCGGCAGATCCTCGTCGATCGTCGTGGCCAAGATGCCGATGGCCGTGTCGTAGTAGTGGTGAGCGAGCTTGTGGCGCATCGCGACGACCTCTCGCCAGGGCACATCGGGTTCCGTCGCCAGCATCTCCGCTGGCAAGGCGCCCACCGCCTCCCCGATCTCGACGAGTCGCATGCGGATGGCGTCGAAGACGAGTGGGTCGTCGAAATCGCCGCGCTTGCGGTGCTCACCGATGGCCGAGATGGCGGTCCTCACGTCCGCAAGACGTTCAGTGACGGCGCGTCGCGACGCTCTCACAGCGGTACGGCCTCCGCCAGGACGCGGGCCCTGAGCTCGGGACGCAGCGCGGCGGCGGGTACCACGTCGGTCTCGACCCCCACGAGTCGTTCGACACGTTGCGCGATGCGGCCCAAGGTGAGGACGCTGGTCCTCTCGGGGAGGTCGACCAGCAGGTCGAGGTCGCTGGTCGGGCCGGCGTCGCCGCGTGCCACGCTACCGAAGACGCGGACGTTCGATCCACCGTGATCGGCGACGGCCGCGCGGATCGCGTCGCGGTGGATGGCGAGGCGTCGGGCCAAGGGTGAGTCGGGGAGCGTGGGGTGCCGGATGCTCGACGAGGTGGCGCGCAACTCCAACTCGTGCCCAGTGGCGGCCAGTAGGCGGCGCAGCGTCCCGAGACCGGGCTCGCGGCGACCCGTCTCGTACGCGCTGATGGCACTCTGGCGCGTGCCCGAGCGCGACGCGAGCTGGGCCTGGGTCAGGCCGGCTCGGTGGCGCGTCTCGCGGAGCAGAACGCCCGGATGTTCCATCACGTATCGAGTATATCAATGATCAGTGATTACAGGCCGCGCCAACCCAACCAGCGGGGCGCGAGCCCAGAGGCTACGGGTGCAGGAGCGGCGCGAAGTCCAGCGGCTAGATTCACGCCAGGGGCGCGAACCTCGCTTGGAAGAACCGCAGGTACTTCGGCTCGTAGACCATCTCCAGGCCGCGGGCGCTCTCGCGCGCGTCGAACACGGCCTTGACCGACTCGGCGACCACGTCCATGTGCGCCTGGGTGTAGACGCGGCGCGGGATGGTCAGGCGGGTGAGCTCCAGCTTGGGGCGGTTGTGGTCGCCGGTCTTGGGGTCGCGGCCGGCGCTGGCGATGCCGCGCTCCATCGAGCGGATGCCGGAGTCGAGGTAGAGCTCGGCCGCCAGGGTCTGCGCGGGGAAGGCGTCCTGCGGCAGGTGCGGGTAGAAGCGGCGGGCGTCGAGGAAGATCGCGTGCCCGCCAATGGGCAGGACCATCGGGACGTCCCAGGCCTCGAGCAGCTCGCCGAGGTAGCGCACCTGGCCGACGCGGGCGCGCACGTGGTCCTCCTGCACCGACTCGGCGATGCCGATCGCCATCGCCTGCATGTCGCGTCCGGCGAGGCCGCCGTAGGTGTGCAGGCCCTCGAAGATCACCACCTGGTTGCGCAGCTCCTCGAACAGCGCATCGTCGTTGACGGCGAGCCAGCCGCCGATGTTGACCAGGCTGTCTTTCTTCGCGCTGATCCAGCCGCCGTCGGTGTAGCCGCAGAACTCGCGCAGGATCTGGGCGATCGTGTGGTCCGCGTAGCCCTCCTCGCGCTCCTGGATGAAGAGCGCGTTCTCGACCATGCGGGTGGCGTCGAGGTAGACCTTCACGCCGTGCTCGCGCGCGAGCGCGTACACCGCGCGGGCGTTGGCCATGCTCACCGGCTGGCCGCCGGCCATGTTGACCGTGCCCGCGAGGCTGACGTAGGCGACCTTCTCGGGTCCGACGCGGTCGAACAGCGCCTGCAGCTTGTCGAGATCGACGTTCCCCTTGAACGGGTGCATGTCGGTCGGGTCGTGGGCCTCGTCGATGATCACGTCGACGAAGGTGGCTCCCGCCAGCTCCTGGTGCAGCCGGGTGGTGGTGAAGTACATGTTCCCGGGCACGAACTGGCCGGGCTTGATCGTCGTGCGCGACAGCAGGTGCTCGGCGCCGCGACCCTGGTGCGTGGGGATCACGTGGAGGTAGCCGTAGTGGTCCTGCACGGCGCGCTCGAGGGCGTAGAAGTTGCGGCTCCCCGCGTAGGACTCGTCGCCCAGCATCATGCCGGCCCACTGCCGATCGCTCATCGCGCTGGTGCCGCTGTCGGTGAGCAGGTCGATGTAGACGTCCTCCGAGCGCAGCAGGAAGGTGTTGTAGCCCGCCCCCTCCAGGGCGGCCTCGCGCTGCTCGCGGGTCGTCATCGAGAGCGGCTCGACCATCTTGATCTTCCAGGGCTCGGCCCAGGAGCGACGCCCGTGCTGCTGCCCGGCGGTGGTGGGTCGTTCGGACATGGTGTGCCTCCCGGCGTGCCGACGTCGCCTCGCGGCCCACCCGGGCGGCGCCTGGGTCGTGGATCGCGGCCGTCATGCACGCTTGCACGACCATGGTACGGCGGCGGGCGGGGAGGGCGGGTCCCGGTCGTGGTCCGGCACGGCCTGCTACACTCCACGCGTGCGCGTCCGGTCACTCGGCCTCCACACCGACCTCGTCCTGCACGCTTGGCGTGGCCGTGTCCGCGACCGCGAGGACCACCTGGTGGTGACGCACCCCGACGTGCCCGAGTTCCGCGGCGGCAACCTCCTGGTGTTCGAGCGTCCGCCGGAGGCGGCGGACTTCGAGCGCTGGTGCGAGCTGTTCGACCGGTCGGTCGGCGTGCCGCCGGCGATCGGCTTCCGCGCCTTCGGCTGGGACGGCCTCGATGGCGAGGTGGGCGACACGGCGGCCTTCATCGCGGCGGGCTTCGAACTCGAGCGCACCGTCGTGTTGGCCGCGCCGCGGCTGCTGCCCCCGGAGCGCCCGAACCGCGACGTGCGGCTGGCGGCCGTGACGGACGACGCCGGCTGGGAGGCGGCCGTCGACGTGCAGGCTTCTGAATCGGCGCGGCCGGGCTACCGCAGCCTCGTGGCGGGCGTCATGCGCGCGAACCGGCGGGTGGCCGAGGCCGGGCACGGCGTCTGGTGGGGGGCGTTCGTGGGCGACGTGATGGTGGCGACGATGGGCGTCTTCCGCGTCGGCGACCTGGCCCGCACTCAGGCGATCGTCACGCGCGCCGGTTGGCGCGGCCGCGGGATCGCCTCGACCCTGCTCCACCATGCCGCGGAGTCGGCGCGTGCCGCCTGGGGGACCGGGCTGCTGGTCCTGGAGGCCGAAGCCGATGTCCCGGCGCTGAACCTGTACCAGCGCGTCGGCCTGGCACTCATCGAGTGGCGCGCGGGTCTGGGCCAGCGGGCTTGGACGCCGCGGCGCCTGTGACCACCGGGCCTGCGCCGGACCGCCGCGCGCCACCGTAAGCTGGCGCCGATGTCGCGCATCCACGTCGTCGACTCGCACACCGAGGGCGAGCCCACGCGACTGGTGATCGCCGGCGGCCCCGACCTCGGCGGCGGCCCGCTCGCCGAGCGCCTCGCGCGCCTGCGCCGCGACCACGACGACCTGCGCCGCGCGGTCGTGCGCGAGCCGCGCGGCTCCGAGGTGCTGGTGGGGGCGCTGCTGTGCGAGCCGGTCGACCCGGGCGCCGCCGCCGGCGTCATCTTCTTCAACGACGTCGGCTACCTCGGCATGTGCGGGCACGGCACCATCGGCCTGGTCGCCAGCCTCGCCTGGCTCGGGCGCCTCGCGCCCGGGAGCCACCGGATCGAGACGCCGGTCGGCGACGTCACCGCCGAGCTGCACGTCGACGGCCGGGTCAGCGTGCACAACGTGCCCGCGTACCGCTCGCGGGCGGCCGTCGCCGTCGACCTGCCGGGCGGCGGCCGCGTCACCGGCGACGTCGCCTGGGGCGGCAACTGGTTCTTCCTGGTGCGCGACCACGGGCTGCCGGTCGAGCCGGCCGCCATTTCCGAGCTCACCGCCTTCGCGTGGCGGGTGCGCCGCGGGCTCGAGGCGACCGGGATCACCGGCGACGACGGCGCCGAGATCGACCACGTCGAGCTGCTCGCCTGCTCGCCCACCGCCGACGCCCGCGCCTTCGTCCTCTGCCCTGGCGGGGCCTACGACCGCTCGCCCTGCGGCACCGGCACCAGCGCCAAGCTCGCCTGCCTGGCCGCCGACGGCGCGCTCGAGCCCGGGCACGCCTGGGTGCAGGAGAGCGTGATCGGCGGCCGCTTCGAGGCGCGCTACACGCCGCTGCCGGGCGGCCGGGTCGCGCCGGTGGTCACCGGCCGCGCCTGGGTGACCGCCGAGGCGTGGCTGGTGCGGGAGGCGGACGACCCGTTCCGCGACGGCATCCCGCAGGTGGGGCCGCGCTGATGGCCCGCCACGTCCTCGTCGTAGGCGCCGGCGTCGTGGGGCTCAACGCCGCGGTCGAGCTGCGCCGCCGCGGTTTCGACGTCACGGTCCTCGAGCGCGACGCCGCCGGGCATGCCGCGACGTCCCACGGCAACGCCGGCATCGTCGTGCCGAGCCACTTCGTGCCCCTCGCGGCGCCGGGCGTGGTCGGGCAGGCGCTGCGCTGGATGCTCGACCCGCTGAGCCCCTTCTACGTGCGGCCGCGCGCCTCGCTCGAGCTGGCGCGCTGGGGCTGGGGCTTCCTGCGCAACGCCAACGCCGCGCACGTCGCGCGCGCGGCGCCGCTGCTGCTGGAACTCAACCTGGCGAGCCGGCGCCGCTACGAGGCGCTCGTCGCCGAGCTCGGCGTGGACGTCGGCTTCACGCGCCGGGGCCTGCTCATGCTGTGCCACACGGAGCGCGGCCTCGAGGAGGAGGCGCGGGGCGCGGCCACCGCCCGCGGGATGGGGCTCGACGCGCGGGTCCTGAGTGCGACCGAGGTAGGGGCGCTGGAGCCGGGCATCGAGCTCGACGTGGTCGGCGCCGTCCACGTGCGCGACGACGCGCACCTCGATCCGGGCGCGACGATGCGCGCGCTGCGCGCCCGCCTCGAGCAGAATGGCGTGCGCTTCCGGAATGGGACCGAGGTGACCGGTCTACGCGATCGTCGGGACGCCGTCGAGGTCGAGGTCCGCGGGCCCGAGGGGACGGGGGTCGAGGGCGCCGACGCGCCGCGCGTCGAGGCGCCGACGCGCTGGTGCTCGCGGGCGGCAGCTGGTCCGGGGCGCTCGCGCGGCAGCTCGGCCTGCGTCTCCCGCTGCAGCCCGGCAAGGGGTACGCGCTGACGATCGAGCGGCCGTCGCAGCGGCTGCGCACGGCGGCGATCCTCGTGGAGGCGCGCGCGGCGGCGACGCCGCTGGGCGACCGGCTGCGCATCGGCGGCACGATGGAGATCGCCGGCTTCGACCCGCGCCTGACCCCCGGGCGCATCGAGGGCATCAAGCGTGCGGCACGGCGCTACTTCCCGCGGCTGCTGCGCGCGGAGCTCGACGGCGCCGCCCCCTGGATGGGCTTCCGGCCCGTCAGCCCCGACGGCCTGCCCTACCTGGGGCGGGCGCCGCGGCACCCGAACGTGGTCGTCGCGACCGGCCACGCGATGATGGGCTTCAGCCTGGGGCCGATCAGCGGGCAGTTGGTCGCCGAGCTGGTCGCAGGCGAGCCGCCGAGCGTCGACCTGACGCTGCTGGCACCGGGGCGCTTCGGGTAGCCTCTGGGCCTGGAGGTGGTCATGGGAGAGGTGGAGCCTAACGGCGGGGTGGCGTCGTCCGTGAACCTGCTGGCGCTCGCGGCGCGGGTCGAGTCCGAGGGCCGCTACAACGTGGCCAAGCTGCTGCGTGCCGCCGTGTTCGCGCGTGCGCAGCGTGAGGCCGACCAGGCGCTCGAGGAGGCGCCTCGGGGCGACGAGCTCCTGGAGGCGCTGCACGGGGTGGCCGACGCCTTCGCCACCGACCCGCTGCTGGTGCCGCTCAGCGAGCCCCTGAGGGCGGGCACGCGCGCCTTCGCCGCCGGTGCCGTCCCGCTGATCGACGAGGTGCCCGACCCCCTCGTGTGCCGGCGCTGCGGTCACGTGGCGATGGCCGAGGCGCCGGAGGCCTGCCCGCGCTGCGCCGCGGACGGCGTCACCTTCCTCGTCCAGCGGCCCGTCTGGTGGCTGGAGCGCTACGACCCCGCCTCCGCGATGGCGCAGCTGGAGCGCACGCCGGCGCGTGTGCGGGCGCTGCTCGACCACATCCCGGTGTCGGCGTGGTCGCAACGGCCCGAGCCGGGCACCTGGTCGCCACACGAGGTCCTCTCTCACGTGCGCGACGCGCAGGGGGTCCTCGAGCAGCGGGTCGCGGCGATCCTGGAGCACGACGACCCCGACCTCGAGGCCAAGATGGTGTGGTCCTGGAACCAGGAGGCCCGCCCGGCGACCACCCAGGAGGTGCTGGACGCCTACCTGGCCTCGCGGGCGCGGGTCCTGGAGGTCCTGCGGGGCGCGCCCGCCGACGCCTGGTGGCGGACGGGCCGCCATCGCGAGTTCGGGCGACTCACCCTGACGCAGCAGGTCAGCTACTTCGCGGCCCACGAGCCGACGCACCTGCGGCAGCTGGCTACCGCGGCGAAGGGGTAGGGGCGAGAGCAGCGCGGCCGCCCGCACGCCGGACCGCGCCCCGGTCGCCCGCCCCCTCGCCCACGGCGTATCCTGCGGCAGGAGGCCCCGATGGCGATCGCCGAACTGCCCCGCCCGGAGCTGCGCGACCTGGCCCGCGGCGTGATCGACGACCCGACGCTGAGCTACCGCCAGCGCGTCCAGCGCCTCGCGGGGCTCGCCGAGAACGCTCTGGAGATGCCCGACGTCAGCGCCGCCTGCCGTCAGGCGCTCGAGGAGCGCGTCGTCTGCGACATGTTCGAGGGCAATGCCCCCTACCGGCCGCGCTACCTGCTCCCCGACTACGCGCGTGCCCTGCAACGGGGCTCCGCCTACCTCGAGCTGCCGCCCCCCGCCGATCTGCACGAGGCGCTGTGGTTCCTGGCCTCGATGTACGCCCAGGTGCCGTCGATCACCGGCTACCCCGTCTACCTGGGGGACCTCGACACGGTGCTCGCGCCCTACGTCGAGGGCTGGAGCGTGGACGAGATCGTCCCCGTGCTGCGCCCCTTCTGGCGCGCGCTCGACCGCATGCTGCCCGACGCCTTCGTGCACACCAACCTCGGCCCGAGCGACACGCCGTTCGCCCGCGCCGTCCTGCGACTGGAGCGCGAGCTGCTGCAGGTGGTGCCCAACCTGACGCTGAAGGTGCACCCCGACCTCACCCCGGACGACCTCCTGCTCGACGCGGTCCACACGGTCTTCGCCTGTGCCAAGCCGCACTTCGTCAACGACCCGATGATGGTCGGCGACCTCGGCGACGACTACGGCGTCGTCAGCTGCTACAACTCGCTGAAGATCGGCGGCGGCTCACACACGATGGTGCGGCTCGACCTCAGCGCCGTCGCCCGGCGCCACCGCGGACCCAGCGAGCGCTTCTTCGACGACACCCTGCCGCGCTACGTCGAGCTCACCGCCGAACTCATGGAGGCGCGCATCCGCCACCTCGTCGAGCGCGCGCGCTTCTTCGAGCACGACTGGCTGGTGCGCGAGGGGCTGCTGTCGCTCGATCGCTTCTCCGCCATGTTCGGTCTCTACGGCCTCGCCGAGGCGGTCGACGCGCTGATGGCGCGCGACGGCCACCCGGGCCGCTACGGGCACGATGAGGCCGCGAACGCGCTCTCCTACCGCATCACCCGCGCGGTCGCGGCGCAGGTCGCCCAGCGGCCGCTGCCCCACTGCGAGGGCTTCGGCGGGCGCGCCCTGCTGCACGCCCAGTCGGGCATCGACAGCGACGTCGGCGTGACCGCCGGCACCCGCATCCCGATCGGCAGCGAGCCCGGCCTCTACCAGCACCTGCGCGCGGTGGCGCCTCACCACACGCTGTTCGCCTCCGGCGTCTCCGACATCGTGCACTTCGACGAGACCGCGACGCGCAACCCCGAGGCGGTCGTCGACGTCATCCGCGGCGCCTTCGCCGAGGGCATGCGCGACGTCACCTTCAACCTCGACTCGAACGACTTCATCCGCATCACCGGCTACCTGGTGCGCAAGAGCGACCTGGCGCGCATCGACGAGGGCGCCCGCCACGGCAGCACCTTCCTCGGCGCCGGCAGCGAGGCGGAGGCCCACTGCACCCAGCGCGCGACCAAGCGCGTCGTCGCCCACGAGCGGCTCGCCGGGGCGGAGCGGCGCTCGGACGCGTGATCGAGGGGCCTCCCCCCGGCGCCGGCCGGGCTGCCGCCGGTGGCTTGCGACCCGGTGCCACCCGCGGCCTGGTTTCGGGCACGATCCCCTTCTCGTCGGTCGACGGCCCGGGGAACCGCTTCGTCGCCTTCCTGCAGGGCTGCAACTTCGACTGCATCGCCTGCCACAACCCCTACACGATCCATGCGTGCCACCACTGCGGCGAGTGCGTGGACGCCTGCGCCAGCGGGGCGCTGACCTTCGACGGCGCCGAGGTCTCGTGGGACGCGGACGCCTGCACCGGCTGCGACGACTGCGTCCGGGCGTGCCGCTTCGACAGCACGCCGAAGGCGCGCACGCTGTCGGTCGACGAACTCGTCGAGGCGGTGCGCGGGCCGGCGCCCTTCCTCTCCGGCGTGACCGTGTCGGGCGGCGAGGCGACGCTGCAGGCGGGGTTCGTGCGCGACTTCTTCGCCACGCTGAAGGCCGACGCGCGGCTGGGTCGCCTCACCTGTTTCGTCGACAGCAATGGCGCCGCGCCCGCCGAGGTGTGGGACGACCTCGATCCCGTGATGGACGGCGCGATGATCGACCTCAAGGCCTTCGACGATGACGTGCACCGGCGGATGACGGCGCAGCCCAACGCGCCCGTCCTGCGCTCGATCGAGCAGCTCGCGGCGGGCGGCAAGCTGCACGAGGTGCGGCTGCTGCTGCTGCCGGGCGTCAACGACGCGCCCGAGCAGCTCGCCCGCACGGCGGCGTGGCTGCGCGGCGTCGACCCCGACGTGCGGGTCAAGGTCATCGGCTTCCGCTGCCACGGCGTGCGCCCGATCGCCGGCGACGTGCCGGAGCCGACGGCGGAGGCGATGGCGGGCTACGCCGAGGTGCTGCGAGGCGAGGGGCTCGAGCGTCTCGTCCTGGTGTGACGGCGGGCGGCGCCGGAGGATCCCGGCGCCGCCCGCGTGAACGTGGCACGCTGGCCGCCCGCTACTCGTAACGCAGCGCCTCGATCGGGTGCAAGCGCGCGGCACGGCTGGCCGGGTAGATCCCGGCGGCGATGCCGACCACGACGCCGATGACGATGGCGGCGACGATCCACCCCCACGGCATGGCCGCGCTCAGGCCCAGCGCCCGGGCACCGATCCAGCCGCCGGCGAGGCCGAGGGCGGTCCCGATGACCGCGCCGATCAGGCCGTGGATGACCGCCTCGATCAGGAACAGCGACAGGATCGTGCGGCTCTGGCCGCCGATCGCCTTCATGATGCCGATCTCGCGGGTGCGTTCGGTGACGCTGACGAGCATGATGTTGGCGATCCCGATCGAGCCGACCAGCAGGGCGATCAGGGCGATGCCGGTCACGAAGCCGGTCAGCAGGCCGAGGACGTCGTTGACCTCGTCGAGCACCTGCGAGTTGGTCGCCAGCAGGAAGCCCTGCCCGGCGGGAATCAGGTGCCGCGCGTCCGACGCCTCGTCGAGGTAGGCGCCGATCGCCAGCTGCGCGTCGGCGACCCCTTCGGTGGTGGCGATCGTCACGGCGACCTGCGAGAAGGTGCGGACACCGTCGCCGCCGCTCGGCAGCGCGACGGTGCCGGTGACGAACGGGTCGACGGGGACGTACACGCCGGATCCGCTGGCGAGCGCGGCCGCGAGGCCGTCGCTGGCAGCCAGGATCCCGACGACCTCGAGGTCGCGCTGCTGGCCGTCGAACAGGCGCACGCCGAGCGTGTCGCCGACGCCGATGGCGCCGCCGAGCAGGGCCACCGTGGCCTCGCTGATCACGGCCTCGGAGGCGCCGGGCGCGAAGGGGCGGCCGTCGGCGATGTCCGCGAGCGCGGCGCTGTCGGCGGTGGTCGCGGTCAGGCTGGAGAGGGCGACGGTGCGGTCGTCGATGGTGACCGAGGCGATCGGGACGCTGGTCAGTGGGGCCACGCTCTCGACCCCGTCGATGGCCGCGATCGCGGCGACGTCCCGCTCGCTGAACACGCTGAGGGTGGCGCGCGACCGCTCCGGCCCGTTGCCCGGCCCGAAGCCCTCGGTCGAGCCCGCGGTGACGTCGATCGTGCGGGTCGACGGGGTGCCGAAGCTGTCGGAGACGCTGGCCTGAACGCTGGCGCCCATCGTGACGAGCGCGATCACCGCGGCGATGCCGATGACGATGCCGAGGGCGGTCAGGGCCGAGCGCAGGCGGTTGTCCTTGACGGCCTGCCAGGCGATGGCGAAGCTCTGGGTGAGGCTCATGCGAGCACCTCTGCGGCGTGGCGTCTGTTGGCAGGATCTCGCCGGCCGCCGTGGGCCACGGGTGGTGGGGTGGCTGCGGTCAGGGCCTCGATCTCCTGGATGCGACCGTCCTCCATGTGGACGATGCGCTCCGCCCGCTCGGCGACGCGGCGCTCGTGGGTGACGAGCATGATCGTGTAGCCCTGGGCGTGCAGCTCGGCGAACAGCCGCAGCACTTCCTCGCCGGTCCGAGAGTCGAGGTTGCCGGTCGGCTCGTCCGCGAGCAGCAGCGTCGGCTCGTTGGCGAGCGCGCGAGCGATCGCCACCCTCTGGCGCTCGCCGCCCGAGAGCTGGTTCGGCTTGTGGTGCAACCGATCGCTCATGCCCATCCGTGCGAGGAGCTCCTCCGCGCGCCGCAGGCGCTCGCGCGCCGCCACGCCCTGGAACTGCATCGGCAGGGTGACGTTGCCGAGGACGGTCAGCTTGGGCATCAGGTTGAACGACTGGAACACGAATCCGATCTCCTTGCCGCGCAGCCGGGTGCGCTCCTCGTCGGCGAGGCCCTCGACGTCACGCCCGTTCACCGTCAACCGGCCGCTGGTGGGCGCGTCGAGCAGGCCGATCAGCTGCATCAGGGTGGACTTGCCGGAGCCGCTGGGGCCCATGACGGCGGTGAAGGAGCCGTGGGGGACGTTCAGGCTGACGCCGTCGACGGCGTGCACGGTCGTGCCGATGGTGTAGGTCTTGGTCAGGCGTTCGACCTCGATCGCGTGGGGCGCGGGGGCGCTGGTGGGGTTCATCGCGTTCCTCCTGAGGTGCATCGTCCGTCCGGGGTGTGGAGCCGCCGCGGAGGCCACGTGAACCCCGTGCCGGCGTCGGCCCCAGCGCCCGTCGCTCCATTCCGCCCGCGTCGCCCCGTCCGCGGCCGCCAGCGCGTAGATTGGCGCCATGGCACTGGTGCTGGTCGTCGAGGACGAGCTCGAGATCGCCGAGGTGCTCGAGGGTTACCTGCGGCGCGCGGGGCACCGCACCGAGCGCGCGGCCGACGGGCACGCCGCGGTCGCGCTCTACCGCGCCGCACGGCCCGACCTGGTGCTGCTCGACATCAACCTGCCCGGCATCGACGGGCTCGAGGTGCTGCGCCTCATCCGCGCGGACGGCGCCACGCCCGTCATCTGCCTGACCGCCCGCAGCGAGGAGATCGACACCGTCGTCGGGCTCGAGCTCGGCGCCGACGACTACGTGACCAAGCCCTTCAGCCCGCGCGAGGTGATGGCGCGCGTCAAGGCGGTCCTGCGGCGCGGCGAGGGCGAGCGCAGCGACGAACGCGTGGTGCGCGTGGGCGCGCTCGAGGTCGACCCGGCGCGTCTGAGCGCCGACCTGGCGGGCCGTCCGATCCCGTTGACCGTCACCGAGTTCCGCCTGTTGCACCGCCTGGCGGCCCATCCCGGTCGCGTCTTCGGGCGCGACGAGCTGCTGGAGGTGGCGCTCCCCGACAGCGATGCCCTCGAGCGCGTCATCGACACGCACCTCAAGAACCTGCGGCGCAAGCTTGGCGAGGCCGGCGGCGCCGGCCTCATCGAGACCGTCCGCGGCGCGGGCTACCGGCTGCGGGCGCCGTGAACCGCCTGGCGGTCCGCCTCGCCCTGGCGATGGCCGGCGTGGTCGCGATCGCGATCGTGCTGGTCGTCGCGGCGCAGTTCGTGCTGCTGCGCCAGCAGTACGCCGCGCTGCCCGAGGCGGTGCGCAGCGAGGTGGACGCGATCGTGACGCAGCATCGGGTGCCCGACGAGCAGCGGCGCGCGCGCTTGGAGCGGGCATTCCTCGCCTGGCTCGAGGACCCGGTGGCGCGCACGGCCGTCGTGGAGGCCCTGTTGGCGACGCGGCGGCCGGGAGCGCAGGTCGGCTTCCTGCTGGCCGCGTTGGCGGCGACCGCCATCGCCGTGGTCGTCGGCATCTTGGTCGCCGGGCGGATCGCGCGCCCGATCGCGGCCGTCGCGCGCGCGGCGGAGCGGGTGACGGCCGGCGACCTGGCTGCTCGCGCCGCCCCCGAGGCCGTGCGCGCGACGGGTGGTCGCCCGCGCCGCGCCGCCGACGAGGTCGAGCTGTTGGCGGCCGGCTTCGACGACATGGCCCGGAGCCTCGAGCGGCTCGAGCGCGAACGCAAGGCCCTGATCGCCGACGTCGCCCACGAGCTGCGCACGCCGCTCGCCGTCCTGCAGGGTCGCCTGGAGGCCATGATCGACGGCGTGCTGTCGGTCGACGCGGCCGAGCTCGAGCGACTGCACCGGCAGACCGGCCAACTGACGCGGTTGGTGGAGGACCTACGCGTTCTGTCGCTGGCGGACGCCGATCGCCTGGTGCTGCGGCTCGAGGACGTCGACCTCGTTCCCTGGGGCCGCGAGGTGGTCGCCGGCTTCGAGGCGTTGGCCGCGGAGCGGGGCGTGCGCGTGACGTTCGCGGCCGAGTCCGACGCGATGGTCGTGACGGCGGACCCGCTGCGACTGTCGCAGGTGCTGTCGAACCTGCTCGACAACGCCATCGGGGTGACGCCCGCGGGTGGCGCGGTGGAGGTCGAGCTCGGCTTCACCGGCGACGGCGTGCGGATCGTCGTGCGCGATGGCGGTCCCGGGTTGTCGCCCGACGCGCTCGAGCGGGTCTTCGAGCGCTTCTACCGGTCGCCGGCCGCGCAGCCGATGCGGTCGGGCGGCAGCGGGCTCGGGTTGGCGATCGTCCGCAGCCTGGTCGAGGCGCACGGTGGCCGCGTGGCGGCGTCGAACCGCGCCCGCGGCGGGGCGCGCGTCGAGGTGTCGCTGCCGACGGATCTTGGGAGACGCGCTGGCTGAGCCGCCGGCCGGGGCGTGCGACGCGTGGCTCGCAGGCGGTCAATCGACCAGGGCCCGCTGCGCCGCCTCCACGACGGCCTTGACCGTGATGCCGTACTTCCGCAGCAGCGCGTCCGGGGAACCGGACTCGCCGAAGGTGTCGCGAATGCCCACCATCTCGACGCGCGTCGGGCGCGTGCGCGAGAGGTGCTCGGCCACCGCCCCGCCAAGCCCGCCGACGATCGTGTGCTGCTCGACGGTGAGGATCGGGCTGGGCACACGGCCCAGGCGCAGGTACATGCGCCTCTTCGACGAGGCGCGCCGGCAGGTCGGGGTGCGCTACCCCCACGACGGGGGGTAGGTCGGCTGACCAGGCCGCCGCCGAGGCCTCAGGCGTAGAGCGGGTTCGACAGGGCCACCACCCAGGGGTGCGCGAACACCTCGTCGAGGGTGATCCCGAACGGGAGCGGCCGCGCCGCCGACCAGGCGGCCAACTCCGCCCGTCGTGCGGCGAGACCCACGTCCGCGACGACCTCGGCGCGCAGGAACGGGCCGTCGGGCTGCCACACGTACACGTCCTCGAACGCCTCGCCCACGACCGGCACCTCGCGCAGCACCCCCTGGGCACCCACCCAGCGCAGCCGTTCGCCGACGGCGCCGCGGACCGACGCCGTCACCCGGTGCTCGGCGGCGGCGGGCAGGCGGCCACCCATCGGTACCGGCCCCGAACGAATCGCGAGCAGTGGTCCGCGCGGCCCCTCCGACACCGTTGCGCGGCCGTCGCGAAGGGAACGCAGCGCCTCGGGGACGCCCAGGCGAGGGAGCTGTAGCCAGGTGGTGGGGCTGCCCACCCGCAGCGCCTCCGGCTCGCGCTCGGGTCCTGCCGGTTGGTGACGGTCGCTGCCGCCGACCAGCGTCAGCCGTCTGCCGGCGGCCAGCAACCTGTCGTAGCGCGCAAGCGACTCCCAGTTGCGCAGCGGCCAAGGTCCCTGCCACGCTTCGAACGCGTCGACGTCCTCGGGAACGGGATACTCCCAGTCGCAGCCGATGCAGCCGGGCTGGGTCTTGGGGTGATTGACCGACACCAGCCCGCCGAGTTCGTGCCCGCGCCGCACCATGACCGCGACGTCGGCGTCGCCCGCGATGCGGAAGTCGACCCAGCTCGAGGCGCCCCACACATTGGCGTGCCCGCGGTAGGTGGTGACCTCCATACCCGCGATCGGCAGTACGGGGCCGCCCTGGTGGCGGCGCAGGTCGGCGTGGTGGCTGACGGTGTTGTGGTCGGTGACGGCCAGGTAGCGCAGGCCGCGCGCGTGGGCGGCGGCCAGCAGCTCGTCGACGCTGCCTTGGGCGTCGCTGTGGTGGGTGTGGCTCTGCAGGTCGCCGGGGAACCAGGGGTCGTCGAGGGCGGCCGTAGCGCGGGCGACGAACGCCGGGCGCGGGCCGGGTTCCGCCGGGCCCGAATCGGGTGGCGCCGGGGCTGCGCCGCGGGCGGGGGAGGATCCGGCGGGCCCGCCCGTGTCGACCTCCACCTCCACACGGTAGGCGCAGCCCTCTGGCCCGATCCGGGCGCGTCCCAGCAGCACCTGCCAGCGCCCGGCCGGCAGCCGCCCGGGCAGGTAGCCTGGGGTGGCATCGTGCTCCGCCACGAAGGCCTCGCTGCGGGCGCCCCCGCTCCAACCGCGGAAACCCGCGGCAGAGGGGAAGGGCTTGGCCGTGGGATCGAGCAGGCCGAGGTCGAGGATGTGGCCAGGGTCGTGGCGGTAGCGGACGGTGACCCGCGTGCACGCCTCGGGCACCTCGAACGCGAGCTGCGCGACCGGTTCTGCCGGGTCGGCGTGCAGCACCCCCTCGAGCACGTGGACGGCGCTCACGCCCGCTCGATCCGCTCCCCGCCGGTCCGGAAGAAGTGCATCTTGGCCTCGTCGAGCCCGAGGTGCACCACCGAATCCACGTCGGGCGGCTCGTCGGAGAAGAGCCTCACGGTGACCAGCGTGCCGTCGAAGCGCAGCGTCACCAGCGACTCCGGGCCCAGGGTCTCCACCGCGTAAGGCTCGCCCGATAGCGTTCCCGGTGTCGCCCGTGCCTCGAGGCGCAGGTGCTCGGGGCGGACCCCGACGATGAGCTCGCCGCCCTCGCCGACGTCGGCGACCAACCATGCCGCGGTCTCCGCCCGGAGAGGCAACTGGGCGGCGTCGGAGGCGAGGCTCGGGCGTTGGCCCGAATGCACCTGGAAGCGCAGCATGTTCATCGGTGGGTTGCCGAGGAAGTTGGCCACGAAGGTGGTCGCGGGATGCCGGTAGACCTCGAGCGGAGGACCTATCTGCACGATCTTGCCTTCGTGCATGACGGCGATTCGGTCGGCGATCGCCATCGCCTCCGCCTGGTCGTGGGTCACGTACACGGCGGTGACGCCCAGCTCACGCTGCAGGTGCTTGAGGAAGCTGCGCGCCTCGAGGCGCAGCTTGGCGTCGAGGTTCGAGAGCGGTTCGTCGAAGAGGAACACCTGCGGCTTGTGCACCACCGCGCGGGCGACCGAGGTGCGTTGCTGCTGGCCGCCCGAGATCTGGCCGGGTCGCCTTGCCAGCAGGTCCCCGATCTGTAGGTGCTCGGACACCTCGGCCACGCGACGGTCGCGTTCGTTCGGGGCAACCTTGCGCACCTTGAGCGGGTAGCCGATGTTCTCGCCGATCGACATGTGTGGGTAGAGGGCGTAGTCCTGGAAGACCATGCCCACGTCGCGGTCCTTGGCGGCCAGCTGGGTCACCTCGCGCTCGCCGATGCGGATGCTGCCGGCGGTGGGCTTCTCGAGCCCGGCGATGAGGCGCAGGGTGGTCGTCTTTCCGCAGCCGGAAGGCCCCAGCAGGCACACGAACTCGCCATCGGCGATGACGAAAGAGACGCCGTCGACGGCCTTGACGGTGCCGAACGCCTTCTCGACGTCGTGGAAGCTCACCAGGGCCACGGGCGACCTCCGTCGAAGTCCTGCCGCGGGCGCGGCTCGCCCACCCTTGCGTAGGCACGATCGGTCACGATTTGATCCCTCCGAAGAAGCGGAAGCCATACTTCCAGTTGACGAACAGGTACAGCAGGAGCACCGGGACCGTGTACAGCAGCGAGTAGGCGGCGGTGAGCGTCACCAGCGGGGTGCCGGCCTCGGTGTAGAAGGAGTAGATGGCGACGGACGCCGGCATCTTGGAGGGGCTGCGCAGCAGGATGAAGGGGATCAGGAAGCCACCCCAGATGTTCACGAAAGCCCACACGCCCACCACCATCATCCCGGGGCGGACGATCGGCAGCGCCACGTCGCGGAACACCGCCCAGGGACCAGCGCCAGCGACCATGGCGGACTCCTCATAGGAGCGCGGGATGGAGTCCACGAAGTCGCGCATGATGAAGATCGCCGCCGGGAGCAGACCGCCGGTGAACACCAGCACGACGCCTAGGTGCGAGTCGATGAGGCCCATCCCGAAGATCATCAGGAAGATCGGTACCATCGCGGCGGTGCCCGTGACCACCGACGAGAACAGCACCAGCCCGTAGGTGATCGCCTCGGTGCCGCGGATGGCGGCGCGCGACAGAGCGTAGGCGGCCAGGGTGGCGCAGATCGTGACCAGCAGCATGCCGCCGCCGGCCTGGATCACGCTGTTCTGCACCAACGCCCGGATCGCGAACCTGTTCGCGAACACGCGCTCGAAGTTCTGCAGGCTCCAGGGATCGGGCCACGTCACCGACAGGTTCGCCAGCGTGCTGAAGGGCGCCGTGGTCAGCCACAGCAGCGGTAGCACGAAGAAGGCGGCGAACAGGCAGGCGGCCACGTAGAAGGCGATGCGCCCGAACACGAAGCGGGCCGCGCGCACGCCGGGGCTCACGGCCGGCCCCTCTGCGCGCGCAGCAGCGACAGGTAGAACATCGCGAAGCCCAGGTTGATGAGCATCATGACCATCCCAACGGCGCCTCCCATCCCGAAGCGGAAGAACTGGAACGCGGTACGGTAGGTGTAGATCGACACCAGTTCGGTCTTGAAGGCCGGGCCGCCGCCGGTGAGCAGGAACGGCGTGAAGGTGTTGAACGTCCACAGCGTGATGAGTACCAACGCCGTCACGATGTGGGTCTTGATCATCGGCAGGATGATGTCGTTCAGGCGCTGCCAGGTGTTCGCCCCGATGACCGACGCCGTCTCCAGGTAGCTGGGCGGAATCGACCCCAAGGCCGAACTGAAGAGCAGCATGCTGAAGGCAGTGCCGCGCCAGATGTTGAACAGCACGATCGATACCAACGGTAGAGCGAGCAACCAGTCGGGCCGGCCCAACCCGAGGAAGGCGAGCACCTGGTTGAGGGTGCCGCCGTCGCGGTCGAGGAACGCGAACCAGGCGAAGGCGACCACCACGTCGGGCATGATCCAGGCCAGGATGGCGAGCGTCTGCACGGTGCTCTGTACCCAGCCGCGGCGCTGAAAGAAGAACCAGGCGAGGATGAGGCCCAACAGCGCCTGTCCGACGATGGCTGAGAAGAACACGAACTGGCCGGTGAGCAGCAGCGAAGCGCCGAACTCGCCCGAGTTCAGGAAGCGGTCGAAGTCGAACAACCGCTGGTAGTTGGCGAGCCCGACGAACTCGGGGTTGATGGCCGTGCGGCCGGTCAGGGTGCGATTGGTGAAGCTGACCGCCGCGATCCAGAAGAACGGCAGCACGATGAAGGCGGCGACGAAGACTCCGGCGGGCAACAGGAACACGAGCCCGGCAGGGAGCGACAAGATAGGTCGGCGTTGCACGCGTGACCTCCGACGGAGGGGTTGGGGGAGGGGACGGCCGCCGCCGCCCCCTCCGGTCAAGCCGTCATTCCAGCAGGTCGACGGTGTTCTCGATGCCGACGAGGTCGATGACCGCGAGGGCGTACTGCTCCATCGCCTGCAGCGGGGTCATCTCGCCGGAGACCACGCGCTCGGTCATCAGCTGCGTCTGGTACGACACCTCGGGGTACACGGCCTCGTTCGGCCGCGCCGTGGTGTACGGGCTCAACGTGGCGGAGGTCTCCGTCAGGAACGGTGCGTCGGGCACGGGGACGTCGTCCCGCGCGTGGATGCGCGGTTGGATCGTTTGGTACGCGTCGAGCATCTCCTTGCTGTTCATGAAGGCCAGCAGTTCCCAGGCCAGTTCGGGATGGCTGCTGTTGGGGTTCAGCACGCTGCCGGTGCCGCCGGAGATGGTCACGAAGTCCTGGCCGCGGAATCCTGCGCCGGGCTCCTTGGCCGGCATCATGGCCCAGCCCATGGTCTCGTCGCGGTTGGCGACCGCGAACTCCTGACCCGGCGACGTCGGGCCGCGGTAGAACCAGTCGCCCTCGACGAGCATGGCGGTGACGCCGTCGCGGAAGTTGGCGAACGAGCGGTTGCGGCCGTCCTGCAGCAGCTGCACGCGGGCGTCGCCCAGCTGCTCGTCGATGTAGATCGTCTCGTAGAACCCGAGGGTGTCGAGGAGACCCTGGCTGCGGACGATCCAGCGGCCCTCGTCATCCTGCAGGGAGTGGCCGGCCCCGAGCAGCACCATGTAGAAGCCCTGCATGGTGGTCGCCTCACCCATGGCGGTGCCGGCGTTGATCTGCAGCGGTACCGATTCGGGGAAGGCGGCCTTCACCATGCGGGCGGCCTCCAGCACTTCCTCCCACGAGACGGGTTGCCAGTTGGCCGGGTCGGGGATACCGGCGGCCTCGAGCATGTCGAGGCGGAGGTGGATCATGCGGTAGTCGGTCCCCAGCGGGACGCCGTAGAGCTCGCCGTCGAGCGACAGCTTGGCCTGGTTGCCGGGCGAGATGTGGCTCCAGCCCTCCCACTCGAGCGCGGCCGGGCCACCGACCTCGTGGAGCGGCTTGAGCAACCCCGCCTCGGCGAACTCGGGGACCCAGAAGCCGTCGAAGCTCATCACGTCGGCGCCGGCGCCAACCGACAGGTCGAGCGCGTACTGCTCCTTGAGGGCCTCGTCGGAACCACCGAACTCGATCAGCTCGACGGTAACGCCGGCGTGGCGGGCTTCGAACTCGGGGATGACGTACGTTTGGAGCCATTCGACCTGGTGCATGTTGACGCCGCCGGCGACCATGCGACCGGTGATGGTGAGCGTCTGGCCGAGCGCCACTCCGGCGACGGCCAGGACGACCAGAAGGGCCAGTGACGTGCGCGCGTATCGGTTCATGCGATCTCCTCCTACGACCGGTGGGTCATGGCGGGCGGGCAGCCCGGGGGGTGCCTGGTGTGGCGTGCGTTCTCCCGGGAGCGCGGGCCGAACCGGCTCAGGGCATGGCTTATCGCCCCCTCTCGTGGTACGTCAGCTCGACGGTGACGACCTCCTTGGGGCCCAGGCGCAACTCCAGGCCGTCGTCGACGATGGCGAGGCGTTCGCCCCGGCTCTCGTCGAGGCGCGTCAGGAAGGCTTCGCTGAGGCGGTGCGACGTGTCCAGGCGGCCGCCGACGGGCTCGGGCGACGGGTTCCACAGCCGCACGATCAGCCCGCTTCCGGCGTCAGCGAGCTTGGCAGCCGAGAGCGTCAGGGGCGGCGTGAGCGCGATGCCGAGGCCCGGGTACGGGCAGTCGCTTCCGCCGGCGCCGCCTGCCAAGCCGGCGGCCGAAGCTCCGTGGGTCCGTGTGCCGAGCGTCGATTCCTTGCTGGGAGCGAGATCGGGGCGCGGTTCGGCGCGACCCGCCGCGAAGACGCGGGCGGGGGCCGTGAAGCGTTCGGCGGCCGCGGGCAGACGGCTCTTCCACCACGGCCCGGCGAACGGGACGACGGCGAGTTCGAAGCGATGGGGGCCGAGGCATTGGGCTCCAGGGGCGGGCAGCGCCGGTCCGGCGCCCTGGGGCCGCGAGGCGAGGTCGTCGCGTGACAGCCAACCCACGCAACGCAGCAGGGTGACGGCCAGTTCGACGCCTGCGGTGCCATTGGCTGCCTCGTACTCGGGAAGCCCGCGAGTCAGCACGGCGAGGCCGGCCCCGCCGTCGCTGACGGCGACGAAGCGGCGCTGGTGGCCGGTGGGCTGCGGTCGCTGGTACCAGTGGTCGGCGGTCGGTGGCCGCACCGGTCGCCGCAGGACGTCCCAGTGGCCGTCGGCCCACACGTGATCGGCGTCGATCCCGGTGTCGATGCGCAGGCGAAGGCGGTGGTCCTCGGCGGCGTTCGTGAGTTCGGCCATGAGGTCCATGCGCTCCGCGAAGGCTTCGAGTCCCAACGCGACGTGCACGTCCATGGCCACGCGGCCGACGCGCTCGCGACGGTCGTCGCTGAGCCTCTGCGGCAGCTCCAGCCGGTAGCGCAGCTCGATCGCGCCGCTCAGGGTGCCTTCGGCCGCGAGTGTCGGCGGCGCCAGCGGCCGGCGGACGACGACGGCGCGGTCACCCGCCAGCGGCGAGAAGTCGTACTCGTCGCCGGCATCCGCCACGTCCTCGAACCGCAACTCCAGCCGGTGCTCACGCCCGCTGGCGCGGTCGAGCAGCACGACCGTCCCGTCGGAAGCCACCATGATCCGCAGCGCAGCGTTCTCGAGCTGGAGCCCACCACCCATCGTCGAGGCGCGAACGGGATCGGCTGGGAGCGGCCCGTGGGCGTCGCCGGCCCCGAGGCGCATTCGCGAGAGCGAGGTCGATCGGGTGGGCAACGCGACGGAGAGCGCCACCCGATCGATCCAGGCGTCGCTGCGGCCCGCTACCGCCACCCGCTGAACCTGACGGTTGGAGGGCAGCGGCCGGCCGGCCTCGTCGAGGGCCGTCAGCCGCGGGCCGTCACCGGCGGCAGCCTCGACCTCGGTGTGGACCACCGTCCACCCGTCGTACGGCAGTGGCTCGAACACCGCCAACTCGGGACCGGCCGCGTCCGCGGTGAGCGCAGCCACCGCGCGGCGGCAGAGCTCGTCGCCGACCTGCCGGACGGTCTCGAAGCGGGTGGCCATCTCCCGGTGGACGGGGTCGATCGAGCAGCCGCAGATCGAGTCGTGCGCGTGGTTGAGGAGCAGCCGGCGCCACGCGTGATCGAGCAGCGGACGGTCGTCGTGGCCGACGCGTGCGGCGGCGGCAAGCAACGGCTCCGCATAGCGCTCGAGCAACGTCTCGCACGCGTGGTTGGTCTGCTTCAGCGGCATGCGCGCCGACCACACGCCGCCGAGCACGTGGTGGTAGCGACTGGCGTGGAACTCGCCCTGGTAGCGCTCCAGGGTGGCCAGCGGCGGGCGCGGTGCGTCGACGTACTCCTCGACGTCGGCATGCTGGAAGCGCACGGTCGGCATAGCCTGGGAGAGGGCGTCGATCACCTCGGGCAGGTTGCGCTGGGGAAACAGGTGGTCGGAGCCGTTGAGCAGCAGCGCCTGGCCGTTACGCGTGTAGCCGGCGATGCCCTGGGGCAGTCGCTCGATCGCCTCGCGGAGCCAAGTCGGGAAGGCGGCCTCGCTGGCCCGCGGCCCGAAGAGGGCGGCCCGCACCTGGCGCACGGCCAGGTCTGCGTCGTAGGGGTCGCCGTACGCCCAGTCGAGGTGCCCGAGCGCGGTGGCGGCCGAGTAGGTGCCGACGAGGTGGACGGCGAACACCTCGGTGCGGCCGTCGGAGGCCAGCCAGCGGAACTCGGTGCCGAGCCGCTCACCCTCGTCGCCGACGCCGCGTTCGAAGATCACCGCTTTGAGCCCGAAGCCGTCGACCAACAGCGGAAGCTGCGCCACGTGGCCGAACGAGTCGGGCGTGTACGCGACCGGCATGGCGCCGCCAAACGCGCGGCACGCGCGCAGGCCGTGCTGCAGGTTGCGCACCAGCGCCTCCGGGCTGACGAGGTACTCGTCCGCGAGGACGTACCAGGGGCCGATCCGCAGGCGACCGGCGCGCACGAGCTCAGCGACCTCGCCCCGCCGTTCGGGGCGCACGGTCAGGTAGTCCTCGACGGCCACCGCCTGGCCGTCGAGGGTGAAGCGGCGGTAGCGGTTGCCGGGGTCGTGCAGCAGTTCCAACACGGTGTCGACCACGTCGACCAGTCGCGCACGGAACACCTCGAGTGGCTGGTACCACTCGCGGTCCCAGTGGGTGTGCGGAACCAGATAGGCGGTAAGGCGAGGTTCAGAGTCGCTCATGCGCTGGTCTCCCGCTCGATCAACCGGTGCCCGACGAGCCGCCGAAGGGGATCGGGCGCGTGGCCCTCGACCTGGTCGAGCACCAGCGTGGCCGCCTGGTGGCCGAGTTCGTGGGCGTGCAGTTCGACGCTGCTGAGGCTGGGTACGGTGAAGCGTCCTATGTCGTCGTTGTTCATGCCGAACACGCGCACGCGGCCGGGGACATCGAGGCCTCTGCGGCGCAGGGTTTGCAGCGCGGCGGCAGCTAGCGCGTCCGAGATCGCTACCACCGCGTCGAGCGACGCACCCGCTCGGAGCCTGTCGTCGACTGCCTGTTGGGCGCTCTCGGGCCGGTCGTCGGTGAAGACGATCTGCGCCGGTTCCAGCTCTAGTCCGGCGTCACGGTGGGCGTCCGTGAAGCCCGTTGCGCGCTCGCGTGTGAAGGCCTGGCCGTCGTGGCCGTTGAGCAGCAGGAGGTGCCGGCAGCCACGCTGAAGCAGCGTGCGGGCGACGTCGAACGCCACCGCCCGGTTGTCGTTGTCCACGGTCGGGACGTCATCGCGTGCGGCTCGGCCGACGAGCACGTGAGGGAAGCCGTGGGCAGCAGCCAGGTCGGGAAGGGGATCGTCGGCGTCGAGATTCATGAACACCGCGCCGTCGGCCCAGCGCTCGCGCATCATCCGCAGAAGGGTCGCCCGGGCCTCGTCGGCGTCGACCGGCACCGAGAGCGCCAGGCTGGTGCCGCGCATGCGGGTGCCGTCGTGCAGGCCACGCACGAAGCGCGTGAAGAAGCCGCTCGACATGGCGCTACCGCCCGGGTACAGAAGCTGAACTGACCAGGTCCGTCCCCTGGAGAGGCTGCGGGCGGCGCGGCTCGGGTGGTAGTGGAGCGCCGCCGCCGCGGCCAGGACCCGCTCGCGCGTGGCGGGCCGGACACGGGGATCGCCGTTGAGCGCCAGCGAGGCGGTCGACACCGAGACCGCCGCGCGGCGTGCGATGTCGCGAATGGTGGTCATCCGACCCCTCGACGCTCCCAATCGAACCGGTTCGATTGGGAGCCATGCCAACATCGGTCGGGACGCATACGACCTCGTTTCCTTCTTGACGCCAAGGTAGGCGGTCGAGCAGGGCGCCGTCAACCCCCGCGGATGGCCCGCCAATCTGGCACCTTCGGCGTCCACCTTTGGGTGCGACCCGAGTACCCGCGTTAACCTCGTCTCACCCCAGCGCGAGGAGGCACCGGGTGGGCCCCGTCTTCGAGAAACTCAACCTCAAGGACCAGGCCGAGGTCGTCGTCCTGCACGCGCCGCTGTCGTTCGAGCCGGAGTTGGCGTGGCTGGCCGACCGGCGCGTCGTGCGCGACGTGAGCGAGGTCGAGACGGTGCGCTTCGCGCTGGCGTTCGCCTACATGAAGTCCGAGCTCGACGCCCTATCGGCCGCGCTGGCCAGCAAGGCCGAGGGCGACGCGGTCCTGTGGTTCGCCTACCCCAAGCGAACGTCGAAGCGCTACAAGGCCGACTTCGACCGCGACCACGGCTGGGAGGTGCTGCGGGTCGCGGGCTTCGAGCCCGTGCGCCAGGTGGCGATCGACGCCGACTGGTCGGCGCTGCGCTTCCGCCGGGCCGAGTTCGTCGGGGGTGCGCGCTAGCGTGACGCGGCCGGAGCCCGCCGCGAACACCGGAGAACTCCGCCACCTCGCCGATAGCCTGCGCAGGGCGTCCGCGGCGACCCGCGACACGGTCGTCGTCGACGGCTTCGCGCTCTACCTGTCGCCCGATGGCGCCCACCCGTTCATGAGCCTCGCCATTCCGGAGGACGCCGAGCGCGGCGACTGGCGGTCGGCGCTCGCGGCGCTGCCTGCGGCCTTCGCCGCGCGGGGTCGCAGCCCGCGCATCGAGGTCTTCGCCGAGCTGCACCCGGCGCTGCTGCGGGCGGCCGACGCCGCCGGATGGCGACGCGCGATGACGGCGCCGGTCCTGACGCTGGCGCGTGAGGCCCTGGCGCCGGTGCCGCCGGCCGTCGGCGAGTTCCGCTGGCTCGCGCCCGACGAGAGCGGGCGGCTCGAGACGGTGCTGCGGGGCGCGCACGTCGCCTACGGGGGCGACGACGCCGACCCCGACGCGCTCGATTGGGGGCCTCAGCTCGTGCGCGGCCTGCGCCAGGGCACGCTGCTCGCGGGCGCCGTCGATGTCGACGGCGTGGCGCGGGCCGGAGCGGTCGTGCAGCTCGGCGGCGGCACCGGCGAGCTGGCAGGGGTGTGGACCCACCCGGCGTTCCGCCGCCGTGGCCTGGCGCGGCAGGCGTGTCACGCGCTGCTCGCGGGCGCCTTCGCCCGCGAAGTGGCGTCGGCATGGCTGTCGGCGGCCGAGGGGGCGCTCGGGCTCTACGAGGGTCTCGGCTTCGTGCGCGTCGGGACTCAGGTCAATCTCGAGCCGCCGTGACCCCATGGGTGCGCGTGGCGGAATGAGGTGCCGCTGCCACCGACGTGAGATCACCTTCGTAACGAACGGTGGAGCCGTACACTGGAGTCATGACCGGCCACGTGGCGGTGGATCGGGACCGGATCCTGATCGTCGAGGACGACGAGGGCCTGGCGTCTGCGCTGGACGCGGAGTTGCGGCGCGCCTACGAGACCGAGGTCGCCCACACGGGGCGCGACGCCCTGGTTGCCTTCTCCGAGCGGCCGTTCGACCTGGTGGTGCTCGACCTGAACCTGCCCGACATGGACGGCATCGAGGTGGCGGAGCAGCTGCGCGAACACGACACGACGATCCTCATGTTGACCGCCCGTGCCGACGTCCACAGCCGCGTCGTCGGCCTCTACGCCGGCGCGAGCGACTACATGGCCAAGCCCTTCGACATGCAGGAGCTGCTGGCGCGCGTCTACGCCCAACTGCGGCGCCGGGGCCGGGAGCGGGTCGTCACACTGGGACCGCTCGCCCTGTCCCTGGTCGATCAGGTCTGCGCGGTGAACGGTGAGGAGTTGCCGCTGACGGCCCTCGAGTTCCGCCTCCTGGCGATCCTGATGGGCCACCCCGGTCGTGTCTTCCCCAAGGCGACGATCGAGGAACGCCTGTACGAGGACCGGGTGCCAAGCTCGAACGCCGTCGAGGTGCTGGTGTCGCGCGTCCGCGCGAAGCTCGACGCCACCGGCGTAGCTGGCGTCATCGTCAACGTGCGCGGACTGGGGTACGTGATTCGGGACCCCACCCGGTGACGCTACGCGTGCGGTTCGGGCTGTGGGCCGCGGTGTTCACGGCCGCGGTCGTCCTCGCGTTCGGCGTCGCGGTCGACGTCGGGTACCGCAGGCAGCTCTTCGCCCAGCTGGACGGGCTGTTGCTCGAGGACCTCGCACGGGTGGCGGTGCTCCTCGAGGAGCCGATGCTGGGGGCCTCGTTCACGGGCGCGACCGAGGTGGGCGTGACGCTGCAGTTCGTCGATGCGCAGGGGCGTGTCGCGCTCGCCTGGGGTGACGACGAACCGCTTCCGGCGGCCGCCGAGCCGACGCGCCTCGATGCCGGCGGGCGGCACCTGCTCGTGGCGCAGGTGCCGTGGCCCTCCGTCGGCGGCACGATCCGCATGGCGCACGACGTGACGGCGGCGGTGCGCTCGGCGCACGACCTCGGCCGCCTGCTGCGCGTGGCCGGCGGCGGCGTCATCGTCGTCGCGGCGCTGTCGGCGTGGGCGCTGGCCCGCCGTGCCCTGCGCCCACTGGCCGAGCTGGCCGAGCAGACGCGTCGCCTCGACGCCGGGAAGCCGGGACGCGTGGACTACCGGGGCCCGCGGGACGAGGTCCATGACCTCGCCGACGGCCTCAACCAGACGCTCGCTGCGATCCGACGGCGCCAGGAGGACGAGCGCGCGTTCCTGCTCGAGGTCGCGCACGAGCTCGCCGCCCCGCTGACGCTGGTGCACTACCACCTCGACGGTCTGCGGCGCCGCGATCCGGCGGACGCGCGCCTGCGGGCGGCGTCCGACGGCGCGCGCGAGCTGTTGCGCACGTCGCAGGACCTGCTGGTGGTGGCGCGCGGCGACCTGTCCCGCAGCCTGGAGCCCTCGCTGGTCGACCTGCGCGAGACCGTGCGGCGGATCGCCGACGAGTACCCCGGGCTGCGGGTGACGCTCGGCGATGAGGCCCAGGTCGTCGGCGACCCGGAACGGCTGATGCAGGTGGTACGCAACCTGGTCCGCAACGCGGTGCAGGCGGGTGGAGGCGTGGACGGGGTCGAGGTCGCGCTCGCACGCGACGGCGACGACCACGTCCTGCGTGTCCGCGACGGGGGGCCGGGGATGTCGACGGAGGCCGCCGAGCGCGCGTTCGAGCGTGGCTACAGCGGCGGTCGCGGCGCGGGCGTGGGGCTGGCGGTCGCTCGCAGCCTGACCGAGTTGCACGGGGGTAGCGTGCGCGTGGCGGAGACGTCGCCCGCCGGTACGGTCATGGAGGTCCGCCTGCCGGACGTGGCCGAGCGCATGGATGTGGATTACGTCACAGGCGCGGCGGCGTCATGTTCCCGTAAGTCGGGATGACTAACCTGGATACGCACCCGGGACTCGAGGGTCGTGGGATCGCGGAGGGGAGGGCCGGATGCGCACCTGGATCGTGTGGCTCATCGCGCTGACGTGGTCGGCGGCCGTCGCCTCGTCGTCGCTCTTCCCGCCAGACGCCGAGGTCTTCCTGACCGTCGAGCGCGGCACCATCGTCGGGGTGGGCAAGATCACCGGCGGCAGCGTCTTCGAGATCCAGATCCTGCAGGGGTTCAGTGGACCCGCCCGCCTCACGCTGGTTGCGCCAGGCGAGGTTTCGGTGTTCGACGTGGTGGTTCGCGGGCGCGACCCCCAGGCGCCGGACGGCGACCCCCAGCTGCCGGACGGCGACCGCCAGCTGCCGAGTGGCGACCTCTTGCTGCCCGACGGCACGTCCGTGTTCGCATCGTTGCGATCCGGCGGCGTTGCGGTCGCGGTCGTGTGGTCCGAGGCAGCGGTCGCCGACGATCGACCGCCTGGCACCGACGGCCGTTCGTCGGGCATCGACCAGTCGAACGCCAGCGAGACGGGCCGCGACAACGCCAATCCACGCGCGTCCGAGGGGGGCAACCCACGCTCCGGCGAGGAGAACCCCGGCCGCAGGCCCTGAGCGCGCCCCGATCGCTCGCCACTCAGCCCCGACGGACTTCGACCCGACTCCCCAAGGCGTCCCGCGTCACCAGCAGCTGCGCCTCGATGCGCCGCTTGAGCTCGTCGACGTGGGTGATCACGCCCACCATGCGCCGCTGGGTGAGGGGCAGGTCACGTAGGATCCGCACCACGCCGTCCAGCGCGTGCGCGTCGAGGCTGCCGAAGCCCTCGTCGATGAAGAGCGCGCCGAGCTCCACCGCACCGCTCGTGCGTTCCGCCGCCTCGGACAGGCCGAGCGCCAGCGCCAAGCTCGCCTGGAAGCTCTCGCCGCCCGACAACGTCGCGACGCGCCGCCGCGCGCCGCCGGCGTGCCGGTCCTCGACGTCGAGCTCGAGGCCACGCGCGCGCAACTCGTCGCTGCGGTCGCGCAGGCGCAGCTGGTAGCGGCCGCCCGTCATGCGCGCCAGGTGGGCATTGGCATGGCCCAGGACGCCGACGAAGATCCGGCGCAGCACGTAGGTCTCCAGGTCGAGGCGGGTCTGACCCTTGGCGTTGCCGTTCGCGAGGTCGGCGAGGTGCTGGGCCGCGCGTTGGCGCCCTTCGCGGGCGCCGAGCTCGACCTCGAGCTGCCGCCACCGCGCCAGGTCGCGGGCGAGCGCCGCATGGGCGTCGCGCGCGCCGTCGCGCGCCGTGGCGGCCGTGTCGCGGGCCACCTGGGTCTCGGCGACGGCGCGGTCCAGGGCCTCGACGTCCGGCGGCGTCCGCCCGGCGGTGGCGGCGCTCAGCGCCTCTCGCTGGGCAGCCTGAACGGAGACGGCGTCGTCGTGATGGCGGACCCGCTTCTCCAGGGCCCCGCGCAGCGCGGGGTCGAGCATGACCGCGGCCTGCGCCTCGGCGGCGGCCGCGACGTCCGCGTCGGCTGCCTCGCCAGCGGCGCGAAGGAAGCCCGCCTCGCGCAGGGCCGCCGCGGCCTCGCCCCGCCTGGCGGTCGCGCGCTCCTGCGCCGTCTTGGCCTCGGTCTCGGCCGTCGCACGCCGTTCGGCCGCCAGCGCCGCGTCCTGAGCGGCCTTCGCGACCGCCGCGGCCCATGCCTCCGCCGCTCGATCGAACGATGCCACCGCGTCGCGCGCGCCCGCGAGCGCCGCCGCGAACGCCTCCGGGTCGTGGTGCTCGGCGTCGAGGCGAGCGAGCAGCGCCTCGAGGTCGGCGCTCGCGCGGGTCGCGGCCTCGCGCCGGCCGTCCAGCTCCTGGCGCGCCGACGCGACCGCCGGCAGCAGCTCGGCGAGAAGCTGGCGCGCGCCGGCGCGCGCGCTGCGCCGATGCTCGAGGTCCATGGCGGCGCGCTCGGCTTCGGCGTGGCGTGCGCGGCGCTCCTCCAGCGCCGCCTCGAGGTCCGCGCGCGCGGGGACCGCGCCGGCGGTCCAGCCCGCGGACCGTAGTTCGGCGGCGACCCGCTCCGTGGCGCGGGCGCGCGCCTTGGCCCGCTGCAGACCCTCGGCCTGGGTCGCCTGCAGCGCCCGGTGCGCCTCGGCGCGGGCGGCGGCGTCGTCGCCGCCGTGGGCCGGCGCGGGGTGGTCGGTGGCCCCGCACACGGGGCACGGCGCGCCGGCCTCGAGGCGGGTGCTCAGCGCGCGCGCGAGTGGTCGCCAGAGCGCCTCGAGGTCGACGGCCGCGGCGGGGTCTTCGGTGGCACTCAGGGCCCGTTCGGCCTCCCGCAGGCGCTCGTGGGCCGCGAGGGCAGCCTTGGCCTGAGCCGCCTCGGCCCTCGTCTCGCCCAAGCGGGCCGCCAGTGGCTCCAGGTGCTCGATCTCGCTCTCGGCCGTGGCCGACGCGACCTCGGTCTCCCGCTGCCGACGCTCGAGGTCGTCGAGCAGGGTCTTCGCTTGGGCGGCCGCTTCGTTCGCCTGCGTCGCCGCGGACCTGACGGCCGCGAGGCGGGCGACGTCCGGCGCGAGCGGCGCGAGCCGCTCCACCTGCGCCTGCGCCGCTTCACGGGTCGCCCGGCCGGCCTCGTGGGCGGTCCGTTGCGCCTCGGCGGCGGCGGCGGATGCCGTCGCCTCCGCGTCCGCCGCCGAGGCCTCGGTCGCCTGCGCTCGGCGGCTGGCGGCCTCGCCCTGGGCGTCGCGCCAGGCCCGCACGGCCGGTTCGGCGTCACGGGCGGCGCGGTCGGTCTGCAGCCGTCGCCGATCGGCTTCGATGGCACCGGCCTCGGCGGCGAGCCGCTCGAGCTCGGCGACGGCCGCCGCCAGCGCCGCGAAGCGCTCGGCCCAGGCGTGACCGTCGCTGCGCGCCGCGATCGACGCGTGGAGCCGGCCGTCGGCCTCGGCCACCGCCTTCTCGGCGGCGTCTAGGCGCTCCCCGGCGGCGGTGACCAGCTCCGCGAGGGCGGCGGCGTCCGGCGCCTCGTGGGCCGTTCGGAGCTCTGCCAGCTCGTCGAGCGCCGCCTGCACCGCCTGCCGTAGGTGGGCGGCGTAGAGCTTGAGCCTGCGCTGCACGTCGGCGAAGCGCTGGGTGGCGAACAGGTCGGCCAGGGTCCGGGCGCGGGTGTCGTCGTCCTCGATGACCCGCCGGAACTGGCCCTGCGGCAGGACCACCGTCTGGCGGAACTGACCCGCGTCGCACCTGAGGAGCTCGACGACGGCCTGCGTCACCTGGGAGGCGCCGTCCACCAAGAGCGCCGGGCCGCCCTCGCCCAGGCGGTGTAGCGCTGCGGTCGGGTTGACCTCCGTGAAGCCTTCGCCCCGGCGCTTGCGCCGCCGCTGCCGCGGCGTTCGCTCGACGCGGTAGCGCGCGCCGGCGTGGGTGAACTCGAGCGCCACGCGCGCCTCGGCGCCGTCGGCCATGCTCGCGACGAGGTCGGTCGCGTTGCGCTCGCTGCCGCTGGTCTCGCCGAAGAGGGCGAAGGTGAGCGCGTCGAGCAGGGTGCTCTTGCCCGAGCCCGTCGGCCCGTGGATGAGGAACAGGCCGTGCGCGGCGACCGTGGCGAGGTCGACCACCTGCGGCTCGACGAACGGCCCGAAGGCCACCAGCTCCAGCCGCTCCGGGATCATGCGCCGTCCTCCGGCTCGAAGGCCAGCGCGGCATCGAGGACCTCCAGCTGCAGGTCGCTCGCGTCCTGCCCGGTGCGTTCGCGCAGGAAGGCGAGCGTGACCTCGCGCGGATCGAGCGCGTGCAGCTCGTCCTCCGCCCCCGGCGCCGCGACGTCGGCCTCCGGTGGTGCCTGCTCGAGCAGCGAGCGCGGGTACGCGTCGCGCAGCCGCGGCAGCGCCGAGGCGATCGGCTCGCTGTCGGTGACGCGCACGAGCACGTAGCCCTCCCGCTCTTCCGGCGACTCCGTCGCGGCGGCCGCGATCACCTCGTCGAAGCTGTGACCCGTCAAGACCCGGACGGGTCGGGGTGGCTGCAGCGGGTGCTCCTCGACGCGCACCGCGTCGCCGTCGAGCGTGACGAGCGACGCGCTCTTGGCGTGCCCCGCCTCGGCGAACGAGGTGGGGTAGAGGCTGCCGGCGTAGCGAACGCGGCCGCCCGCGAGGCTGCGACGGCCGTGGAGGTGCCCCAGCGCCACGTACGCGAAGCCGTCGAACACGTCGGCGGGCACGGCGCCCGTGCCACCGACGGCGATCGCGTCCTCGCCCTCGTCCTCGCGGCCCGCGCCTTCGACGAAGGCATGCGCCACCGCGACCGGCACCAGCTCCGGTCGCTCGGCGCGGTGGGCGGCCAGCACGTGGGCACCCAGGAAGCGCAGCGCCGCGGCGTCGTCGCCGTCAGGGACGGTCTCGGTGTCCAGCCCGAAGGCCGCGCGTACGCGCACGGGGCGGGTGAAGGGCAGGCCGTACACGGCGACGTGCCCGAAGATGACGGGCGTGGCGACCGCGCCGAGGTCGGTGCGCAGGTGCACGCCGGCGCGCGCCGCCAGGCCGTCGAGGTGGCCGAGTCGCTCCGCCTGGTCGTGGTTGCCGGAGATCGCCACCACCGGCACGCCGGCTTCGACCAGCGCCTCCAGCGCGTCCGACCACACCCGCAGCGCCTCGACGCCGGGTACGGCCGTGTCGAAGACGTCGCCGGCGACGATCAGCGCGTCGGGTCGCAGCTCGCGCGCCAGGTCGACGACCTGAGCGACCACCGCCGCCTGTTCCTCCAGCAGCGGGAAGTCGCGCAGGCGCTTGCCGAGATGCCAGTCGGCGGTGTGGAGCAGGCGCACGGGGTGGGGCATGGCTTCAGCATTGAACCACGCGTCGCGCCGTGGCCAGCGTCGGGCACGGCTGCCGGTACACTGCACGTTCACGTGCCCCCCAGCGACCCGATCCCCACCGCCCCCGACGCGCCGCTTCCGCTCGTCGCCAGCGGCGTGCGGGTCCGCCTCGGGGGCGTCGCGATCGTCGATGAGGCCGCGCTCACGCTCGTGCCGGGCGACCTCGTGCTGCTGACCGGCCCCAACGGGGCCGGCAAGAGCACGCTGCTGCGGGCGCTGGTCGGCCTGCTGCCGGCGTCGGGCGAGGTGCAGGTCCTGGGCCACCCGCCGACGAGCCTGGCGGCGAAGCGCGCGTTCGCCTTCGCGCCCGACGAGCCCGCCCTCTACGAGGACCTCACCCTCGCGGAGCACGTGCGCTTCCAGGCGCTGCTGTACGGACGGCCGGAGGCGGAGGAGCGAACGCTCGCCGCGCTCGCCGCGTTTGACCTCACGCCCAAGCTGGGCGAGTTCCCAGGCACCCACTCACGCGGCATGCGCCAGAAGCTGTCGCTGGCCCTCACGCTCGGCCTCGCGCTGCCCATGACGTTGCTCGACGAGCCCTTCAACGGCCTCGACCTGGTGTCGCAGGAACGCTTGGCGGCGGCGCTGGCGGAGCGCACCCGGGAGGGCGGCGCGGTGTTGCTGACGGGGCATCAGCGCGAGCTCGGCGGCCTCCTCGGTGCGCGGGTCGTCGAACTGCACGACGGACGCCTGCAGGACGCATGACCGCCATCGGCTGGCTGCGGCGCCGCACGCTCGCTCGGGCGACCCGCGGCTACGTCGTGTGGGTGGGGCGCGCGGTCGGGTGGTGGACGATCGGCTACCTGGTGTTCTGGTTGCTGGTGTTCGTCACCGCGGGCGTCGAGTCGTTGCCGCGCAGCGACGCCCCGCCGGCCGCCCCGTTGGCGGCGATCGCGGGCGCGCTGGCGGGGGTCTCGTTCCTCGCGCTGTTCGTCGCCGGCCGCACCCCGAACGTGGTGCTCGACCGCCGCGACCTCTACCGCCTGGGGCTCGCACCCGCGGCCCCGGGTGACGTGTTGGGCCTGCGCCTGGCCGAGCGCCGGCTGTGGCGGGCCGCCATCGGCGCCGCCGCGGGCGGGACGTGGTCGCTGGTGGCGCCGGCGCTCTTCCACCTCCACGCGCCGTGGGCCGCTCCAGCCATGGCGCTCCTGGCCGTGGCCCACGCGGACCTCGGCTGGCTGCGCTACGCGGGCTTCCGGCGCACCGACGGCGAGGGGCGCGCGGCCCGCGCCGCCGCCAACTGGGGGATCCTCGGGGCCGCCGTCCTCGCGGCGGCCGGCGCCGCACCCGGTTCGTGGGGCGCGCTCGGCCTCGCCGGCGCGCTGACCTCGGCCCACCCGGGCACGCTGCTGCTGCCCGCGGCGCTCGCCGCCGCCGGCAGCGTCCTCGTGGGTCGCTCGCTGGCGTCGCGCTGGCCACCGCGCTTCGCCGCCCAGAGCCTGGTGCTGACCCAACTGCAGGCGATGCGCACGCTGCGGCTCCTGGCCGGCGTGGCCGGGATGGTGTCGGGGCGCGAGGCGGACGCGGCCGAGCGCGAGCGCCTGCTCGCGACGCTGCACGATCGGCCCGGGGCGACGCGGCCGCGTCGCTCGCTGCGGCCGCCGGCGCTCGACCGCCGTCCGTGGCGGGCCCTCGCGTGGCGCGCGGCCTCGTCGCTGGTCCGCCGACGCGTCTTCGCCCAGTTGCGGACGGTCGTCTGGAGCGTCGGCGCGGTCGCCGCCGGCTGGGCCGCGGCGCCCGCGCTGATCGGGGATCGGCTGCCGGCGGGCGGCGTACCGGGCGTCGCGCAGCCCGCGGTCGCCGCCGATCCCCTGGGCGCGGCGTTCGTGGCTGCCCTCGGCGTACTGGGCGGCGCCTGGCTCTTGGCGCGCGCCGGCGCCGCGCTGCTGGGCCCCGATCTGCCGCGCGGCACCGTGCCGGTCGAGGCGACCGAACGCACGCGCGGCCGCCTGGCGGTGCCCGTGGTCGTCTTGACGCTCGCCGCGGTGCCCGCCTACGCGCTGGCCAGCGCTCTCCGAGGCTGGATCGGCCTCGGTGCCGCCGGCCACGATCCACTGCTGACGTCCTTGGCGCTGGCCGCGCTGCTGCTGACGGTCCTGGTCGCGCTGGAGAAGTACGCGACCTGGACGGGCGTTGCCGCCGGCGCCTGGGAGGCGACGCTGGTGGCCGCGCTGGTCGCCACCCTGCCGTCGCTGCTGCTGGGCGTCTTCGGGGTGCCCGGCGCGGCGCTGCCGCTGCAGCTGGTGCTGCTCACGCTGCTGTGGTGGGTGCCGGTCTGACGGACCGCGGGAGCGATGCGCACTCGCGGCGGCGTTAGGCTGCCGGCATGCCCCACGCCCCTCTCCCCGCCACCGGTCAGGTCACCTTCCTGCCGACCGCCGACCTGGACGCGACCCACGCCTTCTACGGCGGCCTGCTCGGCTTGCCGCTCGTGCGCGATCAGGACGTGTGCCGCATCTACCGCGCGAGTCCCGGAACGGGCGCCGAGAACGGCGGCGGCTACTGGGGCTTCTGCGACCGCGGTGACGCGGACGGTGGCCACGTCGTCCCCGAAGGCGTCCGGGTGGTGCTGACCCTGCTGGTCGACGACGTCGAGGCTGCCTACCGCGAGATGGTCGCGCGCGGTGCCGTGCCCGAGGGCCCGCCGGCGCACCACGAGCGCTACGCCGTGACGTCGTTCTTCGTGCGCGACCCGAACGGCTACCTCGTCGAGTTCCAGCGCTTCGACGTGCCGGTGGTGTGAGCCGCGGCCGGCGGCGACCGGCGCACCCGTCGCGCCGGTCGCCGCCGCACGGCGCCGCACGGCGTTAGCCTGGGCCATGACCGCCCCCCGTTTCAGCGGCTTCGGCCCCGCCGTGACCGATTGGTTCGTCGCGCTCGCGTCCGACAACTCGCGCGCCTATTGGGCCGCCACCAAGGACATCTGGCAGCGCGACGTCCGCGATCCTCTCGAGACGCTGCTCGCCGAGCTCGCCGAGGAGGCGGGCGGCCGCGTCAAGCTGTTCCGGCCGCACCGCGATCAGCGCTTCGCGCGCGGTGGTGGGCCGCTGAAGGCCAACGCCGGCGGCCTCGTGTTCGGCGCGGCGTCGAGCGCAGCGTCGCGCTACCTCGAGGTCTCGGCGGAGGGGTTCTACGCCGGGACCGGCTTCTACCGCTTCGAGCGCGACCAGCTCGCGCGCTACCGGGCGGCCGCGGCCGGCGACGCCGGCGACGCGCTCGCGAGCGTTCTCGACGCGGCCCGCCGCGAGGGCCTCGAGATCGGCGGCGAGACGCTGCGCGGCGCGCCCCAGGGGTACGCCCGCGACCACCCGCGCATCGAGGTCCTGCGCCGCAAGGGCGTCTACCTCGGTTCCAGCCTGCCGCCCGGCGACGCGCTGGAGACGCGCGCGCCGCTCGAGCTCGCGCGCCGGGTGTGGTCGGAGGCCGCCGACGTGGTGGCCTGGCTCGATGCGCACGTGGGTCCGAGCGAGCCGTCGGCTGGCGGGTAGGTCGGCTGACGCCCGGGAGTCAAGCGAACGTGACGCGGTCGCGGCCCTCGTGCTTGCTGCGGTACATCGCGGCGTCGGCACGCCGCACGACCGTTTCGGGTGTGTCGTCCGAGAGGAGCAGGACCGCGCCGATCGACGCCGTGACGCTGATGGATCCTCCGGGAGTGTCCAGGCGCGAGTTGGCGATCAGCGTGCGCACCTTCTCCCCGATTCGGGTGGCGTCTTCGGCGGTACGGACGTCGCGCAAGAGCACGAGGAACTCCTCGCCGCCCCAACGCCCCGCGACGTCCGTCGCCCGGACGCTGCGGCGGAGCGTGGTCGCCACCATCCTCAGAACGCGGTCGCCGGCCTCGTGTCCGTACGTGTCGTTGACCCCCTTGAAGTGGTCGACGTCGAGCATCATCACGGCTGCCTGCGGCGGGAGCCCGGCGAACTCGGCCACGAGCGCTCGCAGTCGGCGCTCCAGCTGTGCGCGGTTGGCGACCTCAGTGAGTGCGTCGGTCTCGACCGAGCGACGCAACTGGCGGAGCTCCAGGCGTGTGCCGATGAGGCCGGTGTCGCCGCTGAAGCTCTCGACGGCGCCGACGATCTCGCCGTCGTCGTCGCGCAGTGCTGCGCAGCGCACCAGGACGGGCAGCCGGTGGCCCTCGGCGTGGTGGAGGAACACGTCGGCCTCGCGCACCTCCCCGTCCGCCATGCAACCGACCAGCGGGCAGTCGCCGGTGCAGAGCATCTCGCCCGCGGCCGTCACGTGGTTCAGGAGATTGTCACGGCAAGACCGCCCTACGACGTCCTCCGCGCGGTACCCGGTGATGCGCTCGGCGCCCTTGTTCCAGTAGGTGATGACGCGGTCACGATCGACGAAGTACACGCCATCGTAGAGATGGTCGACGATGTCCTTGTAGTCTGGGGCGGTCTTGGTCATGGAAGCGCCTCCGGGTGATCGGACGCCACGGTCATCGCGGAGCCGTCTCCCAGAGTAGCCCCTGCTTCCCGGGTCCTTCGGTCACGCCGACGGTACGGGGTTTCCGTGTCGGGCGGGCCCAGTCCCGGTCCCGACGCGCAGTCGCTCGACGCGCCATGCCATGCTCGCTGCGGAGGCCAGCCATGCCCAGCTTCGACACCCTGATCCGCCACGGCCGCGTCGTCGACGGCAGCGGCAACCCCTGGATCCACGCCGACGTCGCGCTCACCGGCGACCGCATCGCGGCGATCGCGCCGCCCGGCCGCATCGACCCGGCCCAGGCGCGCGAGGTGATCGACGCCGCCGCGCGCGTCGTCTGCCCCGGCTTCATCGACATCCAGAGCCACGCGATCCTGCCGCTGATGATCGACGGGCGCTGCCTCTCCAAGGTCACCCAGGGGGTGACGACCGAGGTCATGGGCGAGGGGTGGACGCCGGCGCCGGTCGTGGGCCGCAACACCGATCCCCTCGCCGGGACGCTGTTCGGGCAGCGGGTCGACCCCGTGTGGGTCGAGCGCGCCGCCTCCTGGCGGCGGTTCGGCGACTGGCTCGCGGCGATGGAGGCGAGCGGCGTCTCGCCCAACGTCGGGTCGTTCCTCGGCGGCGGCACGCTGCGCACGGTGGGCAAGGGCATGGACATGGGTCCGGCCGACGCCGAGGAGCGCGCGCTCATGCGCAGGACGCTGGCCGAGGCGATGGAGGACGGCGCCTTCGGCGTCTCGTACGCGCTGATCTACCCGCCCGACGCCTACGCCGACACCGAGGAGCTCGTCGACGTCTGCCGCGCGATGGCGCCCTACGGCGGCGTGTACATCACCCACCTGCGCAGCGAGTCCGACGGCATCCTGGGGGCGCTCGAGGAGGCGCTGACGATCGGCCGCGAGGCCGGTGTGCCGGTGGAGGTCTACCACCTCAAGGCCGCCCACCCGCGGGCGTGGCACCTCATGCCGTCGGTCATCGAGCGCATCCACCGCGCCCGCGCCGACGGCCTCGACGTCACCGCCGACATGTACCCCTACGCGGCCTCCGGCACGGGGCTCAGCGCCATCCTGCCCACCTGGACCGCCGAAGGTGGGCGCCTCTACGAGCGCCTGCGCGACCCGGAGGTGCGGCGGCGGGTGCGCGATTTCCTCGAGGGCCGCGTCGAGGACGACGGCATGGGCCTGGAGACGCTCGGCGGCGCCCACGGCATCATGCCGGTCGGTTTCCTGCGGCCCGAGCACCAGCCGTACGTCGGCAGGCGGCTCGACGAGATCGCCGCGCTGCGCGGCCAGGACTGGATCGACGCCGCGCTCGACCTGCTGATCGCCGAGGGGCAGCGCATCAGCACGTTCTTCTTCTCGATGGACGAGGCCAACCTGCGCCTGCAGCTGCAGCAGCCGTGGATCAAGTTCTCCACCGATGCCGGCGGGCACGATCCTGCCTGGGCGAAGGCCTTCGGGCCCGTGCACCCGCGGGGCTACGGCACCTACCCGCGGGTGCTGCGCAAGTACGTGCGCGAGGAGCGGTTGCTCAGCCTGGAGGAGGCGGTGCGCAAGATGACGTCCTCGGTCGCCGACCGCCTGTCGCTGCGCGACCGCGGGCTGCTGCGCGAGGGCTTCTACGCCGACGTCGTCGTGTTCGACCCCGAGACGGTGGGCGACCTCGCCACCTTCGAGGACCCGCACCAGCTCTCCGTAGGCGTCCGCGACGTGTGGGTCAACGGCGGGCGCGTCCTCGCGGGCGGCGAGCACACGGGGGCGACGCCCGGGCGCTTCGTCAAGGGGCCGGGGGCGTAGGGGTCAGGCGGGGTCCTGCGGCAAGGGCGCGACCTCCACGTCGGTGTGTCCGAAGTCGTCGCCCTTGAAGAGCAGCGGTTCGTCGAGCTCCTTGGCGAGCGCGTAGGCGAAGGCGTCGCCGTAGTTGAGGTTGGCCGGGTGTCCGCTGCCGCGACCGAAGTCACGGTAGGCGGTCCGGGCGATCCGCGCCTGCTCGCGCGTCACGGGTTCGAGGACGACGCCGAGGACGTCGAGCAGCTCGTCGAGGCGGCGCGTGGCGACCGGGTCGCGGCTGCCGTCGATCACGGCACCGGCCTCGACGTAGCTGGCGGTCGAGAGGTGCAGGGACCCTGCCGAGGCCATGGCGCGGGCGAGCGCGGGTGCCTCGGGCTCGTCCCGCAGCACGGCGATGATGGCGGAGGTGTCGAGGACCACGGGTCAGCGGGGAAGGCCGTCGTCGCCGTGGAGGAGCGTGCCGGGGTCGCCCGTCGCGAACGGCTCGCGCAGGCGGCCCGCGCAGTCGCGCCCGATCGCGAGGACGCGTTCGGCGAGCGCGTTCGCCTGTTCCCCGCGCGCGTGGGCGAGCATTGCGCGCTCCCGTTCGAGGCGCTCGCGCAGCGCCACCGTCACCGCCTCGGTCAGCGTCTCGCCGGTGACGGCAGCGAGCTCCTTCGCCAACCGGTGGGCGTCGGGGTGCTTGACGTTGAGGCTCATGGCGCCATTCTACCATGGGAGTGGTAGACGTCTTCCCGCGCGGCTCAGCCGGCCGCCTCGAACGCCGCCCGCACCTCCGCCATCCGCGCCGGGTCACTCAGCAGTTCGGCCGCGACGCCGGCGAGCACCGCCGCGCCGTCGAGCACGGTGGTGTCGCCGCGCTGGGAGCCCGCGGCGACCTCGAAGGCCGCCGTGTGCGGCATCGCCACGTCGTCGATCGCCAGCAGGCCGTGCAGACTGGGGAGCGCCTGCGACACGTTGCCGATGTCCGACGAGCCGGTGGCCGCCAGCGGGTCGACCGGCAGGGTCGTCCGGCCGCGGCGCGCCGCGTGGCGCTCGAAGGCCGCCTCCAGCGGGCGATTGAAGCGCATCTCGCGGTAGCGGATCGACGCGGGCGTCACCTCGGCGCGGGCGCCCGTCATCATCGCGGCCCCCTCGAACAGCCGCTCGATGCGGGGCGCCAACTCCTCGAGCAGGTAGGTGCCGTCCGCGGAGCGGGCGACGAGCCTGAGGCCGGCGCGCTCGGGGATGACGTTCGGGGCGTCGCCGCCGTGGGTGACGATGCCGTGGATGCGCACGTCGGGCCGTACCTGCTGGCGCAGGGCGTCGATCCCGGCGAAGGCCAGGCGCACGGCGTCGAGCGCGTTGACGCCCAGGTGGGGCGCCAGCGCCGCGTGCGCCGGGCGCCCGTGGTAGACGACGTCCCAGCGGGTGCTCGCCAGCAGCGGCATGGCCGCCTGGTTGGCGAGCCAGGGGTGGATCATGAGCGCGGCATCGATGCCGTCGAACACGCCGGCCTGCTGCAGCAGCACCTTGCCGCCGCCGCCCTCCTCGGCGGGGGTGCCCAGCACGACCAGCCGGCCCGGAAGCTCGTCCATCAGCGGCGCCAACGCGAGGCCCGCGCCTGCGCCCATGGTGGCGATGACGTTGTGGCCGCACGCGTGACCCAGCCCGGGCAGCGCGTCGTACTCGCACAGCAGGGCGACCGTCGGGCCGGGCGCCACGCCCTCGCGCACGGCCCGGAACGCCGTCGGCAGCCCGCCCACGCCGCGCTCCACGGCGAACCCGCGGGCCTCCAGGGCGTCCGCCAGCCACGCGGAGGCCTGGAACTCCTCGAACAGGATCTCGGGGTGCGCGTGGATCCGGTGGGAGAGTTCGAGCAGGGCGTCGGCCTCGCGCTGCACGTTCGCGTCGATGCGTGGGTTCAGGTCCGTCATGGGGTCTCCTCCGCGGGGTGTCGCGGCGGCCAGGCTACCGCGCGGCCGCGTGCCGGCCGGCCGTGGGTCGCCACGCGGGCGGTCGGCGCCTCCACACGCCCTCCACACACGACGCGAACGATTTCGCGGCATCGTGGGGTCGGCGCGACGGCGCGCCTTCGGAGGTCCGATTGCTGTGAACCCCCAGCCGACCGCCCACGGTCGCGGCCAGCTCGTGTTGGTCGTCGAGGACGAGACCACGCTGGCCGAGACGATCGAGCTCTACCTGCGCCACGAGGGCTTCCGCACGGAGCGCGCCGCGGACGGCGAACGCGCCCTCGAGCTGTTCCGTGCTGCCGGGCCAGATCTGGTGCTGCTCGACCTCGGTCTGCCGAGAATCGACGGCATGGAGGTGCTGCGCCGCATCCGCACGACCTCCGACGTGCCCGTCGTCATCCTCACGGCGCGTGCCGAGGAGGTCGACGAGCTGTTGAGCTTGGGGATGGGAGCCGATGACTACCTGGTCAAGCCCGTCAGCGCCCGCAAGCTGCTGGCGCGCGTCAAGGTGGCGCTGCGGCGCTCGGCGCCCGCGGCCGACGACGGCCACGAGGTGCTGCGCGTCGGCGCGCTCGAGGTCGACGCGTACCGCGTCGAGGTGCGCTACGCGGGGTCCCCCTTGGAGCTGACGCCCAGCGAGTTCAAGCTCGTGCAGCACATGGCCCGCACGCCCGGGCGCGTCATCGATCGCAGCGAGCTGTACGAGGCCGCCATCCCGGACGGCGACGCGCTCGAGCGCGCCGTCGACATCCACGTCGTCAACCTGCGGCGCAAGCTGCGCGAGGCCGGCGGGGGCGAGCAGCTGATCCGCACGGTGCGCGGGCGCGGCTACGTGCTGGAGGACCGCGGCGCGTGAACCGACTGTCGACCCGCCTGCTGCTCGCGATGGTCGTGGTGGCGCTGGTCTCGCTGCTGGCGGTGCCGGTGGCCACGACGCTGGCCGACCGCGCCGTGTTGGCGACGCTGCCCGAGGTGTACCGCGCGCGGGTCCAGGCCGACACGCCGCTGCCGTTGACGCTGCGCTGGTGGCTGTCGAGCCGACGGCCGTCGGTCCGGCCCGCGGCCGTGCCGCCGGGGGCGGTGGACGACCCGGTGCGACTCCGGGTCGAGGTCGAGCGACTGGTGACCTTCCTCGGCGACTCGCGCGCGGCCCGGCGCGACGCGATGGTCGTGGGTGCGCTGGTGGCGCTGTTGCTCGGGGTGGCGCTGGCGGCGTGGCTCTCGCGCAGCATCGCCCGGCCCATCGCGGCGGTGTCGGCCGCCAGCTCGGAGCTCGCGGCCGGGCGCTTCGGCACCCGCGTCGAGCTGCCGCGGCGGGCGGCGCAACCCGAGGAGACGCGGGCGCTCACCGACGGCTTCAACGCGATGTCCGAGGCGATCGAACGCTACGAGGGCGAGCGCAAGGCGATGGTGGCCGACGTCGCGCACGAGCTGCGCACGCCGCTGGCCGCCCTACGGCTGCGGCTCGAGGCGCTGGAGGACGGCCTGGTGCCGCTCTCGCAGGCGGAGGTGCGACGGCTGCGCGGCCACACGGACCTGCTCGCGCGCCTGGTCGACGACCTGCGGCTCCTCTCGCTGGCCGACGCCGGCCGCCTGACGCTGGAGCCGGTCGTCGTCGAACTGGGCGCGTGGCTCGCGGTGGCGAGCGAGGCCGCCCGCGACGCCCTGCAGCCGAGGGGCGTCGGGCTGACCGTGCGGGGGCCAGCGGCGCCCGTCGCCGTGCGCATCGACCCTCAGCGCATGACCCAGGTGCTGCACAACCTGATCGACAACGCGGCGCGCTACGCGCCCGAGGGGACCGACGTCGAGCTGGCGGTCGCGAACGACGGCGACGAGGTGCGGCTGACGGTGCGCGACCGGGGCCCCGGCGTCCCGGAGGGCGAGCTCGACACGATCTTCGATCGCTTCGTCCGCGGCGTGCGCCGCGACGAACGTGGTGGTTCCGGCAGCGGCCTCGGCCTGGCGATCGTGCGCACGCTGGTCGAGCTGCACGGCGGCGGGGTCGAGGTCCGCAACCTGGCCATGGCCGAGGGTGGCGGCGCGGCGTTCTCCGTCGTCCTGCCGGCGGGGGCCGTTGCCGAGGCGGCCGGGGCGTGACGCCGGTTCACCGCGGCCTCATCTGCCAACCGAATCCGAACGCAGCGCCAACCGGGCGGCGACGGACGTCAGCGAACCTATCCACGTGGTCCGCGAGACGGACCGCGAATCCTGGATGAACGGGAGAACGCCATGACCCGAACCACGCGAACCGTCCTCACCTCCCTCCTCGTCGGCGGCCTGCTGTTGGCTGGCATCGGCCTCGCCCACGGGCGCGGCGGTGCCGGCGGCCCGGCCGGCGCCCGCCCCGGCCTCGCCGGGCCCACGGCCATGCGCGGCCTGCCCGCGCTGCCGATGCTCGCCGGGCTGCCCATCGGCACGACCGTCGAGGCAGCCTTCCACGACGCCGATCCGGCGTCGGGCGCCGCGCCGGTGACGACGATCACGATCACCGTCGGGGTCGACAGCGAGACGGCCTTCGGCGAGGCCTTCGCGGAGGCCCGCGGGGCCGCCGCCGAGTGGGAGACTTCGTACCTGGTCGTCGCCACGAGCGAGATCCGCCGCACGATCGACCTGCCGGAGACCGACGCCGCGGTCACGCCGGGCCGCGCCTGGGCCGCGACCCCGCTCCGCCTGCCGCTGGCCGGCATGGAGGACGGTGACACGATCACGGTCGAGCTCTACGACGCCGACCCCGCCGAAGGCGGCGAGCTGCTCGAGACGTTGGGCTTCACGCTCGGCGTCGACAGCGCGATCGGCTTCCGCGCGGCCGTCGAGGACGCCCTCGAGGGTGCTTCGGTGGCCGTGGTGACGAGCAGTCCGCGCAGCATGACCGTGGACCTCGCGGCCGCCCCCGAGCGGGCTGCCGGCGCCGCCGCCCGGATGGGCCCCAAGACGGAGCGCATGGGCCGCATGGCGGAGCGCATGGGCGCCATGGCGGAGCGGTTCGGCGACGCCGCCGAACGCTGGGACGGCCCGCCGACGGCGCCCGGGATGCGAGGCCGCCGCTGACCCCCGCGTGAGGCGCCCGACCGGCCGCGGTCGGAACCCCTCGATGGCAAGCGCCCGCCGAAGACGATCTCGGCGGGCGCGCGATGTTGGGGGGCGGGGCGTGGGCGCCTAGGCGCGCAGCCAGCGTTCGGTGGCGTTCGTGTCGCAGGTCGCCTTGAGGGCGCACCAGCCGCAGACGTTCGGTCCGCAGGCCAGGCGCCGGACGTAGCCGCGGCGCTCCAGGCGCTCGAGCTCGCGGTGCAGGTGCGCCTCCGGCACCTCGAGCCGCCGCGCGAGCTCGTCGACGGTGGCCGGGGCCGCCAGCGCCTGGAGGACCTCGACGCTCAGGGCCACAGCGCGTACACCCCCCACGCGAGCAGGTAGGCGATGGTCGTCTGGTACACGATCGAGAAGGCCATCCAGCGGGCGCCGAAGGCGTTGCGCAGGGCCGCGAGGGTCGCGATGCAGGGGACGTAGAGCAGCAGGAAGACCATGAAGGCCATGGCGCCGGCGGTCGTCAGTGAGCCTGAGAGACGCGCCGTCAGCACGCTGTCGACCTCGTCGCCGCCGCCGCCGAAGCCCCACAGCGAGGTGAGCGTGTCGCGCGCGGCCTCGAGCAGGCCGACGCCCAGGGCGCCGAGCCCCGCGAGGAAGCCGAGGGGCGCCGTCGCCTCGCCGCTGCCGACGAAGGTCAGCGCCATGCTGCCGATGGCGACCTCCTTGGCCACCGCTGCCGGAATGAGCGCGCCCACGATGCGCCAATCGCCGAGGCCGAGTGGCGCGAAGAGCGGCGCCAGCGTCCGCGCGACGGCCTCGAAGAGGCTGGTGCCGTTGGGCAGCGTGACCTCGAGCAGGAGCCAGATGACGCTCACGACGAGGAGAATGGGGCCACCGGCGCTCTGCAGGAAGGCGCGGGTGCGCGCCCACGCGAGCCGCAGGACGAGGCTGGCGGGCGGCCAGCGGTAGCTCGGGAGCTCCATGGCGCCGCTGCCCTCGGGCGTGCGGAGGACCCGGCGGAACAAGAGGGCCGACGCGATGGCGACGGCGAAGCCGAGCACGTACAGGCCGGTCACGACGACCGCGGCGTACGCGGGCACGAAGGCCGCGGCCATCAGGACGAAGACGGGCAGGCGGGCGCTGCAGGAGATCGAGGGCAGGGCCAGCGCCACCCGCAGGCGATCGCCGCGCTCCTCGAGCATGCGCGTGGCCTGGATGGCCGGGACCGTGCAGCCGATCGACAGGACCATGGGCAGGACCGCGCGGCCCGGCAACCCGATGGCGCGCATCAGGCCGTCGGCGAGGTAGGCGACCCGGGCGAGGATCCCGGCGTTCTCCAGGAAGCCGAGGAGGACGAAGAGCACGAAGAGCACGGGCACGAACGAGACCACGGTCCCGACGCCCTCGATGAGGGCGCCGGAGAGGAAGCTCGCGATCAACGGCGGTAGCGTCATCGCGGCCACCCAGCCGGCGGCGACCTCTTGCACGAGCCCGAAGAAGTCGATCCACGGCGTGGAGACCGCGAAGGTCAGGTGGAAGGTGAGCGCGAGGCCCGCGACGAGCGCCAGCGGACCGAGCACGGGGTGCAGCAACCAGCGGTCGACGCGCTCGCTGGGGTCGGCGCGGCGCGCGCGCTCGAGGGTCGCGCCGCCCGCGAGCTCGACCGCGGCACGGTGGCGCGCCTCCGCGATCGCCAGGAAGGGGTCGATGCCGGCGGCGTCGAGCGTCGCCCGCTCGGTCGCCGCGACGGCCCGCGCGGCCGGGGCGTCGGTCACCTCGGCGGAGAGGGTGGCGAGGGCGTGCCAGCGGCTGGCGACGTAGGGAGCGAGGCGCGCGGCGGCGTCGCGGATGGCCTCGGGGTAGGGGATCGTGGCAGGCGTCGCGCGGGCGCGCTCGGAGGCGTCCACGAGCCTCCCGGCGCCGTGGCGGCGGTGGTCGGGAAGGGCCACGACGGGCACGCCGAGGGCGGCCTCGAGGACGGCGGGTTCGAGCCCGACGCCGCGCTCGGCCGCCTGCTCGACGAGGTTCAGCGCCACGACCATCGGGCGGCCCAGCTCGGTGAGTTCCAGCGTGAGGGTGAGGTCGCGGGCGAGGTGCGTCGCGTCGACCACGTTGACGATGAGGGCCTCGGGGTGGGCCATGAGGGCGGGGAGGACGACGTCCTCCTCGGAGCTCGTGCCCGCGAGGGCGTAGGCGCCCGGGAGGTCGACGAGGGTGACGCGCGTGCCGCGGATGCGGGTGGTCGCGCTGGCGACCTCGACCGTGGTGCCGCTCCAGTTGCCGACCTGCAGCTGGCTGCCGGCGATCGCGTTGATCAGGCTGCTCTTGCCGACGTTGGGCGTGCCGACGAGGCACCAGGTCGTGGCGGCGTCGGTGGGCTCGACGCCGACGGAGGCCCGGTTCGCGGCGCCTTCCGAGGTGCCACCGCCGTCACACCGTGGGCAGGACATAGGCGTCTTCGGCGGGCGCCTGGCGGACCGGCATGCGAAGCGTGGACGGGTCGTCGACCTCGACCATGACGTCCCGGGCTTCGCAGGCGCGCAGCATGAGGTGGACGGTGCCGGCCCGCAGCTCGAGCGGTCCGTTGCCGGGCGCGCGGCCGAGGACGGCGAGCTCGGCGCTGGGCCGCAGCCCGAGGGCCATCAGGCGGCGCTGGAGGCGGGGCGCGCCGGCCAGGCTGACCACGCGGGCGCAGCCGCCGCGCCCGAGCTCGCTGAGGGGGCAGACGACGCAGCAGGGGGCGCAGGCCGGCGGCGTACCGGTCTGCACCGCGGCCGACGCCGCCGGCATCGCGATCGTGGTCGCCGGCGTGGTCGCCGGCGCGGTCGCGTGCGCGGAATCCCCAGTCGCGAGGTCGGGTTTCATGTCGCCAGCATCGCGCCTGCCCCCGGGGGTCCGACAGGGACATCCTGCCCAGCGTCCCAAACGCGCACGCGGGCCGCCCTCAGGGGCGGCCCGCGCACGGTCCTTGGAGGTTTCTAGACGTCGGTCAGAAGGGGTCCGACGGGCGGGCCATGCCGCTGACGTCCCCGCCGAGGTCGGCGATCGAGTCGTGCAGCAACTGGATGACGTACTGGCTGTTGTGGACGTACGAACCGGGGTCCTTCTTGGCGTACTGGTAGTTGTAGGCGGCCCGCATGAGGCGCGGCGTCCAACTGCGGTACTGGTTGCCGTAGTTGACCTCGTCGGCGTCCGCCGCGCCGTTGGCGTTGGTGTCGACGAAGAAGTACGGGTACGCGGCGCTGCTGTACACGATCGGCGTGCCGACGACGTCGCGGGCGTACGCCTGCAGCGCCTCGTCCAGCATCTCGACCATGTCGTAGATCTCGTAGTACGTGCCCTCGTCCTCGCTGCCGTCGCCGTCGAAGTCGCCGGGGAACTCGCGGATGTCGCGCAGGTCGGCGACGGTCGCCACGCCGGAGTGGCAGTCGGAGCAGGTGTTCACGATGTCGACCTGCTGGTTGTGCGGGTCGTGGCACTGCGTGCAGGTGCCGACGTCGGGGTCGTGGGGCCAGAAGCCGACGTAGTCCATGCCGGCGTACTGGTAGCCGCCCTGTGCCTCGCCGCCGAAGCGCGAAGCCGCGGCCGAGAAGTAGTGGACGTTGACGAAGCCGAGGCTGTCGGAGACCACGTCGTCCTCGACGCTGCCGATGCGCCGGTCGACGGTGGGCGTCGACGCGCGGCCGGAGTGGCACACGGCGCAGAGGTTGTCGCCGGAGGTGCCGAAGCTGAGCTCGGCGCCGCTGGGGAAGGTGACGCTGGCGACCTCGAGCAGGCCGTAGTCGGCGTCACTGATATGGCAGGTGGTGCACTCCATCCCGTCGGTCGGGGCGTGGGCGATCTGCGTGCCGTTCTGCACGAAGAAGGCCATCCCGTCGCCGCTGTGGCAGGTGGAGCAGCTCGCGGGCACGGCGCCGTCCTCGTCCCAGTGCCGCCAGGCCTCGGTGGAGCCGTCGAAGTGGCCCGCGTCGTTGCGATGCAGCCGCTCGATGACGCCGAGGTCGACGACTTGGGTGAGGGCGAGCGCGTCGCGCAGCGAGGCGATGTCGAGGCCGCCGGCGCTGGCCAGGATCTCGCCCGCGGGCTCGTCGCCCGGGCGGGCCAGGGCCACCGTGTTCGCCCCGAGCGCGCCGGCGAGGTCCTCGATGCTGTCGTAGACGATCTGGATCAGGTACTTGGCGTTGTGGGCGTAGCCGCCCGGGTCCTTCTTGGCGACCTGGTAGTTGTAGGTGGCCGCCAACAGCCGCGGGGTGAAGCTCGCGTAGGCGTTGCCGCGGTTCTGTTCTTCGGCCGAGATCGAGCCGTCGCCATCGCTGTCGTTGAAGAAGTACGGGTGCCCGTCGGCGTACCCGATCGGCTGGCCCACGACCTCGGTCGCGTACTGCTGGATCAGGCCGAACAGGAGCGACCGGAGGTTGTACAGCTCGGTGTAGATGCCGGTCGTGATGTCGCCATCGCCGTCGTAATCGACGAACGAGCCGGGCGCGCGGATGTCACGCAGGTCCGCGACCGTCTCCACGCCCGTGTGGCACGTGGCGCAACTGGCGACGTCGAGTTGCAGGCTGTGCGGGTCGTGGCACGACTGGCAGGTGGCGTAGCCCTCGGCGTGGTCGAAGCGCGGCTCGTACCACTTGCCTGGGTACTCGAACCCGCCGCCGGCGTCGGCGCCGTAGAGGGTGGCCGCGGCCGTGTAGTAGTGGATGTTGACGAAGCCCTGCTCCGCCATGACCTCGTCGTGGTCGACGCCCGCGCGCTCGATGGCGCCGACGATCGTCGCACCGCTGGCGCGGCCCTGGTGGCACTCCATGCACACGGCCTCGCGGCCGAGGCCGGTCAGCAGCTCGCCGGAGGGCATGGTGACCTCGGTCTGGGCGACCGTGACGTCGTTGTGGCAGGTGGTGCACTGCAGGATGCCGGGCGTGGCGTCCGCGTCGACGGTCCCGGCCGCCGATCCGTCGAGGCCGATGAAGTCGTGGAAGCCCGCGTTGGCGTGGCACTTCGCGCAGCGGGCTGGCACCGCGACCGGGTCGCTGTTGTTCCAGTAGGTGAACGACCGGGACGTGAGGTCGGCGTGCGGGCTGCGGACCCAGCTGTCGAAGAAGGGGATCTCGAGCTGGTCGTACGTGAGGATCGGCGCCTCGCCCTGGGCGCTGGCCGTCAGGCCTGCCGGCGAGCCTCCGGTGTTGGCCGCGATCAAACCGATGCCGATCGCGAGCACGACGAGAACGGGAAGGAATGCGATGGGCCTCATCCGACGTCACCTCCGAGCTTTCCGATACCCGCCCGCCCGGCACGGGCGACGCGAGGCTTCGAATCCAGCTTCATGGATGAGTCTAGCATGAGCACGAGGCGAGCGTGCGGTGAGAACGTCACCCAGGCCACGGTTCGACGACCCTCGTGCAGGACGTTCACGAGCTCGACCCGCGGTGGCACGCCTGGGACCTACGTCCCGGCGCCCGCTACCAGGCGTACGCCTTCGGCGCCTCGCCCCCGGGGCCGGGGAAGATCTCGTCGAGCTGCTCGAGCGTCGCCTCGTCGAGGGTGATCTCGGTGGCGCGCACGGCGCTCTCGAGCTGCTCGATCGTGCGCGGGCCGATGATCGGGGCGGTGACGACCGGGTTGTGCAGCAGCCACGCCAGGGCGACCGTCGCCGGCGCCTCGCCGATCTCGCGGCAGAGCGCTTCGTAGCGCTCCAGCTGCTGGCGCTTCGCCTCGATCTGCTTCTGGACGCCCTCCGACACGCGCCGGCCACTGTCGAGCTTCTCGAGCACGCCGCCGAGCAGGCCGCCGCCCAGGGGGCTCCAGGGGATCAGCCCCAGGCCGTAGTGGCGGCAGGCGGGGATCACCTCGAGTTCGACCATGCGGTTGTCGAGGTGGTAGATGCTCTGCTCGCTCGCCAGGCCCGTCATCCCGCGCCGTGCCGCCTCCTGGCAGGCGGTGGCGATGTCCCAGCCGGCGAAGTTCGAGGAGCCGACGTAGACCACCGAACCCTGCTTGACCAGCGCGTCGAACGCCTGCCAGGTCTCGTCCCACGGGCACTCGCGGTCGATGTGGTGCATCTGGTAGAGGTCGATGACGTCGGTCTGCAGGCGACGAAGACTGCCCTCGCAGTGCTTGCGGATCTTGTAGGCGGAGAGGCTGCGGCCGTCGGTGTTGGGTTCCGCGCGGTCGTCCTTGCCGTTGGCCGGGTTGAACACCTTGGTCGCCAGCACCACGGCGTCGCGGCGGCCGTCCCCGAGCGCGAACCAGTTGCCCAGGATCCGCTCGGTGTGGCCGTGCTCGACGGCCCAGCCGTACACGTCGGCGGTGTCGAAGAAGTTGATGCCGAGCTCCAGCGCCCGGTCCATGATCGCGAAGGACTCGTTCTGGCTGGTGTGCCAGCCGAAGTTCATCGTGCCGAGGCAGAGGTCGCTGACGAGGACGCCGTGCTTACCGAGGCGCTTGTGGCTGATGCTCATGGCGGGCTCCTTCCGAGTCCGGTGGGCGTGCGTACAGGATACGCCCGACCCAGTGGGGCGTGCGCCACGGGGCCCGCTCACCGGTCTCGGCCGCCGCGCGTGGGCTACTCGGCGGTCGCCTCGTCCCAGCCGTCGAGGAAGGCGTGCCAGGCCGCCTCGGCGGCGGTGAGCGAGAGGCCCAGGTGCAGCTCGAAGGCGACCAGCACGGCGGCCGTGTCGGGCGCCAGGTTGGCGTCGTCGAGGAACGCGCGGAAGGCGGCGATGCGCGCGGCGTCGCCGTGTCCTGGTCCGAGCAGGAAGGTGACGAACGAGCCCGCGGCCGGGTAGGTGACGCCGTCCGGCAGGGCGGTGAACGCCTGGTTGCCGTGCGCCAGGGGCGTGAGGGCCGGCAGCTCGCCCTGCTGGCGGGCGTCCTGGGCGTTGCCGTGCACCGTCTTGCCGTACCAGGCGCCGAGCCGCGGCGGCAAGCCACGCTCGACCAAGGTCGGTGCGTCGAAGTAGACCTCGGGCCAGGTGTAGGTCATGGCGACGCCCTCCATCCAGAAGTTCGCCAGGCGCAGGGGGCGCGCGGTGGGCGTCGTCAGCACGTGCATCACCTCGTGGGCGTCGGCCGCGTGGACGCTGATGGTCGCGTCGTGCGCCAGGATCGCCCGGCCGTTGGTGTCCCAGCCGGTGAGCGCGTGCAGCGTCTCGCGGTCGGGGAAGGCGTAGTAGTCGATGCGTTCGGGCATGCGCCAGGCCGGACCGACCTCGTCCAGGAAGGTGAGCAGGCGTTGCAGGGCCGGGGCGGCAGGCTCCTCGTAGCGGGCGCCGACGAGCGTGAGATAACGCAGCTCCGTTTCGTGCACGACGCCGTCGGCCGCGACCTCCCAGTCCCCACGCGGGAGCCTGTCGTGGACCCAGGGGGTGCAGGCGGCGAGGGTGGCGACGCAACAGAGGGCGGCCGTGAGGCGACGTACGTCCACGTGATCCCCTTCCCGGCACCTGGCCCGACCGTAGGCCGAACGCATCCGGTCCGCTCGGGTCGCGCGTCCCCCCGGCCTCGCGGGCCGCTGGTGTCAGGGCCCGAAGCGCTCCGCCAGCCATGTCGTGATCTCCTCCAGCAGGGCGGGCAGGAAGGCCATCTCCAGGCGCAGGTACTCGCCGAGCGCGCCGGTCTCCGCCCGCTGGAACAGATGGTTGGCCTCGGGCAGCACCACGACGGTGACGTCGTCGTTGCCGGCGGCGGCCAGCGCGGCCTCGAAGGCCGGTAGGTTCTCGTCGAGGTCGACCTGCGCGTCGAGTCCGGCGAACAGCCCGAGCACGGGCGCCGTGACCCGGGACCAGTCGTCGGCGGGGTCGTAGGTCAGGAAGAAGCGCATCCAGGGCACCTGGAACGCCGCCGCGCCGGTGGCCGCCTGCTGGGCGACGAAGGCATCGACGTCGCCGATCTGCTCGCGTTGGGCGGCGGGCAGGGCGGCGACCTGGGCGGCCGTGACCTCGAGCAGGAACGCCTCGAGACCCGCCCAATCCTCGGCCAGCGCCAGCTCCACCACCCGGCGCTGCTGGCCCACGGCCTCGGCGACCTGCTCGGGGGTCATGCCTGAGTCGGCCGAGATGCGCTCGACCTGCGAGACCACGACGTCCGTGTACGGCAGCGCCGGAGGCGCCATCGCGATGACGAACGCCACCTCGGGCGCGCGGGCGCCGACCATGGCGACGAGAGCGCCGCCCTCGGAGTGGCCCAGGATGCCTACGCGTTCGGGGTCGACGTCGGGCCTGGCCGACAGGGTGCGGACGGCCGCCTCGAGGTCGTCGGCCAGGTCGGCCGAGGTGGCGTTCGCGTGGTCGCCGGTCGACGCGCCGACCCCGCGCTCGTCCCAGCGCAGGACGGCGAAGCCGGCGCGGGTCAGGTGATCGGCGAGCCAGCGGAGGGGTTCGTAGCCGGGCAGCGCCGGGTTGGCGCCGTCGCGGTCCTGGGCACCGCTGCCGCTCACCAGCGCCACGGCCGGGTGCGGCCCCGGGGTCTCGGGCAGCGACAGCACCCCCGCGAGCGTCGCGCCGGCGGCGTCGAACGCCACCTCCTCGAGCGCGTACGGCAGGTCGGCCGGGTCGATCGCCTCCGGCTCGGGGATCTCCACCTCGAGGCCGAGGAGGATCTCGTTGACGGCCGCATTGACGCCCTGCGCGTAGGCGGGCTGCGTCGCCTGGACCAGCAGGAGGACGGTGTGGCCGCCGCGCTCGAGGCTGATGGCCGCGACCAGGTCGTCGCCGACGACGTAGAGGCGCTGCGTCCAGACCGCGTCGGGCAGCGCGACCGGCGCCGTCTGCAGCGGCGCGGCGGCGAAGGCGGCGTCGAGCGACGGATCGACCAGGATCGCCAGCGCGGCGGCGACGACGTCCATCTCCGAGCCGATCGGCGCCAGCAGGTGGATGACGCCGTCCGGGGAGGAGGGGCGCGTGAGGCTGGCGACGTCGGGGGTGGCCTCGACGGTCCAGCCCGCGGGGACCGGCGCGGTGTAGCGGCCCTGCGGGTCGGCGTAGCGACCCTCCTGGCCGAACGCCGAGCCGACGAGCAGGGCGACGAGGAGGGAGACGAGGAGCTTGCGGTTCATCACGTGCCTCCTAGCGATGCGGCGCGGGCGGTGGGCGCCCAAACGCCTCAGAACTCCTCGCGCCGCACGCGCCAGACGGCCAGCGCGAGGAACGCGACGATCCACAGGGGAACGGCCAACAGCGGCCATGGGGTCACGAGCGGGCCGCCGTGCGCCAGCACGGTCGCCATCCGGCCGAGCACCCAGGGGCCGGCGTGGGCGAGCGCCGGCACGACGGCAAGCACGACGTCGGCGCCGACGATCACCGCCAGGCCGACCGCGAGGACGGTGCCGCGGTTGCGGGCGATCGCGCCGAGCATCAGCGTCAGCGCGGCGTAGAAGGCGAGGTTCAGACCGAGCAGGCCGACCGCGGCCGCGTAGCGCCCGAGCGGCAGCGCGCCGCCGGCCTCCCACGACAGGATGCCGTAGGCGATCCACGTGGGCAGCAGCAAGGCGACGACGAGCAGCGCCAGCGTGTGGACGACGAACTTGGCCATCACGAAGGCCGTCCGGGAGGCCGGCTTCGTCAACACCCAGGCGGCGGTGCCGGTCTGCCGCTCGCCGAGGATCGCGCCGTGCAGCACGATGACGGCGCCGATCGGCAGCGCCAGGCTGCCCATCTGGAACACCATGTCCAGCGCTGCCTCGAAGGTGCCGCCGGCCTCGCTGGCGAACAGCTCGCGCATGAACACGAGCGGCAGGGACAGCGGTGCGACCAGGATCGCGAGCCACACCAGCGGCTGGACCCACGCGCTGCGGGTGCGGGTCCACTGCGCCGCCTCGTTGCGCGCGAGGTTGCCGAAACCGAGCCACGCGCCACGGTCGGCGACCGGGCGCAGGGCGGTGCCCGCGGGCGGGGCGCTCATCGTGCCGCCTCCGCATCCCGCACCAGTTCCATGAAGACCTCCTCGAGCTCGAAGCTGCGCCGCCGGAAGTGGGTCACGACGGTGTCGGGCACGTCCATGACGCGCCGCAGGAGCTCGGTCTTGGCGATCGCCTCGTCGTGCACCGCGACGTGGAGCGTCACGCCGCCGTCCGCCGTAGGGTGCTCGCCGACGTCCGCCACCCACGGCAGCGCGCGCAGCGCCTCCAGGGCGCCGTCCGGCGAGCGTTCCAGGCCGATGAGGTAGGTGGCCGCGCCGTCGCCCGCCAGCAGCTCGTGGGTGGGCGCCTGGGCGATCAGCCGGCCGCGGTTGACGATGGCGACGTGGTCGGCCACCCGCTGCACGTCGTCGAGGATGTGGGTCGAGAACAGGACGGTGGTGTGCGCCCGCAGCCGACCGAGGATCGACAGCACCGCGTGGCGCCCGACGGGGTCGAGTGCGGCGGCGGGCTCGTCCATGATCAGCAGCTCGGGCGCGTTGACCTGCGCCTGCGCGATGCCGAGCCGCTGCCGCTCCCCGCCCGAGAAGCCGCGGATGGGCCGGTCGGCCTTGTCCGCGAGGCCGACGAGGTCGAGCATCTCGTCGATGCGGTCCTCGATCGCCCGCGCGGGACCGGCGTAGAAGAAGCGGGCGGTGAAGCGCAGCGTCTCGCGCGCGGTCTGGTGCTCGTAGAAGCGCGGGTCCTGCGCCAGGAAGCCGACCCGGCGCCGCACCTCGAGGCTGTCGCGGGTCGCGTCGCGGCCCAGCACCTCGGCGCGCCCGGCGCTCGGCCGGGAGAGGCCGACCAGCATGCGCATCGCCGTCGTCTTGCCGGCGCCGTTGGGGCCGAGGAAGCCGAACACGGAGTGGCGCGGTACCCGCAGCTCGAGGGCGTCGAGGGCGGTGAAGTCGCCGAAGCGCTTGGTGAGCCCGTGGGTGGCGATGGCGAAGCCGTTCGGGCGTTCGCTCTCGGGCGTCGGGGTCTGGGTCACGGTCGTCCTCCGTACGGGGCAGAAGCGGCGCGGGCGTCCATGGCGAGGAGCTCGGGCCGAAGGCGCAGACGCGGCTCGAGACGCCGTGCGGCGCGGTCGGGCGTAGCCCGCGGGCGCGCCGGTCGCCGAGACCACGCTAAGCGAGCCGCCCGCCCGTGCGCATCCGCCGAACGGCGGAGGGCGCGGTGCGAAGGCGGTACGCCAGTGTGCCAGCGGTAGGCCTTCGCACCGCCAAATGCGCGGTGCGAAGGCGGTACGCCAGTGTGCCAGCGGTAAGCCTCGGCGCCGCGAAGGACGCGGCGCCGAGGCGTTACGCTGGTCCCACGAAAGGGGCACCATGGACACGATCCGACTGACGGTCGGGCAGGCCCTCGTCCGCTTCCTGGCGGCGCAGTGGACCGAGCGCGACGGCGTACGGAGACGGACGATCCCGGGCGTGTGGGCGATCTTCGGCCACGGGAACGTCGCCGGCCTGGGGCAGGCGCTCGAGGAGCTGGGCGACGAGGTGGGTCTGCCCACCTACCGGGCGCAGAACGAGCAGGCGATGGTCCACGCGGCCGCCGCCTACGCCAAGCACGTCGACCGCCTGGCGACCTTCGCCTGCACCGCGTCCGTGGGACCCGGCAGCGCGAACATGATCACGGCGGCGGCGGGCGCCACCGTCAACCGGTTGCCGGTCCTGCTGCTCCCGAGCGATCTCTTCGCCAACCGCCGCGTCGACCCCGTGCTGCAGCAGCTCGAACACCCGCTCGAGCACGACGTCAGCGTCAACGACGCCTTCCGTCCGGTATCGCGCTTCTTCACCCGCATCCACCGGCCCGAGCAGCTGCTGGCCGCGTTGCCCGAGGCGATGCGCGTGCTCACCGACCCGGTCGACACCGGTGCCGTGGTGATCGCACTGCCCGAGGACGTGCAGGCCGAGGCGTGGGACTGGCCGCGCGCGCTGTTCGCGCCACGCACCTGGCGCGTCCGCCGCCCGCCCCCGGAGCCTGACGCGGTGGCCGATGTCGCCGCCTGGCTGCGTGCCGCCAGGCGGCCGCTGATCGTCGCGGGCGGCGGGGTCGTCTACGCGGGCGCCAGCCAGGCGCTGGCCGCCTTCGCCGAGCGCTTCGCCGTGCCGGTCGTCGAGACCCAGGCCGGCAAGGGCGCGCTGCCCTGGGACCATCCGATGAACCTCGGTCCCGTGGGCGCCAACGGCGGCAGCGCAGGCAACGCGCTCGCGCGCGAGGCGGACCTGGTGCTCGCGGTCGGGACGCGGCTGTCGGACTTCACGACGGCGTCCATGACCGCGTTCCAGCACCCGCAGGTCCGCTTCGTGGGGCTGAACGTCGCGTCGTTCGACGCGCACAAGCTCGGCGCGTTGGCGCTGGTCGCGGACGCCCGCGCGGGCCTCGAGGCGCTGCACGCCGCCCTGTCGGCGGCCGAGGCGCCGGTGGCGGGCGTGGCGCCGCCGCTCGCGCCGCCGCCGTTCGCCGGTACCTGCTCCGCCTACCGCGCCGAGATCGCGGACCTCAAGCACGCGTGGGACGCCACCGTCGACGACTTGCGGCGGCGGCGCCCAGGTGAGGGCCCGCTGGCCCAGGCCGAGGTCATGGGCATCGTCAACGACGCGTTCGCCGACGAGGCCGTGGTGATCAACGCGGCGGGGACCATGCCCGGCGACCTGCTCAAGCTGTGGCGTGGCAGCGACCCGAAGAGCTACCACGTCGAGTACGGCTTCTCCTGCATGGGGTACGAGATCCCCGCGGGCATCGGCGTCAAGCTCGCGGAGCCGGCGCGCGAGGTCGTCGTGTTCGTCGGTGACGGCTCCTACCTGATGCTGAACGCCGAGATCGTCACCGCCGTCGCCGAGGGCATCGCCTTCACGATCGTGCTCGTCGACAACCAGGGCTTCCAGTCGATCCACGGGCTGCAGCGCTCGGTCGGCGTCGGCTCGTTCGCCAACGAGCGCCGCGCCCGCGACGAGGAGACCCGGCGGCTCGACGGTCCCGTCGTCCGCGTCGACTTCGTGCGCCACGCCGAGGCGATGGGCGCGCTGGCCCTGTACGCGGCCGACGAGGCGGGCCTGCGACGGGCGCTCGAGGCGGCGCGTCAGAGCAAGCGCGTCAGCGTCATCGTGGTGCCGACGGATCCGGAGCGGCGGGTCCCCGGCTTCGACGGCTGGTGGGACGTGCCGGTGGCCGAGGTCTCCGGCAGCGGCGGCGTGCGCGAGGCGCGCGGCGCCTACGAGGCGGCGGCGCGGCGGCAGCGCGAGTACCGGGCGGCACACCAGGAGGGCTCGGCGCCGGCCGGAGCCGCAGGCGACGAGGAGGCGGCGTCGTGAACGCGACCCTGGGGTTCGCGGTGATCGGCGCGGGACGCATCGGCGCCCTGCACGCCCGGCACCTGGCCGGCGCCGTCGAGGGCGCCCGGCTCGTGCGGGTGGTCGACCCCGATCGGGTGGCGGCGGAACGCGCGGCGGTCGCCGGTGCCGGCTTCAGCGACGCGCTCGACGACGCCCTCTCGGACCCCGCCGTCGACGCCGTGCTCATCGCCTCGCCCACGAAGGAGCACGCCTGGCAGCTCGAGGCCGCGGCGGGTGCCGGCAAGGCGATCTTCTGCGAGAAGCCGGTCGCCGACGACCTGGCGGAGACCGTGCGCGCGATGGAGGCCGTCGAGGGCGCCGGTGTCCCGTTCCAGATCGGGTTCAATCGCCGCTTCGACCCCGCCTATGCCGAGGTGGCGCGCGCCGTGCGGGCGGGCGAGATCGGCAAGGTCGAGCTGTTCCGCAGCCAGTCCTCCGACCCGGGGCCCGCGCCGGAGGCGTACATCGCCGCGTCGGCGGGCTTCTTCCGCGACTCGGTGATCCACGACATCGACGCCGCGCGCTTCGTGGCCGGCGAGGTCGAACGCGTCACCGCGCTCGGGCGCGTGCTCGTCGACCCGGTGTACGCCAAGTACGGCGACGTCGACACCAGCGTGATCACGCTGGAGTTCGTCTCCGGCGCGCTCGGCGTGCTGATGAACTCGCGCCGCACGGTGTACGGCCACGACCTGCGGCTGGAGGTCCACGGCGAGGCCGGCAAGCTCGTCGCCGAGGACGAGCGCGCCACCAAGGTGTGGCGCTACGGGCCCGGCGGCCCGCGCGGCGATTACTACCACCACTTCCTCGACCGCTTCCGAGATGCCTACCGGCTGGAGGTCCAGGCGTTCGTGGACGCCGTCCACGCGGGCCACGCGCCTGAGCCTGGCGCGGTCGACGCCGTCGAGTCGCTACGGGTCGCAGACGCCGCGGTACGCAGCCTGCACGAGGGACGGCCGGTGCGGGTCGAGGAGGTGACGCCGTGAGCGCTGCTGAGAGCGCCGGCAGTTCGCGCGCGAACGCTCGCGAACTGCAAGCGACTCGGATGGCCCGCAGGGCCATCCGAGTCGCCAATGCCCCATGCTCCTGGGGCATGATCGAGGGCTTCGGCGAGACGACGCCGTGGTCGCAGATGCTCGACGAGCTCGTGGAGACCGGTTACGTCGGCACCGAGCTCGGCGACCTCGGTTACCTGCCCGACGAGCCCGCCGCCCTGCGCGCGGCGCTCGAGACGCGTGGCCTGGCGATGCTGGGGGGCTTCGAGGGCGTCGACCTGCGGCGTCCCGGCGTCGTGACCGAGCGGCGCGAGCGCATCCTGCAGGTCGCGCGCCTGCTGGCGTCGGTCGCGGACGTCGGCGAGCCGGGCCGCCCGCCCTACTTCATCCTGGCGGACGAGACCCGTGGCGACCCCGTCCGGACGCTGCACGCGGGGCGCATCGTGCCGGAGTTGGCGCTGCCGGCGGAGGAGCGGCCGACGTTCCTGCGCAACGCCGAGGAGGTCGCCCGGTTGGTGAAGGGCGAGACCGGCCTGCGCACGCTCTACCACCACCACTGCGCCGCCTGGGTCGAGACGCCCGAAGAGATCGAGCGCTTCCTCGACGGCACGAACGCCGAACTCATCGGCCTGGTGTTCGACACCGGGCACTACGTGTACGGCAGTGGTGTGGCGGACGATGGCGACGCCGCGCTGGCGGGCCTGAGGCGTTTCTGGGGCCGCACGCCTTACGTCCACCTCAAGGACTGCGACCCCGTCGTCGCCGGACGCGCCCGCGTCGAGGGGTGGGACTACGGTCGCGCGGTCGGCGAGGGGGTCTTCTGCGAGCTGGGGCGGGGGAGCGTCGACCTGGCCGGCGTGATCGAGTTCCTGCGGGGCGAGGGGTACGACGACTGGCTGACCGTGGAGCAGGACGTGCTACCGGGCATGGGCACGCCGAAGGAGAGCGCCGCGCGCAACCGCGCGACGTTGCGGGCGCTGGGGCTGTGACGCGCCCCTGAGGAGGCCGACATGAGTGACCACGTGGTGAAGCTCGACCCGACCGCGACCATCCGTGCGGACGTCACCCCCGAGCGCGCCGGCTGGCGCCACCTCGGTTTCCAGGTGCGCGCGCTGCGCGCCGGTGAGGGCTTCGTGTCGGAGAGCGATGGGCACGAGGTCTGCCTGGTGCTGCTCGCCGGCGACGCCGACCTCTCCGTCGGCGGCGAGCGCTGGACCGTCGCGGGCCGCCGCGGCGTGTTCCAGGGCCTGCCGCACGCGCTCTACGTGCCGCCGGGCCAGCGTTACGGCGTGCGGGCCAGCAGCGACCTGGAGTTGGCGGTCGGCATGGCCGCGGCCGAGGGCCGGCTGCCGCCGCGCCTGATCACCCCCGACGACGTGAAGGTCGAGATCCGCGGCGGCCACAACGTCACCCGCCAGATCAGCCACGTCCTCGACCCGGGCGACGCCGAGAAGCTGCTGTGCGTCGAGGTGTACACGCCGTCGGGCAACTGGTCGAGCTACCCGCCGCACCGCCACGACGAGCATCACCCGGGCGTGGAGGTCGACCTCGACGAGGTCTACCACTACCGCATCGACCCCGCCGACGGCTGGGCGCTGCAGCGGCTCTACACCGACGACCGCAGCCTGAACGACGTGGTCATCGTCGGTGACGGCGACACCGTGCTCGTGCGCCGCGGCTACCACCCGGTCGCGATGGCACCGGGTTACGACGGCTACTACCTCAACTTCCTCGCCGGCGAGCACCCCAGCTGGGACGCCCGCGACGAGCCCGACCTGGCCTGGGTGCGCGGGCAGTGGGCCGGACGCGAGGGGCGGCTGCAGCTGCCGCTCTCGGGGACGGGCAGGGACGCGTGAGCGCGAACTCCACCTACGACCTGCTCACGATGGGTCGCTCGTCGATCGACCTCTACGCCAACGACATCGGCGCCGCCTTCGAGGACATCCGCAGCTTCGCGGCCTACGTCGGCGGCAGCCCGACCAACATCGCGGTCGGGGCGCAGCGCCTGGGCCTGCGCACCGCGCTCCTGACGGCCGTCGGCGACGACAAGGTCGGCGACTTCATCCTGGCGTTCCTGCGCCGCGAGGGGGTCGAGACGGCGTTCGTCCCGCGCAAGCCGGGTGCGCGCAGCAGCGCCGTGGTGCTCGGCATCGAGCCGCCGGACCGCTTCCCGCTGGTCTTCTACCGCGACAACGCGGCCGACGCGCAGCTGACGCTCGACGACGTCCTGGCCGCGCCGGTCGCCGAGTGCGCCGCGCTCGAGGTGTCGGGCACGGGGCTGGCCCGCGAGCCCGCCCGCAGCGCCACCTTCCTCGCCTGCGAGCGCGCGCGGGCCGCCGGCCGCACGGTCTACCTCGACCTCGACTTCCGGGCCGACCAGTGGCACGACCCACGCGCGTACGGCGTCGTCGTGCGCTCGCTGCTGCCCCTGGTCGACGTGGCCTTCGGCACGGTCGAGGAGGTCAACGCGGCGATGCTGCAGCGGGTCGAGGACGTCGAGATCACCCACCAGCAGATCAGCGCGCCCATCGTGCGTGGCGACGTCGACGCCAACGTGCGCGCCATGCTGTCGGCGCCAGTCGGCCCCGAGGCGGTGGTGCTCAAGCGGGGGCGCGACGGCGCGCGCATCCACCTGCGCGGCGGCGAGACGCTCGACGCGCCGGGCTACCCGGTCGAGGTGGTCAACGTGCTCGGCGCCGGGGACGCCTTCGCGGCGGGCTTCATCTACGGCCGCACCCAGGGCTGGGGCTGGGTGCGCAGCGCCCGGCTGGGGAACGCCTGCGGCGCGATCGTCGTGACCCGCCACGGCTGCGCCAACTTCATGGCGACGCTGGAGGAGGCGCTGGCGCTGGCGGACGCGCACGGGGGGTTGGGGGACTAGCCAGGTCGGCTCCTGGTGCGCGCCGCCGCCTTGGTCGTGCGCGAGGCCGCGGCGCGCCCGTCGTTGTGACACCGCCGTACATCTGATATCTTTGCGCCTACCCGCAGATACTCATGCTGGTAATGCAGTTGACGGTATTGATATGCGTCAGCTGAGGAGGTCGCATGCGCAAGGATGGGTTACGTCTCTCGCTGGCGCTCGGCGTCGCGTTGCTGCTCGCAGCCTGTGGTTCGGCCGGTGATGGTGGCGGCGGTGGTGGTGGCGACGGCGGCGACGGTGGTGGCGACGGTGGTGGCGGCGCCGTCGTGCGGCTGGGGTTCGTCGACTTCAGCGAGTACGTGGACAAGACGTTCGCCGACGATCTGCGCGACGTCGACATCGAGGCGTCGTTCGTCGCGACCTCCGAGGACATCGCCGATGCGCTCGCGGCGGCGGGGCCCGACGTCCCGGTCGGCACCTGCGTGGTCGGCGATCTCGACGACGATGCCGATTTCGAGCTTCCCGAGATCCCGGGCGGCCTGACCGGCACGTTCACGTCGTTGGACGCCGGTGCCTCGCTCGAGGTTCTTGACGGCGACGCCGTGTACGTCACCGCCGAGAAGTTCGAGATCCCGGTCGGCGGGGACACGTTCTTCGCCTACGACGGCACGGTCGACGAGGAGAACTCCGCCCCCGCCCCGCCCGCCGGCCTCGTCCTCGACGTACCGGGATCGGCCGACGGGTTCCCGGCCGCGTCGGTCGAGCTGCCGCATGTGGCCGCGATGAACCTGACCTCGCCGGCCCGAACGGGTGCGGTCCTGTTCAGTCTCCCGGTCGGCCCCACGACGGCGTTCGCCTGGGACGCCCCGGCTTCGGGCGACCCGGAAAGCATCGTGGAGCTGTTCGTGGCGCCGGCCGACCTGCTCACGGGGGGCACCATCTACGTCGCCTGCAGCGCGCCGGACGATGGCGGCTTCGAGTTCCCGGCGGCGACGCAGGCCGAGCTCGGCGTGGGCTACGCGGGCGTGCTCTGGGACTTCAAGCGGGTGGCCCGCCAGCAGGTCGACGTGGGCGCCGACGCCGCCGTCCTCGTCAAAGTCGAGCGGGGCATCGGCACCGTCAGCCTCGGGTTCTGACTCGGGGCTCCACCGTCCGTCACGCGGGCTTCAGGGCGCACCCACGGGTGTGCCCTGACCTTTGCCTGACACCAGCGCCCGAGCATGCGATAGTCTGTCGCATCGACCCCACGGTGCGCGGACCCGGTCCGCGCCTCGACCCCCAACGAGGCGTCCCCGCCGGCCCCGGCCGGCCCGACGACACGAAGGAGACCCGCATGAAGAGACTCGCCATCCTCCTCATCGCCGCGAGCGCGCTGTTCTTGGGCCAGGCCCAGGCGCAACGCGTCAACCTGCTGTGCAGCCCGGACCTCGCCTGGTGCGAGGCGCTCGGCCCGGCCTTCAAGGAGGCCACGGGCATCGACCTCGAGTTCCAGCGCCTCAGCTCGAACGACGGCCTCGCCCGCCTGCGCGCCGAGGCGGCCAACCCGATCTTCGACGTGTGGTTCGGCGGCACGGGTGACCCGCACCTGATCGCCTTCCGCGAGGGCCTGACCGAGTTCTACGAGCCCAGCGTGTGGGACGAGATCATCCAGGACCTCAAGGACCAGGTCGGCGGCACCTACATCCCGCTGTACGCCGGCGCGCTCGGCTTCGTGGTCAACGAGGGCGTCCTCGAAGGCAAGCCGATGCCCGAGGGCTGGCGCGACCTGACCGACCCCATGTACAAGGGCCTCGTCGCCATGTCCGACCCGAACAGCTCGGGCACCGCGTACACGGTCATCGCCACCCTGGTGCAGATCTTCGGTGAGGAAGAGGCGTTCGAGATCCTGGCCGGCATGCACCAGAACATGGCGCAGTACACCAGCTCGGGCAGCGGCCCCGGCCAGCTCGCCGGCCGCGGCGAGGTCGCCATCGGCGTGCAGTTCATGCACGACGGCGTCAAGTTCGCCGCCCAGGGCTTCCCGCTGGTCACCTACGCGCCCGTCGAGGGCACCGGCTACGAGATCGGCGGCCTGAGCCTCGTCAAGAACGCGCCCAACCGCGACGCCGCCATCGCCTTCATCGAGTGGGCGCTGACCCCCGAGGCGCAGATGATCGCCGCCGAGCAGGGCGACTCCTACCAGATCCAGTCCAACCGCAACACGCCGGTCGCCGAGCTCGCGCCCGACCTCTCCGGCATCAACCTGATCGACTACGACTTCGACACCTACGGCACGCCGGAGGTCAAGGAGCGCCTGGTCGACCGCTGGACGAACGAGATCTTCCCGACCCCGCGTTAGGCGTCTGCGCCCTGTGAGCGCGACCTGATCGGAAGATCGTCCGGGTCGGGGGCCTCAAGCCCCCGACCCACCACCGTACCGTCACCGGGTGCTTCGCACCTGAATCCGCCGCGAGGCCCATCTTGGACGCGTCATCCACCCCCAACGCCCTGCGCCCGCGGCGACCCGCGGCCGGCTTGGCCGTCAGCGGCGCGTGGCTCCCGGCAGCGCTGGCGATCGTCGGCTGGTGGGCCCTCCCCATCGGTCGCCCCAACCGGCCGTTCCTGACGCTCGAACCCGATCTCTACGCGGCCTCGATCGGCCACCCCCTGCTGTGGCTGACCCTCTTCGCCGCGGTGGCCGCCCTCGCCCTCTCCTTCCTGCCCGTGCCCACGGCGCGCCGCGCAGACATGGTCCTGGCCGTCGGCGTCGTCGCGCTGGCGTCCGTCGTCGCGTGGTTCATGATCAGCACGACGCCGTTCGGCATGGGCGCGCTGCTGGTGCTCGCGGGCCTGGTCATGCTGCTCGGCAACGCGCTCAGCGAGTCGGGCCGGGTCCAGGGCGACGCGTTCATCGCGTCCAGCATCCTGTTCGTCTCCTTGTTCGTGCTTCTCTTCATCCTCTATCCGCTCTTCACGGTGCTGCGGTCGTCGATCTACATCGACGGCCGCTTCGACTTCTCCGTCTTCCTGCGGACGATGCAGCACCCGCTCTTCTTCATGCTCGGCAACGACCGCTCGGCGGTCGACGAGGTCGCGCTGACGCTGCGTTGGAGTCTGGCGGGCCTCATCGGCTTCGCCACGTTCGCGCTCTGGCGGCGGGTGCGCTGGACCGCGGTCCTCGCGCGCGCCGTGCTCGGCGGCGCGCTCGGTTTCGTCCTCGGCGCGCTGATCTATGGCAACGGCGCGCTACCCACCAGCCTGCTGCTCGTGTCGATCGTCGCGCCCACCGCGACGCTGTTGGGGTTGGCCTTCGCGCTACTCGGTCAGCGCGGGCGGCTCGGCGCCGTGCGGCGCTCGCTCGACGTCATCAGCATCTTGCCGATCATCACGCCGCCGTTCGTGCTCGCCTTCGCGATGATCTTCCTGCTCGGGCGCCGCGGCCTGGTCACGTACAACCTGCTCGACATGCAGAGCAGTTGGATCTTCGGGATCCCTGGCGTGGCGCTGGCGCAGATCCTGGCGTTCACGCCGATCGCCTACCTGCTCCTGCGGGGGTCGCTCAGCTCGCTCAACCCCGCCCTCGAGGAGGCCGCTCAGACGCTGGGTGCCGGCCCCTGGGTGACGCTGCGCACGATCACCTGGCCGCTCGTGCGGCCGGGCCTCGCGGCGGCGTTCCTGCTCAGCATGATCGAGTCGCTCGCCGACTTCGGCAACCCGATCATCCTCGGCGGCAACCGCAAGTACATGGCGACGGAGGTCTACCTGTCGCTCACCGGGCGCTTCAACCCCAACGAGGCCGCCGTCTACGGGGCCGTCCTGCTCCTCATGGTGCTCGGCGCGTTCTTCCTGCAGCGCTGGTGGCTCGGCGGCGGGTCGTTCGTCACCGTCACCGGCAAGCCGACCAGCGGCGCGCTCGCGTCGATCCCGCGCGGGCTCGAGGTCGGCCTCACGGTGGTCCTGTTCGTGTGGACCGTCTTCGTGGCCGCCCTCTACCTGTCGATCGTCGTCGGCTCCTTCGCGCAGCTGTGGGGCGTCAACTACACCTTCACGCTCAGGCACTACCAAGACTTCTTCGCCGGGGCGGGGTGGGAGGTCTTCCTCTTCACCGCCAGGGTCGCCGCGATCAGCGCCGTGCCCGCGATGCTGCTCGGGTTCCTGGTCGCGTACCTGGTGGCGCGCCAGCGCTTCTTCGGTCGCCGCTTCGTCGAGTTCGGCTCGCTGCTCTCGTTCGCCACGCCCGGCACCGTCATGGGGGTCGCGTACATCTTCGCGTTCAACACCGGCCCCGTGCTGCTGACGGCCAGTGCCACGATCATCGTCATCGCCCTGGTGTTCCGCAACATGCCGGTCGCCATCCGTGCGGCCGTGGCGGGCCTGGCGCAGATCGATCCGAGCCTCGAGGAGGCGTCGACGATGCTGCGGGCGAGGTCGCTGACGACCATGCGCCGGGTGCTCTTCCCGCTGCTCATCAACACGCTGGTCACCGGCCTGATCTTCGCCTTCGTCACCGCGATGACGGCCGTCAGCCAGGTCATCTTCCTCGTCAGCCCGGGCAACCAGTTCGCCACGGTGCTCCTGCTCGGCTGGGTCGACCAGGGCCAACTCGGGCGCGCGGCCGCGATGGGGACCATCCTCATCGTCTCGCTGCTGCTCGTGATCGTCGTCGTGCTCCAGCTCGCACGCATGCTGGGCGCGCGGATGGTGGGGGTGCGCACGTGATCTCAGGTCTCAAGCCGGCCACGGTCGAACTTCGCGGCCTCGTCAAGCGCTTCGGCAAGGACGTGTACGCCGTCGACGACGTCGACCTGCACATCGCGCGCGGCGAACTCCTCACCCTGCTCGGCCCGTCGGGTTGCGGCAAGACGACCGCGTTGCGGCTGATCGCCGGGCTGGAGCGGCCGACGGCTGGCCAGATCCTGCTCGACGACGAAGACGTGGCGCGGCTACCGGCCTACCTGCGCGACGTCACGATGGTGTTCCAGAGCTACGCGCTGTTCCCCCACATGAACGTGTTCGAGAACGTCGCGTACGGCCTGCGGGTCGCGCGCCGGCCGAAGGACGAAATCGGCACGCGGGTCGAGGAGGCGCTCGCGATGGTCGGCCTCGAGGGCCTGGCGCACCGCACGCCGTCGCAGCTGTCGGGCGGCCAGCAGCAGCGGGTGGCCCTGGCGCGCGCGCTGGTCATCCGGCCGCGGGTGCTGCTGTTCGACGAGCCGCTCTCCAACCTCGATGCCAAGCTGCGCAAGCGCGTGCGGGAGGACATCCGCGAGCTGCAACAGCGCCTGGGCATCACCAGCGTGTACGTCACCCACGACCAGGAGGAGGCGCTGGCGATCAGCGACCGGGTGGTCGTCATGCGCGAGGGCGTGGTCGAGCAGATCGGCTCTCCCCACGAGCTGTACACGCGCCCGGCGTCGCGCTTCGTCGCGGACTTCATCGGCTCCGCCAACTTCCTGCCGGGCCGCTACGACGGCCAACAGATCGACCTGCTCGGCTACCGCTGGACGCACGAGCAGGACGTCGCCGCCGGGCCCGTCACGGTCATGGTGCGGCCCGAGGCCGTCGAGTTCGCGCGCGACGACGAGCCGGCGCTCGAGGCGACGCTGATGAGTTCCGCCTACCTCGGCGCGGCGACCGAGTACGTCTTCGACGTCGCCGGCACCGAGTTGTTCGCGACGATGTCGGGCGGCGGCATGTCGGCCGCGGAGAAGGGCGATCGCGTGCGCCTGCGCCTCAAGCCGACCGCGGTGTCGCTGTTGCCGCCGGACTGACGGTAGCGAGGCCGGGTGTGGCCCGTCATGCGGCCCGCTGGCCGGGATAACCTCCTGGCGTGCGCATCGACCTCGACCGCCCCATCCGCGTCTTCGCCTGCGACATCGACGGCTGTCTCGCGGCCGTCGACCACGCGCCCTACGACCTCGAGAGGCTGCACGCCATCGCCGAGCTCAACCGGGCCAGCGCCGGCGACCCGACGGTCCCAGCGCTGACCTTCGTCACGGGGCGCCCGCACGGTTACGTCGACGCCTTCATGCAGGCGCTCGAGGTGCGACTGCCGGCGTCGTTCGAGAACGGCGCGGGCCTCGCGGTGCGGCAGCCGTACCGCGCCTGGCTGTCGCCCACCGTCGAACGCGGCCGCTCGCTGATCGCCGACGTCGAGCGGGTGCTCGGGGAGCGCGGCGACGTGTTCGTGCAGCTCGGCAAGGTGGCCTCGCTGAGCGTCTTCCCGACCGACCCGGCGTGGCCCGTGCCCGAGCTGACGGAGACGCTGCGGGGCGTGCTCGAGGGTCACGGCCTGCCCCTCGACGTCGACCCTTCCACCGGTTGCGTGAACCTGCTGCTGCGCGGGACCGACAAGGCGACCGGTCTTCTCGAGCTCTGCGCGGTCGTCGACGTCGACGCAGACGAGGTCGCCGGCATCGGCGACGCGGTGGGCGACCTGCCGTGGCTCCGTCGCTGCGGCGTGAGCTTCGCGCCGACCAACGCGCTCGCAGAGGTCCGCGCGGCGGTGACCCACGCCGTCGACCTGCCCGACGTGGCGGCGACGCTGGCGGCCTACGAGGCGCTGGTGGCGGCGAACCGGGCACACGACGGTCAGGGCTGACGGACCGGTCCCGCGGTTCAGCCGCCGCCCGCCAGCGGGCAGCGTTCGACCAGGGTGTGGATCGCGCCCTCGCGGGTCAGCTCGCTCGTCATGACCTCGAGGGCTTCGACGCGCCAGGTCGGGCTCGCCCACGCGGGCGCCGAGGCCAGCCACGATCGCAGGTCCAGCGGGGCGCGGGCGCGCGCGAGCGTCACGTGGGGCGAGAACGGGCGCCGGTCGGCGGGGCGGGCCAACGCATGGGCGAGCGTCGCGTGCAGCGCGGTGACGGCGCCGGCGCCGGCGCCCCAGCCCACCCAAACCACCCTGGCCCGGCCCGCATGCGGGAAGGCGCCGAGACCGCGCAGGTCGGCGTCGAACGGCGCGTGGGCCGCGGCGGCCGAGCGGCTGGCGGCCCGGACGGCGGCGAGGCCCTCTCCGGCGTCGACGTCGCCGAGGAAGGCGAGCGTCAGGTGGAGTTGGCTGGCGGCGGCCCAGCGCAGGCCGCGCGGCGCCGGCGGCAGCGCGCGACGCAGGTCGACCACGGACGCCCGCGCCGCGGGCGGCAGGGTCAGGGCGACGAACGTGCGGGCGGTCGGCATGGCCCCAGTGTGCCCCGACCCGGCTGGGGGGCTGCTCAGCGGCGCGTCAGCACCACCGCCGCGATCCCGCCCAGCACCAGGGCGGACGCGAGCGCGAAGCGGAGGTCGATCGCCTCGCCCAGCAGCACCAGCGCGCCCAGCGCCGCCACCAGCGGGACCGACAGCTGCACCGTCGCCGCCACCGTGCGTGACAGCGACGGCAGCGCCAGGTACCAGGCGACGTAGCCGAGGCCCGAGGTCAGCGCGCCCGACGCCAGCGCCAGGGCGACGCCGGACGTGCTGGCGCCCGCCCAGGCGCCGGGCCAGGCGGCCAGCGCGAGGCGGCGGCCCCTGGGAACCGCGGGCCCGGGCGGGGCGACGTGGCGCACCGGTACGCTGCACCGTGACCCGCCCGCGGTCGACCTTCTGGCTCCTCAGCCTGGCGATGGGGGCGTCGACGGTCGGTCAGTCGATGCTGGCGACCTCGGTGCCGCTGTTCGCCGTGGCGCTGGGTCTCGCCCCGCTGTGGGTCGGCGTGCTGGTGGCCCTCCCCAACTTCCTGCCCGTGCTGCTGGCGATGACCGCCGGGCGCTGGATCGACCGCGGCGGCGCCGGTCGCTGGCTCGCGATCGGCACGGGCGGCATGGCCTCCGCTCCGCTGCTGCTGGTGCTCGTGCCGTCCGCGCCCGTGCTGGCCCTGGCGCAGCTGCTGCTGGGCGTGTTCCAGCTGTTCGCCGCGCTCTCCTCACAGTCGTTCGTCGCCGACCTCGGAGGCGGCCGGGCGCTGGAGCGCAACTACGCGACCTACGCGACCCTGCTGTCGGCGGGGCGGCTGGTGGGCCCGCTGCTGGCGGGCGTCGCGATCGACGCAGCCGGCTTCCGCGCGGCGTTCGGGGTGGCGGCGGCGGTCGCGGCGTTCACCTTCGCCGTTGCGTGGCGGATCCGTGGCGCCGTGGGCGCGCCGGACCGGGAACGCGCTGGGCCGGAAGCGGCGACCGATGGCGAGGAGGCCGCGCCCGAGGCCGAGGAGGATGCCGCGTTCCGGTCGCCGGCGGGGGCGGTCGGTCGCTTCGGCGCACGCGAGGCGTTCGCCAACGTCGGCGTGCAGCTCGCGGTGCTCTCGAGCGCCGGCGTGTTCGTCGCGATCAGCGCGCGGCAGGCCTTCCTGCCGGTGGCGCTGACGGCGTTGGGGTACCCGGCCACCACGATCGGCGCGCTGATCAGCCTCGGGGCGTTGGCGGCCGTGGCGGTGCGACCGCTGATGCCGGTCGTTTCTCGGGCACTCGGTGGACCCGCCCGGACGCTGGTGGTGGCGATGGTGGCCGTCGCGATCGCCGTCGGCGCGTTGGGCATGGTCACGTCGCTGACGGCCTTCGCGCTACTCGGCGTGCTGGCGGGATTCGGCACCGGCGTCGGCCTGCCACTGAGCATCGTCACCGTCGCGAGCCACGTCGATCCGCGCCACCGGGGGACGGCGCTGGGCCTGCGCCTGTCGCTCAACCGCGCGGCGCAGCTGGCGATGCCCGTGGTGATCGGCGCCGTGATCGGTGCCGCTGGCTTCGGGGTCGGCTTCGGCCTGGCCGGGACGCTGCTCGCGGCACTGGCCGTCGCGGCCGCGAGCCGCGTGGCGGCCTTCGAGCGGCAGGCACCGAGGGGCTGACGACCGGCGGCTCCGAGCGCTGGGCGGCCGGCGCACGGGGACGCCCCCGGCGTGCCACCATGCGCCATGGTGCGACTCACCGTCCTCTACAACCTGCCCCCCGGTACCGACGAGAAGGCGTTCCTCGCGTGGCGCCTGGGCGACCACCAGCAGAGCAACGCCGGTGCGCCCGGCGTGCTACGCACCGACTTCGCCGTGGCCGAGTCGGCCTGGCCGCGCGGCGCGGCGCCGCGTCACCGCTTCGTGACGATCGCCGAGTGGCCCGACCGCGAGAGCTTCGAGGCGGCGTTCTACGCGCCGGAGGCGCTGGCGCGGTTCGAGGAGAACCTGAAGCTGCTGGACGACCCGGTCTTCCTGATCGGCGAGGTGCTGGCCTCCAGCGAGCCGTGAGGTAGCGCGGCGGGCGCTCAGCCCCCCGCGCCGATGATCGCCACGGCCTCGATCTCCACCAGCACGTCGATCGCCAGCTCCGCGCCGATCGTGCTGCGGGTGGGCCTCGGTTCGGCGAAGAACTCGGCGTAGACGGCGTTCATCCCGGCGAAGTCGCGGCGGACGTCGCCGAGGATGACCAGCGTCTTGACGACGTCGTCGCGGGTCGCGCCGGCGGCGTTCAGCGCCTGCTCCAGGTTGCGCAGCACCTGCAGTGTTTGGCTGCCGATGTCGGTCCCTGCCACGCGACCGTGCTCGTCGACGGGCACCTGGCCCGACACGTAGACCGTGCTGCCGACCTTGAGGGCCGGGGTGAGGGGGGCGCGCGACGTGCCGAACGCTTCCTTGCGCATGTGGTGCTCCTCTGTAGCCGGCATGGGGGCCGGCGTTGGGGGTTGACCGATGCTAGCCGGTGGGGGTCAGGACGCGGGGGCCGTCCGCCGACTGGCCCGGTACGCTGGGGCACCCGACCCGACCGGAGGAGCCCATGACCCACGTCTACCGCAGCAAGCCCGACGCCCTGAACGACCTGTTCGGCCGCGGCAGGGTGGTCATCGGCGTCGTTCACCTGCCCGCGCTGCCCGGATCGCCGGGCTACCCGGGCGCCGCGATCGAGACCCTGGTCGACGCCGCGCTCGAGGACGCCCGCCGCTACGCCCGCGGGGGCGTCCACGGCCTGATCGTCGAGAACCACGGCGACATCCCCTTCGCCAAGCCCGCCGACCTCGGCCCCGAGACCGCCGCGGTCATGGCGGTGATCAGCGATCGCGTTCGGCGCGAGGTCGGCCTGCCGCTCGGCATCAACGTGCTCGCGAACGGCGCCATGCACGCGCTGGCGGTGGCGCAGGCGGCGGGCGCCGGCTTCGTGCGCGTCAACCAGTGGGCGAACGCCTACGTCGCCAACGAGGGGATCCTCGAGGGACCGGCCGCCGCGGCGACCCGCTACCGTGCCCGCCTGCGCGCCGACGGGATCCGGGTCTTCGCCGACGTCCACGTCAAGCACGGTGCCCACGCGATCACCGCCGACCGCAGCCTGGACGAGCTGACGCGCGACCTCGAGTTCTTCGACGCCGACGCCGTGATCGTGACCGGCCAGCGCACCGGCGACGGCGCCGACCTCGAGGAGCTCGCCTCCGTGCGCGCGGCGACGCGCCTGCCGCTGCTGGTGGGCAGCGGCGTCACGCCCGAGAGCGCCGGCGCCATCCTGGAGATCGCGGACGGCGTGATCGTCGCCAGCGCCCTCAAGGAGGACGGGGTCTGGTGGAACCCGGTCGACGAGGCGCGGGTGCGGGGGTTCATGGACGCCGTCACCCGAGCACGAACCGGTTGATCAGCCCCCCGCGACCGCCTGCTCGTACCGCAGCCACTGCAGCCAGGCGGCATGGACGCTCGCGCGCAGCGACGCGGCGGCCCGCTCGCGGTCGAGTTGCGCCTGCAGCCAGGCGATCGGGCTGAGCTCGCCCGCCTCCTGCCGCACCCGTTGGGCCTCGAGCGTGGTGACCGCCGAGGCGTCCGCGGTGCGCGCGTCGTCCAGGCGGCCGTAGGCGACCAGCAGGTTCTGGTGCGCCGCCCGCAGCTGCTGCTCGGCGTTGCGGACGGCGTCCTCGAGGCGCCGTTGGGCGGTGGCGACGTCGGCGCGGGCGTCGGAGACGGCGTTCGGGGACGAGCCCTCGTGGTCGACACCGCGGAGCCGCAGCTCGGCCAGCGCGAGCGCGCGTTCGGCCGCGGCGATGCCGGCATGGACGGTGGCGAGGCTCGCGAGGCCGGTCTGGAGGTCGGGAAGCTCCGGAAGCTCGCTGGGCACCGGCGCCAGGCCGGCTGCGCGCAGGTCGTCGCCGGGGATGCCCACGACCGCGGCGAGGTCGCTCCACGCGAACGCCAGGTCGGTGGCCGCATCGCGCGCCGCGCGCTCGGCGCCATCGGCGTCGGCGGCCGACTGGCTCAGCGCCAGGTCGGTGATCGCACCCGCCTCGTGGCGCACGCGCGCCGCGACGAGGTTCCGCTGCGCCAGGTCGGCGCGCACCACGGCCTGCGCCTCCGCGTCGATCGCCTGGATGACGGCCACGTAGGCCTGCAGTGCCGAGATCCGAGCGGACCGTTCCGCGGACGCCAACGAAGCAACGGCGGCGGCCAGGCCCTGTTCGGCCTGCAGCCGCTCGAGACCGGTGGCCAGTGGGTCGAGCTCGGCGCGCGCCGCGGTGCGGGCCGCGACGTCGACGTCGTTGCGGCGTGTCGCCACGTCGGCGGACACCTCGGGCGCGCGCGTCCAGGCGGCGTCGAGGTCGAGGGGTGCAGGCGCGCTCTGCGAGAGCGCGGGTGTCGCGAGGGCGGCGACGAGCACGAGCAGGGCGAGGGGGCGGGCGGGGAGCATCAGCGAACCTCCGTCGGGGCGGCGGCGAGCGCCGCCGCGATGGGATCGAACGAGGGGGTGCGGCCGAGGGCCGCTTCGAGGCGCACGCGGGCGCTGCGGGCCTGATCGTCGGCGCGCAGGAGCGATTGGGCGGCGTCGAGCGCGTCGAGCTCGGCGCGCCGCAGGTCGAGCGGCGATACCTGGCCGAGGTCGGCGCGGACCTGCACCGAGGCGAGTTGGGTCAGCCGTTGGGCGTAGCGCTCGCCGGCGAGGGTCGCGGTGCGCCGGGCCTGGTCGTCCGCCCGGAGCAGGTTCTCGAGCTCCAGGGCGGCGGCCGACCGCGCCTGTAGCAACCGCTCGAGCGCCAGGGCCTGCTCGACCTCGGCCTGGGCGACAGCCGTGGCGTCGTTACCGCCGAAGGCCCACGACAGGTTCGCGCCGAGGGTGGCGGTGGTCTGGGGGGAGGCGGAGTTCCAGGGGTCGTACGAGAGCTCGGCGGAGGGCTGCAGCGAGCGGGTGTCCCAGCCCGCCCCTACGGCGATGCGTCCGGCGTCGCCGGTGTTCACGAGACTGGCGCTGAGGCTGACGGTGACGCCGGCCTCGCGGCGGGCGCGCCCGAGCGCGGTGGCGGCGTCGTCGAGGGCGCGCTGCGCCTCGTTCACGCGCTCGCTCGCGGCGAGGGCGGCTTCGAACTCGTCGGGCCCCAACGCCAGGGGCGGCTGCGAAGCGACCGCCGCGGCGGCGGCGCCGAGGGCGCCCAGCGGGTCGCTGGCGGGCGCCCACAACGCGTCGACGGCGACGCCGTAGCCGCGTTCGAAGGCGAGTCGGGCGGCGGCGACGTCCGCGCGGGCGGTCGCCACGTCGCCCTCGGCCTGGAGGACGCTCAGATCGGCGTCGGCCAGGGCCGCCGGGGCGACCGTGCCCGCCTCGAGCTGCTCGGCGACGGCGTCACGCGAGCGCAGCGCGAGGTCGAGGCGGCCTTCGGCCAGCGCGAGCTGGGCGGCGAGCCGCTCGAGCGTGACGACGCGGTCGAGGACGTCGACGACGGCGTCGCGGTAGGCGTCGGCCAGGGCGTCGAGGGCCACCTCGAGGCTCCGCAGGGCGCGCTGCGCGGCATCGTAGGCGGGGCCGGCGGGCACGACGGTCCAGCTCGTCGAGAGCGAGATGGCGCCGAGGCTCGTCTCCCAGCCCGCGGGGCCGGCGGGACCGGCGTCCTCGGCCCGCCAGGCGGCCTCGGCCCCGGTGCGCAGGCTGCCGCTCACGATCGCGCCGGCGCCCTCGGCGGCGAGGCGCGCGCGCTCGGCCTGCAGGGTCGCCAGGGTCACGCCGCCGGAGCCAGAGGCGACGGCGAAGACCCGCGCCGGTTCGACGGCGGTCCACGGCCGGACCGGCTCGCTCGCGCGCGCCGGCACGGCGGCCAGCGTCAGCAGGGCCAGCGCGATCGCGAGGTGGCGGTGGAACCCCCTACTCATGGCGGAGCGACGCCACCGGGTCGAGACGGGCCGCCCGCTGGGCGGGGTAGAGGCCGAAGACGACGCCGACGAACAGTGCGACGCCGAAGGCGACGGCCATCGGGGCCACCGTAAGGGCCGACGTCACGCCCAGCATCGGGCTGACGAAGCGCGCGCCCGCGGCGCCGACCGCGAGTCCCAGCAGGCCCCCGCCCGCGGCCAGCACGACCGCCTCGACGAGGAACTGCAGACGGATGTCGGCCGGGCGGGCGCCGAGCGCCTTGCGGATCCCGATCTCGCGGGTCCGCTCGGTGACCGACACGAGCATGATGTTCATGATGCCGATGCCTCCAACCAGCAGGCTGATCCCGGCGATGGCGCCGAGGAAGAGGGTGAGCGTGCGACTGACCGCCGTCAACGACTCGAGCGTATCCGCCTGGTTCTGCACTTGGAAGCCCAACGCCTCCAGGTCGAACTCGCCGCGCTCGTTCGCCAGCAGGAGCATGACGTCCGTCTGCAGCGCGGAGAGGTGCCCCGCCTCGGTGGCCCGGACGAAGATCTGGTTGACGGACTGGGCGGAGGTGCCGCCGGCGACCTGGCTGCGGGCCAGGCGCTGCAGGTAGGTGGAGAGCGGCACGATGATCTGGCGGTTGGGGCTGCCGAAGCCCGCGCCCTTGTCCGGGAGCACGCCGACGACCGTGAAGGTGTGGGTGCCGACGGTCAGGCTCTGCCCCAGCGGGTCCATCCCGGGGAAGAGCTCCTGGGCGATCTCGTGCCCGAGCACGGCCACCCGCGCGCGGCTCTCGACGTCGACGTCGGTCCACCAGGCGCCGGCGCCGACCTCGAGGTCGCGGATCGGGGCGTAGTCGGGCCAGGTGCCCAGCACCTGGGCCGTGGTGTTGAGGCCACCGGCGCGCACCTGCAGGTTCGACGTGACGCTGGGGGCGATCCCCAGGATGCGGCCGTCGACCCACTGCAGCGAGCGCAGGAGCTCGGCGTCGCCCACCGTGATGCCCGCGCTGGACTCGGTGCGCACGATCCCGGTCGAACTGCGGGTCACGGTCGCGCCGATCGTCAGCAGGTTGGTGCCCAGACGCTCGAGGTTCGAGGTGACGTTCTGGGTGACGCCCGCGCCGACGGCGGTCAGCGCCACGACCGCGGCCACGCCGATGATGACGCCGAGGGCCGTCAGCAGGCTGCGGCTGGCGTTGCCGCGGATCGAGCGCCAGGCGATGCCGACGATCGCCCGGGTGTCGGTCGTGCCGGTCGGCTCTTCGAGCGCGAACCAGTCCGCGACGCTCGCCGCGGCGTCGTCGCCCGCGGGGTCGGCATCGGCCGCGCCCAGCGTCGCCGCGCGCGTCACGCCACCACTGGGGCGGCGCGCCCCGCGCTGTCGGACTCGAGCCGGCCGTCGCGCAGCCGCAGCACGCGTTCACAGCGCTCCGCGACGTCGGGCTCGTGGGTGACCATGACGATGGTGGCGCCCTGGGCGTGCAGTTCGTCGAACAGCGCCAGGATCTCGAGGCCCGTCTCGCTGTCGAGGTTGCCCGTCGGCTCGTCCGCGAGCAGCAGCGACGGGTTCATCGCCAGGGCGCGGGCGATGGCGACGCGCTGCCGCTGGCCGCCGGAGAGCTGCGACGGGCGGTGGTCGACGCGGTCGCCGAGGCCGACGCGCTCGAGCACCTCGAGGGCGCGGCGCCGGCGCACGCCCGGGCGGTAGCCGGCGTAGGTCAGCGGCACCTCGACGTTCTCGCGCACCGACAACCGCGGCAGCAGGTGGAACGACTGGAAGACGAAGCCGACGTGCCGGTTACGCATGGCCGCCTGCTCCTCGGGGTCGAGGTCGCCGGCGTCCTGGCCGGCGAGCAGCGCGCGCCCCTCGGTGGGGGTGTCGAGCAGGCCGATCAGGTTCATCAGCGTCGACTTGCCGGAGCCGGAGGGGCCCATCAGGGCCACGTACTCGCCGACGGGCACGTCGAAGCTGACCTCCCGCAGGGCGTAGAAGTCCTCTTCGGCCAGCGGGTAGACCTTGCTGATCGCGTCGAGTTCGAGCGCGGGCGTCACTGGCCGCCCCCGCCGCCGGCGCCGCGGCCGGCGCCCGAGCCCGGCACCATGCCTGGGGCCGGCACCGCGCCGGGGACGAGCTCGCGGGTCAGCTGGGTCGACGGCAGGATGCCCGGCGTGGCGCTCGGCGCGGCCGCGACGGCGTTCGCCGCCGGCACTTCCACCTGGGTCCCCGCGGGCAGGTCGCCGCGCACCACGAGGCTGGCGCCGACGGTGGCGACGACCTCGACCTGGCGGCGCTCGGTCTCGCCGTCGCCAAGCAGGACGGCCACGACGCCGTCGCCGCGCGGGTTGCGGGTCACGGCCGCGGCCGGCAGCGTCACCGTGTCGGCCTCCTGGCGGACGACGACCTCGGCCTCGCCCGTCATGCCCGGCCGCAGGGCGCCGTCCGCGTTGTCGATGCCCAGCACGACCTCGAAGACCGGGATGTTCTGGCTGGTGCGGGCCCCGGGCGCGACGGCGACCACGCTCGCCTGCACGCTGCGGTCCGCCAGCGCCATGACGGTCACGCGCGCGCTCTGCCCGACCTCGATCTGGGAGATCTCGGTCTCGTCGACCTGCGCGACGAGCTCCAGGCGGCGGTCGTCGGCGATCGTCAGCAGCGTGGCGTTGCTGCCGGCGAAGCCGCCGGCGGCGATGCGGACCTCGCTGACCACCCCATCGAAGGGCGCGAGCAGCGTGGCGCCGGCGAGGGAGGCCTCGGCGCGTTCGAGCTTCACCTGCGCCTGCTCGACGGCGGCGACGGCGTCGGCCAGATCGCGCTCGGCCTTGGCGATGCGGGTGTCGAGGTCGTCGCGGGCCGCCACGAGCGCGCGCTCGGCGCTGGCGGCGTCGTCGAGCGCGGTCGCGCGGGCCGACTGCGCGTCGGCGAGCTCACGCGGCGAGGCGCTGCCGACGTCGGCCAGGCGGGTGGTGAGGTCGAGCTTGGCCGCCGCGTCGGCGGCCCCGTCGAGGGCCCGCTGGAGGCGCCGCTCGGCGTCGTCCACCGCGTCGGTCAGGCTGCGCTCGACGTCGACGCGGTCGGCGCGGGCGGCGGTCAGCGCGCGCTCGCTGCGCTCGAGCGCCAGTTCGGCGTCGCGCAGGTCGCGCTCGAGGTCGCTGGGGTCGAGCCTGGCAACCGTCTCGCCCGCAACGACCCGCGCGCCGAGGGGGGCGGCGTAGGTGACGGTACCGCTGGCGACGGTGCGGAGCTCGGCGGTGGTGGCGGCCTGGAGCGTGCCCGGGGCCGGGACCGTCACCTGGTAGGTGCGCGGCGTGACCTCGAGGTAGCTGGGTCCGCTGGCGGCCTCGGCGCCCGCGGGTCGCAGAGTGAGCCACCACCAGGCGCCGCCGGCGGCGCCGACGATCGCCACGGTCGTGAGGGTGGCGGCCCAGCGGCGTCGGCGGCGGCGCTGCTGCGCGCGGCGGCGTTCACGGGCGGCGGTGGCGCTCGGGGGTTGCTTTGGAGGCGTCATCACGTTCGAAGGTAGGCGTCTTTCGTTTCGGTTCCGTTTGCGGGGTGTGTACGCGTGGTGACGGTCGGCGCGGCGTACCCTTCGGCATGGACGAACCCCGCACCCTGCTCTGCTTCGGCGACTCGAACACCTGGGGCTACGTGCCCGTCAGCATGACCCGCTATCCCCGCCGCGTGCGCTGGCCGGGCGTGACCGCCGCCGCCCTCGGCGGTTCGTGGCACGTGGTCGAGGCGGGCCTCAACGGCCGCACCACCGTGTTCGAGGACCCGCTCGACGACCTCCTGGGGCTGCGTCACATCGGGCCCGTGGTGGCGAGTGCCGCGCCCGTCGACGTGGTCGTGATCGCCCTCGGCGTCAACGATCTGAAGACGCGCCTCTCGGCCAGCGCCTACGAGATCGCCGAGGGCGCGGGCGTCCTCGTCGATCGGGTGCTGGCGAGCGAGGATGGGCCCAGCGGCGGCACGCCCGCCGTGCTGCTGGTCGGACCGCCGCCGCTGGGGAACCTGGGCGGCTGGGCGGAGCGCGACCCGGACGCCTTCGAGGGCTTCGAGCAGGGGTGGGAGGGCGCCTTGGAGAAGTCGAGACGCTTCGCCGCGCAGTACGCGCGGGTCGCCCGCGTGCGCGGCGTGCCCTTCCTCGACGCCGGCGAGCACGTGGTCAGCAGCGACCTGGACGGCATCCATTGGTCGCGCGAGGGGCACGCCGCCTTCGGCAGGGCGGTGGCGGCGGCCATCGTCACCCACTGGGGCTGAAGACCGCGGGGGCCGCGGGCGGACGGCGGCGCATGTGGTCGGCGTCAGCGGGCGCGTTCGTTTCCGGGGGCCACGCTGCGGATCGAGACCCGGGACCCGGGGCTCGCGAGAACGCCGAGCACATCGGTGAAGACGCGGTGTACGGAGTGCGACGGGGGGCTCACCCGGAGCGCCTGCGGATGTCGTAAGGTTGTCTAGACATCCAAAGGGACGAGTCCGATGGGAGGCCCCACCCGTGGCCCGACGCACCCCGCCCATCTACGCGCGCATCGAGGAAGACCTACGGCATGGCATCGCCGGTGGCGCCTGGCGTATCGGGGCCCGGCTACCCAGCGAGGACGAGCTACGGCAGCAGTACGGCGTGTCGCGCATGACGGTCCGCCAGGCGCTCGCCCGCCTCGCCGCCGCCGGCTTGGTGACCAAGCGCCAAGGGATCGGCACCTTCGTGAACCGCACCAAGATCGAGCGCGTCGCGGGTCGCCTGCTCGGGTTCCGCGAGGACGCGCTGGCCCACGGCCTGGTGCCCGCCGTCCGCGTCCTGCGGATGGGTCTCGAACGGGCCGATGAGGAGGACGCCCGACTGCTCGATCTGCACGACGACGACGAGGTGCTGCGGGTGGTCCGCGTGCGCTTCGCGGACGGCGAACCGATCGGTCTCAACACGATCACGGTGGTGCCGGTCTTCGCCCGAGCGCTCCTCGATCTCGACTTCTGCGACTCGTTCTACGACGGCGTGGGCCGCCGACTCGGGGTCGAGGTGGGGCAGGCCGAACAGACGGTCGAGGCCGTCCACGGCGACGACGGCGACGCGCGGTCGTTGCGCGTCGCAGCCACGGCTGCGCTGCTGCGGATCACGCGCGTGACGCGGTTGGCGGATGGTCGCCTGCTCGGCCTGACGCGCTCGCTGTATCGGGGCGACCGCTACTTCCTGTCCCTCACGGTGCACCGCACGGAGCCGGACATGCCCGGCTGACGCTCGGCGTGCGGGGCACCGCGCCCGGCACGCCGCTTCCCACCCATCCGCCACGAGGCCCGCACCTCATTCAGGAAGGGATCGACGACATGACCCGACGTACGTTGTTCACCCGACTCTTCGTTGCACTACTGACCTTGGGCCTACTGTCGCTCGCCGTCGCCCAGGAAGACTGCCCACGCGGCGACCTCGACCCCCGCTTCTGCGACCGTGACGGCGACATGCTGGCCGATCCGCCCACCGACCCGGCGGAGTGGCTCGAGCCAAGCGTGCTGGTGTTCACCTACGCCCCCACCGAGGACCCCGCCGTCTACCAGGGCGCCTTCGGGGAGTTCATGGACTACCTCAGCGAGATGACCGGCCTGGAGGTGTTGTACTTCCCGGTCCGCTCCTACGCCGCCCAGATCGAGGCCATGCGTGCGGGCCGACTGCACGTCGCGGGCTTCTCGGCGGGCTCCGTGGAGGAGGGCGTCAACATGGCCGGCTTCCATCCGGTGGCGATGATGGCCATGGATGAGGGCGACGGCACCTACACCTTCGGCTACGAGATGGAGATCATCGTTCCCAAGGGCAGCGACATCCAGTCGCTCGAGGACCTGGCGGGCCGCCAGCTCGCGTTCGTGTCGCCGACCTCGAACTCCGGTTTCAAGGCGCCGTCGGCGCTGCTCTACGCCGAGCTCGGGCTCAAGCCCGACGAGGGGTACGAGACGGCCTTCTCGGGCGGTCACGACAACAGCATTCTGGGCGTCGCCAACGGCGACTACGAGGCCGCCGCCATCGCCAGCTCGGTGCTGCGCCGGATGGCCAACCGCGACGTGGTGTCGCTCGACGACTTCGACTTCGTGTACACGTCGCAGACGTTCCCGTCGACCGGCTACGGCTATGTGTACAACCTGCATCCCGACCTCGCCGCCAACGTGCGGGAGGCCTTCCTGACCTTCGACTGGACCGGGACCGCGCTCGATGCCGAGTTCGACGACGTCAACACCTTCATCGAGATCTCGTACGAACGCGATTGGGAGGTGCTGCGGACCATCGCCGCCGCATCCGCCGAGCTCGAGTAGGCTCGCGTCCACAGCGTACCGAGCGGGTCGCGCTGGGTCCACGGGCCCAGCGCGACCCGGAGCACAAGGAGGCACACCCATTCTCGAGATCCAAGGCCTCGTCAAGCAGTACGGGCGTGGCGAAACCGCCCTCAAAGGCGTCGACCTGAGCGTTCCGGCCGGGCAGGTGATGGCGCTCATCGGGCCGTCGGGCGCCGGCAAGAGCACCCTCATCCGCTGCGTGAACCGACTGGTCGAGCCGACCCGGGGAACGATCAGCCTGGGGGACATCGAGATCACCCAGCTCTCGAAGCGGCGACTGCGATCGGCGCGGCGCAGCATCGGGATGATCTTCCAGGAGTTCGCTCTGGTCGACCGACTTTCGGTGATGGAGAACGTGCTGTCGGGGCAGTTGGGTTACGTCGGGTTCTGGGCCTCATGGCTCAGGCGCTTCCCCGCCCCCATCGTCAACCGCGCCTTCGAGCTGCTCGAACGGGTCGGCATCGCGGAACACATCGACAAGCGCGCCGATCAGCTCTCCGGCGGTCAGCGCCAGCGTGTCGGCATCGCCCGGGCGCTCCTGCAGAACCCGAAGATCCTACTGGTCGACGAGCCGACCGCCAGCCTCGATCCGAAGACCTCTCGGCAGGTCATGCGGTTGCTCGTGGAGCTCGCGGACGAGCACGGGCTCGCCGCCATCATCAACATCCACGACGTGGCCCTGGCGAAGCAGTTCGTCGAGCGCATCGTGGGCCTCCGCGAAGGCGTCGTCGTCTTCGACGGCTCGCCTGACGAACTCGACGAGGCCGTCCTCACCGAGATCTACGGGGCGGAAGATTGGTCGCTGCCGCGAGGGCGGGGCCCCGGCGAGGAGAACGACCCCGACGAAGCCGCTGCGGTATCGGCGCCGATCGGCGCCGGCGAACCGCTGCGGACGTCCTCGACGACGGCCAGGGCGCTTGGCGTGGAGGCGCCGTGAGCGCCGTCGCCGCGGCGTCCAGTGCCCGTCCGCGCTGGCGGCCGAAGCCGCCGATCCGCAATCCCTGGCTGCGCTACGGTTTGGCGCTAGGCGCGATCACCTACCTCTACCTGGCGTTCGCGACCATCGACGTGAACTGGAATCGCGTCGTCCAGGGCGCCGAGCGGGCCCGGGTGCTGTTCGCCGGGCTGTTCCGGCCCGACTTCCTGTCGCGCTACGAGTTCATCCAGATCGGCATCCTCGAGAGCGTCAGCATGACGGTCGTGTCGACCGCCCTCGGGGTGGTGCTCGCCATCCCCTTCGCCTTCGGCGCCGCGCGCAACATCGCGCCCCTGCCCGTGTACCTGACCTGTCGCGCCATCATCGCCGTTTCGCGCTCGTTCCAGGAGATCGTGGTCGCCATCATCTTCGTGGTGATGGTCGGCTTCGGCCCACTCGCCGGCGTCCTGACGCTCGCGTTCGGGAGCATCGGGTTCCTCGGGAAGCTGCTCGCAGAGGACATCGAGGACATCGAACCCGGCCAACTCGAGGCGATCACCGCAACCGGGGGCAGCTGGTTCCAGACGATGGCGTACGGGGTGGTGCCGCAGATCATGCCGCGCTTCGTGGGGCTCTCCGTGTACCGCTTCGACATCAACTTCCGCGCCTCGTCGGTGATCGGCATCGTCGGTGCCGGGGGCATCGGCGGCGCACTGAACACCTCCATCGCCCGCTACGAGTACGGCACGACCTCCGCCATCCTGCTGGTGATCATCGCCCTGGTCTACGCGGCCGAGTACGCCTCCGCCGCCATCCGGAAGCGGGTGCAGTGACGTGCCGGTCGACGTCGTCGGTGGGGTCCCGGTGTGGCGGAAGCGCGATCGGCGCCAGACGCTCCTCACGTACATCGGCTACCTGGTCGGCGCGGTGGCCGTCCTGGTGGCGTTCCGCTTCATCTCGGGCCAGACGCTGTGGTTCTTCGTCCTGGACGCGCCGGAGCAGGTGGCCGACCTGATCGGCCGGATGTTTCCCCCGCGCTGGAGCTATGCCGACCGCCTCTGGGGCGCCCTGTGGGACACGATCAACATCGCCACCCTGGGCACCCTGATCGCGATCGTCATCAGCGTGCCGGTGGCCTTCCTGGCGGCGCGCAACACCACCCCGCACCCACTGCTGCGGCAGGTGGCGATGCTGATCATCGTCTCCTCCCGCTCGGTCAACTCGCTCATCTGGGCCCTGCTGCTCGTTTCGGTGATCGGTCCGGGCCTCCTCGCCGGGGTGATCGCGATCGCGCTGCGATCGGTGGGCTTCTGCAGCAAGCTGCTGTTCGAAGCGATCGAGGAGGTCAACCCGCGGCCGCTCGAGGCTCTCGTCTCGGCCGGCGCGAGCGGTGGCCAGGTCGTGACCTACGGCATCGCGCCCCAGGTGATGCCGGCCTTCGCCGGCATCGTGCTGTTCCGCTGGGACATCAACATCCGATCGTCCACGGTCATCGGTCTGGTCGGCGGCGGCGGGATCGGCGTGCAACTCAACGCCAGCATCAACTCCCTGCAGTGGTCGCAGGTCACCGTCATCTTCGCCATGATCATCGTCCTGGTGGTGGCCGCGGAGTGGGTATCCGCCAAGGTGCGCGGGGCGATCCAATGAGCCGTGAACCGTCGGCGTCGACCGCCGCGGCGGCGGCCGGGGTGCCCCCAGCGACGCCGCTCGCCGACGTCGACACCGTCTATCTCGATCTCGACGGCTGTGTCTGGTTCGGCGAGCAGCTCGCCGACGGGGCGATCGCGCTCGTCGATGCGCTGCGGGCGAGCGGTCGACGCGTCGGCTTCCTGACGAACACGAGCAACAGCGATACCGCGCAGATCGCGGCGAAGCTCCGCCGCCTGGGCATCGTGGCGAGCGTCGACGACGTGATCATGCCGGTCGAGGCGCTGGCCGCGCACCCCTGGATGCGTGCGCGACCCCGTGTGTGGTTCCTCGGCCCGCCGCAGCTGCGGCGGGCGGTGGCGGAACTGACGCCGATCGCGGCGACGCCCGAGGAGGCCGAACTGCTAGTGCTGGGCCGCGACCCCGCCATGACCTATGCGGACCTGGCCGATGCGTTGCAGGTGCTCATGCGCGGCTCCAGGCTGCTGGCGCTCAACGTCGACCCCCGCTTGCCGGTGGAGGGTGGACGCATGCTCCCCGGCACCGGTGCCATCGCCGCCGCCCTGACCTACGCCTCGGGCGTCGTCCCGGAGGTGGTGGGCAAGCCCGCGCCGGTGTTCTTCGAGGCGGCCTTGCAGCGCTTCGGGTCCTCTGCGGAGCGCGCCGTGATCATCGGCGACACGCTCGACGCCGACATCGCCGGCGGAGTCGCCGTGGGCATGCGCACCGTCTTGGTGGGCGGGGCGAGTTCGTCGTCGCTGGACCCCGCCCCCGTGCCGGATCACCACGTGGGCGCGCTCCGCGACGTCGGGGGCCTGTTCGGGCTCTGAGAGCCGTCGCCGGGCGTGCGGCCCGCGTACGCGCCGGGTCAGGTCGCGGGCTCGTCCGCGTCGCCGGTCGACCGCACCCGTAGACCCTGCGCGGGCAGGTCGACGTCGACCTTCGCGCCCTGCGCGATCCAGGTGGCCCGCCCCTGCTTGCGGCCGGTGTGCTCGAGCCAACCGTAGTCGCCCACGGGCACGGGGTCCTCGCCACCGAGGCCCATGGCCGGCCACGGGATGCGCCGCCCCTCGAAGTCGCCGCGCTCGCGCGTCGCGGCGTCGTGCGCCTCGAGGAGCGCCCGTTCGGCGTCCGCGTCCAGCGTCCACTGCTCGTGGTGGACGAGCAGCGGCAGCGGCAGCCGCGGGCGCGGCGCCGGCCAGTGGTCGCCCAGCGGGCGCCCGACGGAGAGCCCGACGAGCGGTACGACGCGCGGCGGCAGGCCGAGCAGTGTGGCGATCTCGAGCGAGCCATTCAGCACCCCGCCCAGCAGGACGGTGCCGAACCCGAGCGACTGCGCCACCAGCGACGCGTTCTGCAGCCCGACGGTGAGGTCGGCGGTGGCGCTGATGAGCATGCGCAGGTCGTGCGCGGTGTAGCGGTAGCCCTGGCCGCGGGTGACCTCGCGGGCCCGGCGCAGGTCGGCGCAACCGACGATCAGCAGCGGCGCGTGGTCGATCCACGGCTGGTCCCCCGCGAGTTGGGCGATCCGCCGCTTGCGCTCGGGGTCGCGCACGACCACGTGGGTGTAGCTGTGCAGCGCCGAGGAGGTCGGACCGCGGACGAGGGCCGCCTCGAGGGCCGACACGACGTCGTCGGGCACGGGGTCCACCGCGAAGCGTCGGACGCTGGCATGGGTCAGGACGGTGCTCACCACGTCGCGCGAGCGCTCGGCGAGCGCGGCCACGGCGTGCGCGGCGACGGGTTCGAGGACGGTGGCGGCGGCGGCCGCGACGGCAGGGGCGGGGGCGGGCTCGGCCATGCCGCACGCTACCTGGGCCGAGTGCGGGATGGGTCGATCGGCGGCGGCCGAGTCCGGCGCGCCCGACCGCCTCCGCGGCCGTCGGGACCCAGGCCCCGGCCCTCGCGGCCTAGCCTGGGGGCAGGAACACCGCGTGCATCCGAGGGCCGAGAGCGGCACCTCGGGTGGATCGCACTGGGAAGGGGAACACACATGGCTGGACGCCGCATCGTGGTCGACGGCAACGAGGCCGCGGCCCGGGTCGCGCACCTGACGAACGAGGTCATCGCGATCTACCCGATCACCCCCGCCTCGCCGATGGGCGAGTTCGCCGACGCCTGGTCGGCGGCCAACCGCCCCAACGTGTGGGGCCAGGTCCCCGAGGTCGTGCAGCTGCAGAGCGAGGCGGGCGCCGCGGGCACGCTGCACGGCGCGCTACAGGCCGGCTCGCTGTCGACTACCTTCACCGCGTCGCAGGGCCTGCTGCTCATGTACCCCAACATGTTCAAGATCGCGGGCGAGCTCACGCCCGCGGTCATCCACGTGGCCGCACGCGCGGTCGCCACGCACGCGCTCAGCATCTTCGGCGACCACAGCGACGTGATGGCGGTTCGCAGCTCGGGCTGGGCGATGCTCTTCGCGCACAACGTGCAGGAGGCGCAGGACATGGCGCTCGTGGCGCAGGCGACCACCCTGCGCACGCGGGTCCCGTTCATGCACGCCTTCGACGGCTTCCGCACCAGCCACGAGGTCGCGGTCATCGAGTCGCTCGACGAGGACGTCATGCGGACGCTGCTCCCCGAGCACCTCATCGCCGCCCACCGCGCGCGCAAGCTCGATCCCGACAAGCCGGTCCTGCGCGGCACGGCGCAGAACCCCGACGTCTTCTTCCAGGGGCGTGAGGCGGGCAACACCTACTACGCGGAGGTGCCGGCCGCACTCGAGCAGGTGCTCGACGAGTTCGCGGCCCTCACCGGCCGGCGCTACCACGCCTTCGAGACCTACGGCGCCCCCGACGCCGAGCGCGTCATCGTCCTGATGGGTTCGGGCGTCGGCGCGGCCAAGGAGGCCGTGGACGCGATGAACGCCGCCGGCGAGAAGGTGGCCGTGGTCTCCGTGCGGCTCTACCGGCCGTTCGACGCCGAGGGCTTCGTCAAGGCGTTGCCGCCGACCACCCGCGCCATCGCCGTCCTCGACCGCACCAAGGAGCCTGGCGCCACCGGCGAGCCGCTCTACCAGGACGTCGTCACCGCGCTCTCCGAGGTCTGGGAGGACGCCGCCAGCCGACCCAAGGTGCTCGGCGGCCGCTACGGTCTCGGCAGCAAGGAGTTCTTCCCACGCGCCGCCAAGGCCGCGCTCGACGGGCTCGACGACCCCGAGACCCCGCGCTCGTTCACCCTCGGGATCATCGACGACGTCACCCACCTGTCGCTGCCGCTCGACACGAGCTTCACCACCGAGCGCCCCGAGGTCAACCGCGCGCTGTTCTACGGCATGGGCAGCGACGGCACCGTCGGCGCCAACAAGAACAGCGTCAAGATCATCGGCGAGAACACCGACCTCGACGCCCAGGGGTACTTCGTCTACGACTCCAAGAAATCCGGCGCCGTCACGGTCTCGCACCTGCGCTTCGGTCCGGCACCCGTCGCCAGTTCCTACCTCATCGAGCAGGCCGGTTTCATCGGCATCCACCGCTTCGACCTGGTGTACGAGCGCGACGTGCTCGGGCTCGCCGCCCCCGGCGCGACCGTGCTCTTCAACGCGCCCCACGCGCCCGCCGATCTCTTCGACAAGCTGCCGGTCGAGTGCCAGCGCATCGTGCGCGAGCGCGACCTCAAGCTCTACACGATCGACGGGGACTCGGTGGCGCAGGACGTCGGCATGGGCGGCCGCATCAACACGATCATGCAGACCTGCTTCTTCGCGCTCGCGGGCATCCTGCCGCGCGACGAGGCGATCGCGCAGATCAAGAAGGCGATCGACAAGACCTACGGCAAGCGTGGCGGCACCGTGCTCGACCGCAACCACGCCGCCGTCGACGCCGCGCTCGAGCACCTGCACGAGGCGCCCGTCCCAGCCGAGGGCGAGGGCAACCTGCACCTGCGCGACGCGGTCCCGCAGGCCGCGCCGGACTTCATGCAGCGCGTCACGGCCCGCATCATGGAGGGCTACGGCGACCTGCTGCCCGTCTCCGCGCTGCCGGTCGACGGCACCTTCCCCACCGACACCGCGAAGTGGGAGAAGCGCTCGATCGCTCACGAGGTGCCGATCTGGGAGAGCGACATCTGCACCCAGTGCAACCTCTGCGCGCTCGCCTGCCCGCACGCGGCCATCCGCGTCAACGCCGTGCCCGAGTCCGCGCTCGAGGGCGCGCCGGAGGGCTTCAAGTCCGTCGCCTGGAAGGGCAGGGACGAGGCGCTGCAGGGGTACCAGTTCATCGTCCAGCTCGCCCCCGACGACTGCACCGGCTGCGGCGTCTGCGTCGACGTCTGCCCGGCCCGCGACAAGCGCGAGCTCAAGCGCAAGGCGATCAACATGACGCCCAAGATGCCCGAGCTCGAGCGGGAGCGCGAGAACTGGGCGTTCTTCGAGAAGCTGCCGCACCCGCGGCCCGACTTCGACGCCCTCGACCCGATCAAGGCGTCGCAGCTGCGCGAGCCCTACTTCGAGTTCTCCGGCGCCTGCGCCGGCTGCGGCGAGACCGGCTACGTCAAGCTGCTCAGCCAGCTCTACGGCGATCACCTGGTCGTCGCCAACGCGACCGGCTGCTCGTCGATCTACGGCGGCAACCTCCCCACCACCCCGTGGGCGCAGGACACCGACGGCCGCGGCCCGGCGTGGTCGAACTCGCTCTTCGAGGACGCGGCCGAGTTCGGGTTCGGGATGCGGCTGGCGGTCGATTCGCGGGCCTCGCTCGCGTTGCAGCTGGTGGCCCAGCTCCGCGCGCAGGTGGGCGAGGCGCTCGCCGACGAGATCGCCCTGGGTCACGGGGCGCGCGGCGACGACGCGATGGCGGCGCAGCGTGCGCGGGTGGAGAAGCTCACCGCCGAGCTCGCGCGCCTCGAGTCCGACGCCGCGACCGACGAGGCCACACGCACGCTCGTCGTGCGGCTCAAGACCGTCACCGAGGCCCTCGTGCCCCGGCAGGTGTGGGTGATCGGCGGCGACGGCTGGGCCTACGACATCGGCTTCGGTGGCGTCGACCACGTGCTCGCCTCCGGTCGCGACGTCAACATGCTGGTCCTCGACACCGAGGTCTACTCCAACACCGGTGGCCAGGCCTCCAAGTCGACACCGCGCGGGGCGGTCGCCAAGTTCGCCGCCAGCGGCAAGTCGGTCGGCAAGAAGGACCTCGGCCAGATCGCCATGGCCTACGGCGGCGCTTACGTCGCGCAGATCTCGCTCGGCGCCAGCCCCAAGCAGGCGGTCGAGGTGCTGCGCGAGGCGGCCGCGTGGCCCGGGCCGAGCCTCGTCATCGCGTACAGCCCGTGCATCGCGCACGGTTACGACCTGAGCGGGCACATGACCCACCAGCGCGACGCCGTGCGGGCCGGCTACCTGATGCTCTACCGCTACGACCCCGCGAAGGCCCTGGCCGAGGACGGGGGCGAGCCGCTGACGCTCGATTCCCGGCCGCCGCGCGAGTCGCTGGCCGCCTGGCAGGCCAAGGAGGGCCGCTTCGCGGTGCTGTCGCGCAGCCAGCCCGAGCGCGCCGACGCCCTGACGAAGCTGGCCGAGGCCGACGCCAAGATGCGCCGGGTCCACTACGAGCACATGGCGGGCATGCACGAGGAGATGCCCGGCAAGGCCGCGGCCGAGGCCGCCCAGACGGCCATCAAGTCCGCCAAGGCGACGGAGGGGCAGGAATGAACGTGAGCGCTGAACAGGTCGTCCTGGCGTCCCGCTACCTGGGGTTGGCCCTCCGCAATCCGCTGGTCGCGGCGGCGTCGCCCGTCACCGGCCGGCTCGACACGCTGCGCCGGCTCGACGACGCCGGCGTCGGCGCGGTGGTCCTGCCCTCGCTGTTCGAGGAGCAGATCGAGCACGACGAGCTGGCCCTCGCCGAGCTCGACCAGGTCGGCAAGGAGATCTCGCCCGAGATCAGCGGCTACCTCGACCCGTTCACCGGCGTCGAGGTCGGGCCGGGCGGCTACCTGCGGCGGCTCGAGGCGGCGAAGGGGGCGCTGTCGGTGCCCGTCATCGCCAGCCTCAACGGCCATCGCCCCGGCGGCTGGACCCACCACGCCCAGCTGATGCAGGACGCCGGCGCCGACGCGATCGAGCTCAACATCTACTTCCTCGCGACGGACGCCTCGGAGACCGGCCACGACGTCGAGGAGCGCACGGTCGACACGGTGGCCGCCGTCTGCAGCCAGGTCAAGGTGCCGGTCGCGGTCAAGATCGGCCCCTGGTTCTCGTCGGTGCCGAGCCTCGTCCGGCGGCTGGACGAGGCCGGCGCCCAGGGCGTCACGCTGTTCAACCGCTTCTACCAGCCCGACGTCGACCTCGAGGAGCTCGAGGTGGCCCCGCGCCTGGTGCTCTCGACGCCCGAGGAGACGCGGCTGTCGCTGCGCTGGATCGCGATCCTCCACGGCCGCACGGCGATCGACCTCGCCGCCAGCAGCGGTGCCCACGAGGCCGACGACGTCGTCAAGCTGCTCCTGGTGGGGGCCGACGTCGTCACGATGGCCAGCTCGTTGCTGCTGCACGGGCCCGAACACGTCGCCAAGGTGCTCACCGAGTTGCGGGCGTGGATGGCCGAGCACGAGTACGACGACGTCAGCGACCTGCGCGGCGCCCTCTCGCAGCGCGCGGCGCCCGACCCGGCCGCCTTCGAGCGCGCCAACTACTTGCGGACGCTCACGCGCTACGCGGCCGCCTATCGCCCTCCCAGGTAGGCGCCGCCTATCGCCCAACCGGCAGTGACAGGTTTCGGATCGACCGGGTTCCGTCCCGGTCGATCCGTCGTTTTTCTCGCGGGCGGTCCTGCGGGTCCCGGGTGTCCCGGCCCGGCGACGGAGCGAATCGCCTACGATGCGTAGGAGATGACGGACAGCGATCGACTGCCGGACGTCGGGTTCCGCCCCGTCACCCCCCACGAGGGGCTGGCGACGTTGGTCGAGGACGGGGCCGTCCTGCCGCCCGGTGCGCGGACGAGCGACAGCGACCCGTTCGAGGTCGGGTGGATCGGCCTCGACGACGTCTTGGGGCGGCTGGGCATCGCGATGGCGCCGGGTCGCCACGACCGGGCCGGGGCGGTCACCTGGTGGCGGGACCTGCACGCCGACCTCCGCAGGCTGCGGCACGTGCACCGCGCGGACCTGCTGGTGACGCTGCTCACCGACGAGGAGCTGCGCGATCTGGGTATCGCCAACCTGCCCGACGAGCTCGACGTGCATGGCCTCGAGGCCGCGCGGCTGGCGATCCGTGACGGCGGCGTCCCCGGTCCGCAGCAGGTCGACGAGACGATGGACCTGCTGTACGACGTCGTCCGCCACCTCCGTGACGGCCACACGGTCGTCGTGCACTGCCGCGCGGGGCAGGGGCGGTCCGGCATGCTGGCGGCGATGGTGCTCGCCGCGTTCGGCGCCGACCCCAGCGAGGCGATCGCGCGGGTGCGCGAGGTCCAGCCGAGGGCCGTCGAGACCGTGGGGCAAGAGGCCTACGTCGAGGCGGCCGCCACCGCCTGGCTGCGACGACGCCTGGGGGCTCGCTGAAGGTGCGGCCCTGGCGCGCGCAAGCGCCGCCTGCGGTAGCCTCGACCATGCTGCGTTTCGCGCTCGACCTTCACCTCGCCCACGCGCGGGTCGAGGCAGCCACCGATCACCCGCTCGGCGCGTTCGCGGTCGCGCGGCTGGGGACGGCATGAGCGTCCCGGCCGGCGCCGAGGCGGACCGCGTCGATCGCTTCCTCGCCGCCTACAACACCGTCGATCAGCTCCTGCGCGAGCGCATGGGCGTCCGCGACCACGGGGTCCCGTTCCGCACGGTCCTGCGCCGCTTCCTGCGCGACCAGCGCTGGCGCGGCGCCGAGCGCCTGGACGAGTACGCCGAGCTGCGCAACCTGCTGGTGCACGAGACGCTCGAACCGGACGGCTGGCTCGCGGTCCCCAGCGAGCAGGTGGTGCGCCGGATCGAGGCCATCCGCGACCGCCTGGCCGGGGGGCAGCGGGCCGACGACGCCTTCAAGCGGCGGGTCGCGACGGTGGCGCCCACCACGCCGCTGCGTGACGCGCTGGCCCAGGCGCACGCCACCGGCTTCTCGCAGTTCCCCGTCGTCGAAGACGACACGGTGGTCGGCCTGTTGACCGACCGTGGGTTGGCGCGCTGGCTGGCGGAGCGCTGCGCGGCGTCGGGCCCGCTGGTGCTGAGCGAGGCGGTCGCCGGCGCGTCGGTGGCCGACGTCCTCGAGGCCGATGCCGACCGCCAGACGTGGGACCTCGCGGCCCGCGACGAGCCCGCCGAGCGGGTGCTGGCGCGCTTCGTCGAGGAGCCGGAGCTCGAGGCCGTCCTGGTGACGCAGCACGGCAAGGCCGACCAGAAGCTGCTCGGCATCGCCACCCACCTCGACGTGGTGCGCTTCTGGGACGGGGGCTGAGTCCCGGCCGGGCGGAACGTCATGGGCGTGTCAGCGCCAGGGCGAGTACGATGGTGATTGCCCGGGAGGCGCGTGTCGGTCGCGCTCAGGCCGCTCCGTCTGCCTCCCAGAAGGAGGCCATCATGTTCACCCGTCGCCTGGCGGCGCTCGTCGCCGCCCTCCTGCTCTCGTTCGCCGCCGCCCAGACGCTCGTCGTCTACTCGAGCGTCGACGAGGAGAATGCCATGCGCATCCTCGGGGCGTTCACCGCCGACACCGGCATCCAGGTCCAGATGACGTTCCTCTCCTCCGGCCCGGCGCTGGCGCGCATCGAGGCCGAGTCCGCCCGCCCGCAGGCCGACGTCTGGTTCGGCGCCCCCAGCGAGAACCACATCGACGCCAAGTCGCGTGGGCTCACCCAGGCGTACGTCTCGCCGCACGCCGGCAACCTGATCGGCGAGTTCAAGGACGCCGAGGGCTACTGGCACGCCATCTACACCAACCCGCTCGCGCTGGGCGTCCGCACCGACGTGCTCACCGAGCGCGGCCTCGAGGTCCCGCGCAGCTGGGCCGACCTGACCGACCCTGGCTACCGTGGCCTCATCCAGATGCCCTCACCGCAGGCCTCGGGCACGGCGCGCGCCGTCATCTTCACGCTCATCGAGCTGTTCGGGGAGGACGCCGCCTACGCGTACATGGCCGAGCTCAACGACAACGTGCAGACCTACACCCAGTCCGGCACCGCCCCGTCGGGCGCGCTCGGCCTGGGTGAGACGGTCATCGCGCTGCAGTTCTCCCCCGGCTTCCTGAAGCTGGTCGACGAGGGTTTCCCGGTCGAGGTCGTCTTCCCGAGCGAGGGCGTGGGCTACGAGGTCGCCGCCGTGTCGATCCTCGAGGACGCCAACAACCTGGTCGAGGCGCAGGCCCTGGTCGATTGGATCACCAGCGCGCGCGGGCAGGAGCAGCTGTCGACCGTCAAGACGTACTTCCTGCCCATCCGCGGCGACGTCTCGGCCGGTGAGGGCATCCCCTCGCTCGACGAGATCAAGCTGGTCAGCTACGACGCCGCCTTCGCGGCCGAGAACCGCGAGCGCCTCGTCGACCGCTGGGTCGAGGAGGTCCTGGGGCAGTGACGTCCTGAGCGGGGCGGGGTGAGATCCTCACCCCGCCCCGACCCCGACGTCGCGTTGGGTGCGCGCGGCCACGACGCCGTGCGCACCGGATTCCCCGCCTCGCCATGCGCCGCGCCCTCCGCGAGGTTCGTATCCTCGCCCGTGACCCGCTGCTGCTCTTCCTGGTCGCGACGGTGTTCGTGCTGGTGGGCCTGTTCGTCGTGTTCCCGCTGGCCAAGGTCGCGATCGCCAGCCTGCAGACGCGCGGCGACTGGACCCTCGAGCACTACCAGCTGCTGCAGACCCGCCGCCTCTACCGCAACGCGCTCGTCAACAGTCTCTCGGTGGCGGCGCTCGTCGGCCTGGTCGGCACGGCGCTCGGCTTCGTCATCGCCTTCGTGCTGACGCGCATCGACGTGCCCGGGAAGCGCGCGCTGCACCTGATCACCCTGCTGCCGATCATCTCGCCGCCCTTCGTGGGCGCGGTGTCGATCCTCTTCCTGTTCGGCTTCAACGGCCTCGTCACGAAGCAGCTCCTCGGGCTGCAGGACTTCAACATCTACGGGCGTTGGGGGGTGGTGGCGTCGCAGATCTTCACCTTCGCGCCGCTCGCCTACCTGTCGCTCCGCGGCGTGCTGCAGTCGATCAGCCCCGTGCTGGAGGACGCCGCCTACAACGTCGGCGCCAGCCGCTGGCAGACCTTCTGGAAGGTGACCTTCCCGCTATCTCTTCCCGGTATCTTCTCGGCCTTCCTCGTCGTCTTCATCGAGTCGATCTCCGACTTCGGCAACCCACTCGTGCTCGCCGGCGCCGCCTTCCCCATGCTCGCTCCGCAGGCCTACCTGGAGATCACCGGCAGCTTCAACCTTTCGCGCGGCGCGATGCTGGCCGTCGTCCTGCTCATCCCCTCGCTGGTGGCCTTCGCGGTGCAGCGCTACTGGGTCTCGAAGCGCCAGTACGTCACCGTGACCGGCAAGCCCACGGCGTCCACCTCGAAGATCGTCTCGCCCTTCGCCAAGTGGGCGCTCTACGCGGTCGTGCTCGCGTTCGGCGCACTGGTGCTCGCCTTCTACGCGGTGATCGTCATCGGGGCGTTCACGCGCGTCTGGGGCTTCGATTACACGCCCACCCTGCAGCACCTCCGCTACGTCTTCTCGGTCGGCCTGAAGTCCGTGGTCGACACGCTGGTCATCGCCGTCGTGTCGACCCCGCTCTCCGGCGTGCTCGGCATGCTCGTCGCCTACCTCGTCGTCCGCCGCAACTTCCCCGGCAAGGCCGCGCTCGAGTTCGGCAGCATCCTCAGCTACGCCGTGCCCGGCACCGTGGTGGGCATCGGCTACATCCTGGCCTTCAACGGCCCGCCGCTCATCCTGACGGGCACGCTCGCCATCCTGGTGCTGGCGTTCGTCTTCCGCTACGTGCCCGTCGGGATCCAGAACGGCATCGCGGTGCTCAAGCAGGTCGACCCCTCCATCGAGGAGGCGTCCCAGAACCTCGGTGCGGACGCCGTGACCACCTTCCGCAAGGTGACGCTGCCGCTGCTCGCGCCGGCCTTCTTCTCCGGCCTGGTGTACGCCTTCGTCCGCGCCATGACGGCCATCTCGGCCGCCATCTTCCTGGTGTCGGCCAACTGGAGCCTCATGACGGTGCAGATCCTCAACCAGGTCGGCTCGGGGCGCCTGGGCGTGGCCGCCGCCTTCTCGATCGTCACGATCGTCCTCGTCACCATCGCCATCGGTCTCATCACCCTGTTCATCGAGCGCTGGTCCAAGACGACCAGCACGGTGCGCTTCGGATGAGCCGCCGCCCCCGCCACCGGAGGAACGCATGAGCACGCAAGCGCGCGGCGGCGACGCCGCCGGTACCGGCGCCCCCGTTGCCGGCGCCGCCGGCAGCGATCCCCACGCCGTCCCCGACCTGCGTCTGGTGGGGCTCCGCAAGGAGTTCACCAGCCAGGACGACCCGCACACCAAGGTGGTCGCGGTCGACGACGTCGACCTCGAGCTCCCCAAGGGTCAGCTGGTGACGCTGCTCGGGCCCTCGGGCTGCGGCAAGACGACGCTGCTGCGGATGATCGCGGGCTTCGAGGAGCCCACCGCGGGCGACGTCTTCTTCGGCGAGCGGCGCATGAACCAGGTCGCGCCTAACGCCCGCGACGCCACGATGGTGTTCCAGAGCTACGCGATCTTCCCGCACCTCAACGTGTACGACAACATCGCCTTCGGACTGCGCCTCAAGGGCATGAAGCGCTCCGACATCAAGGCCCGCGTCGACCGGGTGGTGGAGCAAGTGGGCCTCGTCGGCATGACCCAGCGACCGCCGAGCCAGCTCTCCGGCGGTCAGCAGCAGCGGGTCGCGCTCGCGCGCTGCCTGGTGATGGAGCCGCGCATGCTGCTCTTCGACGAGCCGCTCTCCAACCTCGACGCCAAGCTGCGCGAGCAGATGCGCATCGAGATCCGCGAGCTGCAGCAGCGCCTGGGCATCACCAGCGTCTACGTCACCCACGACCAGGTCGAGGCGATGTCGATCTCCGACGTCGTGGTCGTGATGGACCGCGGCCGCGTGGCGCAGGTGGGCAGCCCCGTCGAGGTGTACGCCCGCCCCGTCGATCGTTTCGTGGCGGACTTCATCGGCAAGGCGAACTTCGTCGAGGCGACGGCGATCGACGCGCACGCCATCGAGGTCGACGGTGCCCGGCTCGAGGTCCCCAACGGCGTGCCGCACCCCGCGGGCGCGGCCGTGACGGCCGTGATCCGCCCCGAGGCGCTGTTGATCGAGCGCGGGTCGGAGATCCACGCGCCGCTGCGCGGCGTCGTGGAGCGGGCGAGCTTCCTGGGTCAGCTCGCCGAGATCGCCGTGCGCGCGCCGGGCGACGCGCTGTGGCTCGTCGACGTGCCCAACGCGGCCGAGGTCGGCATGCCCGAGGTGGGGGAGACCGTGGGCCTCGCCCCGTCGCCGCGCTCGCTGCACGTGCTTCCGCGGTAGCGGCAAGACGCTCCTTCACGCGGTAGCGGAAGGACGCCGCTTCCTCGCGGTAGCGGGAGGACCCTGTTGCACGCGCTAGCGGTCGTGCGCTAGCGGGAAGCGGACGCTCGATCGCCTTCCGGCGTCGCATCCGCCCCGGGTGGACTCGCCGACATGCCGTCCAGCACCGCCTGCATGTTCGCCATGAGCTGGGCGTGGCCCTCCTCGACCAGCTCGACGAAGAACGCCTCGTCGAAGGAGAGCCCGAGCTCGGCGCGCACCTGGCGGATCACCGGGGCCAGCAGCAGGTTCAGTTCGCCGACCGCGCGCATCGAGGCCGCGACCAACTGCTGCACGGCCGGGACCATGACCGCGTCGATCTCGGCGACCTTGGCTCGGAGGGCCTCGGTGCGTTGCCGTTCGTGGTCCAGGCTCCGGGCGAGCACGGCGGGGTCGCTGGCGTCGTCCTCCCGTTCGATCGCGGCTACGAGCCGCTCCTGCTCCGCCAGGGAGCGCTCGATCTTCTCGCTGAGTGACCGAGCCTGCTGGTACTGTTGATCGACGGCGCTGCGCTGCATGGACAACTGGATGAACGCCCGCGTGAGCGCCTGCTCGAAGCCGGTGACGGCCTGGATGGTCTCCTCCCGGCCCACCATGGTCACCTTGCCGATCGCGCCGGACTTGCCCATGAACGCCCGCATCAACTCCTGATAGGGCACCTCGAGCTCGCTGAAGTTGCCCACCATGCTCATGCCCGTGGCGATCGCCTCGAAGGCGCCGAGGTAGACCTCGCGGCGCATGTTGAGGTCGCGGGTGCGCGCGTCGAGAGCGCGCTCGTGCTCGTGCTGCAGACGCAGGCGCCGGGTGTTGGAGGTGTTGGTGATGGTCACGCCGATCACCGTGAACAGAGAGCCGATGATCACGCCCCAGAAGGTGGCGGGGATCGACGCGATAAGGGCAACGAGATCCATGCTGCGGCTCCTCGAGTTCGAGTCGGTGGGCCGGTCGTCGTGGTCCTCGCAACTTAGCACCGCGAGCCGGCGCCTCGGCGGGGCGTCGGTCCCATGACGAAGCGCTGACGCTCGCTGACCGAGGGCTGACGAGCCGCCCGTAGGGTTCTCCCGGATGGCGTCCGCACCGCGGGCGTCGACGTCCCCCCACGGAGGAACCTGATGCGCAAGATGTTCACCATGATCGCCGCGACGCTGCTCGCGACGGCCACGATCGCCTCGGCCCAGCAGGTCGAACTGCTCGGCGCCGGCGCCACCTTCCCGGCCCCGCTCGTCACCTCGATGGCCGACGAGTACCGCGACGTCACTGACGGCCGCGTCACCGTCAACTACCAGTCGATCGGCTCCGGCGGCGGTATCCGCCAGTTCACCGAGCAGACGGTCATGTTCGGCATGAGCGAAGCCTTCCTCAACGATGACCAACTCGCTGCCATCGCCGAGGCCGGCGGCGGCATCGCGTTCAACCTGCCCATCACGCTCGGCGACGTCGTCGTGACCTACAACCTGCCCGGCGTCGAGACCGGCCTGGTATTCGATGGCGACACGATCGCCGAGATCTTCCTCGGCAACATCACCACCTGGGCGGACCCACAGATCGCCGCGCTGAACCCCGACGTGCGCCTGCCCCCGCTGCCGATCACCGTGGTGCACCGCTCGGACGGCTCCGGCACCACCAACGTGTTCACCAACTACCTCACCAAGGTGTCGCCCGCCTGGAACGAGCGCGTCGGCTTCGCCACCTCCGTGAACTGGCCCACGGGCATCGGCGGCAACGGCAACGAGGGCGTCGCCGGCGTCGTCCAGAACACGCCCGGCGCGATCGGCTACAACAGCGCCGTCTACGCCGTGCTCAACGACATCGCCTACGGCTACGTCGTCAACAAGAGCGGCAACGTCATCGAGCCCAGCCTCGAGGCGACCTCGCTGGCGGCCGACGTGCCGCTGCCGGCGGACACCCGCATCCTGGTCACCGACACCGAGGCACCCGAGGGCTACCCGATCGCCGGCTTCGCCTGGATGCTCATGTACGAGAACCTCGACGCCAACAACGCGATCTCGACGCGGACCGAGGCGGAGGAACTCCTCAAGTTCATCGTCTGGGCCATCACCGACGGCCAGGACCTCGCCGAGCCGCTGGCGTTCTCGCGCATCCCGGCCGCGGTGCTGCAGCTCAACTTCGACATGATCCGCCAGATGAAGTGGCAGGGCGAGGACCTGGGCGCCCAGGTGCTGGCGGCCGCCGGGTACTGACCTCCCGGTTCGACCCAGCCTGACCGAGCGGGCCGGCGTCCACAGGACGCCGGCCCGTTGCCGTGCGATGACGCCGCCATGACACGCCGACGGGAGACTTGGCGCGTGGACCGAACCCTGACCGCCAGCGAGCTCATCCGGCGGCCTACCCACCCGATCTACCGCCGCCTCGGCGACCGCGTGTTCCAGGTCGTCGTCGTGACGCTGGGACTGTCGATCATCGCGCTCGCGCTGCTGCTGGCCGAGGTCCTGCTCGTCGAGGGATGGGAGCCGCTGCGCCGCTTCGGTTTCTTCGGTTTCCTGACCGGCACCACCTGGGACCCCGTTCGCGGGGTCTTCGGCACCTGGCCCTTCATCGTCGGCACCCTCATCACCGCCGTCGCCTCGCTGGCGCTCTCGTTCCTCCCCGCCATCGGGGTGGCGATCTTCAGCGCCGAATACGCCCCGCGCTGGCTGGCCAGCATCATCGACACGATCGTCGACCTGCTCGCCGCCGTTCCGTCGGTGGTCGTCGGCATCTGGGGCATCTTCGTCCTCGTGCCGCTCATGCAGAACCACGTCTACCTGCCCGTCTACTACTGGGCCTTCGAGAACGCGCCCGGCCTGCTGCCGGTGCTCGGGCCGCCGGCCGGCTACAACCTGGTCACCGCCACCATCGTGCTGGCGCTGATGATCGTTCCCTACACCACCGCGCTGGCCCGCGACGCCATCCGGCTCGTGCCGCGCTCGCAACGCGAGGCGGCACGCGCCCTCGGTGCGACGCGCTGGGAGGTCATGCGCATGGCCGTGCTGCCGTACGCCCGCGGCGCCATCGTCGCCGGCGCCATCCTCAGCTTCGGCCGAGCCATCGGCGAGACGATGGCCGTCGCCATGCTGATCGGCAACTCGAACACGCTGCCCTTCACCTTCTTCGGCCCGGCGGCCACGATGCCCTCCGTCATCGTCAACGAGTTCCGCGAGGCGGTCGAGGACCTGCATCTCGCGAGCCTGATGACCGTCGGCTTCTACCTGTTCCTGATCTCGCTCACCGTCAACCTCATCGCCGCCTGGCTGCAGCGCAAGCTCGCGGTCGGGGGAAGGGCGCTCTGATGGCCGTCACCGCACCCGCAGCTCCCGGCACGCTTGGTCGGCTTGCGACCGTCACCCCGGAGAACCTGCGCCGCCGCTACCGCCGCGACCGCCTCATGATCGGCCTGCTGGTGGTCGCCACCACCGTCGTCCTCGTCCCGCTGCTGATCATCGTCTGGTACGTCGTCTCCAACGGCATCAGCGCCGTGCTCACGGCGGACTTCTACACCCAGGACCTCGGCTCGCCCGCGCGCGCCCTGCAGGGCCGCCCCACCGGCCTGGGACACACGATCCTCGGCACGATGGTCGTCGACGGGCTCGCGCTGCTCATCGCCGTGCCGATCGGCGTGGGCGCCGGCATCATGCTCTCCGAGTACCCCGATCACCCGCTCAACCCCGTGCTGCGCATCCTCAACGACACGCTCAACGGCATGCCCGCCATCCTCAAGGGACTCCTCGCCTTCTCGCTGATCGTCAAGCCGATGGGCACCTTCTCCGGCTTCTCCGGTGCGGTGGCGCTCGCCTTCGTCATGCTGCCGATCCTCGCGCGCGCCACCGAGGGCGTGTTGCGCATCATCCCCTGGTCGATCCGCGAGGCAGGCCTGGCCCTCGGCCTACCACGCTGGCGCGTCGTGCTCAACACCGTCCTCCCCGCCGCGCGCGTCGGCGTCGTCACCGGCATCCTCATCGCCTTCGCGCGCGCCGCCGGGGAGGCCGCACCGCTGCTGTTCACCTCCTTCGGCAACAACTTCTTCTCCAGCACGCCGCTGCGCTACCTCATGGGACCCGTCGACACCCTCCCCGCCCGCCTCTACAGCCTCGCCATCAGCCCCTACAAGGAGTGGCACGCGATGGGCTGGGGCGCCGGCGTCATCCTGCTCGTGCTGGTCATCGTCACCTTCGTCGGCACGCGCATCGTCACCAGAGCGCGCCACACCACCGACCTGTGATCCCGGCCGCGCGCCCCACCGAAGGAACCCGCATGGACCCCGTGACCAGCCCCCAGACCGCCCCCTCCACCCCGAAGCCGCAGCAGGCCGGCCAAGGCGAGGCGCGCGCCACGGTGGCCGCGGACGCCGAGCCGCGCCTGGTCACCGAGGGCATCACCGTCCACTACGGCAACGTCGTCGGCGTCCGCGACGTCAGCCTCACCTTCCGCGACAAGACCGTCACGGCGCTCATCGGTCCCTCCGGGTGCGGCAAGACGACCTTCCTACGTTCGCTCAACCGCATGCACGACCTCACGCGCGGCGTCAAGGTGAGCGGCAGGGCCGTGCTCGACGGCACCGACATCTACGCCAACGGTGTGGACCCCGTCACGATCCGGCGGCGCATCGGCATGGTGTTCCAGAAGCCGACACCGTTCCCGACGATGTCGATCTACGACAACGTCGTCGCGGGTCTCAAGCTCGTCGGCATCCGCGACCGCGCGCTGCTCGACGAGGTCGCCGAGCGCTCGCTGCGGCAGGCCGCGCTGTGGGACGAGGTCAAGGACCGGCTCAAGGCGCCGGCCGCCGGCATCTCTGGCGGTCAGCAGCAGCGCCTGTCGATCGCCCGCGCCCTCGCGGTCGAGGCCGAGGTGCTGCTGATGGACGAGCCCACCAGCTCGCTCGATCCGCAGTCCACGATGCGCATCGAGGAGCTCATCCAGGAGCTCAAGGACACCGTGACGATCATCATCGTCACGCACAACATGCAGCAGGCCGCGCGCGTGTCCGACTACACCGCCTTCTTCTACGAGGGTGACCTCATCGAGGTGTCGGACACGAACCGGATGTTCACCAACCCCAAGGAGCAGCGGACGAACGATTATATCACGGGAAGGTTCGGTTAGAAACCGAACCTTCCTCGGCAGTTTCGCTGCGCGAAACTGCTGGGTCGGTTGGAAGCCGAAAGCGCCGCCGCGAAGCGGCGGCACACCTGGGCAGTTTCGCGAAGCGAAACTGCGGGGTCGGTCAGCATCGGGTAGATGGACGTCAGGCCGCCACGCGTTCGCCGAGCGCGAAGGCCACCGCGTCGCGCTCGCTCAGGGCCGCGCCGCGGGTCTCGAGTTCCGCCGCCCGCCGTGTCGGCACCGCGGCCCGCGCGGCGGCGAGCGCCGCGTCGTAGGTGCCCTGCTGCGGCGCCGTCAGCGGCACGCCGACCGCCTCGCACAGGCCGCGCACCGCGCCGGCGAGGACCAGCGCGCGCTCGTGTGCCCCGCGCACCACCGCGAGGTCGAGGAAGCAGCTGACGCTCTGCGCCACCATCGCGCGGGCGCCGAGCTCGTGCCGCAGGCGCAGCGCGCGGCCGTACAGGTCGTGCGCCTCGTCGTGCTCGCCGGCGCGCTGCGCCAGGATGCCGAGGTTGACGTGGAGGTGCGCCGCGCCATCGCGGTCGTCGAGCCGTACGCAGAGCTCTAGCGATTCGCGGTACAGCGCCTGCGCGCGTTCCGGATCGCCCGTGTCGAGGTGGACGTTGCCGAGGTTCGTCAGCGACATCGAGATCCCGGGGAGGTTGTCGATCGACCGCTGGAGCTCGAGGGCGCGCTCGAACTCGCCGCCGGCCGCCGGCAGGTCGCCGCCGTAGGCGTGCGCGATGGCCTTGTTGTTGCGCACGTTGGCGATCTCCCAGACGTGCCCGATGCGTTCCGCGAGCACGAGGGCCTCGTCGAAGCAGGCGTGGGCGGTCGCCAGGTCGCCGGTGTCGCGGGCGACCGTGCCGAGGTTGCCGAGCGTCCCGGCTAGGGCCGACGTCCGCTCCAGCGCCCGGTAGGCGTCGCGGGCCGCCTCCAGAAGCGACCGCGCCGTCTCCAGGTCGCCCCGGCGCCAGGCGACGATGGCGCGGTCCACACGCGCCGAGGCGACCAGGGCGTCGTCGCCGAGGGCGTGGGCGTCCGTCAACGCCTGCTCGAAGGCCGCGTCGGCCTCCGCGTACCGCCGCTGGTCCTGCAGCAGCAGCCCCTCCGCGAGGAGCGAGCGGACGCGCTCGGGCGTCGCGAAGGGCGCGCCTGGCAAGGCGCGGATCCGCTCGAACCAGCCCAGGGCATCGGGCCCGAGGCCGCGCCAGCGCCAGAAGCGTCCGAGCGCGCCGGTCAGCGCGTGGGCGGCGTCGGCGTCCGCGGCCGCCACGGCGCCCGCTAAGGCCCTCCCCAGGTTGCCCGACTCCTCGTCCAGCAGGGCGAGCGCGTCACGCTGCTCCGGCGTGTCCAGGCGGCGGTCGGCGTCCTCGGCGAGGTCGATGAAGAACGCGCGGTGCCGGTCCTGCAGGTCGCGCGCGAGCTCGGGTCGTTCCGCGAGCTTGTCCTGGGCGAAGCGTTGCACGACGGGGTGCGGCAGGAACCGGGTGCCGCCGTCGCGGTGCAGCAGCGACCGGTTCGTCAGCGCGAGCAGCGCATGGAGCGGCACCTCGGCCACGGTCGCGGCGGTGTCGCGGCTGCAGCCGCCCCGGAACACCGCCAGGCGGCGCAGCGCGTCGCGTTCGCCTTCCCCGAGCAGCTTCCACGAGCTCTCGAACACCGCCCTCAGGCTCGCGTGCCGCGGATCGAGGCCGGGATCGGCCGCGCGTAGGACGTCCAGGTCGCGCTGCACCTCGCGCAGCACCTCGCTCGGTTCGAGCAGCCGCAGCCAGCCCGCGGCCAGCTCGATGGCGAGCGGGCCGCCGGCCAGAAGCCGCGTCAGGGCGACGAGCGCCGCGCGTTCGGCGCCTCGGGGATGGAAGTCGGGGCGCACGCGGTGCGCGGCGCGGAGCAGGAGGCCGACCGCGTCGTAGGCCTCGGCGTCGTCGGCATCGTCGCCCGGCGGGACCGACAGCCCCGCCAGCGCCGCGACCGCCTCGCCCGGCACATCGAGCGCCGCCCGCGAGGACACGACCAGGCGCAGGCGCGGGCAGCCGTCGAGCAGCGTCACCGCCACGCCTGCCAACTCGGGGAGGTGCTCGGCCTGGTCGAGGACCAGGAGCAGGTCGCGCTCCGCGAGCGCGGCGGCCAGCGCACCCGCCTCCGGCTCCGTGCGCACCCCGAGCGCCCGGGCGATGGCGGCGACCGCCTCCGCCTCGGACGACGCCGGGGCGAGCGGCACCCACGCGGCGCCGTCCTGGTGGTGCCCGGCACGCTCGCGCGCCAGCTGCCGCGCGAGGCGCGACTTGCCGCTGCCGCCCGGACCGTGGATCGTCAGGAGGCGGCGGTCGTCGCGGCCGAGGAGGCCGTGGAGTTCGGCGAGCTCCAGGTCGCGGCCCACGAAGGGGGTCGCGTCGGTCGCGAGGTTGCGGACGGGACCGGGTCTCACGTCGCGCTCGGTGGCGACGGACGCCGAAAGCTCGCGCGTTGCGCTAGCGCGCGACGCGTGCTCGGGCTTCGGGTCCGGCGGGGCGGCCTCGCCCAGCTCGCCCGAGCGGACCGCGTCGGCGAGCCGGGCCGTGGCCGGGAGCGGCTCGAGCGACAGCTCTTCGGCGAGGCGCGCGCGGAAGGCCTCGTAGGCCTGCAGCGCGGCGTCACGCCGGCCCGCCCGTGCCTCGCAGCGGATCAGCGCTTGGATGGCCTCCTCCAGCAGCTCGTCGGCGGCGAGCAGGCGCCGGAGCAGA
>JAABTL010000067.1 GCA_011389865.1 Trueperaceae bacterium
CCACTGCCCGTAGCCGTCGAGCTGGAAGTCGGGCCAGTCGCCATCCTCGCAGCGCCCGTCGAGCATGAAGCGCGCGGGCAACATGCGACCGTGGTCGACGGCGCGGCCGGCGGCGCGATCGGCGATCAGGCGGCGAACGTCACCCTCGCGGCGGCCGACGGCGCGCGCGACCCAGCCGTGGAACGCGTCGGCCGATGCGCGCTCGCCGGCGCGCTGCAGGGCGTGCGCGATGAAGGCGCCGTCGCGCAGCCAGCCGAACGGGTACTGCGAGAACGACGGGCTGGCGACGTAGGCGCCGCCGGGCGCCTGGTGGTCGAGCAGGAAGCGGACGTCGGCGTGGACGGTGTGGCGCATCGCGCTCCGCTCTAGCCCTTGAGGCCGGAGGTGGTGACGCCCTCGATCACCCAGCGCTGGGCGAGGAGGAAGACGACGATCATCGGGACGACGCTGACGACGGTGCCGGCCATGACCAGGTTCCACTGCGTCTGGCCGGGGTAGATGCCCTGGAGGGTGGCGAGCGCGAGCGGCAGCGTCATGAACTGCCGGTCGCTGACGATGAGCAGCGGCCACAGGAAGTTGTTCCACGACGCCATGAAGGCGAAGATGCCGAGGGTGGCGAAGGCGGGGCCCGAGATCGGCAGGATCACGCGCACGAAGGTCGCGAGCGTGCCGGCGCCGTCGAGCGTGGCGGCCTCCTCGAGCTCGCGCGGGACGGTGAGGAAGAACTGGCGCATGAGGAACGTCCCGAACGCCGTGAACATGGCGGGCACGATCAGGCCGAGGTAGCCGTTCGTCCACCCGAACGTGCGCACCACGATGAAGAGCGGCGTGATCGTGACGGCGAACGGCACCATGAGCGTGGCGAGGTAGCCGTAGAAGAGCGTGTCGCGCCCGCGGAAGGTGAAGCGGGCGAAGGCGTAGCCGGAGAGCGACGCCACCACGAGCTGCCCGGCGGTGGTCGCGAACGCGACCAGGGCGGAGTTGAAGAACACCCGCAGCAGCGGGAACGACGCCGCCACGTTGCGGTACGCCTCGACGGTCGGCTCCTCGGGGACGAAGCGCGGCGGCAGCACCAGCAGCGCCGAGCTCGGCTTGAGGCTGGTCGACAGCATCCAGGCGAAGGGCACGAGCATGACGAAGGCGCCCGCGACGATGGCGAGCGTGGCCAGCACGGGCGCGAGGCGGCGCATCACGTCCACCGGCGCTGCAGGCGCGAGACGACGAAGGTGGCCGCGAAGATCAGCACGAACAGCACCCACGACATGGCCGACGCGTAGCCCATGCGGCTGAACGAGAAGGCCTGCTTGACGATGCGCTCCACCAGCACGGTGGTGGCGCCGGCGGGACCGCCGCCCGTCATGACGTACACCTGGTCGAACACCTGGAACGAGTTGATCAGGCTGATCGTCAGCGCGAAGAAGATCGCCGGCGCCAGCAGCGGCACCGTGACGTGCCGCAACTGCTGGGCGCGGCTGGCGCCGTCGATCTCCGACGCCTCGTAGTAGACCCGCGGGATGCCCTGCAGGCCAGCGAGCAGGATGACCATGACGTAGCCGGTGTCCTTCCAGATGCTGGTGAGGATGACGGACGCCATGGCCCAGTTGGGGTCGAAGAGCCAGGCTGGCCCCTGGACCCCCAGCTGCGCCAGCCACGCGTTGACGAGGCCGAACTGCGGGTTGAGCAGCCACTGCCACACGAGCGCCACGGCCACCCAGGAGGTGACGACGGGGAGGAAGTAGAGCGCGCGGAAGACGCCGCGCGCGGGCACGCGACCGTTGAGCGCGACGGCGACGGCGAGGCCGGCGACCAGCACCAGCGGGACGTAGCCGGCGAGGAACGTCACCGTGTGGCGCAGGGCGGCCCAGAACTCGAGGTCGCGCGACAGCCGCTCGAAGTTGCGCAGGCCGACGAAGGTCGGGGGCGTCAGCAGGTCCCACGAGGTGAACGCCAGCGCCAACGACGCGACGATCGGGCCCGCCACGAACAGCACGACGCCCACCAGGCTCGGCCCCAGGAACAGGGCGAGGACGAGCCATCGGCGGGCGCCGCGCTCGTACATCAGGTGACCTCGAAGCCCCGGGCGGCGGCGAGCAGGTCGTCGAGGCGCGGGGAGTCCGCCCGCACGAAGACCGGGATGCGCTCGAGCGGCGCGGACGCCACCAGCCAGCGGTCGCCGGTGAAGGTGGCGCCCGACCAGAGGTCGACCCACTCGCCGGGCGGCAGCCGCACGGTCCGCGTCTCGGCGCCCTTCTCGAGCACCGGGCAGACCAGCAGGTCGCGGCCGAACAGGTAGCTGTCGCGGTCCTCGAGCAGCGCGTCGTGCGCCTCGGGCCACACCAGCGCCGGCATGCGCATGAGCGGCTGGCCGCTGGCGGCGAGCGCCTCGGCCTCGTCGGCCACGTGGTCGAGCAGGCGTATGCGCAGCCGCGCGTAGGCGCGGTAGACCGTGAGCGCGCGCGGGTCGCCGTGCCGTTCGGCGACGTTCCAGGGCGTGCGGTCGCGGCACTCGGTCGCCTGGTGCAGCTCCGAGTGGTACTGCATGACCGGGCAGAAGCAGGCCATCTGGGTGGAGCGGAGGTAGAGCTCCACGCTGGGAATCTCGCCGCTGAAGCCGGCGATGTCCCAGCCCCAGATCGACAGGCCCGCCATCCCGGCGGAGAGCCCGGCCCGGATGCTGGCGCGGAAGGCGCTCCAGGTGCTGTTCTCGTCGCCGGCCCAGTGCGCCGGGGTGCGCTGCGCGCCCACGTAGCCGGCGCGCGAGAAGGTGAGGCCGTCGCCGCCGGTCGCCTCGGTCACGAACGCGTGGTAGGCGTCGACGTAGGCCTGGGCGTAGCGGTTGACCAGCTCGCTGCCGCGCTGGCCGTTCCAGGCGATGAGGTCGCGGCCCCACAGGTGCTCGCCGCCGTCGGTCTTCATGCCGTCGATCCCGAGGTCGTCGAACAGGTAGCGGCGCTTGTCGAACCACCAGGCGCGGGCGTCGGGGTTCGTGGGGTCGAAGACGAGGGCGTCGGTGAACCACCAGCCGGCGTTGCGGTAGGGGGTGCCGTCGCCGTGGCGGATCACGTAGCCATTCTCGATGGCGTGGGCGACGTCGGCGTCGTGCTGGGCGTGCGGCGCGGGCAGCGTCCGCAGCACCGGGATCTGCCACAGCAGCACTCGGACGCCGTCGGCGTGGCACTCGTCGACCATCCCCTTGGGGTCGGGCCAGCGCCCGCCGAAGCGCATGTCGGCGAGCCCGAGCCGGTCGCCGCCGGGGACGGCGTCGTACTCGGCGTCGTTGAAGGCGTAGAAGGTCGCCTCGTCGCTCCACGCCTCGAGCACCAGCACGGTCGCCGGCACGCCCTCGGCGAGGGTTCGCCGCACGGCCGCCATGGCGGTCGCCTGGTCGTTCCAGGTGTTGGCGCTCATCCAGGGCCCGTAGGCCCAGCGCGGCGGCAGGGCGATGGCGCCGGTGAGGGCGACGAAGGCGGCGGTGACCTCGTACGGCGCGTCCGCGACGATCAGGTGGACGACGAGGGCGTCGCCGGCGCGCGGCGCCGCCTCGACGTCGAGCGCCACCTCGG
>JAABTL010000007.1 GCA_011389865.1 Trueperaceae bacterium
AACAGCGCGCCCTGCTCACCCGTGCGCTCGGCCGCGACTACCGCCACCTCTCGCCGCAGCGGGCCAGGGAGGCCGCCCCCGTCTTCGACGAGGTCCTCGGCGACGCGCCGGCCAAGGAGGCGCTGCTCGACCTGCTCACGCGCATGGAGCCACGCCACGCCCGTCATCTCGCGCCCCACAGTGGCGGGGTCGTCCTCGCACGCGACCCTCTCACGCACTACAGCCCCCTGCAACGCTCGAGCGGCGGGATCAAGCTGCTGCAACTCGACAAGGACGACGCCGAAGCCCTCGGCCTCATCAAGCTCGATCTCCTCGGGCTGCGGATGCTCGCGGCCCTAGAGCGTGCCCGCGAGGAGGTCCTGCGCACGCAGGGCACATGGCTCGACCTCGATCGCCTTCCCGACGATCCGCGCGTCTGGGACGTCATCGCCGCGGGCGCCACCATGGGCCTCTTCCAGATCGAGAGCCCCAGCCAGGTCAACACCGCCCGCGTCATGCGCTCGCGCACCCTCAAGGACCTCGCCCACCAGATCGCCCTCATCCGGCCCGGCCCGATCCAGTCCGGCACCGTGCACCCGTACCTGCGCCGCCGCCAAGGCCTCGAGCCGCTCAGCTACTGGCACCCCAGCCTCGAGCCCATCCTGGCCAAGTCCTACGGCGTCCTCCTCTTCCAGGAGGACGTCCTGCGCATCGCCGTGCACTTCGCCGGCATGAGCTGGATCGAGGCCGACCGCTTCCGCAAGCGGGTCTCCGGCTTCCGCGATCTCGCCGACATCGAACCCGATCGCCAGCACTTCGTGGCGGGCGCGCAACGCACCCAGGGCGCCTCCGAGGCCGAGGCGAACACCGTGTTCGACGCCATCAAGGCCTACCAGGGCTACGGCTTCGCCGAATCGCACGCCTGGGCGTTCGCCCTCCACGCCTACGCCTCGGCCTGGCTGCGCGTCCACCACCCCGCCGCCTACCTCGCGGCGATCCTCACGGAGGAACCGGGCATGTGGTCACCGTCGACCAAGCGACAGGAGGCGCGCGCGTGGGGCGTGCCCTTCCTGCCGATCGACCTCGACCGCTCGGGCGTCCACTACCGCGTCGAGCGCGCGGCCGACGGGCGTTGGGCGATCCGCCCGCCCCTCACCGCCGTCAAGCAGGTCTCGCTCGACCTGGCGCGAGCGGTCATGTGCGATCGCCTGGAGAACGGTCCCTACGCAAGCGCCCAGCAGGCGATGCGTCGCGTCGCGGCCCCCGTCGACACCTGGGAGGCGCTCGCCCGCGCGGGGGCCTTCGACGCCACCACCCCGCGACGCGACGCGCTGTACCTGGCGCGTGCCGCCGCCGGGCCCCCCGCGCCGGCGGGTCAGGAGGGGCTCTTCGAACCGCCCGCCGACGTCCCCGCGTTCGAGCCGCTGACCGAGGGCGAGCGCTACGTCTGGGACCACGCGGTCGCGCGCTTCTCCAGCCTGGAGCTCCACGCGCTCGACCTCGTGCGGGATCAGCTGCACGAGCTGGGTGCCATAACGTTATGGCAGCTGCGCCGAGCCTCCCGCAAGAGCCGCCACCGCACCGCCGGCCTGGTCGTCGGCCGCCAACGGCCGGGCACGGCCAAGGGCTTCGCGTTCTTCGTCCTGGAGGACGGGCCCACCCGGGGGCAGCTGATCATCTCGCCGGACCTGTGGGAGCGCCACCGCATCATCCTGCGCGACGCGTCGATCCTGATCGCCGACGTGGTGGTGGAGGACACCGGCTACCAGCTGTCGCTGCGGGCCGAGCGACTGTTCGCCCTGCCGGCGCCCGTCAACGTGCGGGGCTACCACTACGCGTGAGGGGCCGCCGCCGGCGGCGCCGCGCCCGGCCCGGCGCCTATTTCGGGGCCACGGCCGCCGGCGCGTTGCCCGGCCCGCCACGTGCCTCGGGGCGGCGACCGTCGCCGTCGAACGCAGCCACGAGCAAGCGATGGCCACACCCCGAGCGGCGAACCGGCGGCCGGGGCCGGCCCCGGGGGACGACCCACCTGAGCCGATCGCCAGGGCGCCGCGAGCCGGCACCCTGGGTCCGGCAGGCCAAGGATGGCCGCGGCGCCAGGGGAGACCCCACCCCGCCATAACGTTATGGCAGGCGCGGCCCACAGTGGCGATACCGGCCGCAGGGCGCCGGCCGGTATCGTACTGGACACATTCTTGTGCGTGCGCACGCGGCTTAAGCCTGCAGTTCCGCCAGGGCCGCCGCGACCTCCTCGGGGTGCTCCTCCGGCTTGACCTTCGGCCACGCCCTCGCCACCTTGCCGTCGGGATCGATCAGGTAGGTGATCCGCTGCACCCCCATGTAGCGCTTGCCGTACATGCTCTTCTCGACCCAGGCGCCGTAGGCCTCCAGCATCGCCTTGTCCGAATCGACGAGCAGCGGGAAGTTGAGGTCGAACTTCTCGGCGAACTTGCGATGCGCCTTCTCGTCGTCCGCCGACACGCCCCAGACGACCGCGTTGAGGCCCTCGAAGCGGGGGAGACCGTCGCGGAAGGCACAGGCCTCCTTGGTGCACCCCGGCGTGTCGTCCTTCGGGTAGAAGTACACGACCAACCAGCGACCGCGCGCATCCGCCAACGAGCGAATCTGGCCGTCCTGGTCGTGCAAGCTGAAGTCCGGTGCGTTCTGACCCACCTCGAGCATCGAACACCTCCAAGCCCCGAGGTTACGACCGCCGGGCACGCGGCACTGTAGCCGCTGCCAGCCTCGTGGGTCGCCGTCGACCCACGCCCCCGGCGACGACCGGGACCGGCGCCACGGCCCCAGGGAACGGCAAGCGTCGGTAGGGGAGAGGAGGCCTGCCCGCGCCGCCGGCGAGGGTAGACCCGTCGTGGCCGGCGGAGACGGGCGATCCGCCGTGGCCGGCGGGGGAGGGGGAAGCCCGCCGCCGCGGGCCGGCCGCGCCCCGACCCGCCTCAGGCCCCCGCGAAGGAGAGCGCGTCGACGCGCAGCGTCGGCGCGGCGATCATGCCCTCGCCGCCAGGGCGCCACTCCAGGCTTTCCCCGACGGCGTTCACGCGCTCGAGCAGGTCGAAGAGGTTGAAGCTGAGGGCGAAGTTCTCGACCGGTCGCGACTCTCCGTCCTCGACCCGCAGCCCCAGGCCCTGCAGCGAGACGTCGCCCGTGATCGGGTTGGCGCCGGCGTGGACCCCCATGAGGTCGGTGACGATCACGCCGTCGTCGAGCGACGCCCCGCTGCCGGCCTCGAGGATCAGGTTCGACGGTGCCACCCCCAGCGTCGACGCGTAGCTGCGCTGCGCGTGGCCCGTGTTCGCCTGGCCGGTCCGGCGGGCGGTGTCGCTGTTGTGCAGGAAGGACCGCAGCACCCCACCCTCGATGAGCGGCGTCCGCCGCGCCGGGGTCCCCTCGGCATCGAACGGCCGGCTCGCCAGGCCGTCCGGGAGGGTCGGGTCGTCGACCAGGTCGAGCAGGTCGCTGGCGACCCGATCGCCCAGCCGCGTGGCCAGGCGCGACTTGCCCTCGGCCACCGACTTGCCGGACAGGCTGAACAGCAAGAGCCGCAGCAGGGTCGCCGTCACGTCGGGTTCGAACATGGTGTCGTAGCGACCGGTGCGCAGGGGCGTGGCACCGAGGTGGCGGCCGACGCGCTCGAGGATCCTCTGCGAGGTCCGCGTCGGGTCGAGCAGATGGAACTCCTTGGCGACGTCGAGATCCCACCCCTGCTTGACGCTGTCGCCCTGCTTCATCACCGGGCTGGCCATGAGCATGGCGTAGCCGGTGCGGTAGCCGCCGTCGACCCCGCGGGTGGAGCCGAGGACGGCCTCGGTCTCGGTCTCCGCGTAGCGGGCCATGAAGAGCGCATCGACGCGGGCGTCGGTGACGACGGCGCTCTCGAGCTCGACGACCGCGGCGCCCTTGGCCTCGACGGCGGCCGAGAGGCCCTCGCCGATGAGGTCGGAGCGCCCGAGGGCCCCGCCGGAGGGCAGCGCGGCACCCCGGGCCGGTTGCAGGCGCGCGTTCGCGATCGCCTCGTCGAGCATCCAGTCGAGGCTGGCGTCGTCGAGCGCCTCGCTCGACGCGTAGCCCACGCGCCCGTCGGCGACGACCCGCACGCCCACGCCCCCTTGGTTGGCGTGGCTGATCTCGTCGACGCGGCCGCCCGATGCCGCCAGCGTCAGCTCGCGCTTGGCGGTCGCGAGCACCTCGGCGTCGACGCCGAGCGCGCGCGCCCGCCGCAGCACATGGTCCTTCGCCCGTTCGAAGTTCATGCCTCGCCCCCCACCACGATCTGCGTGACGCGGACATGTGGTTGACCCACCTCCGCGGGGATCGATCCGCTCATGCTGCCGCACATGCCGGGCTCGGTCGTCAGGTCGCGGGCGACCGCGTCGACCAGCTTGATCGTCTCGGGGCCCTTGCCCACCAGCATCGCGCCGCGCACGGGCTCGGCGACCTCGCCGTCGCGGATCAGGTAGCCCTCCTGCACCGCGAAGTTGTACTCGCCCGAGCCGGGCCTCACCTGGCCGCCACCCAGCGCCTTGGCGTAGAGGCCCAGCTCGATGCCGGCGAAGAGCTCGGCGGGTTCCTCGACGTCCCCCGGCAGGATGAAGGTGTTGCGCATGCGGGAGGTGGGGGCGAAGGTGTAGTTCTCGCGTCGCCCCGAGCCGGTGCGGGCGTAGCCCGTCTTCAGCGAACCCCAGCGGTCGACCATGTACGAGGTCAACACCCCACGGTCGATCAGCACCGTGCGCTCGGTCGCCATGCCCTCGTCGTCGAACTCGGACGAGCCCCAGCCGTGAGGCGTCGTGCCGTCGTCGACGTAGGTCACCTGCGGCGAGGCGATCTGCTCGCCGAGCTTGTCCGTGAGCACCGAGGCGCGCCTGGCCACCGAGGTGGTCTCGACCAGGTGGCCGAGCGCCTCGTGGAAGATCACCCCACCGAAGCCGTTGCCGAGCACCACCGGCATCGTGCCTGCCGGCGCGGGGCGCGCCCGTAGGTTGACGAGCGCCTGGCGCGCCGCCCGCTCGCCGATCGCCGCCGGCGCGAAGCGCTCGAACAGCTCGAGACCGACCGACAGCCCGGGCCCGAAGTGGCCGGTCTGGGTCTGATCACCGTCGCTGGCGATGACGACGGCCGCGCAGCGCGTTCGGACCCGCCGATCGTCGACCCAGGTGCCCTCGCTGTTGACGACGGTCACGTCCTGCTCCCACTCGAGGAGGCGACCCTCGACCTGCCGGATGCTCGCGTCGACGCGTGCGCCCGCGTCCAACTCACGGAGGCGGTCCAGCCGCCAGGCCTTCGGCAACGACTCGAACGCCACGGACGGCGCGTGCACGCCCGCGGCGGCCCGCCTGCGGAGGTCGAGCCCGCCGGCGCCGCCGGCGTCGACGGCACCCCTCGCCCCGCGCAGGCGCACGAGGGTCTGCGTCAGTTCGTTCAGCGCCTCGTCGCCGAGGTCGTTGGTGTAGGCGTAGACGACGTCGGTGCCGAAGAAGAGGCGGAGGCCGGCGCCCTGCTCGATGGCGCTGACGGCCTCCTCGACCTCGCCGTCGATCGTGCGCAGGGTGCGGCGGCGCCAACGCTCGACGTAGAGCTCGGCGAAGTCGGCGCCACCGCGACGAGCGGCAGCGAGAACGGACTCGGCGGTCGCTGTGTGGAGCATGCCGGACGCTAGCACGTGGTCCCCGCCGCAGGAGACGCCGGCGTAGGGTGCGGCCCGAGCGGGGGAGGGCAGGCCGCCCCCGGCTCAGGCCTCTTCGAGCAGCTCGAGGAGCTCGTCCAGCAGCGACCCGACCCGCCTCAACCGCTCCTCGGGAAGCCGTACCAGCGAGCGCCGCTGCAGCAGCCGCCGGGCCGCGTGCAGGCGATCGAGCACCTCGTCGTCGAGGCGGCGGTCGACCTTGCGGTCCGCACGCGCCTCGGTGATGCGGCGCCGGATCTGGCTGAGGCTGAGGCGCTCGCGGGCCGCCTCCTCGAGGAGGCGGCGTCGGTCGACGGGGTCGTCGACCCGGGCCAGGGCCTGGGCCTTGGTGAAGTCGAGCCGGCCCTGGCGCACGGCCTCGAGCAGCTCGTCGGGGAAGCCGAGGATGGGGACGCGGTTGGCCAGGAACGACGCCGGCGTGAAGCGGCCGAGGCGTTCGAAGAGGCCCATCGCGACCCCCTTCTGGTCGGCCGAGAAGCGGGTCTGCGGCGCCCGCCCACGGCCCTCCTGCACGCACTCGTTGAGCAGCGCGAGCGCGCCCCCACGGTCGAGCTCGAGGCTCAACTCGAGCAGCTGCAGGACGGCCTCGGTCTCCTCGACGGCGTTGAGATCCTCGCGCTGGAGGTTCTCCATGATGGAGATCTCCAAGGCCTCGCGATCGTCGAGCTCGAGGACGATCGCCGGAACGTGGCTGAGGCCGGCCTCGCGGGCGGCGCGGGCGCGCCGCTCGCCGGCGATCAACTCGTAACCGGCGTCCACGCGGCGAACCAGGACGGGCTCCAGCACCCCGTGCTCGCGGACCGAGGCGGTCAGCGCTGCCAGCGCCACCGGGTCCATGAACTGGCGCGGCTGCCGCTCGGGGAAGACGATGTCGTCGAGCCGGATGCCGCCCTCGCCGGTTCCGGCCTGCGCCTCGGGCGCCGCCTGGCCCAGGTCGCCGAGGATCGCCTCGAACACCGCGGCCCGGTCGAGGTCGCCACGCCGCTTGCGGGCGCTCATGCGTCCATCCCCAGCGCCGCGAGGAGCTCCTGCGTCACCTTGCGCACCTCACGGTCCGCCTCGCTCCCCGGGGCGTACAGCGGGATCGGGAGACCCTCCACCTGCGCGTCGCTGTAGATCGCGGGGCGGCTGGCCAGTGGCGAGGAGATCGGCGCCACGGCCGGCAGCTGGGCGGCGATGATCTCGTGGCTCTCCCGGTCGTGTCGCGTCCGGCGGTCGTGCTGCGTCAACACGAAGAGCGCGATGTCGAGGTCGCGGGCCGCCTTCTTGTACTCGCGGACCATCTTGACGACGGTCGGGATCCCGTCGAGGCCCTTGCGGTTGGTGGGCAGCGGGACGACCACGCGGTCCGAGGCGACGACCGCGAGCGCCGACAGCTGGCCGAGGCTGGGCGGCGGGTCGATCAGCACGAAGTCATAACCGTGCAGCCGGCGGACGGCGTCGCGGAGCCGCAGCACGCCGAGGAAGACGGTGAGGATCTCGCGCTCGATGATCGCGATGTTGAGGTGCGCAGGGATGAGGTCCATCCCGTGGACCTGCAGCGGTGAGGGCAGGCGGAGGTCGGGCTCGTCGCCGTTGGCGACCTCGGCCGTACCGTCCCCGGGCTCGCCGAGGATCGCGGGGTAGACGGTCCGGTCCAGGTCGACGTCCTCGTCGACGCCGAGCCACTTGGTCAGGTTCGCCTGGGGGTCCATGTCGATCAGCAGCACGCGGCGGCCGCCCTCGGCCAACACGTAACCCACGTCGCGCACCGTGCTCGTCTTGGCGACGCCGCCGGCGTGGTTGAAGAAGGTGAGCACCATCATGGATCCGACCCCCGCGTGGCGCACCCGAACGACCCGGCCTCCACGGTGCGCGCATCATACCCGGCACACGCGCGCGGCCGCTCGGCCGCGGCCCGGCGAGCGCGTTCGCTCGCTCCGACCCACTGCAGGACGCGCTCGCAACGGCCGGTCGGCCCCGGCGCCATAACGTTATGGCGCCCGTCGCCCCCATCGACGGGGCCCGGTTCCTCGATTGTCCCACTTCGCGGCGCCGAGGCCTCCTCGCCGGCGCCCCGAGTCCCTCGTCTGTCCCACTTCGGATCGTCGCGCGTCCGCAACCAGGTCCCCCCGGCAAGGGCCGTGCTGCACGCGCATCTCGCGCGCATCCGCAGCCCACGCGCTGGCGCCGACGGGCCGCCGCCGTCCACGCCGGCGGTCGCGACCGGGGCCGAGCCGGGCGTGCGCCCCCCGGGATCGCATCGGCGCGCACGCAGCGAAGCGGGAACGATGGGGGACCGCGGCCATCGTTGAGCCGGTCGCGCGCGCGCAGATTTCTGCGTTCCCAACGGGCTCTCTACGCACGAGCCGTCGTCATCGCGCCACGCGCGAACCGCGCAACGGCGGGCCCCGCCGGCCCATGGTGGGAATCCTGGGGGACTCGATGTCGGCGCCAGCGGGTCCCTCAGGTTTCCCGCTTCGTGGCGTACTGGTAGGCGCGGGGGACCCGCAGGCGGGGCGGGGCGAACCCGGGTGGCGCGCCGCCCCGCCGACTGGCGTCGCGCGTGCTCGGCGTACGATCGTGCGGCCACGCGGTCGTGGCGGGAAACCGGCGGTACCGCAGCCGCGAACGGGGAGGGAGAGGGACCCGCTGGTGGTGCTTCTGGCTCCTTGGCGTACCGGCGATGTGCGGCGCACGGGCGGTGGTCGCCTGGGGCGATCGTGATGGACGCAGCAACAGCTGGCCGGCCGTGGCCGGCCAGCCTTTGTTGGGTGTCTTTCTCAGTTCTTCCTTTATCATTCCCATTAGGCAGGGTGCGTCGATGCCGAGCAGGACGGCACCCGGGCGTTCGTGGTGGGGAGCCCGCGGGACCGCCGCGGGAGGCGAGCGGGACCGTCGGGGGACGCGCGGGGGACCCCGGTGGGGAACCTCGGGGACCATGTGGGGAAGGCGGGGGACGGAAACGGGGAAAATGGGGGACCCCAGTTCCCCGCATCGCGTGCCATGTGGTGAACATTGACACACCGTTCCCCACACGCGTATGGTTCCATGATCGCCGTGAGGGGGACGATGGAACGCGAACCGGTGCATGCAGACGGGGCCTCGCCGCCCGCCTCGGGAGCCGACCCGGCCGTCGACCCGGGCGACGTCCGCCCGCCAGCAGTCGGCGGCGGCGGTACCGGTGGTCGCGCGCGCCCGGGGCACTCGAAGACGGGCCGTTCCGGACCGAAGTCCGCGGCGAAGGCGGCGGCACGCCGCGGCATCGAGCGCCGCACGGGTGGCCGCGTCGCCGTCACCCAGGCCAACCCGCTCGCGCTGTCGCGCCAGGAGATGGGACTCCTGACCAAGCGCCTGCTGGTGCTGGCGCTCTCCGACATCACCCGCGACGACCACGACCTCGAACCGATCCGCATCACCGCCTGGGAGTACGCCCAGATCTTCAACATCCGCGGCAAGAGCATCTACAACCGCATCGAGGATTCGGCTCGCGAGCTCCTCGAGCAGACCGTCCAGGTCAAGGAGCCCAACGGCGACTGGATCATGTTCCAGTGGGTCAGTGAGGCCCGCTACGACAGCGGGCGCGACAGCAAGGACAAGCTGGCCTGCATCGAGCTCAGGATCCACGACAAGCTCCGGCCGTACCTGCTGCAGCTGCGGCGCGACTTCAGCATCATCCCGACCGACCAGCTGCTCAGCTTCGAGTCGTTCAACAGCATGCGGCTCTTCGAGGTGCTCTACACCGCGAGCTACGGCGGCGAGAAGCACCACCTCGAGTTCGACGTCGACGACCTCAAGCTCCGCCTCGGCCTCGACGGGAAGTACGAGCGCTTCAAGGACTTCACCTACGTCCTCGACCGGGCCCGCGACGAGTTCTCGCGCTACACCTCGCTGACGTTCACCTACGAGGGCCGCAAGGTGGGGCGCAAGTACCAGCACGTCTCGATCCTCATCGAGAAGAACGACGTCTTCCAGCCGCGCGTGCGGCTGCCCGAGAGCATCGCGCGGCGGGTGAAGCGCGAGGGCGACGGCGAGGCGAAGCTGCGCGCCCTGCAGGCGGCCGACGACCTGCGCGAGATCGGCTGGGCGCTGGACCCCGACGCCAGCGTCAAGCAGTACGGCCCGCAGCGTGTCATCGACGTCGTGCGCTACGCCCGCACGCTGCAGCGCAAGGCGGAGCAGGCGGGCCGACCGATCGCCAACCTGGCCGGCTTCGTCCACAGCCTGCTGCAGCAGGGCATCGAGCCGCCGCGGGGCGAGGCGAACGAGGCCGCCGACGCGCGGCTCACCCGCGAGGCGCTGCGCGGGATCGTCGCGGGGCTGCAGGAGTCGTTCCACCAGCAGCGCCGCGAGCGCGGGCGGTCCGCGTGGGAGGCGATGAGCGAGGACCAGCGGCAGCTGGTGCACACGCTGATGCAGGCGACGCTGCACAAGTTCACGCTCGAGCGCATCGAGCGCGATGGCTGGCAGGGGAGCCTCTACGAACTGAGCCGCCTGGACGTGCTCGCCGCCCACGGCTTCGCGAGCCTGCCACCGCAGTTGCAGGACGTCGTCGCGTTCGTCGACCACGGCGACCTGCTCGCGGAGTACCTGCCCGACGACCGGCGGCGGCTGCTGGACGAGTTGCGCGAGGCGGCCGGCTGATGCATCCGCTGCGCCGTTGGGGGGCGTGACCGTGTGCGGTCGCTACACCCTCTACCACGACGAGCAGGACCTGACCGAGCTCTTCGAGCTCGACGCCTTCGCGTGGGCCCCGCGCTACAACATCGCGCCGACGCAGACGGTGCCGATCGTCCGCCAGGGCCGCGACGGCCGCGAGCGGCTCGATGCCCGCTGGGGGTTGGTGCCCGCCTGGGTCAAGGAGCCGGGCACCTTCAAGGCCCTGCTGTTCAACGCCCGCAGCGAGACCGTGGGGGAGAAGCCGTCCTTCCGCGACGCGGCGCGATCGGCGCGCTGCGTCGTCCCCGCCAGCGGCTTCTACGAGTGGCGCGCCGAGGACGGCGGCAAGCGGCCGTACTACGTCCACCGGCGCGACGGCGCCCCGATGGCCCTCGCCGGGCTCTACGCCGAGCGCCCGCGCGGCGAACCGGCCCGCAGCGCCACCATCCTCACCACCGAGCCCAACGAGCTGATGGCGACGCTGCACGACCGCATGCCCGTGGTCCTCGAGGCGGACGCCTTCGCCCGTTGGCTCGACCCCGACACCCGCGACGTCGGCGAGCTCGCGGACCTGCTGCGGCCGGTCGCCAGCGAGCTGCTCGAGGCGTATCCGGTCGACCGCGCCGTCGGTGACGCGCGCCTCGACGAGGCGCGGCTGATCCAGCGGGTCTGACCGCCGGACGCCGAACCCGCCCGCGCCGCCATGCCTCGCCCGCATGGCGGCGCGGTTCGTCGCGGCTCGATGTGGCCCGCCTCACGCCATACCGTAATTAACGCGGTATGCTCTCCTCCGAGGCACAACGCCATCCCCGGAGGCCCCGATGACCCCCCTTCTCCTGCTCGCCGCCTTCCTCGCCATCGTCGTCGTCGGTGGCACGCTGGTCTTCGTGTACGACGCGCTCGAGGCGGTCGTGGCCGGCGCCCGAGACCGACGGCCGGCCCGGCCCCGACGGCCCGCGCGGTCGCGCGCGGCGACGGCACCCGTCGTCGCCTGGCGACACCTACACTGAGGACATGCCGTCCTCCCCCCCGGGCGACCCCCCGCCCCCCGCCGACGTCCGCCACCGGCTGGCGGAGTTGCGCCGCGAGATCGCCCGCCACGACCGCCTCTACCACCAGCTCGACGCCCCGGAGATCGGCGACGAGGCCTACGACGCTCTGTGGCACGAGCTGCGCGACCTCGAGGCGCGGCACCCCGACCTCGTCGACCCGGACAGCCCCAGCCAGCGCGTCGGCGGCGCGCCGGTCGCCGGCCTCGAGTCCGCCGCCCACCTCGCGCCGATGCGCAGCCTCGACTCCTCGGCCAAGGAGGAGGCGTTCCGGCAGTTCGACGCCCGCGTACGGCGCGCGCTCGGCGAGGACGCCGAGGTCGTCTACTCGGTCGAACCCAAGATCGACGGCCTCTCCGTCGAGCTCGTGTACGAGTCGGGGCGCTTCGTCCGCGCGGTCACCCGCGGCGACGGCCTCGTCGGCGAGGTCATCAGCCACAACGTGCGCACGATCCGCGCGCTGCCGCTCGAGCTCGACGGCGCCCACCGGCCCGTGCCGCCGCTGCTGTCGGTGCGCGGCGAGGTCTACCTGACGCTCGAGGCCTTCGACGACGTCAACGAGCGGCTGATGCAGGAGGGCAAGACGCCCTTCGCCAGCCCGCGCAACCTCGCGGCCGGTAGCGTGCGCCAACTCGACCCCGCCCTGGCCGCCCAGCGGCCGCTCACGCTCTTCGCCTACGACATGCTCGAGGCCGGGGCCGGCGAGGACGGCCATGGCGGCCTGACGCGCCACCAGGAGGTCCTGGAGGCCCTCGCGGACTGGGGCCTGCCCACCAACCCCGAGAACCGCTTTCTGGGCAGCGCGGACGCCGTCTGGGCGGCCTTCGAGGCCTTCGCCGAGCGGCGCGACGCGCTCGCCTACGAGGTCGACGGCCTGGTGGTCAAGCTCGACGACCTCGCCGCCCGCCGGCGCCTCGGCGACACCGCCCACCACCCGCGCTGGGCTTTCGCGATCAAGTTCCCGCCGCGCAAGGAGGTCAGCCAGGTCCTGCGCATCGTCGCCAGCGTCGGCCGCACCGGCGTCGTCACGCCGGTGGCGCTGCTGCGGCCGGTCAGCATCGGCGGCGTCACGGTCGGCCGGGCCAACCTGCACAACCGCGAGGACCTGAGCCGCAAGGACATCCGCGAGGGGGACACCGTGCGCGTCGAGCGCGCCGGCGACGTCATCCCGCAGGTGGTCGAGCGGCTGGAGGGGCCGCCCGGCGCGGAGCGCGGCGAGCCCTTCCGCATGCCCGAGGCCTGCCCCAGCTGCGGCACGCCGCTGATCGACCGCGGCCCCTACACCGTCTGCCCCAACGCCTTCGGCTGCCCGGCGCAGGCCGTCGCGCGCCTCGTCCACCTCGGCAGCCGCATCGCGCTCGACGTCGAGGGGCTAGGCGACGTCACCGCCCGCCTGCTCGTCGAGGCCGGCCTGGTGCACGAGCTCCCCGACCTGTTCGACCTGACGGCCGCCGACTTCGAGCGCCTCGAGGGCTTCGCCGAGGTCTCGGCCGCCAACCTCGAGGCCGCCGTCCGCAAGGCCGCCCGGACGACCCTGCCACGCTTCCTGGTGGCGCTCGGGATCCCCGAGGTCGGCCCCGCCGTGGCGCGCGCGCTGGCCGAACGCTTCGGCACCGTCGAGGCCCTGCGCGCCGCCGACGCGGCGACGCTCGAGGGCGTCCGCGGCATCGGCGGCGTGATGGCCGCCGCCATCGCCGGCTTCTTCGCCGATCCGCGCAACGCGCGCGTCGTCGACCGCCTGCTCGATGGGCGGGTCGAGGTCGAGCCCTACGAGGTCGTGGCGCCGTCGTCCGACGCCCTGGCGGGGGAGACCCTGGTCTTCACCGGCGCGCTCTCGGGCTTCGCGCGCGGCGACGCCGAGGCCCTGGTCGCGCGCCTCGGCGGCCGCGCCACGAGCAGCGTGTCGAAGCGCACGACCCTGGTCGTGGCGGGTGCCGACGCCGGCTCCAAGCTGGAGAAGGCCACGGCGCTGGCGCTACCCGTGGTCGACGAGGCGGGCTTCCTCGCGTTCCTCGAGGAGCGCGGGGTCGACCCGGCCGAGCTGCAGCAGGAGGCATCATGAGCCAACCGGGTAGGCGACGCGCGGTGCGCCCGCGGGGGCGGCCGTGAGCGGGCGACGCTTCTCCAACGCGGCCGTCGCGGCTAGGTTGGCGCGGCTCGCCGACCTCCTCGAGATCGACGGCGCCAACGCCTTCCGCGTGCGCGCCTACCGTGGCGCCGCCGAGTCGATCGAGACGCACCCGGAGGCGATCGCCGACGTGCTCGCCCGCGGCGGCGACCTGACCGCGCTCAAGGGCGTCGGCAAGGACCTGGCCGCCGCGGTCACGACGCTGTTCGACGACGGCGAGATCCCCGCCTTGCGCGAGGTCGCCGAGCGCGTCCCGGTCGGCCTGCTCGACGTGGTGCGGGTGCCCGGGGTGGGACCGAAGCGCGCGGCGACGCTGTGGCGCGAGCTGGGCGTGACGTCGCTGGACGACCTCGACCGCGCGGCGCGGGCCGGCCGCGTCGCCGCGCTGGCCGGGTTCGGCGAGAAGACGCAGGCCAAGGTGCTCGCGGGGGTCGCGCAGGTGCGCCGCCACGGCGGGCGCGTGCGCCTGGGCGACGCCGAGGCGGCGCTCGCGCCGCTGCTCGCGGCCGTCCGCGACGCGCCCGGCATCGCGCGGGTCGAGGTCGCCGGCAGCCTCCGGCGCGGTCGCGCCACGGTAGGCGACGTCGACCTGCTGGCGGTCGCGGACCAGCCCGCCGCTGCCATGGCCGCCCTGCGCGAGCACCCCGACGTCGCCGAGGTGCTGGGCAGCGGCGACACCAAGACCAGCGTGCGGCTCGAGGGCGATCTGCAGGTCGACCTGCGGGTGGTGCCCGCGCCGTCCTTCGGCGCCGCCTGGCAGTACTTCACCGGCTCGAAGGCGCACAACGTCGCCCTGCGCCAGCGCGCGGTCGACCGAGGCCTGCGGCTGTCCGAGTACGGCCTCTTCCGCGGCGGCGAGGGGGAGCACCCGGAGCGGGGCGAGCGCCTGGCCGGCGCGGACGAGGACGGCGTCTACCGCGCCCTGGGCCTGGCGTGGGTCCCGCCCGAGCTGCGCGAGGACCGCGGCGAGATCGCCGCCGCGGCGGAAGGCAGCCTCCCGCGGCTGCTCGAGCCGAGCGACCTCCGCGGCGACCTGCACATGCACTCCGACTGGTCCGACGGGACGGCCGACATCCGTGCCATGCGCGCCGCCTGCGCCGAGCGCGGCTACGCCTACATGGCGATCACCGATCACTCCCAGGCGCTGCGCATGACCGGCGGGCTCGACCCCGAGAAGCTCGCCCGCCAGTGGGCCGAGCTCGACGAGATCGCGGCGGAGGACGCCGCGAGCCCCGGCGGCGGCCCGCGACCCGTGCTGCTGCGCGGCCTCGAGGTCGACATCCTCAAGGACGGACGCCTCGACTTGGGCGACGACTGGCTGGCCCGCCTCGACCTCGTCATCGTCAGCGTGCACGGCCACCTCGACCTCCCCCAGGCGCAGCAGACCGAGCGCGTCGTGCGCGCGCTGCAGCACCCCGAGGTCAACGTCCTCGCGCACCCCACCGGCCGCCTGCTCGGCAGCAGGGAGGGCATGGCGCTGGATCTGGACGCCGTCTTCGAGGCCGCCGCCGCCCACGGCGTCGCGGTCGAGTGCAACGCCAGCCCCTACCGGCTCGACCTCGGCGACGTCGAGCTCATGCGCGCCGTCGCGGCCGGCTGTCGCGTGGTGATCGACACCGATGCCCACGCGGTGGCCGGCCTCGACGACCTGCGTTACGGCGTGGCGACGGCGAGGCGGGCGTGGCTCGCGCGCGAGCACGTCGTCAACGCCTGGACGCTGGAGCGGCTGCGGGCGTTCCTGGCCAAGCGCCCAGGGGCCGTCGGCGCGTGACGCGTCCGTCGCGTATCCTCGTGCCGTGGTGAGCGCGTGACCTGGCTCCGGGCCCAGATCCTCGTCGCCGTCGTCGCGCTGGCGACGTCGTCGGCCGGCGCGTGGTCGCTGGCCGGTACCCCGTACGGCACCGTCGTCGATGACCTGCTGCGCCGCTTCCATGCCGAGGAGCACGCCTGCCGGGTGGCGCAGGTACCGGCGGAGGCGTGCTTCGTGGTCGAGCCCGGGCGCGCGGCGCAGCTCGCGGAGGAGGTCGAGACCTTCCTCGACGAGCACGCGGGCGCCGTGGTGCGCGGCAGCTGGTCGTCGGCGAACGGCACGCACCGGGTCGCCATCACCTTGCCCGACGCGGGGTGGGGCGCCCTGGAGCTGTGGCTCACCGAGTTGCCCGGCCACGGCGTCGAGGGCCGCTTCCAGCACCTGCCCGAGCGGGGGTGGTGAGGTCCTTGCCGCGCCCACGGCTCGCGCGCCAGCATGGGGGCATGCCGCGGCGCCCCCCTCCCTTCACGGCGGGCGACCTGCGCGGCGCGCCGGGGTCGGACGCCGTGCAGCCCGATCTCTTCTCCGGGACGCAGGTGGTGCAGCGCACCCTGCCGAAGACCGGCACCCGTGTGCGGCTCCGGCTCGCCCCCCTGGGGGACGGCAGGGTCCGGGTGGTCGAGGCCGTGCGCCGCCTCGCGGGCGCGGTCCGCTACGAGCCGTGGCCGGAGGAGGAGGGGCGCGAGACCGAGCTCGAGCGCCTGCGCCTCGGGGTCGGTTACGCGGAGCTGTTCGGCGGCTGAGCCGTGGCCCGATACGTCGCTCGGGTACCTGGCGCGACGCTGCCGGTCGGGGTATACCAAGGTCCGACGCCCCGTCGCTGACGCGCTACGCGCGCGCCGCTGGGCATCGGACGCCGTGGAACGGCGGCGTCGCGCGCGTACGCATGAGGTCTTCGCCCGCGGTGCGGGCGTTCGAGGAGGTCCGATGAGGTCGCCGACGGCGCCTGCCCGCGCCGCCACAGTGAGTCTGCCCGCGGCGCCCCGGCGTGGCGCGCCGCGGTCGCGGGGGCGGCGCGCGTGCTGATCGCGCTGCTGCTGGCCTTCGGCGCGGCGCTGGTGGCGCCGTGGGTGACCGGCCGGCTGGGTCGCTCGGCGGGTTGGCTGTTGGCGCTCCTCCCCGCGGGCCTCACGCTGTACTTCTTGAGCCTGGGCCCGAGGGTGGCGGCGGGCGAGCCGCTCGTACAGCGCGTGTCCTGGGTGCCCCAGCTGGGCGTCGAGCTCGCGTTCCGCGTCGACGGGCTGGCACTGCTGTTCGGGTTGCTGATCGCCGGGATCGGTACCTTCGTCGCGGTCTACGCGGGTGGGTACCTGGCGGGCGACCGCCAGCTGCCGCGCTTCTACCTGCTGCTCTTCTCGTTCATGGCGGCCATGCTGGGCGTCGTCACCAGCGACGACCTGATCCTCCTGTTCGTGTTCTGGGAACTCACCAGCATCACCTCGTTCTTCCTGATCGGTTTCCAGCACGAGTCCGAGGAGAGCCGCGCCAACGCCCTCCAGGGGCTGTTCGTCACCGCCGGCGGTGGCCTGGCGATGCTCGCCGGCTTCGTCCTGCTGGGCTCGATGGCGGGCACGTACCGCATCAGCGAGCTGCTGGCGTCGCCCGCCGTGCTCGTCGAGCACCCGGCGTACCCGCTGGCGCTGGCGCTGGTCGCGCTCGGCGCCTTCACCAAGTCGGCCCAGTGGCCGTTCCACTTCTGGCTGCCGAACGCGATGGCGGCGCCGGCGCCGGTGTCGTCGTACCTGCACTCCGCCACGATGGTGAAGGCGGGCGTGTACCTGCTCGCCCGCCTCGCACCCGCCCTCGGCGGTACCCCGCAGTGGTTCTGGCTGCTCACGCTCGTCGGCGGCGCCACGGTGCTCGCCGCCACGCTCCTGACGCTGCTGCAGCGCGACAGCAAGCGGCTGTTGGCCTACTCGACGATCGTCGCGCTCGGCACCATGGTGCTCCTGATCGGCGTCGGGACGCCCGCGGCGATCAAGGCGATGGTCGTGTTCCTCTTCGCCCACGCGCTGTACAAGGCGCCGCTGTTCATGGCGGCCGGCTCCGTCGACCACGAGGCCGGTTCCCGAGACGTGACGCGGCTGGCGGGCCTGGGGCGCTCGATGCCGTGGACCTGGCTGGCCGCCGGGCTGGCCGGCATCAGCGCGGCGGGCCTGCCGCCGATGCTCGGGTTCATCGGCAAGGAACTCGCCTACGAGGGGCTTATGGGTGCCCCCTGGCTGCTCGCCGGGCTGATCGCGGCCGGCGCGGTGCTGCTCCTGGTGGCGGTGCAAGTCGCGTGGGTGCCCTTCGCCGGGCGTACCGTCCGGGCGCCCAAGGCGCCGCACGAGGCGCCGCCGTCGATGCTCGTCGGGCCGCTCGCCCTCGCCGCGCTCGGCCTGACGTTCGGGTTGGTCCCTGGGCTCGTCCAGGACGGCCTCATGCGCCCGGCCGCGGCCGCCGTGCTGGGCGCGCCGTACGCGTTCGACCTCTACCTGTGGCACGGCCTCACGCTCGCGCTCGGGCTGTCGCTGCTCACGGTGTCGCTCGGCGTCGCGCTGGCCGCGACCTGGCGGCGGTGGCAGCCGCTGCTGCTGGCGCGCTTCGGCGGCGTTCGCGTCGGGCCGGTCGCCGTGTACGAGGGCGGCTGGCGCTGGCTGCTGCGCTTCGCCGCGCTGCAGACCCGCTTCGTCCAGTCGGACGACCTGCGCCATCACCTGACGATCATCGTGGCCTTCACCGTGGCGTTGACCGGCGGCGTGGCGCTGTGGCGCGGCGGTCTGGAGAGCATGGTGTGGGCGCCGTCGGGTGCCTACCTCCACGAGTTCCTCTACTTCGCCGTCATCCTGTTGGCGACCGCCACGGTGGTGCGCTCGCATTCGCGGCTGGTGGTGATCACCTCGCTCGGCGTCGTCGGCTTCGGGGTCGCCTTCGTGTTCGTCCTGTTCGCGGCGCCCGATCTCGCGATCACCCAGTTCCTCGTCGACACGCTGGTGGTCATCATCGCGGCGCTGGTGCTGATCCGGCTGCCGTCGAGCGCGTTGCGGGGGGAGGGCGGCAGGGATATCCGCTGGCTCTCGGGGGCCGTCGCGATCGCCGGTGGCGCGCTGATCACGGGCCTGCTCCTGGCCGTCACCGGCCTGCCGTTCGACGGCGCCCTCACCCGCTTCTTCGAGGCCAACAGCTACCCCGCCGCGAATGGCCGCAACATCGTCAACGTCATCCTGGTCGACTTCCGCGCGGTCGACACCCTCGCCGAGGTCGTCGTCCTGGCCGTCGCCGCGGGTGGCGTCGGGGCGCTGCTACGCCGCCGTCTCGGCCGCGGTGACGCCGACGCCGCCCGGCGGGAGCCCGATGGCGGTGCCCAGTGAAGAGCCTCATCCTACGGACGACCACGCGACCGATCATCGTGGTGCTCCTGCTGATCAGCATCTTCCTGCTCCTGCGCGGCCACGACCTGCCCGGCGGCGGCTTCATCGGCGGGCTGGTGGCGGCGGCCGCCGCCGCCCTCTACGCGATCGCGTTCGGCGCCGACGCGGCGGCCAGGCTGCTGCGCGTCCGCCCGGAGCTGCTGGTGGGCTGGGGGATGGCCGCGACGGTCGTCGCGGGCCTGTTGGGGATGCTCGCCGGTCGCGAGTTCCTGACCGGTTTGTGGTGGGTGATCGCCGTCGGGGACCAGGAGCTCAAGCTCAGCACGCCGCTGCTGTTCGACGTCGGCGTCTACCTCGTGGTCGTCGGCGTGATCCTGCGCTTCGTGCTGTCGCTGGAGGAGCGCTGACGTGGAGGCCTACCTCGCCGTCGTCGTGGGCGCCGTGTTCGCCGGGGGCTTCTACCTCGTCATGCAGCGCAACCTGCTGCGCTTCGTCTTCGGCCTGATCCTGCTGTCGAGCGGGGTCAACCTGCTCGTGTTCACCGCCGGTGGGATCTCGCGCGGCGCGCCCCCGATCATCCCCGAGGGCGCCTCGGTGCCGGTCGGTGAGGTGGCCAACGCGCTGCCGCAGGCCCTGATCCTGACGGCGATCGTCATCGGCTTCGGCCTGACGGTGTTCGCGATGGTGCTGCTGCTGCGGGTCTACGAGCGGCTGGGGACGCTGCGCACCGATCGGCTGACGGCGCACCTCGACGATCCGCAGCCCGTTGCCGGCCTGCCCGACGACGAGGCGCCGGCATGAGCGCGCTGCTCGTCGCCCCCGTGGTGTGGCCCCTGGCCACCGCCGCCATCCTCGTGCTGCTCCAGGGCAGGTTGCCGATCCAGCGGACGCTGTCCACCGCCTCCGCGGCGGTCCAGCTGGCCCTGGCCGCGGTCCTGTTGGCCCGGGTGGCCACCCAGGGCATCCTGGTCGTGCAGTTCGGCGGCTGGGACGCGCCGTTCGGGATCTCCTTCGTCGCCGACCACCTCTCCGCGGTCATGGTCCTGGTCAACGGCATCATGGGGACGGCCGTCGCGGTCTACGCGCTGCGCGACCTCGACGCGGACCGCGAGCGGCTCGGCTACCACCCCATGTTCCACGTGCTCCTTGCCGGCGTGAACGGCGCCTTCCTCACCGGCGACCTGTTCAACCTCTACGTCTGGTTCGAGCTGCTGCTGATCGCCAGCTTCGTGCTGCTCACGCTCGGCAACCGGCGCGAGCAGCTCGAGGGCGGCATCAAGTACGTCGCCGCCAACCTCGTCGCCTCGATGCTGCTGCTCACCGGCATCGGCCTGCTGTACGGGGCCACGGGCACCCTCAACATGGCGGACCTGGCGCTCAAGCTGCCGCTGGTACCCGATGGCCTCGCGACGACCCTGGCGATGATCTTCCTGGTCGCGTTCGGCATCAAGGCAGCCATCTTCCCGCTGTTCTTCTGGCTGCCGGCCTCGTACCACACGCCGCCGGTGGCGATCTCGGCGCTGTTCGGCGGCATGCTGACGAAGGTGGGCGTGTACGCGCTGCTGCGGGGCTTCACGCTGCTGTTCGTCGCCGACGTGGCCCTGACGCACGGGCTGCTCGCCTGGATCGCGGGCATCACGATGGTCGTCGGCGTCCTCGGGGCCGCCGCGCAGACCGAGTTCCGCAAGATCCTGTCGTTCCACATCGTCAGCCAGATCGGCTACATGGTCATGGGCCTGGCGTTCTTCACGCCCCTCGGGCTCGGCGGCGCCGTCTTCTACATGGTCCACAACATCTTCGCCAAGGCGAACCTCTTCCTCATCGCGGGCATCGCCCGCTGGTACGCCGGCAGCTTCGAGCTCAAGAAGCTCGGCGGCCTCTACCGCCACCGGCCGCTGCTGGCGGTGCTGTTCGTCATCGCGGCCTTCTCGCTGGCGGGCTTCCCGCCGCTGTCCGGCTTCTGGGCCAAGCTCGTCGTCATCCGCGCGGGCTTCGAGGTCCAGGCGTGGCCGCTCGTGGCGGTGTCGCTGTCCGTCGGCCTGCTGACGCTGTACTCCATGACCAAGATCTGGCTGGCCGCGTTCTGGTCGCCGGCGCCGGCAGGCGTCGAGCTACGCGCCGGTCCCGCGCCGGCGCTGCTGTACGCCCCCGTCGTCGCGCTGGCGCTGCTGACGCTGGCGATGGGCTTCGCCAGCGCGCCGTTCTTCGCGCTCGCCGAACGCATCGGTGCCGAGTTGACCGATCCGACCGGTTACGTTCGGGCCGTTCTCGGCGAGGCGGCCGCCGCCGCGTTCGTCGCACAGGGGGGTGCGCGATGAGCCTGCTGGGCCTGCACCTGGGGATGGCCGTCCTGTGGGCGATGGCGACCGGGAGCCTGACGTTCCCGAGCCTGCTGATGGGGATCTTCGTCGGCGGCGGCGTGCTCCACCTGCTCGGCCCCGTGCTCGGCGACCCGCGCTACGGCATCCGCTTCTACCGCGCCATCGCGCTGGCGTTCTTCTTCCTGTGGGAGCTGTTCGCGTCGGGGATTCGGGTCGCGATCGACGTGCTGCGCCCGACCCTCAGCTTCACGCCGGCCGTGGTCGCCGTGCCGCTCGAGTTGCGCAACGAGGCGGCCATCGTGCTGCTGGCGAACATGGTGTCCCTGACGCCCGGCACGCTGTCGATCGACCTCTCGGAGGACCGTTCGTGCCTGTACGTCCACACGATGTACGGCGAGGACCCGGAGGCCGCCCGGCAGGCGATCAAGCACGACTTCGAAGAGCGCATCCAGGAGGTGTTCCGTTGATCCTGTTCGAGGGGCCCTGGACGTTCCTCAGCGTGGCGACCTTGGTGACGATGGTCGCGGTCGCCGTCTCCATCCTGGTGGCCTCGCTGCGCGTCATGCGCGGCCCGAGCCTGCCCGACCGGGTGGTGGCCCTCGACCTGGTGGGGCTGCTCGCCGTGTCGGTGATCTCGGTGGTGGCGATCGCCACCCAGCAGCCGGTGCTGCTCGACGCGGCCATCGCGCTGGCGCTGATCGCCTTCCTGAGCACCGTCGCCTTCGCGCGCTTCATCGAGTGGCAGGGGGAGAACGCCGAGTGAACTGGGTCGAGCTCATCGCCGGGGTTCTGCTGCTCGCGGGCGCCGCCTTCGTCCTCGTCTCGGCGATCGGCGTCGTGCGCTTCCCCGACGTGTACATGCGCATGCACGCCGCCACCAAGGCGGGCACCCTGGGTGCGGGCCTCATGCTGGGTGCGGCGTCGATCGTGTTCGGCGAGCTCGGCATCACCGTGCGGTCGTTCGTGGTGTTCTTCTTCCTGCTGCTCACCGCGCCCGTGGCGGCGCACGTGCTGGGGCGCGCCGCGTACTACGCCGGCGTGCCGCGCTGGGAGCGCACGAAGCTCGACGAGCTCGCCGGGCGCTACGACGAGGCCGACGGGACGCCGGGCGAGCTCGGGCGGCCGGTCCAACGCGGCGACGACATCCCCTATCCGTGACCCGCCCGGCGGCGCCGAAGCGCGTCTGGTAGCCTGGGGGACGAGCGCGGCGCCACCGGCGAGGACACCGGAACCCGGTCCTCGACCCGGCCTCCGCGCAGGGAGGTCGCCGCCGTGACCGTCGCCCGCAACCGCTACCTCGACTTCGTCCGCGCCGAGCTCGACGGCATCGAGCGCGAGGGCCTGACCAAGCGCGAGCGCGAGATCGTCGGTCAGCAGCAGGCCGAGGTCACCCTCGCCGACGGCCGCACGGTCCTCAACCTGTGCGCCAACAACTACCTGGGCCTCGCGAACCACCCCGACGTCATGGCCGCCGCCAAGCGCGGCATCGACGAGCACGGTTTCGGCGTCGCCTCGGTGCGCTTCATCTGCGGCACGCAGGACCAGCACCGCGAGCTGGAGCGCCGCCTCGCCACCTACCTCGGCACCGAGGACGCCATCCTGTACTCCAGCTGCTTCGACGCCAACACCGGCCTGTTCGAGACGCTGCTGGGCCCCGACGACGCGATCGTCAGCGACGCCCTCAACCACGCCTCGATCATCGACGGCGTGCGCCTGTGCAAGGCCCGGCGCTTCCGCTACGCCAACGCCGACCTCGCGGACCTCGAGGCGCAGTTGACCGCGGCGGCGGACGCCCGCTTCCGGTTGATCGTCAGCGACGGGGTCTTCAGCATGGACGGGGTCGTGGCGCCGCTCGCCGGCATCTGCGAGCTCGCCGAGCGGCACGACGCGCTGGTCATGGTCGACGACTCGCACGCGGTCGGCTTCATGGGCGAGCGCGGGCGCGGGACCCACGAGCACGCGGGCGTCATGCAGCGCGTCGACCTGATCACCGGCACCTTGGGCAAGGCGTTGGGCGGGGCGAGCGGCGGCTACACCGCCGGGCCCGCCGAGATCGTCGAGCTCCTGCGCCAGCGCTCGCGCCCCTACCTCTTCAGCAACGCGCTGGCGCCCTCGGTCGTCGCCGCCTCCCTGGCCGTCCTCGACCTGCTCGAGGGCGGCGACGAGCTGCGCGCTCGGGTGCACGCCAACGCCGCGTACTTCCGGGAGCGGATGACGGCCGCGGGCTTCACGCTGGCGGGCGCCGACCACCCGATCGTGCCCGTGATGATCGGCGACGCGGTGCTCGCGGGCCGGGTGGCGGCGCGCATGCTCGAGGAGGGCGTGTACGTCGTCGGCTTCTCGTTCCCGGTCGTGCCGCGCGGGCAGGCGCGCATCCGCACGCAGATGTCGGCGGCGCACACCCGCGCGCAGCTCGATCGGGCGATCGACGCCTTCGTCAAGGTCGGCCGCGAGTTCGGCCTGATCGCCTAGGAGGGGCCGTGTTCAGCCTGGCCAAGCTCGAGCCGCGCGAAGGGATCTGGGCGTTCGACGCGCCGGAGCCCACCGTGGGACCCAACGACGTGCTGATCGGCATCCGCAAGACCTCGATCTGCGGCACCGACGTGCACATCTACGAGTGGGACGCCTGGGCGCGGCGCACCGTGCCGGTGCCCATGGTCACCGGGCACGAGTACATGGGCGTCGTCGAGGCCGTCGGCAGCGAGGTGCGCGGCGTCGAGGTCGGCGATCGCGTCTCCGGCGAGGGCCACCTGACCTGCGGCCACTGCCGCAACTGCCGCGCCGGGCGCCGGCACCTGTGCCGCAACACCGTCGGGGTCGGCGTCAACGTGCCGGGGGCGTTCGCCGAGCGCTTCGTCCTACCGGCCAGCAACGTCTTCAAGCTACCGGACGAGCTGCCCGACCGCTTCGCCGCCATCCTCGACCCCTTCGGCAACGCCGTGCACACCGCGCTCTCCTTCGACCTGGTGGGCGAGGACGTGCTGATCACCGGCGGTGGCCCCATCGGCTGCATGGCCGCCGCGGTGTGCCGCTTCGTCGGCGCCCGCCACGTGGTCGTCACCGACGTCAACCCCTACCGCCTCGAGCTCGCGCGGCGCATGGGGGCGACGCTGGCGATCGACCCCAGCGAGGTGGGCTTCGACCTCGCCGACGTGATGGCCGACCTCGGCATGACCGAGGGCTTCGACGTGGGACTCGAGATGTCGGGCGCCCCCGCCGCGCTGCGGCAGCTGCTGTCGGCGATGAACTACGGCGGGCACGTCGCGCTGCTGGGCGTGCCGAGCGAAGAGGTGGCGATCGACTGGAACCTGGTCATCTTCAGGGGCCTGTTCCTCAAGGGCATCTACGGCCGCGAGATGTTCGAGACCTGGTACAAGATGGCCGGACTGATCACCTCTGGGCTCGATCTCTCGCCGATCGTCACCCACGAGTTGCCCATCGCGCGCTTTCAGGAGGGCTTCGACCTCATGCGCTCGGGCCAGTGCGGCAAGGTGGTGATCGACTGGTCGTAGGGCGCACGCGCTGCCTGCGACGGTGAGCACGGCCATGGTCGGCGCAGCGATCGCGCGCGGTATCGTGAACGCCTGATGCGTGCGGTGGCGGCGGCGACGGGCGAGCCCTCCGAGGCCCGCGAGCGGGTGCTCGACGTCGCGGAGGCGTTGTTCGCCGAGCGCGGCCTGGCGCGCGTGACGATGCGCGAGATCGCCGACGCCGCGGGCATGCGCCAGGCGTCGCTCTACCACCACGCGCCCGGGGGCAAGGCGCAGCTCTACCGCGAGGTGTTCGAGCGGATGATCGCGCACCACCGCGTGGGGCTCGAGCGCGCCCTGGCTGGGGCCGGGTCGCGCCTGCGTCCGCGCCTGCGCGCGGTCGCCGACTGGTACGTGGGCCAGGCGCCGATGAACTTCCTGCGGATGATGACCTCCGACATGCCCGCGCTCGGCGACGCCGAGGCGGCCGCGCTGGCGGGCCCCGCCTACGCCTCGTTGATGCAGCCGATCACCGAGGTCTTCCGCGGGGCGATGGCGGTCGGTGAGGCGCGGGAGCTCGACCCCGACCTGCTGGCCGGTTCGCTGCTGGCCATCCTCGACGCGGTCGCGTTCGCCGAGGGGCGCGGCTACGGCGAGCACGACCAGCGGGCGATGGCGCACACGATGATCGACGTGCTGGTCTATGGCCTGGCCGTCGTCGACGCCCGTCCCACCTGAGATCGGCGCGGGGCGCGATGCCCCTCAGCCCTCGTGGGTGATGTCGACCACCGCGTCCGTGGCCGCGCCCGCCAGCACGCCCGCGAGGCGTGCGGCCAGCCGCGGCGGGTAGACGACGTCGGTCGTCGCCAGCAGCTCGGGCACGGGCCACCAGCGGTGGCCGACCAGCACGTCGCGTTCGTGCGGGTCGAGCGCCGTGGGCTCGACCCGCGGCGAGGCGGTGGCCACCCGCCCGAGCCGGTAGTGCTCGACGAAGCGGCGCACGCGGGCTTGGTAGTGCAGGTCCACCGTCCGTCGCCACAGCCAGGGACCCCACGCGACGCCGACGATGCCGGTCTCCTCCCGCAGCTCGCGCTCCAGGCCCGCCTCCGCCGCCTCGCCCGGCGCCAGGCCGCCGCCGGGCGCGATCCACACCGGGGCGCGGTGGGGGAGACCGCCGGGCCGGTGCACGGACGGGTCGAGGTAGGACTGCAGCAGCAACCGATCGTCGGCGTCGAGCACGAGCGCGCGAACCGTCGCTCGGGCCTCGGGGGCAAGCGCCGCGGTCACGTTGCGGGCGCCGGCCACGACCGGCTCAGCGGTCGTCCGCGTAGCAGCCGAGGGCGGCGAGGGCTTCGTTGAAGCCGTCGGTCGGCACGCGGTAGGCCATCGCTGGGCTCTCGCCGGACCGCGGCGTCAGCGTGATGGTCACGTCGATCACCCCCCGGAGGAAGCGCACCAGCCGGTCCTCGACGTCGTCGCCGTCGAGTTGCGCGGCGTCGAACTGGTTGCGTGTGGCGGTCGTCTTCAGGAAGTCGATGTTGCCCGAGCGGAAGACGACGTCGTAGGCGGGGGCGGCCAGGGCGTAGTCACCGACCTCGATCTCGACGCCGTTCACGGCGTCGGGGGCACAGTACACGGCCAGCACGCCGAGCTCGCCGGCGGCCACCATCCCGTCGGTGCCGTCGAACGCCCAGGCGCCGACGACCAGCCCGGGGCCATCCTCGTTCGCCGCGGCGTCGGCGAAGGGGTCGTCGGCCGGGGTCGCGTCGTCGAAGGGGTCGGCCGCGGGCCCGGGGGCCGGGTCCGGCGTGCCGCAGCGCAGCTCGGCGAGCGCCTGCGAGAAGCCGCCGACGTCGTACTGGAAGGTGCGCTCCTGGACGCCGGTCACGGGATCGGCCTGGATGCGCAGCGCGAGGTTGGTGGCCGTCGCGAGGCCCGCGAACAGGGCCTCGTCGAGACCGGGGTACGGGACGGCCTCGGACACGAAGGCGCCCTCCGCGAGGAACCACGTCTGGTTCAGCACGGCGCCCTGGTCGAAGCGCACGAGCACGTCGACGTCGAGGGTCTCGGGCCCGAGGGCGAAGGTCCCCGCGGGCGCGACCCAGGCGGCGATCTCGAAGCCCGAGGGTGCGCCGGGGGCGCAACCGATCACCAGCAGGGCGTCGCTGGGGTCGAGGTCCGCGGGCGACTGGTAGGCGGCCACCCGGATCGAGCCGAGGCCTAGGAAGCTGTACAGGTCGAAGTCGCTCTCGACCTGCCAGCCGCCGGCGCCTTGGGCGCCCGCCACGCCCAGGGCGAACCAGAGCGAGATCGCGGGGAACAGTCGTCGGACCATGGCAACTCCTGGCGGCAGGCGCCGCGGTGACGATGGCGCCAGCCTACCGGACCCGTCGCCGCCACGTTGCGGGACGGTTCACGCGGTACCCTCGTCCCATGGCAGTGACGCATGGCCGTCTCCGGGGAGCGCCATGAGGCGGGCGTCGGGATCCTCCTGGCTGGGTCCGGCAGCGGCCTTCTTCGCGGGCGCGGCCCTCGTCAGCGTCCTCGGCGGCACGCTGTTCGTGGGGCTGTTGGTCGGCGGTGCGGCGGCGCTGGCGTGGCGACCGCTGAGGCGCGATCCGCCTTGGACCGCGAGGGGACGCGCGGCGTGGCGCACGCGTGGAGCGGCCCTCGCGGAGGGCGTTCGCGCATGGGGGTCGTTGTGGCGCCACTGGCGGCGGCTGCGGACGGCACCGCCGCCCGCCTGGGAGGAGCACGCCGTCGATCCCGCCGACGCGCGCGCGGCGGCGCGCTTCGACGCCGCCTTCCGCGTGCGCTGCGAGGTCGTGGGCGAGCGCTTCCAGGTGTGGCATTCGACCGACACCGGTCGGGCGTACGAGGTGGCGCCGCGCGACGCCCCCGCGGACGCGCTCCCTGGCGACGAGGGTTGGCTCTCCTTCGAGGGCGGCCGGCCGCGGGTTCGTCCGTGGTCGGAGCCGGCCGCGACGGTCGAGCGGCTGCTCAATTAGCTCGCGGGCCGCGGCACGGCGTCGGCGACCGTCTCCTGGTCGCCCAGCCGCAGCGCCGGGGCCCACCAGGTGGCGAACCACGCCAGCGTCGCGAGCGCCCCGGAGACTTGGAACACGAGCGTGACGCCACGGCCGAGTCCGGCGCGCCAGGCCTCCAGCAGCGCCGCGTAGGCCGCCGTGCCGATGCGCGACCCGACGGCGGCGTCGGCGGCCGCGGCGGCCGCCGGGTCGGTGAGCAGGTCGGGCGTGGCCACGGTGGCGACCGCCGCGGGCGGGAGCCCCGCGACGAGCGGCGCGATGTCGCGCTCGAACGTCACCGCCGCCTGTTGCGCCATCAGGGCGCCGAACAACGCGACGCCGAGGGTGCCGCCGACCTGGCGGAAGAACTGGTGCGCGCTGGTGGCCGTGCCGAGCAACCGCGGCGGCGCCGTGGCCTGGACGGCGACCAGGAACATCGCGTTGGTGGGCCCGAGGCCGAGGCCGAGGAGGAACATCGCCCCGACGACGAAGCCGATGGGCGTGTCGGGCCCCATCGTGGTGCCGAGCGCGAACCCCGCCACCGCCACCGTCAGGCCCGCGATGACGAAGCGGCGGTAGCGACCGATGCGGCTCGACCAGATGCCGGAGAGGCTGCCGGAGAGGATCATCCCGAGGATGAGCGGCGTGAGCGCGAACCCGGAGGCGGCCGCCGACAGGCCCGCGACGCCCTGGATGTAGAGCGGCAGGTAGATCGTCGCGCCGAACAGGCCGACGCCGAGCAGGAAGCCGGCGGCGTTGGCGATCGCCACCGTGCGCTCTCGCAGGAGCTCCGGCGGCAGCACCGGCGCCGGGGAGCGCGCCTGCCAGGCCGCGAAGGCCGCCAGGGCGGCGGCGCCTAGCAGCAGGGTCGCCCACACGCCGGGGTCTTGCCATGCGAGGCCGTCGCCGCTCCACGACAGCGCCAGCATCGTCGCGAGCATGCCGATGGTGAGCAGGCCGGCCCCGACCAGGTCGATGGGGGCCCCCGGCCGCCGCTCGCCCGCGGGCAGGTGCTGCTGGATCACGACCAGCGCCACCAGGGCCACGGGCACGTTGACGAAGAAGACCCAGCGCCAGCCGAGCAGGTCGGTGATCAGCCCGCCGATGACCGGTCCGACGACGCTCGAGGCGCCCCAGACGATGCCCGTCAGGCCCTGGTACTTGCTGCGTTGGCGTGGCGGGAAGACGTCGGCGATGACCGCGAAGGCCATCGACATCAGGGCGCCGCCGCCGAGGCCCTGAAGCACGCGCAGGGCGACGAGCTGCGGCATGCTGGCGCTGAAACCAGCGGCGACCGAGGCGAGCGAGAACAGCACGATGCCGAAGAGCAGGACCCGCTTGCGCCCCAGCGTGTCGGAGAGGCGGCCGTAGATCGGCGTCGAGACCGTGGAGGCCAGGGTGAAGCCGGTGAACGCCCAGGCGTACAGCGAGAAGCCGTCGAGCTCGGCGATGATGCGCGGCAGGGCCGTGCCGACGACCGTCAGGTTGGTCGACGACAGGAAGAGCGTGACCAGCACGCCGGCGTAGGCCCATCGGCGCGTGTGGTCGTCGAGGGCGGCGGCCGACCCCGATCGGGCATCCGCGTCAGGGACGACGTCCATCTGCCGTCATCGTACCCCCGGTCGGACGGCGCCCGCCGGCGCCGCTCAGGCGTGGGTGACCCAGTGGACCAGCAGGCGCACGCCGAAGCCGGTGGCGCCCTTCGTGTGGTAGCCGCGCGCGTCGTCGCGCATGGCCATGCCCGCGATGTCGAGGTGCACCCACGGGTAATCGACGAAGCGCTGCAGGAAGGCGGCCGCGACGGGGGCCCCGCCGTGTGGCTTGCCGCTGGAGTTCTTCATGTCGGCGACGTCGCTCTCGAGGTCGTCGAGGTACTCGGGCCACAGCGGCAGCGGCCAGACACGCTCGTGGGTGGCCGCCGCGGCGGCGTCGACGCGGGCCGCCAGGGCGTCGTCGTTGGCGAAGCGGCCGGCGGCCGTGCCGCGGCCGAGGGCCACCACGCAGGCGCCCGTCAGCGTGGCCAGGTCGACGACCGCCTTCGGCTTCAGCTGCTGGGCGTAGGCGAGCGCGTCGGCCAGCAGCAGCCGGCCCTCGGCGTCGGTGGAGATCACCTCGATCGTCAGGCCGTTGGACGCCGTCAGGACGTCCGCCGGCCGGTAGGCGTGCGCGTCGAGCATGTTCTCCGTCGCCGGCACCAACGCGATCACGCGCCGCGGGCTGCGCAGCCGGCCGAGGGTGCGCATGGCGCCCAGCACCGCCGCGCCGCCGGCCATGTCGCTCTTCATCGCCTCCATGCCGGCGCGGCCCTTGATCGACACGCCACCGCTGTCGAAGGTGACGCCCTTGCCCACCAGCACCAGCGGCGCCTCCTTGCCGCGGCTCGGGTCGTGCTCGAGCACGATGAAGCGCGGCTCGTGGCCGGCGCCCTGCGCGACGGCGAGGAAGGCGCCCATCCCGCGGGCCTCCGCCCACGCGCGGTCGCCGATCGTGACCGCGAAGCCGTGGTCGCGCGCGAGTTGCTCGGCGACCTCGGCGAGGTGCGTGGGCGTGGCGACGTTCGGTGGCAGGTTGACGAGATCGCGTGCCAACTCGACGCCGTCGGCGGTCGCCTCGCCCCAGCGCACGCCGTCGCCGACGGCCTCGACGCGGTCGTTCTCCGGCGCGACGAGCAGCAGCTCGTCGATGCCGCGATCGCCGTCGCCGAGCGCCTCGGCCGGGGTGGCGCGGTAGCGGTACAGGCCGAGTCGGGCGCCCTCCACCGTCGCGCGGGCGGCTTCGCTGGGCGTCAGGCCGCCGATGCCGGACCCGAGCGCGCCGATCGCGACGCGCCTGGCGCCGAGGTCGCGCGCCTTCCTGACCGCCTCGCCGCTGGCCCGGCGCACGGCCTCCGCGTCGACCCGCTGGGGGTCGCCGAGGCCGACGACGAGGACGCGTGGCGCGGCGACGCCGGCGCGGGTGAACAGCGGCGTGACGCCGCCCACGTCGGTGGCGAGGTCGCCGCGTTCGGCCAGCTCGGTGATCAGGCCGCCGAGGGCGCGATCGACGTCGCCGGTGGCGCCGCCGGCGCGATGGGCGCCGGAGAAGTGGTGGACGATCAGGGCGTCGGCCTCGACGCGGGCGATGGGCTGTTGAACGACGGTCGTCTGCATGCCCTAGGTGTACCGCGGCGCGGCGGGCCGGTTCGTGGTGTACCGAGCGAGGAGAGGGTGACACACGCGGCGTCGGCCGTGGGTGGCGCAGACGCTTGACGCCGTATACCCACCGGGGATATAAAGCCTGCATGAGTGCCGACCTCTTCTCCCGACCGCTGTTCTGGGTCGTCGTGATCGCCGCGATCGCCGTCGCCGCCGCCCTGCTGGTCTTCAACCGACCCCAGGCCGGCGCCTCCGCGCTGACCAACGTCTCCGTCCAGCAGCTGCACGAGGCCGCCCAGGCCGGCGCACTGGTGCTCGACGTGCGCGAGCCCTTCGAGTACGCCGAGGGCCACGTCGAGGGCGCGGTTCTGGTCCCGCTCGCGACCGTGGCTGCGCGCGCGGGCGAGTTCCCGAAGGACGAGCCGGTGTACGTCTTCTGCCGCACGGGGAACCGCTCGCTGCAGGCGGCGCAGACGCTCGTGGCTTCCGGTTTCAGCGACGTGCGCAACGTCGAGGGCGGCATCGTCGCGTGGAACGCCGCTCGCCTGCCGGTGGCGCGATGAGCTGGGGCCGCGGACCCGCCCTGCCCGAGGCGACGGTCGAGGAGCTCGTCGCCGACAGCGATCCCGCGAAGATCGTCATCGACGTCCGCGAGCCGATGGAGACGATGTACGGCACCATCGAGGGCGCCAGGCTCGTCCCGCTCGGCGAGATCGAGTCGCTGATCGACGAGCTCGACGACGACGCCAACGTCTACGTCGTCTGCCGCTCGGGTAACCGCTCGGCCTACGCCACCGAGGTGCTGATGGCCGCCGGCAAGGCCGGCGTCAAGAACGTGGTCGGCGGCATGATCGCCTGGGCCCAGGCGGGCCTGCCGATCGACCGCTGACCAAGGCACGATGTGAATAAGCTTTGTAGAATGTGCGTCTAACTACGGTGCGCCGGCGGCGCCCGGTTCAAGCTTCGGACATCGAGGCACACGCCCGGTACAGCGGGTCCACCGCCGCCGGCGGCCTCGGGGAAGAGGCGCACATGTTGTCCAAGAAGCTGGTCCTACGCACCCTGATGGGCTCCGTCCTGGCGGTCACGCTCGCCGCCTGCGGGGCCATGATGCCCGATGGCGCGACCGAGCGTGGCTCGATCGCCGAGGTGGCGTCGGCCAACCCCGAACTCTCCATCCTCGTCACCGCGCTGACCGAGGCGGGTCTCGTCGACACGTTCGCCGACGACGCGGCCGGTCCCTTCACCGTCTTCGCGCCGACCAACGCCGCCTTCGCCGCGGCCCTGGAAGAGCTCGGCCTCACCGCCGAGGAACTGCTCGCCAGCGACGACCTCGGGGACATCCTCGGGTACCACGTGACCCCCGGCAACGTGTCGCTGCGCGACGCCGCGGAACTCGAGATCATCCCGACGCTCTTCGGCATGCCGATCGCTCAATCCGGCGGCGTGCTCGATGGCCGCGCGACGGTCCGTTCCTCCGACATCGCCGCCAGCAACGGCACGATCCACGTCATCGACCAGGTGCTCCTGCCGACCAAGACGATCGCCGACATCGCGGTCGCGGACAGCCGCTTCTCGACCCTCGTCACCGCGCTCTCCACGGCCGATCTGGTCGGCGCGGTCGCCGACGAGACCGCCAGCTTGACCGTCTTCGCCCCGACGAACGACGCCTTCGGCGCCGCCCTCGAGGCGCTCGGCCTCACCGCCGAGGAGCTGCTCGCCTCCGACGACCTGAGCGACATCCTGCTCTACCACGTCCTTCCGGCTGCCTTGTTCGCCGAGGACGTCATCGCGGCCGCGCCCACCAACACCGACACCCTGCTGACCGGCAAGAGGATCGGCGTCCAGGTGGTCGACGGCGGCGTCGTGCTGAACAACTCGGTCAACGTCACGATCACCGACCTCAAGGCCGTCAACGGCGTGATCCACGTCATCGACTTCGTGCTCCTGCCCACCCCGACGATCGCGGAGATCGCGGTGGAGGACGGTCGCTTCGAGACGCTGGTGGCGGCCCTCACCGAGGCCGACCTCGTGGACCTCTTCGACGACCGGAACCAGGGCCCCTTCACCGTCTTCGCGCCGACGGACGCGGCCTTCACCCAGGCGCTGTCGGACCTCGGCCTGACGGCCGGTGAGCTGCTCGCCAGCCCCGATCTCGGCGACATCCTCGCGTACCACGTCGTCCCCGGCGCGTTCCTCGCCGCCGACGTGATCGCGGCCGCGCCGTTCGACGCCCCGACGCTCCTTGACGGCGCCACCATCGGCGTCGAGGTGGTGGACGGCGGCGTCGTCCTCAACGACTCCACCAACGTCGTCATCACCGACATCGAGGCGGCGAACGGCGTCATCCACGTCATCGATTACGTCCTGCTGCCGCCGACCCCGTAATCCGGGCCGGAAACCGCAGCCTGAAACGGGCCCCCACGGCGCAAGCCGCGGGGGCCCGCTCCTTGGGATCGCCGCGTGGTCGGACGGGGTGGACACGCCCGACCGTCGGGCCTCGGCATGTCCGTCGAGCCTGCCGCCGCGGGCCAGTCGCGCCTCAGCCCTTGACCGACCCCGCCAGCAGCCCCTTGACGAAGTAGCGCCCCAGCAGGATGTAGACCAGCAGCGTCGGCAGCGCCGCCATGATGGCGCCGGCCATCGGCAGGTTCCAGCGCACGGCCTCGCCGCCGGCGAGCTGCGCCAGCGCGACCGTGATCGGCTGGCTCTCCTGGCTCGTCAGCGTGACGGCGAAGAGGAACTCGTTCCAGATCTGGGTGAACTGCCAGATGATGACGACGACGAAGCCGGGCAGCGACAGCGGGAAGACGATGCGGCCGTACAGCCCGAAGAAGCCGGCGCCGTCGATCTTGCCCGCCTCGAGCATCTCGTCGGGGATCTCGGCGTAGTAGTTGCGGAAGATCAGCGTCGTGATCGGCAGCCCGTAGACGACGTGGGCCAGGATGAGGCCGGTCAGCCCGCCGTAGAGCCCGACCGAGCGCAGGAACTCGAACAGCGGGATCAGGATCGCCTGGTAGGGGATGAACATCCCGAAGAGCATGAGCGGGAAGACGACGTTCGCCCCGGGGAAGCGCCACTTCGAGAGGACGTAGCCGTTCATCGAACCCATCAGCGCCGAGGCGATCGTCGCCACGATCGTCAGCGTGAAGCTGTTGGCGAGCTTGGGCGAGAACACCACCCAGGCGTCCGCGAACGACTTCCAATGCCACGCCTGCGGGATCGACCACGTCGTCGCCAGGTTGATGTCGGCGGGCGCCTTGAGGCTGGTGACCACCACCAGGTACACGGGCAGCAGGAACGTCGCGCTGGCGATCGCGAGCAGCAGGTAGATCACCCAGCGGTGGCGGCGCCAGGTGGTCATCGGCGGGTCTCCCCGCGGAGGCTCGTCCACAGGTAGGGCACGATGACGGCCGCGACCATGACCAGCAGCACCATCGCGATCGCCGCGCCCTTGGAGAACTGGTTGGCGCGGAAGGCCGTCAGGTACATCAGGAGCGCGGGGACGTCGGTGGTGGCGTTGTCGGCGCCGGCCATGGCGAAGATCAGGTCGAAGATCTTCAGGCTGATGTGCCCGAGGATGATCATCGCCGACAGCGTGATCGGCTGCAGCAGCGGCAGCACGACGTGGCGGTAGAGCTGGATCTCGTTCGCCCCGTCCACCCGAGCGGCCTCGCGCAACTCGCTGGGGATGCCGCGCAGGCCCGCGAGGTAGAGCGCCATCGTGTAGCCCGACATCTGCCAGACGGCCGCCAGGATGATGCCGACGAAGGCGATGTTGAAGCCGTGCAGCTCGGGGAAGGGGAGCAGGGCCACGCTACGGCCCAGCGTGAGGGCCCAGGCGCCGAGCATGACGCCCGACGCGAGCGCCACCGCCGCACGAAGGCGACGACCGCCCCGCCACGACGACAGGGCCACCACGAGCAGGATCGCGGCGACCAACAGGCCCGTCATGCCCGGTAGGGCGTTCCAGTCGAAGCGCCAGATCTGCGTGCGGTCGGTCAGCCAGCGGAACTCCCACGCCGGCAGGCCGACGGTGGTCGGCAGCACGTTGACGCCGCCGCGGGGCTGCAGCATCCAGCGCCAGATGGTGCCGGTGACGACGAAGGATAGGGACATCGGGAAGAGGAAGAGCGTGCGAAAGAAACCCTCGCCCTTGACGTCCTGGTCGAGCAGGAACGCGAGGCCCAGCCCGAGGCCGAGGCAGCCGGCGAGGAAGAAGATCGTGAAGAAGAAGGTGTTGACCAGGTCCTGGCGGAAGCGCACGTCGATGAAGCCGGTGAACAGGTCGCGGTAGTTCTGCCACCCGACCATCTCGATCTCCGGGTTCACGGCCAGCGCCTGCGAGGAGACCCGGCCCCAGTCGCTGAACGAGGTCCATGCCGTCTGGCCGATGAAGCCGTAGACGAACACGCCGATCAACACGACGGAGGGGAGGAGCATGAGGATCGCCGTCCAGCGGTCGCGCGTCAGTTTCATCGTCGGGTCTCCGGCTCGCGGTCGAAGGCCGGGGGGCGGCCGGCGTGGCCGCCCCCCGGCGTCTCGGGGCCGTGGGGCCTTACTGGCCCAGGCCGACCTGGGTGGCGATCGCCTGCGCGGCGTTGGCGGCGTTCATCGCGCTGCCGGTCGCGAGGTAGATCTCCAAGACGGTGGCGAAGTCGCTCATGAACGCTTCCTTGGCCGCGGCGCCGTGCACCAGGCTGCCGACGACGCGGTTCGACTGCCAGTCGGCGGCCGTGCTCTGCAGGTAGGCGTTGTACAGCGACAGGTCGGACTCGAGGTGCGGGGCGATCGAGCCCTTGAGCGGGTTGAAGATGTCTTGCCCCTCGGCCGAGCCGACCAGGCGCAGCCAGTTCAGGGTGTTCTCGCGGTTCTGGATGCCCTGCGGCAGGCCGAAGGCGTCGGAGAGCCACATGAACACGCCGTCGGTGCCGGGCGAGGCCGCCCAGCCGTAGCCGACGCCGGGCTCGAGGCCCAGGGTGGTCGACATGTAGCCGGCCGCCCAGTCGCCCATGATGTTGAACGCGGCGCTGCCGCCGACGACCATGTCGGTCGCCTGCTGCCAGCTCAGGCCGGCGGCGTCGTCGTTGGTGCACGCGAGCACCTCGCCGAACACGTCCCAGACCTCCATGGCCTTGGGATCGGTGAACGGGAGCTCGGCGGTCCACAGCTTGTCGTAGTCGTCGGCGCCGAGGACGCCCAGGGCCACCGATTCCCACAGGTGCTGCTGCGTCCAGTTCTCGCCGACGGCCAACGGGGTGACGCCCTCCGCCTGGATCGCGGGGCAGATCGTCAGGAACTCGGCCCAGCTATCGGGCGCGGTGATGCCCCACCCCTCGAGGTTGGCGGGCACGTACCACAAGACGTTGGAGCGGTGGATGTTGACCGGGACGCTCCAGATGCCGTCCTCGGTGCTCATCGCCTCGATGAGGCCCTGCGGGTACTTCTCGAACCAGCCCATCTCCTCGTACAGGAAGGTCAGGTCCTCCATGCGGTCGGCCACGACCCAGGTGCCGATGAGTTCCTGGCCGGCGTGGACCTGGAAGGCGTCGGGCGGATCGCCGCCGAGCATGCGGGTCTTGAGCACGGCGCGGGCGTTGACGCCCGAACCGCCGGTGACGGTGGCGTTGATGACCTCGACGCCGGGGTACATCTCCTCGTAGCGCTCGATGAGCGCCTCGAGGGCGGGGCCTTCGTCCCCCGCCCACCAGGAGAAGATCTCGATCTGGCTCTGGGCGGCGGCGAGGCCTAGGAAGGCCACGGCGAGGAGGGTGAGTAGACGTCGAAGCATGAAGCACCTCTACAGTGTCGAGCGAGAGTGAACCCGACGGCGCTGGCCCGGGGGGGACCACCGGCGTCGCGGACGAGATGGCCGGCTGTGCTCCTCTCTCCCGGCTCGGCCGGGGCGGGACGTGTATGTCGTCCCATCATCATACGACCGGTGCGTCGGGAGGTCGCGCCGTCGGTGCGAGCATCGTGACCGACGTGATTCTCATGGGCAGCGGGTAGAATCGTCTGGTTGGAGGCGCCGCCCGACCCCTTGCCGAGCGGTACGCAATCGGCCCTCTCGACGACTTCACGCCAGGAGGACCCATACCGACATGTTCACCCTCTTCATCGCTACCCTCGTGCTCACCCTCGGCGTCCAGTGGTGGCTCCGCAGCACCTATGGGCGTTGGGAGCGCGTCGCCAACGCCTCCGGCCTGACCGGCGCGGACACCGCGCGCGCCATCCTGCGCGCCAACGGCCTGCACGACGTCAAGGTCGAGCCCGTCCCCGGCCAGCTCAGCGACCACTACGACCCACGGACCAAGACCGTGCGCCTCTCCGAGGCCCACTTCCGCGTGCCCAGCGTCGCCGGCGCCGCGGTGGCCGCGCACGAGGTCGGGCACGCGCTGCAGCACGCCAAGGCCTACGCGCCGCTGCAGCTGCGCTCGACGCTGGTGCCCGTCGCGCAGATCGGCCAGAACTTCGGCCCCTGGATCGTCATCGGCGGCTTCCTGCTCGGCATCGGCGGGATGGTCGAGGTCGGCATCGCGCTCTTCGGCGCCGCGGTCCTGTTCCAGCTCGTCACCCTGCCGGTCGAGTTCGACGCCAGCAAGCGCGCCGTGGTCGAGATGGAGCGGCTCGGGCTGGCCACCAGCGCCGACGTCGGCGGCTCGAAGCAGGTGCTCAACGCCGCCGCCCTGACGTACGTCGCGGCGGCCGCGGCCTCGGTGGCCTACCTCATGTACTACGTGACGATGTTCATGGGCGGCCGCGACTGACGGCCGCCCGGAAGCCCTCGACCGCGCGGGGCGCGCCATTGGTTGGCGCGCCCCGCGCGTTGCCTTTCGGCACGTCGGCGCGCCCGCGTCAACGGGCGGGCGGCTTGCGGTAGTGCGCGTTGATGGTCACGCGCGTGCCGCCGGCGGCACGGCGCCGCGCGTCGCGGTGGCTCCCCTCGCCCGACGCCGGGGCGATCACGGTGTCGCTGGGGACGACGGGCGTGAGACCGGCGGCCGCGAACGCGGCGTCGAGCTCGCCGGCGTCGTGCAGCACCATCGGCAGTTCGGGGTCCTCGCCGAAGAAGCCGCGGTAGGCGTGGGCGGCGCCGGCGACGCGCGCGAGCGCGCGGTCGGGGGGCCGGGACGCCGGCGAGAAGTGGGCGACCAGGGCCGTGCCACCGGGCCGCAGCACGCGCGCGAGCTCGCGCACGCCGCGCGTGAACTCCGCATCGCCGGTGGCGTTCTGTAGCACGCCGAGCGCCAGCACCAGCTCGAAGCCTTCGTCCTCGAGCTCGTCGAGCGCGTCGAAGCGGCCCACGCGGACGCGCCTCGCGGCCTCCTCCGGTCCGACGAAGGGCGCGACCCGCGCGCGGGTCGCCGCCACCATCGCCGGCTCCGCGTCGACGGCGACCACCTCGACGTCGAGGCCCGTCAGGTAGACGGTGTTGCGCCCGCCGGCGCAGCCGAGATCGAGCACCCGCGCGCCGCAGGGGAGGCCGCCCGCCTCGACCAGCGCCACCAGCCGGTGGTCGGGCGGTCGAGACGCGAAGAAGGCGACGGTGTCCGGGTCGTCCCAGCGCGCCACGGCGTCAGGCCCCGCGTGGCCGCGCGTCGGCGGACGCCGTAGCGCGGTGCAGCTCGTGGTCCTCGAGCCACGCGGGCAGGTCGGCGGCGCGCAGGGGCCTCGAGTAGAGGAAGCCCTGCGCGACGCCGCAGCCACGGCGGCGCAGGGCGTCCGCCTGGGCCGGCGTCTCGACACCCTCGGCGACGAGGCCGAGCCCGAAGGCGCTCGCCAGGGCCGCGATGGTGTCGACCACCGCCGCGCCCCGGCCGCTGCCGCCCATGGCGCGGACGAAGGAGCGGTCGATCTTGAGGGTATCGATCGGCAGGGACGCGAGGCGCTGCAGTGAGGAGAAGCCCTTGCCGAAGTCGTCGATCGCCACCTGAGCGCCCGCGTCCCGGAGGACCCGGAGGGGATCGAGCGCGTCCTCGGCGTCGCCGAAGGCGATCGACTCGGTGACCTCCAGCTCGATGTCGTTCATGTCCAGGCGGTGGCGGCGCAGCACGGCGTGGACGAGCGCCACGAGGTCGCCCTGCGCCAGCTGCTGCGGCTGAACGTTGAGCGCGAGTCGCCAACCGGTCGTCAGGCCGCGAGCCTTCCAGCCCGCGAAGGCCGCGCACGCCTCGTCGTACACCCGGGCGCTCAGCGTGTGGACCATGCCGGCCTCCTCGGTCAACGGCGCGAACAGGCCGGGGGAGACGGGCCCGCGGTCGGGGTGGTCCCAGCGCGCCAGCGCCTCGGCCCCGACGCAGGCGCCGGTGACCAGGTCGATCTTCGGCTGGAACGCCACCCACACCTCGTGGCCCGTCAGGAGGGCGTCCCTGAGGTCGTCGGTCAGGCGGCCGAGCTCGCGCATGGTGGCGTCGACGGCGACGGTGTAGAAGGTCACCTCGCCGCGGCCCCGCTGCTTCGCCCGTTGCATCGCCAGCGTGGCGTTCTGGAGCAGGCCCTCCGCGTCCTCGGCGTCGTGCGGCGCGACGGCGACACCGATGGAGCCCCCGACGTGGACGTTGAAGGCGCCGAGGTCGAAGACCGCCTGGCTCGCGTCGAGGGCCTGTTGGGCGAGTACGCGGACGTCGCCGATCCGCTCGAGGCCACTCGCCAGCAGCGCGAACTCGTCGCCGCCCAGGTGCGCGACCGTGTTGACGTCCCGCATCCGCTCCCGCAGGCGGTCGCTGACCCGAGCCAACAGCAGGTCGCCCACGTCGTGCCCATGGCGGTCGTTGACGCGTTGGAAGCCGTCGAGGTCGAGCAGCAGCAACCCGGTCACGCGCCCGTCGCGGGCATCGCGGACCAACGCCTGCCGCAGGCGGTCCATCAGCAGGACCCGGTTCGGCAGCCCCGTGAGAGGGTCGTGGTGGGCGAGATGGTCGAGCTTCTCGCGCTCCGCGCGCAGCTCGGCCTCGAGCCGGAGCCGCTGCACGAGCGCGCCGGTCAGCCGGCCCAGCACGACGCCGAGTTCGATCGCCTCGGGCGGGAACGCGTCGTCGCGATCGAAGGCGTGGAGGAGGAGGTAGCCGATCGGGTCGTCGTCGGCGACGATGGGGATCACGAGGCTGGCCCGGCCCCCCTCGCCACTTGCGGTCGGGCTCGCGGCCGCGGACGCGGGACGCGCGAATGCCGGCACGTCGTCGCCGGAGAGCACCGCCGCCGAGGCAGGCCGTGGCAGCGCTTCACGGTCGACCGCGAGCGTCGCCGCGCTGCCCAGGTCCACGCCCCAGGCGGCGACGAAGCGGTAGCGGCCGTCGTCCCCCCTCTCCAGCACGCTGCCGCCCTGCGCGCCCGGGATGTGCCGGACCGCCTCCTCGAGGATGCGGCGGTAGGGCGCGCCCGCGCCGTCGGGCGCGGCGAGGACGGCTTGGCTCAGGGCGAGGACACCCCGCCGGAACTCGCCCGCACGCTCAAGCGTGCGCGCGCGCTCAAGCGTGCGCGCACGCTGCAGCGCGCGCGCCTCCTCTCGGTCGTCGGCAGGCCGCTCGGGCATCTACCGCGAGTCTATGGCATCGCCACCGCGGCGGCCGTGCCGCTTGCCCTGCCGCGGCCGCGGCCCCGGCCACGGCGGTCGCGCGCCCCCGCCCCGGTCTACCGCGGCGCCTCGCGGGACGCCGCGTGGCGCGGTAGCAGGCGGTAGGCTGCACGCCTCCCGCGACGGCGGGACACGTGGAGGCCACCATGCGCACGCTGCTCGTCGCTCTCGCGCTCTTCCTCGGCGCGTCGCTCGCCGCCGGTCAGACCCTGACCACGGCCATCGGCGCCAACCCACCGACGCTCGACCCCCAGCTCACCTTCAACGGCTTCTCCTTCCACGTCAGCAACCAGGTGTTCGAGACGCTGGTGCGCGTGACCCCGGAGGGCGACGTCGTCCCGGGCCTGGCGACCGACTGGAGCTACCCCGACCCCACCACGCTGCGCCTCGAGCTGCGCGAGGGCGTCGCCTTCCACGACGGCGCGCCCTTCGACGCCGACGCCGTGGTCGCCTCGCTCGGCCGCATCCTCGATCCGGCGACGGCCGCGCCCGGCCGCTTCGTGCTGTCGGCCATCCAGGAGGTGCGCGCCGTCGACGCGCGCACCGTCGAGATCGTCACCGACCCGCCCTTCGCGCCGCTGCTGTCGCACCTGGCGCACCCGGTCGCCGCCATCGTGCCCGCCGCGCTGGCCGACACGCTCGCCCGGGCGCCGGTCGGCACCGGCCCCTTCACCTTCGTCCGCTGGGTCGACGGCAGCGAGGTCGTCCTGGCCGCCAACGCCGACTACTGGGGCGGCGCGCCGGCGATCGACGAGGTCGTGGTCCGCATCATCCCCGAGATCAGCACCCAGATCGTCGAGCTGCGCTCCGGCGGCGTCGACATGATCTTCAACGTGCCGCCCGACAACTTCTTGACGCTGCAGGCCGATCCCGCGATCACCACCGGCGCGATCGACGGCTGGAGCAGCACGCACCTGATCATGAACGTCGCGCACCCGAAGCTCGCCGACCTGCGCGTGCGGCAGGCGCTGGCGCACGCGATCGACAAGGCGCTGATCACCGACGAGATGCTGCGCGGCCTGGCGAAGCCCGGCGTCGCCCCGATCCCGGCCACGGTGCGCTACGCCGCCACGCTCGAGGAGCCGTACCCCTATGACGTCGAGGGCGCCCGCGCGCTCCTCGCCGAGGCCGGCGTCGCGGACCTGCGGCTGCGCCTCGACCTCTACCAGAACCCCGACCTCGAGGCCGTGGCGCAGGTGCTGCAGTTCGCCTTCGCCGAGATCGGTGTCGACCTCGAGATCCGCGTCCAGGACTTCTCCGCCTACACGCAGGCGGTGCAGTCGGACGACATGGAGCTGGCCATGACCGGCTGGGGCACCGTCACCCTCGACGCCGACTACACGCTGTACGCCTTCTTCCACTCCGGCGAGATCCCGGGCAACAACCGCTCGCGCTGGGCCGACCCGGAGATCGACGCCCTGCTGCAGCGCGGTCGCGACGAACCCGACGACGCGGTGCGCGCCGAGGTGTACGCGCTGGTCCAGGACGCGGCCGCCAACGCGCTGCCGATGGTGACGCTGTACTACCCGCGCTTCACCTTCGCCAAGCGCCCCGCGGTCCAGGGCGAGTCGATCGCCTTCTCCTGGATCCTGCTCGACCTGCGCGGCGCCACGCTGGCCGACTGAGCCTTGCTGCGCTACGCGCTGGGCCGGCTCCTCGGCACGGTGCCGGTGCTGTTCGGGGTGACCCTGCTCGTCTTCCTGATGGCCTGGGTCACCCCCGGCGACCCCGTGGTCGCCATGCTGGGCGAGGCGTCGCAGGGCATCTCGCGGCAGGCGCTCGAGGACCTGCGGCGTGAGCTGGGCCTCGACCGGCCGCTGCCCGTGCAGTACGTCGGCTACGTCGCCGGACTGCTGCGCGGCGACCTCGGCGACTCGATCCGCTCGCGGCGCCCCGTGCTCGCCGAGATCCGCGACCGCCTGCCGGCGACGATCGAGCTCGCCCTCGCCGCCCTGACGATCGCCGTCGCGCTGGGCGTCGCGCTCGGCGTGCTGGCGGCCGTCCGCCAGCGCACCTGGGTCGACGGCGCCGCCATCGCCGTCGCCCTGGTGGGCGTGTCGATCCCGGTCTTCTGGTCGGGCTTCCTGCTGATGATGGTCTTCGCCCTGGAGCTCGGCTGGCTGCCGGCCAGCGGCCGGGGGACCTGGCAGCACCTGGTGCTGCCGGCGTTCACCGTCGGCGTCTCCTCGGCGGCCTTCATCGCCCGCATCACGCGCGGCGCCGTGCTCGAGGCGCTGGCGCAGGACTACGTGCGCACCGCCAAGGCCAAGGGGCTGGCACCGCGCCGGGTGGTGCTGCGGCACGCGCTGCGCAACGCGCTGCTGCCGATCGTCACGGTCGTCGGCCTGCAGCTCGGCGGCCTGCTCGGCGGCGCGGTGCTCACCGAGACGGTCTTCGCCTGGCCCGGCGTGGGGCGGTTGCTGGTCGACGCCATCGTCGCCCGCGACCTGCCGCTCGTCCAGGGCAGCGTGCTCGTCGTGTCGCTGCTCTTCATCCTCGTCAACCTGGCGGTCGACCTGTCGTACGCCGCCATCAACCCCAGGGTGCGCTATGGCTGAACCGCCCGGCGCCGCCTTCAGGCGGCACACTTGGTCGTCGCCGGCGATGCGCCGCTTCCGCCGCCACCCGGGTGCCTGGGTCGGCTCGTTCATCGTGCTCACGCTGGTGCTGGTGGCGGCGTTCGCGCCCCTGCTGGCCGACCGGCCGCCCACCCAACAGGACCTGCGCGCGCGCCTGCGGCCCCCGTCGGCGGAGCAGCCGTTCGGCACCGACGAGTTCGGCCGCAGCGTGCTCTCGCGCGTGCTGCACGGGGCGCGGCTGTCGCTGGCGACGGGCCTGCTGCCGGTGGCGGCGGCGCTGGTGCTCGGCTCGACCATCGGCCTGCTGGCCGGCTTCTTCCGCGGCCGCCTCGACGCCGTGCTCATGCGCGCGATGGACGTGCTGCTGGCGTTCCCGTCGCTGCTGCTGGCGTTGGCGGTGGTCGGCACGCTGGGGCCGGGCATCGTCAACGCCGTGATCGCCATCGCCATCGTCGACGTGCCGCAGTACGCCCGCCTGGTGCGCAGCGTGGTCCTCGGCGCGCGCGAGGAGGAGTACGTGCAGGCGGCGCGTGCCCTGGGCGCGCGCGACGGCCGGCTGATGTGGCGTCACGTGGCGCCCAACGCGGTCGGGCCCATCGTGGTGCAGGCGACGCTCGGCATCGGCTTCGCCATCCTGGCGATCGCCGGGCTGTCGTTCCTCGGCCTCGGGGTGCAGCCGCCCGTGTCGGACTGGGGCGAGATGCTCGCCCGCGGCCGCCGTTACCTGCCCGACGCGACCTGGCTGATGATCTTCCCGGGGCTGGCCGTGTCGCTGACCGTGCTCGGCTTCAACCTGTTGGGCGACGCGCTGCGCGACGCGCTCGACCCGAAGGCGTGACGGCCGCGTCGGCCGTCGTCGGGCGGCGCCGGCGGCACCCTGCGGAACCGTCCGCGGCCGCCGCGCGCGGTAGGCTCCGGCGATGGACGACCCCCTCGGTCGACGCTTCGTGGGCCTCCAGGTCGCGCTCTTCGTGGTGGTCGGGTTCGCTCCGTGGCTGCCGCTCGCGGCGGACCCGGCCGCCCCGCCGCAGGCGCGCTGGGTCGGCCAGGCGCTGATGCTCGCCGGGGTCCTGCTGGCGCTGGTCGCCGGCCTCCGGCTCGGACGCAATCTCACGCCCTTCCCCCGGCCTCGGCCGGGCGGCGAACTGGTGACCGCCGGCGTGTACGCCTTCGCCCGTCACCCGATCTACGGCGGCGCCCTGCTGCTCGCGATCGGCTGGTCGGTCGCCCAGTCGTCGGTCGCGACGCTCGCCGCCACGGCCCTGCTGTGGCTGTTGTTCGAGGCCAAGTCCCGCTACGAAGAGCGCGCGCTGGCCGACACCTACCCGGCGTACCCGGCCTACGCCGCCGCCACCCGTCGCTTCGTGCCCTTCGTGTATTGAGGTCGTGGTGCTGCGCCTGCCCATCCGCGAGGCGCTCGAGCGCGCGGGCCTGCCCTTCGCGTCGCTCGAGCCGGTGCGCCCCCGCGGTTCGGTATGGCGGGCGGTGGGACCCGAGGGCGCCTGGTCGGTCCGCTGGGTCCCGCGCTCCGAGGCGGCGGCGCTCGCCGCGACCGCCCTGTGGCTCGAGCGCCTGGCGGGCGCCGGCGTGGTCGCGCCCCGCCCCTGGCGCCCCGACGGCGCCACCGCCCACCTGCTGGCGGTGGGCGACGGCGTCGCCCTGGTGACCCGCTGGCGCCGCGGCACCGCGGTGCTGGAGCTCGGCTGGGACGCCGCCCGCGCCGAGGCCCTGGGCACCCTCATGGCGCGCACGCACCTGGTGGGTGCCGGCGACCCACTGCCGGGCGCAAGGCGCTACGACGGCCCCTGGGCCCACGACGCCTGGCGCAGGTTGGCGATCGAGCGGGCCGTGCCGTCGGCGACGGCCGACGAGTGCGCGACCGTGCGATCGGGGCTCACCCGGGCGGCCGACGTCCTCGCCGCAGCGTGGCACGGGGGCCCGGGTGGGCCCGTGGTCATGGTCCATGCGGACATCCACGCCGGCAACGTGCTCGAGGTCGCCCGCGTGGGCGAGCGCGTCGAGCTGGCGCTGATCGACGTCGATCGCGCCGGCCTGGCGCCGGTGGCGCTCGACCTGGCGTTCGCGCTGCTGGAGCACGAGGACGCCAACGCCTGGGCGCTGCTGCGCGGTTACCAACGATGGCGGCCGCTGGGGGACGGCTTCGAACGCACCGCGGGCGCGTTCCGGGCGCTGGCGATGGCCGACAACCTCGCCTTCCTCGGCGCCTTCGAGCACGAGCACCCGTACGTGGCCGCGGTGTGGCCGGGCCTCGTCGCCGCCTGCGCGGCGCTCGTGGCGGGCGGCGCCGGCAGCGTCGGCTAGGACGCCGCCGGCGCCAAAGGGTGCGCTGCCGGCGCCGGTGGGTGCGCCGCCGCCGCCATTGGGTGCGCCGACGGCGCCAATGGCTGCGCCGCCGGCGCCAATGGGTGCGCCGACGTGATCAGCCGCGCAGTTTCGAACGGAGGCGCGCCAGCGTCGTCGCCCCGGCGCCGTGCCGCAGCAGGTACGCCTCGGCGCCGCCGTGGCGCCGGTCGAGGTGCTCGAGCGCGGGCTCGATCAAATCGGGCGTGGCCCCGAGGAGGCGAACGAAGTCGCGCCGCGCGATGCCGCGCTGCTCCGCGTCGAGCAGCAGGCGCTCGCGGATGGGACCGATGCGCGGCTCGGTCAAGGCGAAGTCCTCGACCACGGCCGCGCGCGTGACGCCCACGGTCTCCAGGATCAGGACCGCCAGCAGGCCGGTGCGGTCCTTGCCGACGGTGCAGTGAAACATCGCCGCACCCTCGGCGTCGGCCAGCAGCCGTGCCGCGGTGGCGAAGGCGGCCCCCGCGTGGTCGAGCGCGGCGAGGTAGAAGCCGGTGATGTCCCACGGGTCGGCCGGCTCGATGCCCGACGCGTTGATCAGCGACCACACCTCGACGTGCTCGATGGCGATGCCGTCGTGGCCGGCGAGGTCGTTCGGCTCCAGGGCCAACTCGTGGGCCTCGCGCAAATCGACGACGGTGGTCAGGCCGAAGTGCGCCAGGTGGGCGCGGTCGCCCGGCCCGAGCACGAGCGGGGCGTCGGAGCGCAGCAGATGGCCGGGTCGCGTCAGCCCGCCGCCCGCCAGTGGCAACCCGCCCAGGTCGCGGGCGTTGAGCAGTCCGGTGAGCGGGAGGAAGCGCGCGGCGTGGGCGTCGTCGATGGGCGAGCGATCCACGGTGCGAGCGTAACCCGCTCGTGCGGTGGCGTCACGAGGGGCGGTCGCCCCGCGTCGTAACCTGGCCCAGATGCCTTCCAGCGGATACGACCTCATCGTGGCGGGCGCGGGGCCCTCCGGGCTGGCGCTGCTCGACGCCCTGGCGCGCGTCGGCCTGGGCGACCTGCGGGTGCTGCTCGTCGACCGCGAACGGCGCCGCGGCGACGACCGCACGTGGTGCTTCTGGGAGACCGACGCGGGGCCGTTCGACCACCTGGTCGCGCACCGCTGGCCCGCCCTCGACGTCCATGGGCCGCAGACGGACGCGCCCGGCCGGCGCCTCGAGCTGGCGCCGTACACGTACAAGATGATCCGCGGTGGCGATTTCTTCGCCGCGACCGACGCCTGGCTCGCGGGGCGCCCGCAGGTCGAGCGGCGGGTGGGCGAGGTGCAGGACGTGCGCACCGAGGGCGATCGCGCCGTCGCCGTGATCGACGGCGAGCGCGTCGAGGCGGATTGGGCCTTCGACGCCACCCGCGTCCCGCTCGAGCCCGTCGCCGGCTACCATCTCCTGCTGCAGCACTTCCTGGGGTGGGAGATCACCACGCCCGACGACCGCTTCGATCCCGGCGTCGCGACCTTCATGGACTTCCGCGTGCCCCAGAAGGGGGGCACCTGTTTCGTGTACGTGCTGCCGACCTCGCCGCGCGAGGCGCTCGTGGAGTACACGGTGTTCTCCCCGAGCGTGTGGCCGCGCGAGGCCTACGAGGCCGAGCTGCGCGAGTACCTCCGGGCCGTGCGCGGCATCGACGCCTACGCGGTCGGCCGCAGCGAGATCGGCGTGATCCCGATGACCGACCGGCCCTTCCCGCCACGCCGCGGCGACCGCGTCGTCACCATCGGCACCGCCGGCGGCCAGACCAAGGCGAGCACCGGCTACACCTTCCGGCGGGTCGTGCGCCATGCCCAGGCGCTGGCCGGGGCGCTCGCGCACAGCGGGAAGCCGCACCTCCCCGCCCGCTGGAGCCGCCACGACTGGATGGACGGCGTGCTGCTGCGGGCTCTGGCGACCGAGCGGCAGGACGGCGCCGCCTTCTTCAATCGCCTGCTGGAGCGCAACCCGCCCGAGCGCGTGCTCGCGTTCCTCGACGAGGACACCAGCCTCGCGCAGGAGGTCGCGCTGATGGCCAGCGTCGACGTCCCGCTCTTCTGGCGCGTCGGCGTCGAGGTCGCCTGGCGGCGGTGGCGGGCGCGGCGCGACGCTAGGATGCGGGCATGAACCGCACACCCTCCGCCACGCCGCAGGTGAAGGAGTCGACCCTGCCGGGCGTCGGCAAGAAGTACGTGATGTCGCTGGAGGAGGGGGGACACGTCGCCGTCATCGTCAAGCCGGACGGCGAGCGCCAGCTCTACCACTTCCTCCAGGACCAGGACCGGCCCCGCGACGTCCTCACGCTCGCCGGCACCGAGGCGCAGCAGGTGGCGCAGCTGCTCGGACCGACCCTCGTCGCCCCGCCCGACCACGAGGACCTGCAGATCGCGCTCGGTCAGCTCGACCTCGAGTGGATCGAACTCGACGCGGACTCGCCGATGACGGGCATGACCCTGCTCGAGAGCGACCTGCGCAAGCGCACGGGCGCCTCGGTCATCGCCGTCCTGCGCGCCGGCGAGGCGATTCCCAATCCGCCGGTCGAGCAGCGCTTCGAGGCCGGCGACACGCTGGTGATCATCGGCACGCCCGCGCAGTGCGACGCCGCCCGTGCGCGCATCGAAGGTGACGGCGCGTGAGTCGCTGGCCGGCGGGCGCGTGAGCCGCCGGCCGCAGGGGCGGCGGCCCGACCGCGGCCAGCGGGGCGGCCCGTGAACCCCGTGCTCGAGCTGGGCAGCGTGGCGCTCGGCCTCTACCTGGCCGGGTGGCTGGCCCAGCGGCTGGGGCTGGCCAGCATCGTCGGTTACATCGCCCTGGGGCTCGCCTTCGGCCCGGGCAGCCCCGTGCCCATCTACACGCCGAGCGAGACCATCCACCTCTTCGGCGAGCTCGGCCTGCTGATGCTGCTGTTCTTCATGGGGCTCGAGTTCTCTCCGGCGCGCTTCACCGAGGGTGGCCGTGCGATCGTCGTCGCGGGCACGATCGATCTGGCCAACTTCGCGGTCGGCTTCGCGGCCGGCATGCTCCTCGGGTACGGCTGGCTCGCGGGCCTGTTCCTCGGCGGCATCACGTACATCTCGTCGTCGGGCGTCATCGCCAAGCTGCTGACCGAGAAGCGCCTCCTGGCGTACCCGGAGGCCGAGCGGACGCTCGGCGTGCTCGTGTACGAGGACCTGGCCATGATCGCCATCCTCGGTGGCCTGGGCCTCCTCACGGCGGGCGGGGGCTGGCAGGACTTCCTCGGCGTGGCGGTCGCGCTCGTCGCGTTCGGGGCGCTGTTGCGCTGGGGCCGCCGCCCGCTCGAGCGCCTCCTCTCCCGGGAGGGCGAGACCTTCGTCCTGCTGGCGATCGCGCTCATCGCCCTCGGGGCGATGGGTGCCCATCAGCTTGGCTTCCCGGAGGCCGTCGCGGCGTTCCTGCTCGGCATGATGCTCGCCGAATCGCGCCACAAGGAGCGGCTCGAGGAGACGCTCGTCCCGTGGCGCGACGTGGCCGCGGCGGTCTTCTTCCTCGACTTCGCGCTTTCGGTCGATCTGGGCGCCGCGCTCACCGTCGCGCCGATCGCGCTCGTGCTCGCGTTGGTCACGGCCCTCGTGAACCTCGGATCGGGGTACCTCGCCGGGCGGGTGACCGAACTGTCGCATCGCGCGTCGATCGGGCACGGGCTCATGCTGATCCCGCGCGGCGAGTTCTCGCTCGTCATCGTCGGCCTAGCGGCGAGCGTGTCGGTCCTGCCGGAGGGCGTCCGGACGGCGCTCACCGGGATCACGTCGGTGTACGTGCTCACGCTGGTGGTCGCGGGCTCGTTCGTGTTCGTCGCCTACGACCGCATCAACGAGCGGCTGGCCTACTGGCTGTTGTCGCCGGCCGCCCGTCGGAGGCTGCGCGAGCGCGAGCAGCAGCTCGCCCGCGTGCACCTGGACGCGTGAGGCCGGCGGCGCGCGCTACCGCCGGCGTCGGTGTTCGTGGCGGTATCGTCTGGCCGAGACGTTCAGGTCTCGGAAGAGGTGTGCCGTGAACCGTTCGCTCGCCCGTCTCGTCGCGCTGGCCGCGCTGCTCGTGCCGTCGAGCACCCTCGCCATGCAGCCGCTCGCCAGCCCGATCTACTACCTCGCCACCGCACCCGAGCTCGTCGACGGGGTGCCTGTGATTGGCGAGCTGACCACCGCGAGCGGCCGGAACTTCAAGGACGGCAGTTACCTCGACGTCCTGGTCCTGCGCAGCGCCGGCCAGGAGACGGTCGACGTCCGCGTCGAGAGCGACGACTTCGACACCTACCTGACGCTCGTCTCGCCCGCCGGCGAGGTCCTCGACGCGAACGACGACGTCCAGCCGCTCGGCGACGCCTTCGATGCGGCGCGGGTGCGGACCTACCTGCCCGAGGCGGGCACCTACCTCGTGGTCGTCAGCGGCTACGGGCCGACCGACCTCGGGCGCTACACGGTCACGCGCACCCGCTTCGTGGCCCCGCCCAAGGTGGTCGTCGACGTCGACGTTCCCGGACGCTACGCGGGCTACCTCGAGGAGATGGCCGCCGACATGCTGTGGATCACGGTCGACGCGCCGACGACGGTGCGGGCGACGCTGCGCTCGGTCGACTTCGACACGGTCCTCGAGGCCTACGACGGGCGCGGGCGCTTCGTCGACGCCAACGACGACTTCGACGGCACGGATTCGCGCCTGGTGCTCGACCTCGAGCCCGGCCGCTACGAGTTCCTGGTCAAGGGCTACTGGGAGGACGCTTCCGGGGCGTATGCCTTCGACGTCGACGTCTACCAGCGGCCGCCGCGGGTCGAGGTCGACGTCGACGCGCCGGGCGCCCGCGAGGGGTTCCTGGCGCCGGACGCCGTCGACACCTACGTCCTGCGCCTCGCCGCGCCCACGACCGTGACGGTCGACGTTCGCTCGGTCGCGTTCGACGCCTACCTCGAGGCCTACGACGCCGACCACTACTGGATCGACGCCAACGACGACTTCGAGGGCAGCGACGCGCGCCTGGTGCTGGACCTCGGGCCGGGGACGACCTACTTCGAGGTGTCGTCCTTCTGGTCGTCGGACACCGGCGAGTACACGATCTCCTTCGACTGGTGAACCCGAAGCGACGCTACGCCGTCAGCAGGTCCACGATCCCCTCGGCCAGCACCTCGACCGCGATCGGCAACGCGGCCTCGTCGAGGTCGAAGCGCGGGTGGTGGTGCGGCCAGGCGCTCGCCTCGCCACCGCGGGCGCCGACGAAGAAGTAGCAGCCGGGCGCACGCTGCAGCCACAGGGCCATGTCGTCGCCGCCCATCATCTGGGCGTTCGTGACGACGCGGTCGGGGCCCACGACCCGCTCGGCAACCGCGCGTAGCCGCGCCGTCGCCGCGGCGTCGTTGACCACCGCGGGGGAGCCCTCGGTCCAGTCGGGCGTCACCGTGGCGCGGAACGTCGTCGCGATGCCCTCCGCGACGTCGTGGATGCGGCGCCGGAGCCTGGCGCGGGTCTCCGCGTCGAAGGTGCGCAGCGTCCCCTTCAGCTCGACCGCCTCCGGGATGATGTTGAACGCCGTCCCGCCGTGCACGCTGGTGATGCTGACGACCGCCTGGTCGACGGGGTCGGTCTCGCGCGAGACCAGCGCCTGCAGCGCCAGCACCAGGTGCGACGCGACGACGATCGGGTCGACCGTCTCGTTGGGCTTGGCGGCGTGGCCGCCGCGGCCGTGGACGGTCAGGCGGAACGAGTCGGTGGCGGCCATCGACGGCCCCTCGCGGACGGCGACCACCCCGAGGGGGTGCATGGAGGAGAGGTGCAGCCCGATCGCGTGGTCGGCGTCGATCCCGTCGAGTGCGCCGTCGGCCAGCATCGCCTCCGCGCCGCGCACGATCTCTTCGGCGGGCTGGAACACGAACGCCACGCGGCCGCGCAGTTCCTCGCCGCGCCCGATCAGCAGCTCGGCGACCGAGAGCAGCACGGCGGTGTGACCGTCGTGGCCGCAGGCGTGCATCCAACCGTCGCGCTGCGAGCGGTAGGGCACGTCCTTCTCCTCGGGCACGGGCAGCGCGTCGATGTCGGCGCGCGCCAGCACCGTGGGCCCCGGGCGGCCGCTGTCCCACACGGCGACGACGCCGGTCTTGCCGACGCCGGTGCGGGGCTCGAGCCCGAGCGCGCGCAGGCGCTCGGCGATCACGCCCGCCGTGCGCACCTCCTCGAAGGCGATCTCGGGGTGCTGGTGCAGGTCGCGGCGCAGCGCGACGGTGCGGTCGGCCAGGGCCTGGGCGTGCTCGTGGATGCTGGGCATGGGGTCCTCCGGGTGGTGCCGAGCGGTTGACCCAGGATGCCATGCCCGGGGCCGCCGGCCTAGCTCTCGCCCGGCACCGCGGAACACGGGCCCTGCGCACCCGGTTCACGCGTCTCGGGCCCCCCTCGGCTCAAGCCAGCGCCCCGGCGAACGCGAGCACCACCGGCAGCGTCAGCAGCGCCATCGCCGTGCCGGTCACCACCGCCTCGCCCACCTGCTCGGCCTCGCCGCCGAACTCGACCGCCAGCATCGCGGCGTTGATCGCGGTGGGCATCGCGCCCAGCACGATCAGCACCGCCAGGTCGAGGCCGCCGAGGCCGACCGCGGCGCCGACCGCCGCGGCGACCAGCGGCCCGAGGAGCAGCTTGATGGCGACGGCGGCCCAGGCCCGCCCGCTCGGCCGCCAGTGGACCGAGCGGGCCATGTGGACCCCCAGCGACAGCAGCACGACGGGGACCGCCGCGTCGGCCAGCAGGTCGACCGCCCGCGCCGCGCCGACCGGCAGCGTCACCCCGTTGGCGTTGACCACCAGTCCGAGGAGCGACGCCCACAGGACGGGGAAGCCGAGCGCGGTGCGCGCGGCCGTCCGCAGGCCCGTCGCGCGCCCCAGCAGCCAGGGCCCGAAGCCGAAGAGCGACAGGGCCGTCACCACGTAGAGCACCAACGCCCGATCGAGGCCGGCGGCACCGAAGGCGAACAGCGCGACGGGTAGGTTGAGGTTGGCCGCGTTGCCGAAGACGCTGGTGCCGATCAGCGTGCGGCGCCGCGAGGGCCGCCAGCGGCGGCCGATCAGGCTCGCCAACACGCCCATGACGACGAGGAACGCGAGGTAGCCGCCCACCAGGTGCAGCGCCGGCGCCCACGCCATCTCGATGCCCGCCATCGTGCGGAACGCCAGTGCCGGGACCGCGGCGTAGATCGCCAGGCGGTTGATGGGGCCGACCTGCAGTCCGAAGCGACGCCCCACCCAGGCGCCGACGGCGACCACGGCGAAGACCGGCAGCACGACCTCGAGCAGGAGCGTGAACAGCGCCAACATCGGCCGCAGCGTACGTCAGACGAGGGCGCGGCGGCCGGTGCCCGACCGGCGGCCGGCGGCGCGGTAGCCTGCCGCATGGAACCCATCGCGAGCCGCCCGTGGGACGTCGTGCTCTGGGGCGCCACCGGCTTCACCGGCCGGCTGGTCGCGGAGGCGCTCGCCGCCGGCGCCCCCGGCGGCCTGCGGTGGGCGTTGGGTGGCCGCGACGGCGAGCGGCTCGAGCGGCTCCGCGCCGGGCTCGGCGTCGACGCCGGGGTCGTGCTGGCCGACGCGCACGACCCCGCGTCGCTGGCGGCGCTGGCGCGCTCGTCCCGGGTGGTGATCTCGACCGTGGGGCCCTACGCCCGCCATGGCACGCCGCTCGTCGCCGCCTGCGTCGACGCCGGCACCCACTACGCCGACCTGACCGGCGAGGTCACCTGGATGCGCGCGAGCATCGACGCGTTCCACGACGGCGCCCGGGCGAGCGGCAGCAAGATCGTCCATGCCTGCGGCTTCGAGAGCGTGCCGTCCGACGTGGGCCTCTGGTGGCTGCAGCGGCACGCCGTGGCGCGACACGGCCGGCCGTGCTCGCGGGTCGTCCACGGCTTCGGGCCGATGACCGGTGGCGTCAGCGGCGGCACCGTGGCCTCGGCCGTCGCCATGCGCGAGGCCGCGGCCGCCGACCCGCAGGTGCGCCGCGCGCTCGCCGACCCGGATCTGCTCGCCCCCGGCGGCGTCCCATCGCCCCGCGTTCGCCGCCCGTGGTGGCCGCGGCGCGACCCCGAGCTCGGCGCCTGGACGGCGCCCTTCTTCATGGCGGGCGTCAACGAGCGGGTGGCGCGGCGCACGCGCGCCCTGGCGGGCGAGCCCTGGGGTCCGGGGTTCCGCTACCGCGAGTGCTGGCGAGCGAGCGGGTGGCTCGACGCCGCGGCCGTGGCTCTCGCGGGCGTGATCGGGCCGGCGTTGCTGGCCTTCGGGCCCGTGAGCCGCTGGGCGGCGCGCCGGATCCTGCCGCGCCCGGGCGAGGGTCCGAGCGCCGAGGCCCGCGCGCGCGGCCTCTTCCGCACGCGCCTCGTCGGCCGGGTCGACGGGATCGACGAGCCGGTCGTCGGGCACGTGGCCTGCGACCTCGACCCCGGCTACGGCGCCACGGCGCTCATGCTGCGCGAGGCCGGGCTGAGCCTCGCGCTGGACGACCTCGGCGACGAGGGCGGCGTGCTGACGCCGGCGACCGCGTTCGGCGAGCGGCTGGTGGCGCGGCTGCGGCGCGCCGGCTTCCGCTTCGAGATCGAGGAAGGCTGAACCGCCCGCCGGGCGGTCAGCCGCGGGCCTGGATCTCCCGCAGGACCCGGCTCGCGGCCGTGGCGCTGCGCCGCGCGGTGGCGAGGGGGTCGGCCGGCGCGTCGTGCTCGACCAGGGCCCAGGCGACCCCGTGGGCGGCGGCGGCACCGAGCACCGCGGCGACGTCGAGCGTGCCGTCGCCGACGTCGGTCCATGGTGGGGTGAGGCGCAGGTCGAGGTCCTTGAGGTGCAGGCGGGCGACGCGCGGGCCCCAGGCGGCCAGCCACGCCACCGGGTCCTCGCCGAGGGCCGCGAGCCAGCCGCTGTCGAGCTCCACGCTCAGGCGCTCGGGCGCGGCGGCGTCCAGCAGCGCGGTGAGGCCGTCGCCGTCGCCGTGCCGTGCGAGCTCGAAGTCGTGGTGGTGGTACGCGAGCCGCAGCCCGGCGGCGTCCAGGCGCTCGCCGAGCGCATCGAGCTCGCGCCCCAGCGCCGTCCACCCGGGCAGGTCGCTGGGGCGGTCCTCGGGCGCCAGCCACGGCACCACCAGCATCGGCGTGCCCAGCGTCAGGTGCGTGGCAGCGACCGCGTCGGGGTCACGGCGCAGGTCGGCGAGCGGCACGTGGGCGGACGCCAGCGCCAGGCCGGCCTCGGACAGGGCGGCGCGCAGGGCCTCGGGCGCCACCCCCTGCGTGCCCACCGTCTCGACGCCGGCGTAGCCCGCGGCGGCCACCTCGCGCAGCAGGTCGCCCAGCGCCAGGTCGGCCTGGCGCACCGTGTAGAGCTGGAGTCCGAGTTGCGGCAGCGTCATGCGGGTACCTCCGGTGTCCATCCGAGCGCTTGGAGTTCCTCGGTCGTCAGCGCCGCGGGTCGCGGCGGCCGGCTGTCGATGGCGACGCGCTGTCCCGATCGGACCGCGGTCAGCGCGCCCTCGAGCACGTCCAGGACGTGGGAGGCGAGCTCGCCCGACGCCCTCGGCGGGCGCCCGGCGGCGGCGGCCAGGCGGAGCTCGAGGGCCCCGATGCCGCGGGCGTTGCCGCCGAAGCCCGGGACCTGCGGCACCTCGCGCCAGGGGGCGTCGCGCTCGTTCCGCAGCCGCACCGGGCCCGCGAAGACGTTGGGGTCGGGCAGCGACAACGTGCCCTCCTCGCCGAACACCTCGAAGCGGGGCAGGTCGGACGCGCTGACGTCGAAGGTGGTCAGCAGCGTGGCGACGGCGCCCGACACGAAGCGCAGCAGGACGGTGACGTGGCTGTCGACGGCCACGGGCACGCTCTGGCCGGCGAGCGGGCCGGAGCCGATGGTGCGCGCGGGCCAGGTCCGGGAGCCGTCGGCGATGACGCTCGCGACCGGCCCGAACAGCGACACCATCGTCGTCACGTAGTAGGGCCCCATGTCGAGCAGCGGGCCGGCGCCGGGCTGGAAGAGGAAGCCGGGGTCGGGGTGCCAGCTCTCGGGCCCGCGCGTGACCATGTGGGCGACGGCGGCGAAGGGCCGACCGATCACGCCCTCGTCCAGCGCGGCGCGGGCGGTCTGCAGGCCGGCACCGAGGAACGTGTCGGGCGCGCCGCCGAGCGCCAGGCCGCGCTCGCGCGCGAGTACGAGCAGGGCGCGCGCCTCGGCGGCCGAGGCGGAGAGCGGCTTCTCGGAGTAGACGGCCTTGCCCGCCTCCAGCGCGAGGCGGTTGACCTCGTAGTGGGCCGCGGGGATCGTCAGGTCGACGATCAGGTCGACGTCCTCGCGGGCGATCAGCGCCGCTGGACCGACGGCGTCGGCGATGCCGAACGCTTCGGCCTGGGCGCGGGCGCGGGCGAGGTCGAGGTCGGCGACGGCGGACACCCGAACGCCGGGCGCCCGCGCGAGCGTGCGCAGGTAGGCGCTGCTGATCGTGCCGCAGCCGATGATGCCGATGCCGGTGGTCATGACGCGCTCCTTGGCGAGCCGCGGCGCCGGGCTGCCGCGCTCTGCTGCTCGCCCAGGTTACGCCGGCGACGCCCGGGGTCGTCGGGGCGCCAGCCCCGTCGCCTGGTAGTCGGCGTCGGCGATGAACGTGACGGCCCGCGGCCGGATCCGGGCCTCGAACGGTGTGTGCCCGATGACGTCGCCATCGACGTGCATGAGGAGTGGCGGGTGCGCCTCCACACGGACGTGGGTGGCGTGCAGCAGCTCGGCCGGACCGGGGCGACCGCCGACGAGCCGCAGCAACTGCGCCAGCGCGGCCAGGGGGTGGGGCGAGCGGAACAGGGCCACGTCGAGGCGGCCATCGTGCGGATCCGAGGGCGGCCCCACCTCGACGCCGGCCAGGCGGACCACCCCCGAGTTGATCACGCTGACGGTGTGGGCCGCGACGTCCCGGGCCTCGCCATCGACGGTCAGGGTGACGTGGCGGTTGCGCCGGCCTGCGACGTTGCGAACGGCCGCGCCGACGTACGCGAGGTAACCGAACCGGCGCTTCTGCCCGGCGTCGGCGTCGCGGTTGATCTGGGCATCGAGCCCGGCACCGAGGAACAGCAGCGACCAGCGGTCGTGCGAGACGACCTCGATGGCGTCGAACGTCACGGGGTGCCCGGCCCTCAGCGCGCGCACGCCCTCCTGCGGTTCGGTCGGCAGGCGCAGCGCCTGGGCGACCCCGTTGCCGGTCCCCCGGGCGACGATGCCGATCGGCAGGTCGTGGCCCGAGCGCAGGACGCCGGTGGCCACCGCCGTCACGGTGCCGTCGCCGCCGACGGCCACGACCGCATCGAAGCCCTCGTCCGCGGCACTCTCCGCCCAGCGGGTGGCGTCGTCGATGGCGGCCGTCGTCCGCACGACGACGCGCGTGGCGCCGGCGTCGGTCAGCTCGTCGTCGATCGCCGCCTCGATCTCGCGGGCGTCGCCGCGGCCCGAGGAGGGGTTGAGCACGACCAGGGTGTCGCGTCCCGTGAACATCGTCACCATCCTAGCGGCGTCGCGTGGGGGCGGCGTGCTCCGATGCCCAGTTCACCCGTGCCGCGGCGCCTCCCGGCCGTCCGCCGCGGGCGGCCGGTCGACCCTGGGAACTCAGGCCGCGGCGTTGCGCAGCGCCGGGTCGAGCAGGTCGCGCAGGCCGTCGCCGAAGAGGTTGAAGCCGAAGGAGGCGAGCAGGATCCCGAGGCCCGAGAAGACCGAGGTCCAGGGGGAGATCAGCATGTAGTCGCGGCTGTCGGAGAGCATGAGCCCCAGCGACGGGGTGGGGGGCTGGGTGCCGAGTCCGAGGAACGAGAGCGAGGCCTCGACCAGGATGGCGGTGGACAGCGACAGGGTGATCTGCACCATCAGCGGCGCCGCGATGTTGGGTAGCACGTGGCGCAGCATGATGCGCGCGGGTCCTGCGCCGAGCGCCCGCGCGGCGGCGACGTAATCCCACGAGAGCACCGTGAGCGCGGGTCCGCGCGTGAGGCGCGCGAAGATCGGGGTGTAGACGATGCCGATGGCGAGCCCCGTGTTGACGCTTCCCGGTCCCAGGACCGCCAGCACGGCGATCGCCAGCAGGATGATGGGGAACGCCAGCAGGATGTCCATGAAGCGCATGATCACGCGGTCGGCCCAGCCGCCCGCGTAGGCGGCGACCAGGCCCGCGACGCCGCCGGCGAGGGTGGCGAGCAGCACGGCGCCGACCGCGGTGCCGATGCTCGTGCGGTAGCCGTGGAGGACGCGCGAGTAGACGTCGCGACCGAAGTTGTCGGTACCGAGCCAGTGCTCCTGCGTGGGGCCCTGCAGCCGCGCGCGGATCGACTGGGCGAAGGGGTCGTGGGTGGCGATCAGCGGCGCCAACGCCGCCGCACCCAGCACCACGAGGCACAGGACGAAGCCGATGAAGCCGATGCGGTTGCGGACGAGGCGGCGGAAGAAGCGGCGCATCAGGCGTACTCCACCCGCGGGTCGATCCAGGCGTAGGCGAGGTCGACCAGCAGGTTCACGAACACGAAGACCGCCGTCACGATGAGGATGACGCCCTGCACGAGGGGGTAGTTGCGCTCGTTGATGGCACCGATCACCAGCCGGCCGATGCCCGGGATCGCGAACACCTGTTCGATCACCACCACGCCCGACAGCAAGTAGCCGACCTGCACGCCGATGACGGTGACCACCGGGATCATCGCGTTGCGCAGCGCGTGCTTGTAGAGCAGCGTCCGGCGCCCGAGGCCCTTGGCGCGGCCCGTGCGGATGTAGTCGAGGCTGAGGACGTCGAGGAGACTGGAGCGGAGGATACGGCTGAGGCCGGCGATCATCGGGAGCGAGACGGCGATCACGGGCAGCACCATGCGCGCGAGGTTGCCGCCCGGGTCGTCGGCGAAGGGAACGTAGCCGATCGTCGGCCACAGAGGCAGGTAGACCGACGCGAAGTAGAGCATCAGCACGCCCACCCAGAACGAGGGGAGCGTCAGCCCGAGGATGGCGAGGATGCGCACGACCGTGTCGGCGGTGCCGCCGCGCAGCGAGGCGGAGAGGATGCCGATCGGGAAGGAGACGACGATGGCGGTCGCCAGCGCCAGGCCGGTCAGCTGCAGGGTGACGGGGAGTCGCGCGAGGATCTCGTCCAGCACGGGCCGGCCGGTCCAGATGCTGCGGCCGAGGTCGCCGCGGAAGACGCCCGTCAGCCACTGCCAGTACTGCTCGTGCAAAGGGAGGTGGAGGCCCAGCGACCTGCGCAGGGCCTCCACCCGGTCGGGCGTGATGTCGGTGTTCGCGCCGAGCATGATCAGCACGGCGTCACCGGGGATCATGCGGAGCATCAGGAAGATGAGCACCGACACCCCGAAGAGCACGAACACCAGGTCGAGCAGCCGCCGGACGACGTAGCTGGTCATGCGCCTTCTCCGCCTCCGACGGTCGCGTGGGTCAGTTCAGCGTGACGTTGCGCAGGTAGCGCAGGCTGCGGGTGGGGGTCTGGACGAAGCCGGAGACCTCGTCGCGGTAGGCCGTGAACAGGGTGGCGTAGGCGAGGTGGGCGACCGGGCCGTCGCACGCGAGCGCGCGCTGGAGGTCGGCGTAGATGCCCTGCCGGGTCGAGAAGTCGACGGCGCGCTGGCCCGCGGTCAGCAGCGTGTCGACGGCCGGGTTGCTGTAGAGGAACACGTTCGTCGAGCCGCCGGTGCGGAAGGTGCGGTCGAGGTAGCCGTCGGGATCGATGTTGCCGCCGTTGAGGCTGGCGAAGGCGTCGAAGTCGCTGTTGCGCCAGCGCTGGACGAAGGCCCCGAGTTCCTCGACGCTGACGGTCGCGCGGAAGCCGGCGTCGGCCAGCTGCGCCTGCACGACCTGGGCGGCGTCGACGACGACGCGCAGCGTGCCGAGCGTCACGATCTCGAAGTCGATGCCGTCCGGGTAGCCGGCCTCGGCGAGCAGCGCGCGGGCGGCGGCGGCGTCGGGGGTGTAGCAGCTGTACTCGTCGACCGGCAGCGCCCAGTCCGTGAGGCCCGGGGAGAGCGGGCCGCCGGGGACGGCCTGGCCGAAGTAGACCGCCTCGACGAGCTCGTCGCGGTCGATCGCGAGGTTGAGCGCGCGGCGGACGCGGGCGTCGTCGAAGGGCGGGCGCGAGGCGTTCATGCCGATGAGCGAGTAGGAGAGCTCCTGCACGCTGAGCATGCTGATGCCGGGGACGCCGCCGAGCGTCTGGGCGGTCGCCGGATCGACGTCGGGGATGAGGTGGTAGGCGCCCGTGCGCAGGCCGGCGGCGCGCGTCGAGGCCTCGGGGACGACGTTGTACCGCAGGGCGGCCACGCCCGGTTCGCCTGCGCGGTAGTAGTCGGGGTTGGCGACCAGCAGGGTGTAGGTGTCGGGCACGATCTCGCTGAGCATGAAGGGCCCGGTGCCGACCATGACCTGCTGCAGGTCGCCGTGCTCCTCGACGACCTCCTCGGCGACGATCGGCAGGTTCGGCAGGTTGGCCAGGAACGGCGCGAACGGCTCGGCGAGCTCGAAGACGACGGTGAGGTCGTCGATCGCCTCGACGGAGGCGACCTGCGCGAAGCGGCTGGCCTGCGGCGAGCCGGTGTCGACGTCGACGACGCGCTCGTAGGTGTACACGACGTCGGCCGCGGTGAACGGCCGGCCGTTGTGGAACGTCACCCCGTCTCGCAGCTCGAAGGTGTACGTGAGGCCATCCGGCGACACGCTGTAGCCGGTGGCGAGGGCGGGCTCGAGTTGCAGGTCCGCGTTGATCTCGAGGAGGCCGTCGTAGACCTGCCCGATGATCTGGAAGCTGGAGAACGCGGTGACGATGTGGGGATCGAGACCGGCCGGCGACTGGTCGACCGCGAGCTCGAGCGTCCCGCTCTGGGCTAGGCCGAAGCCGACGAGGGCCGCGAGTGCGATGGTCAGGACACGCTGGCGCATGTTGCCTCCTCCTGGTGCCCGACGCGCGCGCGCCGGGGTGTGGGTACCAGAGGCAACGATACCACTCGTAGACCATTGGTCCGGGCCGTGCTAGCTTCAGCATGTGCACATCCCCGACGACGCACGCGGCCTGCTGACGGAGGCGATCCCGGCCGACGCCGGCACCGGCGAGGTCGGTTCCGGCCTCGTCGCCGGCGTGATCGACGCGGCCGGCCACGGCGACGTCCTGGCCGTCGGCCGTCAGCGCCTCGACGGCCAGGACGTCACCGTCGACACGTGCTTCGACCTCGCTTCGCTCACCAAGGTCGTCGCCACGCTGCCCAGCGTGCTGCGGCTGGTCGCGGTCGGCGAGGTCGAGCTGGAGGACACCGTCGGCCGCTTCTTCAGCAGCGCCGGCTGGTTCCAGCAGCCGTCGCTGGCCGACGTCACGGTGCGGGCGCTGTTGAGTCACAGCGGCGGCCTGCCGGCGTGGCGGCCGCTCTTCGCCGAGGTCAGCACCCGCCGCAGCGCGTTGGGCGCGGTGCTGCAGACCCCGGTGGAGCCTGCGGGCGAGGTCGTGTACAGCGACCTGGGCTTCATGCTGCTGGCCGCCATCGTCGAGCGCGTCGCCCACGAGCGCCTCGACGGCTTCGTGCGCCGCGAGGTGTTCGAACCGCTCGACATGCTCGACACGGGCTTCGGTCCGCTGGAGGGCGTGCCGGTGGCCGCCACGGAGGACTGCGGGTGGCGCGACAGGCTGCTCGAAGGCGAGGTGCATGACGAGAACGCCACCGTCTGGGACGGCGTCGCGGGCCACGCGGGGCTGTTCGGCACGGTCGAAGACCTGCTGCGCTACGCGCACGCCTGGCTCACGCTCGACGCCAGGCTCGGTCCGCGCGAGCTCCTCCTCGAGGCCGTCCGCGAGCAGGCGGTCGCGCGCGACGCCTCCCTCTCGACCGGCCGCCGCGGCCTGGGCTGGCTCCTGACGCGCCCCGGCGTCTTCGCCGGCGAGGGCGCCCGCGGCTTCGGGCACACCGGCTTCACCGGCACCTCGTTGTGGGTCGATCCCGAGGCGGGGCACGCGGTGGCGCTGCTCGGCAACCGCGTCCACCCGCGACGCGGCTCGCCCGCGCCCATGCACGCCCTGCGGGTCGCCTTCCACCAGGCGGTGCGCCGCGGGCTGGCGGACGCACGGGGGGCCTCGTGACCCGGCGCGATGCGCGTGACGACGAGGGCCACGCCCCGGCCGCGGTCGGTCGCCCCTGGCCTTCCGACCTGCCGCCCCTGAACGTCCTCGGGGTGATGTCGGGCACCTCGCTCGACGGCATGGACGCCGTGCTGGCGCGCTTCGAGCGCCGGGGCGGCGTGCTGAACTGGTCGGTCGAGGCGCGTGGCGAGGCGACCTTCGATGACCGTCTCCGGGGGCGGCTGCTGCGCGCCATCGAACCGGGCGGCGCCGACGTCGTCGAGCTGACGCAGCTGCACGCCGAGGTCGGCGAGGCGTACGCCGACCTGTGCGCGCGCGTCGCCGCGTCGCATCCCGTCGACCTGGTCGCGCTGTCCGGGCAGACCGTGTACCACATCCCACGAACCGACGGGGCCCGCGGTTGGCGGTCGGTCTCCACCCTGCAGCTGGGCGAGCCCACGCGGGTCGTCGAGCGCTGCGGGCTGCCCGTCGTCTCCGACTTCCGGCAGAGCGACCTGGCGGCCGGCGGCCAGGGCGCGCCGCTGGTGCCCTTCGGCGACCTCCACCTGTTCGGGGAGCGCGGCGTCCGCCGCGCGGTCCACAACCTCGGCGGCATCGGCAACCTGACCGTGCTGCCTGCCGACGGCGATCCAGCCCACGTGTCGGCCTTCGACACCGGGCCGGCGAACTGCCTGCTGGACGAGGCGACCGCCGCCACCAGCGGCGCGCCGTGCGACGAGGGCGGCGCCCTCGCCGCCGCGGGCCGCGTCGACGAGGCGCTGCTCGCGCGCCTGCTCGAGCACCCCTACCTGCGGCTCCCGCCGCCGAAGACGACCGGCCGCGAGGTCTTCAACCTGCGCGAGCTCTTCCCGGATGGCCTGGCGGCCTGGTCGCCCGCCGACCTGCTCGCGACGCTGACGGCGTTCACCGCCGAGACGACGGCCGACGCCTACCGCCGCTGGGTGCTGCCGGGCGGGCTCGACGAGGTGCTGCTCGCCGGCGGCGGCGCGCTCAACCCGACGCTGGTCGGCATGCTGCGTGCACGGCTGCCGGGCGTGCCGCTGCGGACCTTCGAGGAGCTCGGTTGGCGCGCGAAGGACCGCGAGACGCTGGCGTTCGCGCTGATGGGCTACGCCGCCTGGTTCGGCCTCCCCAACACGCTGCCGAGCGCGACCGGTGCGCGCCGAGCGGTGGTCGCCGGGCGCCTCGCGCGGCCCTGAGTCGTCGTCACACCGGTGCGGCGCCGCGCGCTGGGGTGGTCGGTTCGTCGGCGCCGGCCGCGATCGCCCGGATGCGGTCCACGGGCGCCGGATGCGTCAGGAAGAGCCAGGCGTACAGCGGGTGCGCGGTCGGATCGGCGAGGGCGTCGTGGCTCAGGCGACGCAGGGTGGCGATCATGGCCGCCGGCGAGTGGCTGCGGGCCGCGAACGCGTCGGCCTGAACCTCGAAGCGCCGGCTGAGGGCGTTGAGCAGCACGCCGATCGCCGTCGTCACCGGCGTGAACAGCAGGCCGAACGCCAGCAGGTTCAGCGCCAGGACGCGCCCGTCGGCGCCCAGGGCGCGCGACAACGCCGCGCTGTCGACGACCAGCGAGAGGAAGAACAGCGTCAGCGTGACCGAGGCGACGTTGCCGAGGAGCAGCCACGGCAGGTGGCGCAGCCGCGCGTGCCCGACCTCGTGCGCGACCACGGCGACGACCTCGTCGGGCGGGTGCCGCTCGACGAGCGTGTCCAGCAGCACCACCTTCTTCTGCCTACCCAGGCCCGAGAAGAACGCGCCGGCCTTGGTCGAGCGCTTCGAGCCGTCCATCACGTAGGTGTTCTCCAGCCGGAAGCCGGCGCCGCGCACGTAGTCCGCGATGGCGTGCCTGAGCTCGCCGTCGGGGAGGGGCGTCAGCTTGTTGAACAGCGGCAGCAGCACGCTGGTTTGGAAGGTGGCCAGCAGGACCACGACCACGGCGGCCAGGGCCGCGTACGGCAGCCAGAAGGCCGTGCCCCACGCGTCGATCGAGGCCAGCAGCAGGGCCAGAAGGCCGCCGCCGAGCACGATGGCGAGGGCGTAGCCGGTCAGGCGGTCGCGGACGAAGGTGGCGACGGTGGTGGTGTTGAAGCCGAAGCGTGCCTCGATCCCGAACGTGCGCGCGATCGCGAACGGGAGCCCGACGAGGTCGAAGGCGAGCGCGACGCCGCCGAGGAAGAGCAGGGTGGTCCACCAGCCGCCGCCGGTCGCGTCCGCCAGGGCGCCGTGGACCGCGGCGAGCGTCCCGGTCACGATCAGGGTCAGCCACAGCGCGAGCGTCACCAGGGCCTCGACGAAGCCGAGCCGCGCCTTGGCCATCGCGTACGCGCGCCCGCGGGCGTACGCCGCCGCGTCCACGACGCCGGCGAGTTCCTCCGGCGGCGTGGCGGGTTGGTGACGCAGCTGCAGCCAACGGGCCACCCACGTCAGGCCGAAGTCGGCGAGCAGCACGACCACGAGCAGGGCGAGCAGGGCTTCGGCACTCATGGTGGACCAGCGTACGTCAGCACCCAGGCGGTCGCGAGGGCGCGGATCGTCGCGCGGATGGCGCCGGCGGCCTCGGGCGGCTCGACGCGGCCGCACAGCCGCTCGCACAGGGGCACGTAGGGGTCCTCGAAGTGGCAATGGGTGGCGTTCGGGATGCGCACCACCCGCGCCGAGGCGATCCGGGTCGCGACCGGCAGCATGTTGCCGTTGGCGTTGCAGCTCGCCGGCTCGGCCGCCAGGAAGAGCGCGGGGACGGCGAGGTCGGTCGCGCCGGCCGCCAGGCCAGGGGCGCCGTCCCCGGGGCGACCGCCGCCGCCGCTGTCGACGGCGTCGAGCCCGAGCATGGCGACCGCGCCGGGGTCGCGTGCGACCGCGCCGGGGTCGCGTGCCGCGGCGAGCAGCGCCGCCAGGCCGCCGGCGCTGAAGCCGGCGTACAGCACGCCGCCGCCGGGCACGCGCACGGCGTCCGCCACGGCCCGCAGGTCGGCGGCGTTGCGGTCGTGGTGCCCGTCGAAGGGCGTCGAGTTGCAGAAGCCGACGACCGCCGTCGGCACGCCGTGGGAGGCGAGGTGCTCGGCCCAGCCGCGCATCGTCGCGAGGCCGCGCAGGAAGCCGTGCGCCATGACGACCGTCACGCGGCCCGCGGCCCCCGTGGGTCGATGGAGCTCGTAGTCGACGGCGCAGCCGAACGCCGAACGCAGGCGGCCGGTGTCGACCGTCGTGGCGAAGGGCCCGCGGGCGGCCAGCGCGGGATCGCTCGGTGGCAGACCGGGGTCGCCGGTCACACGCGTGACGGCGGTCGGTGCGCAGGCGGTCAGCAGGGCGACGAGGAGCGCGGGGTAGAGCCAGAGCGTCAGGCGCCGCGCGCGGGCCCGGGCCGTCGCTGGATGGGTCGTCTTCGCGTCATCAGCGGGCGGCTCTACCGGTTCCTGCGGCAGCACCGTGGCCACCTGCCGCGCCGCGCGCACGAAGGAGTTCGCCGCACTCGGCGACGACGAGGTGGAGCGCATCGAGGCGGTCTGCGCCACCGCGTTCGGCCACCCGCGAGCATGACGCCGGAGCGGTCGTCGCGCGCGGCGACCCATCGCCGCGGGCCGGCTCACGAGGTACGGCGGCTGGTCACTCGCCGCCCCGCCACCGCTCGAGCCGCTGGTTGAGCGTCAGCAGTCCGGCGATGTCGCGCAGCGAGAAACGCTCCTCGTCGCCGATCGACAGGGTGTACGGGCCGGGCGGGCCGGCGATCTGGCTGACCTCGATCGTGCACGCCGTCGCGGTCGGGCCCATGGCGTCCGCCACCCGGATGCGGTGGGCGATCCCGGAGAAGCGCTCGAAGAAGGCGACGTCGACCGCGCGCAGCTCCCGGGGCCCGTCGCCGCAGTCGAGCGTGACGCGGTGGGCGAGGGTGGCGCCGAGTTCGTCGTCGATCACCAGCAGCTGCAGCGGGATCGAGCGCGCCACGGGGGGCACGAGGAACGCGTGAACCGTGCCGCGAGCCGACCGGAGGTAGTAGGCCTTGGAGACCGTCGGGGCGTCGACCACGAAGGGACCCGCGTCGTCGGGGAAGAAGGGGACGTGGGCGGCGCCCCAGGCCGCCAGGGAGAGCGCGAGGAGCGCGAGTAGGCGTCGCATGATCCAGGTGTACGCCCGTTCGCGTCACCGTGATGGTGTCCCCGCTGACGGGATCGCACTCCCGCGCCCGCGTGCGGCGCGGGCCTGCGCCCGCGTGCGGCGCGGGCCTGCGCCTGCGTGCGGCGCGGGCCTGCGCTAAGCTCGCAGGCGTTCATGGACGCACCCGCTCCCGCCGCGCTCGGCGTCTCGCCCGCGGTCACCAAGCTCAGGCCCCCGCGGCCGCACGGCGATGCGGTCGCGCGTCCGCGCCTCGACGCGCTGCTCGACGAGGCGACGCGCGACCACACGGTGACGCTGGTGTCGGCGCCCGCCGGTTACGGCAAGACGACGGCGCTGGCCGCCTGGGCCCGAGCGGGTGCCCGCCCCGATCGGCCCGTGGCCTGGGTCGCGCTCGACGAGCGCGACGACGACCCCTGGGCGTTCGTGCGCCTCGTCTCGGCGGCGGTGGCCACCCTGGAGCCGCGCGCCGGGGAGATCGCTGCCGCCGGCGACCTCGACCTCGCGCTCGCGCACCTCGTCAACCTGCTCGACGCCGCCGGCGAGGCGCGCATCCTGGTGCTGGACGACCTGCACGCGCTCACGCGCGAGGACACGCTGGATGCGCTTCGCTGGCTCGTCGACCACGCACCCGCGGCCCTGCGACTGGTGTTGGCGACCCGCGTCGACCCGGCGCTCCCGCTCGCCCGTTGGCGGTTACGGGGGGCACTGGCCGAGCTGCGGGCCGGTGCCCTGCGTTTCGACCTCGACGAGGCCCGGGCCCTCCTCGCGCGCATGGGCGTCGCCCTCGACCCCGAGGTCCTCGGGGTGCTCGTGTCGCGGACGGAGGGCTGGGGGGCCGGCCTGCAGTTGGCGGCGCTCAGCCTGCGCGGCCGCGAGGGCGAGCACGTTCGCGACTTCGTCGAGCGCTTCACGGGCCGCGACCGCCACGTCCTCGCCTACCTCACCGAGGAGGTGCTGCAGCGCCTCGACCCCGCGATCCATGACTTCCTCCTGATGGTCAGCGTGCTCGACGACTTCGACGCCGCTACCGCCGCGGCGGTCACCGGGCGCCGCGACGCCCTCGAGCTCTTGATCGACCTGGAGCGCGCCAACCTGTTCCTGTCGCGCGCGGGCGACGCCGCGGACACCTTTCGTTTCCACGCGTTCTTCCGCGACCTGCTGCGCGGCCGCCTGGACGACCTGCGGCCCGGCATGGCCGACGCGCTCATGGCGCGCGCCGCTCGCCACCGCGCGGAGACGGCCGCGCCGGACCGAGGAGTTGGGCGGGCGCACGCGCCGGTTTCGGGCGGCGACGCGGAGGCTCTCAGCGAGCGCGAACTCGAGGCGTTGCGCTGGCTCTCGACGGGCGCCGGCAACAAGGCGATCGCGCGCCACATGGGCCTGAGCCCCAACACGGTGAAGACCCACCTCCGGCGGCTCTTCGACAAGCTCGAGGTGCGCTCCCGCACGGAGGCCGTCGCTCGGGCCCGCGCCCGCGGCCTGCTCTGACGCCTCACCCCAACGGGGGAGAGGACCGTCACCCCATCGGGTGATGACGCGTCACCCGTGCCCCGCCTACGCTCATGGCAGCCAACGACCCCACAGGGTCGCCAGCGAGAGGAGTTCACCATGAGCGAAGCCGAGAAGCCAGGCGCCAGCCACGGAGGCGGCGAGGAGCGGACCTTCAGCGAGGAGTTCCGCGTGTCCGGCGAGGCCGTCCTGTCGAAGGTCAAGGAGTTGGTGCGCGAGGGCAACGTCCGCCGCATCACCATCAAGAACGAGGAGGGCCGCAGCCTCATCGAGATCCCCCTGACGATCGGCGTGATCGGCACCGTCCTCCTCCCCGTGTGGGCCGCCATCGGCGCGATCGCCGCGCTGGTCGCGAACTTGACGATCGCCGTCGAGCGCGTCGCGGCGCCCGGCACCCCCACCCCCACGCCGTCCGACCTCAACCCACCCAGTGGCGAAGACCAGGCCTGAGAGCCGCAGAACGGAGACCCACGATGACGGACACCGGACCCAACCCCCACACCAACGACCGCCCCGGCGAAGGCGCCTGGCGCGCCACCCTCGGCCGCTGGTGGCGCGCCGGTCAGGAGCGCTCACTGGTGATGCGCCGCCGCGGCGTCGACCACGTCCGCCTCCCCCTGAACCTCGTCGTGCTGCTCACGCTGGTCCTCGCCGCCTGGTCGTGGCCCGTCCTGGTCCTCGGGATCGTGATCGCGCTCGTCACCCAGGTGGAGTTCATCGTCCTGCGCGACGCGAACCGCTGAGCCAACCGGCCTGAAACCCGCCATCCCCGCCCGGGTGCCCCGACGGCGCCCGGGCGGGACGCCATGGCGGGTCGCGCGGGTGTAGCCTCGACGGCATGGCCGTCGCCCTCCGCCCCCGTGCCGCGCTCGTCGGCGTCCCGCTCGCGGCGCTGATCACCGGCGCGCACATGGCCAACGACGCCTTCTCCAACATCCTGCCCGTCTACCTCCCCACACTGCAGCAGCGCTTCGGCCTCGGTGAGGTCGCGCTCGCCAGCCTGGTGGCCGTCATCGCGCTCTCGGCCAACGTGCTGCAGGCCTTCATGGGCGCGCTCACCGACCGCTGGGGGCGTCGCCGGGCCGCGGCCCTCGGCCTGCTGCTCAGCTCCGTCCTGATGAGCTTCATCGCGGTCGCGCCGACCGTCTGGGCGCTCGTCGCCATGCTGGCGATCGGCGGCCTCGGGTCGGCGACCTTCCACCCGGGCGCGGTGGCGATGATGCGCGACACCGGGTCGCGCAAGAGCCTGGCGGTCGGCGTCTTCGCCGCCGGTGGCGCCTTCGGCTCGGCCGTGATGCCGGTCGTCGTGCTCTTCATCCTGCGCAGCTACGGTCCGCAGTACGTGCCCTGGTTGGCGATCGTCGGGGTGGCGCTCGCGGCCGCGCTCTTCTTCTGGTCGCCGCCGTCGACGCGGCTGACAGGCGCCCAGCGTCCCAAGGTGTTCGACCTGGGGCTCTTCCTCGGGCCCGTCGGGCTGCTGTCGCTGGCGGGGATCATGCGGGCGACGGCCTTCGTGAGCTTCGGCAGCGCCATGCCGCTGTACCTCGTCCACGTGCGCGGCTTCGCGCCCGATGCCGCCGTCATCGGCGCGACCCTCGCCACCTACGGCATCGCCTCGGCGACCGCGGGCATGCTCAGCGGGCTGCTGGAGCAGCGCGTCGGGCGCGTCCGGCTCGTGGTCGGCTCGATGGTGTTGGCGGCCCCGGTGTTGGGGCTGGTCCTGACGCTGGCGCCGGGATCGCTCGCCTACTTCGTGGCGATCGCCGCCGGCGCGATGCTGACCAACGCGTCCGTGCCCCTGCTGGTCGTCAGCGCCCAGGACATCGCCCCGCATGCGGTCGGCAGCGCGTCGGGCATGCTGATGGGCTTCACCTGGGGCATCGCGGGTGTCGCCTACATCGGCTTCGGTGCCGTGCAGGCGTGGCTGGGCCTGGTGCCGGCGTTGCTCGCCAGCTTCGCGTTCCTGTGGCCCGCCGCGGCGCTCTCCGGCGCCGTCCTGGTGCGCCAGCGGGCTCGCTGGTCCGGTTGATGGCTGGCGGGGCCGACGGCGCGTCCGACCCACACACGCACCGTCAGCGCATCCGCTTGTAGGCGTCGATCAGGCCGTTGGTGGAGGCGTCGTGGCCGCTCGCGGGTGCGTCGCCGGCGAGCTCGGGCAGGATGGCCTTGGCCAGGACCTTGCCGAGCTCCACGCCCCACTGGTCGAACGAGTTGACGTTCCAGATCACGCCCTGGACGAAGATCTTGTGCTCGTAAAGGGCGATGAGCGACCCCAAGACGGCGGGCGTCAGCCGCGGGTAGAGGAAGCTGCTCGTCGGCCGGTTGCCGGGGAAGGTGCGCGCGGCGGTCAGCAGCTCCAGCCGCTCGCCGCTCACGCCGTCGGCGGCGAGCTCGGCGCGCACCTCGTCGGCGCGGCGGCCGCGCATGAGCGCCTCGGTTTGGGCGAAGAAGTTGCTCAGCAGGATCTCGTGCTGGTCGCCGAGCGGGTGGTGCGAGCGGGCGGCCGCCAGGAAGTCGCAGGGCACCAGCCGCGTGCCTTGGTGGAGCAACTGGTAGAAGGCGTGCTGGCCGTTGGTCCCGGGCTGGCCCCAGACGATCGGGCCGGTGCCCGCCGCGACGGGCCGGCCCTCCTGCGTCACCGACTTGCCGTTGCTCTCCATGTCGCCCTGTTGGAAGTAGCTGGCGAAGTGCAGCAGCAGCTGGTCGTAGGGGAGGATCGCGTGCGTCTCCACATCGAAGAAGTCGAGGTACCAGATCCCCAGCAGCGCCATCAGCACCGGGACGTTGCGCTCGAGTGGGGCGGTGCGCAGGTGCACGTCGATCTCGTACGCCCCGCGCAGCAGTTCGTCGAAACGCGCGGGACCGATCGACAGCATGATCGGCAGCCCGATCGCGCTCCACAGCGAGTAACGCCCACCGACCCAGTCCCAGAAGGGGAACATGCGCTCGGCGTCGATGCCGAAGGACTCGACGGCCTCGAGGTTGGTCGACAGGGCGGCGAAGTGCTGCCGCACGGGGGAACGCACGACCGGCGTCTGCGCCAGGGTCGCCTCGTCGCCCAGGGCCCGCAGCAGCCAGGCGCGCGCCTGCTGCGCGTTGGCCATCGTCTCCTGCGTCGTGAAGGTCTTCGAGGCGACGAGGAAGAGGGTGGTCGCCGGGTCGAGCGGCGCCAGCGTGCGCGCGAGGTCGCTCGGGTCGACGTTGGAGACGAAGTGCACCCGCAGTCGCTCGTGGCCGTACGGGGCCAGCGCGGTGGTCACCATCTTGGGCCCGAGGTCGCTGCCGCCGATCCCGATGTTGACGACGTCGGTGATCTCGCGCCCGGTGGCGCCGCGATGCTCGCCGTCGCGGACCCGCTCGGCGAAGGCGCGCATGCGGGCGAGTACCGCGCGGACGTCCGGCATGACGTCGTGGCCGTCGACGCGGATGGGCTCGTCGCCCTGGTAGCGCAGCGCGGTGTGCAGGACGGCGCGGTCCTCGGTGCGGTTGATCTTCTCCCCGGTGAACATCCGCTCGACCCGTGCCGGCACCTCGGCCTGCCGTGCGAGGCCCACCAGCAGCGCGATGGTCTCGTCCGTGACGCGGTGCTTCGAGTAGTCGAAGAGGACGTCGCCGACGACCGCGTGGAAGCGCTCGAAGCGCCCCGGGTCGGCGTCGAACAGGTCGCGCAGGTGCAGCGGGGCGATCTCGCGGTGGTGGTCGCGCAGGGCGGCCCAGGCGGGCAGTTCGGTGGGGTTCACGGGGCTCCCTCGAGTGCGGTCAGCGGTTGCGGGCGACGAGCCACACCAGCTCGCGGCCGCTGCGGATCAGGTATAGGAGGGCCTGCTGCGTGCCGTCGCTGAACACGACCCGCGTGTGGCGCTCCGATCCGAACTCGCGGGTCGTGGTCGACTCGCGGAAGAAGCCGTCGACCAGCAGCCCGCGCTCGATCTCGTAGACGAAGGCTGGCTCGAGCGACGCGGCGAAGCCGGTGGCGGTGTAGACCTCCCACCCGGTCCAGGCGGAGGCGTCGGGCACCCGGGCGATGACCGTCTCGGTGCCGCTGCCCAGGGCGCGCAGGGTGCTGGGGGGGAACGACATCGCGGGAAACAGCTGAGATGCGATCGCGGTGACGGTCGTCACCTCGACGAGCGTTTGGGCGGTTCCCGCGCCGCTCAGCGCGAGGATCGCGGCCAGGACGAGCGAGCGCGCGGTTCTCATGGGTTCAGGCTATCAGGTGCGATCGGCATGCGCGACCCCGGCGTCGTGCCGCCCCGGTGGCGCGTCAGTCCGCGGCCCGCAGCCGAGCCTCGAGGTCGGCCACGCGGGCCTCGAGCGCCGCGAGGCGATCCGCGAGGTCGCCCGCGCCGGCCGCCGTCGTGGCCGTCGACGCGCCCGCGCCGGGAGGCGCGCCCGCGCCGGGAGGCGCGACGGGGTCGGCAGACGCGCCCGCGCCGGCGTCGGGCGCGTGGGACGGCACCCGCACCCGCGGTTGCAGCCGCGCCTCGTCGCTCCCCAGCGTGTGCGCCCAGCGGTCCTGTGCCTGGCCCGGCGCGCGGCCGACGTTGCGCACCATCGCCGGGTCGCGCCGCGCCATCGCGCTCAACGCCGCCTCGACGCCGGCGAGGTCGGGGATGCCGCCGTAGCGTTCGCTCCGCGCCCGCAGCTCGGCCGCCGTCTGCTCGCCGCGCAGCATCAGCACCGCCAGCAGCGCCAGCTCGGTCTCGTCGAGCGTCCACGCGCGGGCCAAGAGGTGCCGGTGCTTGGGCACCCGGTCGCCGACCTCCTGGACGGTGGCGGCGAGGCCTCGATCGCGCAGCCGCTGCACGGCGTCGCGCACGTCCTGCAGGTGATGGTCCGTCACCGGGTCGCGGCTGGTGCGCTGGTTGCAGGCGGTGACGAGCGCCTGGGCGGAGAGCGGGTAGGCCTCGGGCGTGGTGCGTTCCTTCTCGACGAGCGCGCCCAAGACGCGCAGCTCGACCTCCGACAGGGGCATGGCGACCTCCACCGGGGGAGCGGGCCTCCGCCCGGAACGGCACCTAGGCTACCAAGTCGCCCCGGCGTGCAAGGCTGAAGCTCGATGACGAAGGCGCGTCGCGTCCTCCTGGAGCGGATCGAGGCGGCCCCCCGCCTGATCGACCCCGTGTTCCTCGCCTCGCCGCAGTTCGAGTGCGAGCCGCTGGGCGACGCGCTCGGCGTGCGGCTGTTCCTCAAGGTGGAGACGATGAACCCGATCCGCTCGTTCAAGGGCCGCGGCGCCGAGCTGTACCTCGCACGCGACGCGGGTGACGGTCCCCTCGTGTGCGCGAGCGCCGGGAACTTCGGCCAGGCGATGGCCTACGCCTGCCGCTCGCGGGCACTGCCGCTGACGGTGTTCGCCGCCGAGTCCGCGAACCCCCTGAAGGTCGAGCGCATGCGCGCCCTCGGCGCCGACGTGCGGCTGGCCGGGAACGACTTCGACGCGGCGAAGGACGCCGCCCGCGCCTTCGCGGACGCCGGTGGCGGGCGCTTCGTCGAGGACGGGCGTGAGCCCGCCATCGCCGAGGGCGCGGGCACGATCGCGCTGGAGATGGTGGCCGCCGAGCCGCAGCTCGATGCGGTGTTCGTGCCGCTGGGCAACGGCGCGCTCCTCGCGGGCGTGGCGACCGTGCTGCGCGCGCGGCTCCCGAGCGCCCGGGTGGTGGCGGTGGCGGCGCGCGGCGCGCCGGCGATGGCCAGATCGCTCGCGGCGGGGCGCCCCCTGGCGAGCGAGCGGGCCGCTACGATCGCGGACGGCATCGCGGTCCGCGTGCCGGTGCCGGAGGCGGTGGACGACCTGGCGGGCCTGGTGGACGAGACGCGGCTCGTGGGCGACGACGACATCGTGCGCGCGATGCGCCTGCTCCACCGGCACGCGGGCGCGGTGGTGGAGCCCGCGGGGGCCGTCGGGGTCGCGGCGCTGCTCTGCGACGCCGACGACTGGCTGGGCGCGCGGGTCGCGACCGTGCTGTGCGGCTCGAACGTGGCGCCCGAGCGGGCGCGCGCATGGCTGGGCGCGGGCTGAGGCTGGAGTTCAGCCCCCGTCTGCGACTTCGGCGCCGTCGTCCCCCTCGACGATCGCGCGAACGCGCCAGCGCCGCTCGCCGGCCGCGCCGTCGATCGTCACCTCCTGTCCGACGCGCGCGCCGAGGAGCGCGCGGCCGATGGGGGAGACGAAGGCGACGCGCCCGGCCAGCGGGTCGGCCTCGTCGACGCCAACGATGGTGAGCCGCTGCGTGGCGGGTCGGCGCCCGCCCGGCACGTCGACGTCGACCGTGGCGCCGAAGCGAACGACGCCGTCGCGGTCGTCCGGCGGCGTGAGCCGGGCGCTCGCGACGCGGGCCAGCAGGGCCTCGAGGCGCTCCTCGAGGACGTCGACCGGCGCGCCGGCGGCGTCGAGGAGCGCCCGTTCGGCCCGCAAGGCGTCGAGCTCCTCGTGCAGCAGCCGCCAGCCGCGTGCGGTGACGAGGTTCTCGACGCCCTCCGGCAGCGGCGGGCGTGGCGGCACCAGCTCGGCGTCGGTCCGCGCGTCCTCCTTGACGAAGGCGCGGCTCACGACGCGCGTGCTCGAGCGGAGGTTCGACGCATCATGCGCCCACCCTACGCGAGCACGGTGAGCGCCGCCTCAACCGCCGCGCCGCTCGGCCTCCTGCGCGTCGGCGATCCGCTCGCTCGCCCGCACCAGGCGGTGTAGCAGGACCAGCCCGGCGACCGCCAGGCCGAGGCCGACGATCCAAGGGACGGTGGCGAGGAGGACGACGCCGATCTCGGAGGTGCCCAGGGGTCCTATGCGCATGCAGGCAGTTTAGCGACCGAGGGGTTGCAGGGGGGTTGCACGCCCGTCTCAGGGAGCCTTTGGGCGATGCGTTCGGGGGAGCGCGCGGGCCAGCGACGGATGCCGCGTCAGCGGCCGAGGCGTGTGATAATCTGCCTTATCAAACCCAGCGTTTGCCTTCGGCCGCGAACCACTTCGGCACGTCGGCACGACGTCATGCGTACGCCTACCCTCAAGGCCTCGGCGCGCCGCCGCGTCGCTCGGTCACCGCGCGGCGGCGCGCCGGGGGCGCGCCTAGCTGCGTTGCGCGAGCTCCTCGGCCCAGGCGGCCGCGCCGGCCGCGTCGAGCGCGGCGAAGTCCTCGTCCGGGAGTTCGAGGGCGGCGGCCGCGACGTTCTCCTCGAGGTGCGCCACCTTGCCCGTGCCGGGGATCGGCAGCATCACCGGGCTCCTGCGCAGCAGCCACGCCAGGGCGACCTGCCCGTGGCTGGCGCCGAGCCGGCCGGCGACCTCGTCGAGCAGGCTACCCGGCCGCGCGAGCGCGCCGGCCGCCAGCGGGAACCACGGGATGAAGCCGATCCCGTGCGCCTCGCAGTAGTCCAGCGCCTCCTCGCTGTCTCGGCGCGCCAGGTGGTAGAGGTTCTGCACCGTCGCGACCGGCACGAACGCCCTGGCGGCCTCGATCTCCTCGACGCTCACCTGGCTCAGGCCGACGTGGCGGATGAGGCCCTCGTCGCGCATCTCCTTGATCACCCCGAACTGCTCGTCGCGCGGCACGGCGGGATCGATCCGGTGCAACTGCCACAGGTCGATGCGCTCGACCCCGAGCCGGCGCAGGCTCATCAGCACGCACTGGCGCAGGTACTCGGGGCGCCCGACCGGCTGCCACACGTCGGGCCCGTGGCGCGTCAGGCCACCCTTGGTGGCGATCAGCATGCCCGCGTACGGATGCAGCACCTCGCGCAGCAGGTCCTCGCTGACGAAGGGGCCGTAGCTGTCGGCCGTGTCGACGAGGTCGACGCCGAGCTCGGGCAGGCGGGCCAGCACGCGGCGCGCCTCCCGGGGATCCTCGGGGTCGCCCCAGATCCCGGGGCCGGTGATGCGCATGGCGCCGAAGCCGAGGCGGTGGACGGTCAGGTCGCCGCCGATGGCGAAGGTGCCGCTGGCGTGGGCGGTGGTCTCGGTCATGGTCACACTCCTCCACCCCATCCTGACCCGGAGCCGGCGCCGGGGTCCGGGGCCCCGGCGCCGGCCGTCCTCAGGGGGCGCCCGCGGCGGCCTCCGCGATCGCCGCCAGGGCACGGTCGACCACGGCGGAGGTGCCCAGGAAGGGCTCCGCCGTGATGTGGACGCCTTCACGCAGCTCTCCGCCGGCCACCGAGACGGGGGTCGGGTGCTCGCCGACGAAGTCGCCGCCGTCGGGCCAGCCGTCGGCGTTGGCGTCGACCCAGGCCAGGACGCGGACGTCGCCGCCCATCGTCAGCACCAGGAAATCGTCGGGGATCGAGACGTACTCGGTGAGGCCGAACACGGTGATCTCGCCGTCTGCGTCGACCTGGAAGGTCCCGACGTACGTGCGCTCACGTGGCGCCGCGAAGTCGTCGCCCGGAACCTCGAAGCGCACCGGCACGCGGCGCTCGACCTCGTCGTGCTCGAAGATCAGTTCCAGGCGGTAGACGCCCGCGAGGGCCGCGGCGCCCACCTCGATCGTGACCTGGACCGTCTCGCTCTCGCCCGGTGCCAGATCGCCGGTGTTCGGCAGCACCGCGACCTCGTAGGCGTCGGCGTCCTGCAACAGCACGGGGTTGTCCGCCGCCTCCTCGATCTCCGCGATGGTCCAGGCGACGGTGGCGTCGCCGACGTTGCCGATCAGCAGGCCCAGCGACGCCGTGCCGGTGATGGGCCCGAAGTCGAGGACAGAAGGCCCGAAGGTGAGCTCGCCGGCCGGCGGCAGTGGCTCAGGTTCCGGCGGAGGCGTCGGACCGAGGCTCTCCACCACCGCGGCGGCATCGATGAGGCCTGCGCCGCAGGCGCTACCCGACAGTGGCGTACCCAGGCCCGCGGTGCACTCGGCGGGCGTCAGGGGGTTCGCCGTCAGGCGCAGCAGGTCCCGCACCTCGGTGGGCGCGAGGTTTTCGCGCGAGAGCATGAGCGAGATCACGCCCGACACGTGCGCCGCCGCCATCGAGGTGCCCTGCTCGTAGGTGTAGCCGAAGCCGTCCAGCGTGCCGTCGCGCCCGAGGCTGAGGACACCGTCCGCCGCGTTGGCGCGCGTGTCGCCGCCCGGCGCCATGACGTCGATGCCGGGGCCGTGGTTCGAGTACCAGGCTCGCTGGCCGTTGCGGTCGGTGGCCCCCACGGCGATCACGTTGCGGCAGTTGGCGGGGAACGAGGTGTCCACACTGGCCGTCTCGTTTCCAGCCGCCACGACGATCGTGACGCCGAGGCCGACCACCTCGTCGATCGTGGCCTGGAAGGTCGAGGAGCACATGACGCTCGCGCCCAGGCTCAGGTTGACCACCCGGGCGGGGGTCGCGTTCGCGGGCACACCATCCACGGCCGCGCCGGCGGCCCACAGCAGCCCGTCCATGACGTCGGACAGCGGTCCGCCACCCGCCCCCATCACCCGCACCGGCAGGAGGCGGGCGGCCCAGTCGACGCCGGCGATCCCGACGCCGTTGTCCGTGGCGGCGCCGACGGTGCCGGCGACGTGGGTGCCGTGGTAGCCCGCGTCGGGGGTCGGATCGAACGGGTCGGGATCGCGGCCGTCGCCATCGTCCGAGAGCGTGACCAGGCTGACGAAGTCGTAGCCGGGCGCGACGCGACCGACGAGGTCGGGGTGGCGCCGCGACGCGTCGGTCGCGCTGTAGAGGATGCCGGTGTCGAGGACGGCGACGACGATCCCGTCGTCGCCGGTGGTCACGTCCCAGGCCTGCTCGAGGCCGATCGAGCGGAGGTGCCACTGGCGGGTGTACTCCGGGTCGTCGGGGACCGCGTGGGGCTGCACGAGGTAGTTCGGCTGGGCGTCGACGACGTCGGGCCGCGCCCGCAGGGCCCGCACCAACTCCCACGTCCCCTCGTCGTCGCTCACGCCGGCCCCCCCGGCCGGGGCGACGCCCGCGGGCGCCCGGTAGAGGACCGCGCCGGGGAGCGCCAGGTCGCGCACCCGCTCGAGGGGCACGCCCGCGAACCGCGGCTCCACCGTGGCGGGCCGCACGCCCTCGACGAAGCGGACGATCACCTCGCCGGCGACGAACCGCGGCGGGGGCGGCAGCCCGGCGGCCGCCCGCGGTGTCAGGACGGTCCCGGACGGGGCCCCGATGGGGTTCCCGAGTGGGGCACCGCCGACCACCACGAGATCGCCGGCGACCTCACCGACCGGCAGCATCGCCGTCGCCGTGTCGGCGCCGCCGCGCCCGTCGTTGACCGTGAGCTCGGCGACGAACGTGCCCGGCTCGGTGTAGCGGTGGACGACCACCGCACCGCTCGCGCTGTCGCCGTCGCCGAAGTCCCAGGCGTAGGCGAGGGTGTCGCCGTCCGGATCGACCGACGTCCCGGCGTCGAAGGTGACCTCGGTGCCGCTGTACGAGGTGGTGAAGGACGCGACGGGGTCGCGGTTGGGTCCGGTCGGTCCGGCCGGTCCACACGCGCCCATGAGCAGCAGCGTCGTGGCGATCGCTGGCCACAAGGACCACCGTGGGTTGCGGAGCATGTCTACCTCCTGTACGCCTCGTCCCACGCGGCCGCGCCCGCCGCATCCAGGGCGCCGAAGCCGAGGCGGTGGACCGTCGGGCCACCACCGACGTCGAAGGTCCCGCTGGGGATGGCCCAAGGCCGCTGCATCGTGGGCTCCTTGAGGCCATCGTGGCGCGCGAACGCGACGAATCGGGTGCAGCCGTACGCCCAGACCTTCATGGTTCCCATACGTCGGTGGCCGCCGCGCCAAGCCGCGGGGTCCGCGTGCGCGCCTGGCCGCGGAAGCGGCCGCGCGTGCGCGCGGAGTCAGGCGCGCCTGGCCACGGAAGCGGCCGCGCGTGCGCAGCGACCGGGTGCCCCGCCAACCCGACCGAACGCGCGGTAGGCTCCGCGCATGACGACACCGGTGGCCCACCCCTCACCCGCCGAGGGCGGCTGGGGGTGGGGCCTGCTCGTGAGCCGCACCCTGCTGTTCTTGGTGGCGCAGTCCGCGATCGTGGCGGGCCTCGCCGCCACCGGGACGCGCGAACCGTGGTGGTCGTCGGCGGCCTGGTGGCCGATCAGTGCGACGATCGCCAACCTCGTCGGCCTCGCGCTGCTCGGCTGGCGCCTGCGCGCCGAGGGGGTGCGCTGGCGGGACCTGCTGCTGCCCGAGCCGGGTTCGTGGCGGCGCGATGGCCTGATCGCGCTCGCCCTGCTCCCGCTGCTGGCCGTGGCCGCCGTCCTGCCGCCCATCCTGAGCGCCGTGGGGCTGTGGGGCGACCCCACCGTCGGTCAGACGCTGCTGCTCGCGCCCCTGCCCGGCTGGGCGGCGTGGACCGCGCTGCTCCTCTTCCCCGTCACGACCGCGGCGGTCGAACTGCCGACCTACGGCGGCTACGTGCTCCCGCGGCTGCGGTCGGCCGGCCTGCCCGCGTTCGCCGCGGTGGCCATCGTCGGGCTCGTGCTCGGTGTCCAGCACGGTGCGCTCCCCTTCGTGCCCGCCGCCCAGTTCTTCGCGTGGCGCTCGACCGCGTTCATTCCCCTGGCCTTGGCCTTCGTCGGGCTGCTCGCGTGGCGCCCGCGCCTGCTGCCGTGGTTCGTGGCCCTGCACTTCCTGATGGACGCGGCCGCCGGGGTTCAGGTGTGGCTCGCCTCGCGCTGAGCCACGAGCTCGTCGACTGGGCCGCCGCGGCCCTCGGCTGGCGCCCCTCGGTGGTGCACGACACCAGCTGGGACCACGCCGAGTCCGCCGTCGCGCGCCTGGAGGCCGACGACGGGCGCCGCGCGTACCTCAAGGCGCACCGCCAGGCGCGCAAGCACCGGCAGGAACGCGTCGCGCTCGAGGCCTGGGCGCCGTCCCTGCCGGCGACGCCGACCCTGCTGGCGACCCGCGAGGGGTCGCCCTCCGCGCTGCTGCTGAGCGCATGCCCAGGCGACCGCGTCGACGCGCGGCCGCGCCCGCGCGGGACGCTGCTGGCGGCGCACGAGGCCGCGGGGGCCTGGCTGCGGCGGCTGCATCGGCTCCCCTACGCGGACGACGACCCCCTGTCGCTCGCGGACGCGGTCCAGGCCCGGCTCGCCGGCTGGTCCCGCCGCGCCGCCGGCCGGCTGCCGCCGGAGACGCTGCGCTGGGTGTCGACGCGGATCGCCGAGGCCGCCCTCGCCGGCGTCCGCCGGGTGCCCTGCCACCGTGACTTCGGCCCGCGCAACTGGCTGTGGGACGACGCCGCCGGCCTGTCGGTGATCGATTTCGAGCACGCCCAGCCCGACGTCTGGTGGGTCGACGTCAACCGCCTCGTCGACGAGTCCTGGCACGCCGACCCCGGCCTCGAGGACGCCTTCTGGCTCGGCTACGGCCACCGCCCGGACGCGCACGAGCGCGCGCTGGGCGACGCCCTGCGCCTGCTGTACGCCGTGGGCACCGTCGCCTGGGGCGCCGAGCACGGCGACGCGCAGTTCGAGGCCCAGGGCCGCGCGGTGCTGCGGCGGCTGGGCGCGCCGGGGAGCGGCCGGTGACGCTGGAGCGCGTCGGGCTGCCGGCGCCCGGCCAGGGCTACCCGTGGTCCCTGCCGCTGCTGCGGTCGACCTCGACGATCGCGCTCGACCCGCGCGTGACCCTGCTCGTCGGCGAGAACGGCAGCGGCAAGAGCACCCTGATCGAGGCGATCGCGCTCGCGACCGAGGTGCCGACGGCCGGCGCCCACGACCTGGCGCACGACCCCACCCTGGACGCGCTGCGCCCCTTCGCCGCGGCCCTGCGCCTGTCGTGGACGGCCCGCAGCCGCCGCGGCCTGTTCCTGCGCGCCGAGGACTACTTCGGTTACGTCCAGCGGCACCGGACGCAGCAGGCCGCGCTTCGCCGCGAGGCCGAGCGCGTCGCCCACGAGGCCGCGGACACCTTCCAGCTCGAGCGCGAGCGACGCATGGCGCCGTTCCTGGGGCCCGCGCGGGCGGCCGACGCCCGGTACGGCGGCGACCTCGACGCCCGCTCGCACGGCGAGTCGTTCCTGGCCTTCTTTCGGGCGCGCCTCGGCGGCCGCGGCCTGTACCTGCTCGACGAGCCGGAGGCCGCGTTGTCACCGCTGCGTCAACTCGCGCTGGTCGCGCTGCTGCGCGAGGCCACCGAGCGCGGCGCCCAGTTCGTGATCGCCACCCACGCGCCGATCCTGATGGCGTTCCCGGGGGCCACGATCCTGCAGCTGGCGGACGACGAACTGCTGCCCGCCCGCTTCGACGACCTCGAGGCGGTGCGCACGCTGCGCGCCTTCCTGTCCGACCCCGACGGCTTCATCCGACGGCTGTAGCGTCGTGCCGCAAGCCGGCCCAGGTCAGGTCAGGTCCGCTTCTCCCAGCGCAGCACCCGCCCGTTCTCGTCCTCGCGCTCCTCGACGAGCGCGAAGCCGAGCTTCTCGATCACGCGCACGGAGGGGGCGTTGTCGACGCGGCACTCGGCCACCACCGCCTCGACGCCGGTCTGGGCGAGGAGCCACTCGACGAACGCGCCGCCGGCCTCGGTGGCGATGCCGCGGTCGCGCAGGTCGGCGTTGGTGGCGTAGCGGATCTCGACCACGCCGTCGGCGTCCGGCTGCGTCAGACAGCCCACCTGACCGATCGCCTCCAGCGCGACGCGGTCGACGACCGTCGCCGCCCAGCCATCTGCGTCACCGGACCGCCTCAGGGCGGCCCTGCGCTCGAGATCGATCGTCTCACCCGGCCACTCGGGTCCGAAGTGCACGGACGCCACCCGCTCGCTGGGGTCGGCGCCCGCGGCCGGGCCGAGGTCGAGGTCGGCGAAGAAGTCGTCCACCTCGAGGCGCCGGAAGATCACCTCGGTCGGGGTGGCGACGATGAAGGTTCGAGGCGTGACGATGGTCGGCTCGGGGTCGGCTGCCACGGTGGCTCCTCCTGTCGCTGCGCTGTCGGTCGAGTCCAGCCTACGACGACGGCGCGCGGCCGGCCACGTAGCCCGCCCACAGGTGGCCGAGGCCGCGCTGCACCTGCGCGAAGCGCTCCGCGTCGTCGTCGGCGAGCGCGCCCACCCAACCCGCCCAGACGGCCTCGGCCACCCCGTCCTCGACGGCGCCGGGCACGGCCCGATCGACCGCCTCGAGGACGGCCGACCGCAGCTGCGCGACCGCTTCGCCGCCGACCTCGGGGTCGAAGAGCAGGGCGCGGTGGTGGGGGCGCGCGTCGGCGGCAGCGTGCAGCGTCGCGGCGACGGCATCGAGCCAGGCGATCGGGTCCGGATCGGCGAGCGTCGTGGCCGCGTCGATCCAGCGCTCCGCCTCGCGATGGGCCAGGGCAGTGAGGAGCCCGTTCTTGGTGCCGAACGCCGAGTAGAACACCATCGTCGAGCAGCCGGCGGCGTTGGCGAGGCGGCGCATCGACAGCGCCGCGGGCCCCTCGGCGGCGAGGCGCGTGTCGGCGAGGTCGAGTAGGCCGTCGCTCACCGCCGCCCGCGCCTGTGCTCGGGCGCGCCGGTAGGCGTCTCCCTGAGCCGCCGGCACGCCGGACGGGGCATCCCGTTCGTTCGTCCGCGCCGCCTCTTCCCCGCTCCGAAGGTCGTCGGTGTCCATGTCCGGAGCCTATCACGCCGTCACACCAATCACACGGCTACCCGCGCGGGGGAGCGCGTTGCGGAGCGCGCCGGGGACCAGCGGGCGGGGCCGTGGCGTCCCTCACACGCGGCGCGCCGATCGTGGTGTTTGATAAGTCTCGTGACGCTGGCGACCGCCGACCACCGCGACCCTCTCGCCCGGGCCGAGCAACTGCACCTGTGGGGCGAGGCCGCGCTGCGCCGCTACGCGGTCGAGGCCGCCGGCCAACGCGACCTGGAGCGGCTCTGGAGGCTCACCGAGGCACACCTCACCCTGCACGGCGCCAGCGGCGTCGGCACCTCGAAGCACACGCTGCGGGCCTACAAACGTGGCCTCGTCGAGCTGCTCACGCTGTGGTCGGGCGAGTCGCTGCTCCGTCCCGCCCGCGACGCGGGGGCGCTGTACGTCCAGCGCCTGCGCGCGGGCGACCGCGAACCGGTGCTCGCCGCCGACGAGGACGGCAAGCGCGGGCGCAGGCCGAAGAAGGGCCCTCTCGCCCCCGCCACCGTCGAGCTGCGGCTCGCGGCGGCCCGCGCCCTGTACGACGCGCTGCGCTGGGCGGGCGCCACCGAGGCCGACCCGTTCCGCGACGTGCGCACGGGCCGCGACACGAACCGCGAGGAGGACGTCGCGGGGCTCAAGGTCTACACGGAGTTCGAGCTGATCGAGCTGCTCGGGCGTGCCGACGAGCCGCAGGACCGGGTGCTGCTGCTGCTCGGCGCCCACGCGGGGCTGCGGGTCAGCGAGATGCTGGCCCTGCGCTGGGACGAGGTCGACACCGGCGCCCGCGAGCTGCTGGTGCGCGCCGGCAAGGGCAACAAGACCGCCCTGGTGCAGCTGACGCCGCGCCTCGCGGCCGAGCTCGAGCAGTGGCGCCGGCTGCGCCTGGCCGAGGCCGACGGCGAGCCCCACGTGCTGCGGCTGCGCTCGCAGTACGGCGTCTACCGCCGGCTCAAGGCGCTCTGCCTGCGCGCCGACGTGCGCTTCAAGGGCGTCCACGCGCTGCGCCACGCCGCCGGCACCAAGCTCTATCGCCAGACCGGCGACCTCGGCCAGGTCCAGGACCACCTGCGCCACGCGACGCTCGACATGGCCCGCCGCTACGCGCGCTCCGACCGGCGCAAGCTGCGCGGCAGCCTCGACAGCTGGGAGTGACCGCCCGCACAGGCCATCCGGCGCGCGGTCGCGCGCCACGGAATGGCACGGGCACCCGCCGACTGCGCGCGTGCTAGACTCAGCGCAACCGATTGCGAGGAGCATGCCGCCGCCCGAAGGGAGCCGTGTGCCGCAGGTCACGCTACAGGACCTGGCCGACCGACTCGGGGTCGCCCGCTCGACCGTGTCGCGCGCCCTGCGCGACGACCGGCAGATCGGCCCCGCGACGCGCGCCCGCGTGCAGCAGCTCGCGAGCGAGGTCGGTTACCGACCCAACCTCGCCGCCCGCACGCTGATCCGCCGCCGCGCCGAGGCCATCGGCCTCATGCTCCCGCGTACCTCTCGCTTCGTGTTCGGCAACCCCTACTTCCACGAGCTGCTCGAGGGCGTCGCCAGCGTGGCGGAGCCGCTCGGCTGGCCGCTGGTCGTGTGGACCGACGTCGAGCCCGACCCCGCCGCCTGGCTGCGCGGCGCGCGCGTCGACGGCGTCATCGCGCTCGGCCAGGGCCTGCGCCCGCGCGACGCCGCCGCCCTCGACGCGCTCCACCGCGAGGGGCGCGCCGTCGTGCTCGTCCACCCGCCGGCGGTGCCGTGCGCGGTGCCGTACGTCGCGACCGACGAGCTTCCCGGCATCGCGGACGCCGTCGCGCGGCTGCACGACCTCGGGCACCGCCGGGCCGCGCTGCTCACCGGCCCGCAGGACTGGCGCTACGCCCGCGAGCGGGCAGAGCGCTGGCGGCACCTCGCCGACGAGGCCGGCATCGCCGTGGCCCGCGACGACGTCGTCGCGGCCAACGACGGCTTCGAGGACGCCGGCCGCGCGACGCGCGCGCTGGCTCGCAGCGGACGCCTCGGGCGCGGGGCCGCCACCGTCCTGATCGCCGGCAACGACCTCATGGCGCTCGGCGCCTGGGACGCGCTGCGCGAGCTCGGCCTCGAGGCGCCCGACGACGTCTCGCTGGTCGGCTTCGACGACGTCCCCGCCGCGCGCTGGGCGGGCCTCGCCAGCGTCCGGCAGTGCGCCCGCGAGCTGGGCGCCGCCGCCATGGCGCGGCTCGCGCGGCGCCTCGGCGTCACCTCCTCCACCGTCTCGCCCACGCTGACCTCGGCCTTCGTCCCGCGCCGCTCCGTAGGCCCGGCGCCCTGAGCAGGAGGTGTGACCCGCGAACGACGACCGTTGCCAACCCGCCGCCCACCCCATTCCCCAAGGAGGCCCCATGCGCCGCACCCTCGCACTCATCGCCGCCCTCGCCCTCGTGGCGAGCGGCCTGGCCCAGACGCCCCTCAAGGTGTTCATCGGCGGCCAACAGCGCCCCGACGTCATCGGCCCGCTCCTCGAGCAGTTCAACGCCGAGAACCCCGACATCGTCGCCACCTTCGAGGTCGGCGGCGCCACCAGCGACGTCCAGCAGCAGTACCTCAACACCGTGCTCACCAGCCGCAGCGGCGAGCTCGACATCTTCCTCATCGACGTCGTGCGCCCCGCGCAGTACGCCGCCTCGGGCTGGGCCGAGCCGCTCAACCAGTTCTTCGACTCCGAGGCCGCGATGATGGCCTACCTCGAGGACTTCCTCCCGGGCCCGATCGAGGCCAACCTGATCGACGGCACGCTCTACGCGCTGCCGGCCTTCACCGACGCCCAGTTCCTCTACTACCGCGCCGACCTGCTGGAGAAGTACGGCTTCGAGCCACCGACCACCTGGGAAGAGCTCAAGTCGATGGCGCTGACGATCCAGCAGCAGGAGGGCGACCCCAACCTGCAGGGCTTCAACTACCAGGGCTTCCAGGGCGAGGGCACGATCTGCACCTTCCTGGAGGCGCTGTGGTCCGCCGGCGGCAACTGGGTCGACGCGGACGGCAACGTCACGCTCGTCACCCCCGAGGCTGAGCGCACGATGGCCTGGTACGAGGACACGCTGGCCAGCGGCATCACGGTGGAGAACATCGCCGAGATGTCGACCGACCTCTCGCGCCAGCAGTTCCAGGCGGGTAACGTCGTGTTCATGCTGAACTGGGGCTACGCCTGGGCGCACTTCCAGGGGAACAGCCCGCAGGACACCGTCGTCGCCGGCAAGGTCGGCGTCGCGCCGCTCCCGTCGTTCGAGGGCTTCGACTCGGCCACCTGCATCGGCGGCTGGCAGTGGGCGATCAACCCTTACAGCGAGAACAAGGACGCCGCCTGGCGCCTGCTCGAGTTCCTGGCCAGCCCCGACAGCCAGCGCGTGCTCGCCGTCGAGGCGTCCAACATCCCGGCCCGCGAGTCGCTCTACACCGATCCGGCCGTCCTGGCCGCTGCCCCGCACTTCGGCGACTTCTACGACGTCATCGTGAACGCCCGTTCGCGGCCCGTGACGCCGTTCTACAACGACGTCTCCGAGGCCATCCGGTACCCGATGAACGCCTTCTTCGCCCGCCAGCTGAGCGCCGACGAGGCGCTGCAGGAGATGCAACGCGGCGTCGAGGAGGCGCTCGACTTCTGACCCTCGGCTGATGCACCATGGCGCCGGCCGACCGTGTCGGCCGGCGCACCCTATCTTCACAAGGACGGTCTCCCCTTGGCCCTCACCACGCCCCACGCCTACCGCAGACCCGGCTTCTGGCGCCGGCTGCGCACGGGCAACCCGACCGAGGCCCAGCTCGGCCTCATCCTGCTGATCCCGGCCGCGCTGGTGCTGGCGCTGGTCATGTTCTGGCCGATCGCCCAGGTGCTGTGGCAGTCGCTGCACTTCGAGCGCCTCAACGTCCCCGCCCGCGGGCGCCCGTTCATCGGGTTCGAGCACTACCAGCGGATGCTGTGGGGCAGCGACATGACCTGGGACGCGCGCCACCTCCTCGGCTGGCGGCTGCTCGCCTTCGCGGGCGCCGCCGGACTCTGGTGGGGCGCCGCCCGCGGCGTGCTGCGGCGCCCGACGGCACTGATCTGGACCGTCATCGTCGTGCTCGTCGCCGGCCTGTGGATGGGCTACCACCCCGGCGAGGCGGGGCGCTGGAACGACGCCCGCTTCTGGAACGCCTTCTCGATCACCCTGCTGATCACGGTCGCCAGCGTCGCCGGGTCGTTCCTCGTCGGCCTGCCGCTGGCGCTCCTGGCCAACGTCGAGTCGCGCTGGCGCTGGCTGGTGCGCATCGCGCTGCTGATCCCCTGGGCGATGCCGCGCGTGCTGGTGGGCGTCATGTTCGCCTGGCTCTTCAACTACACCAACGGCGTGGTCAACGACCTGCTCGGGCGCGCCGGCATCGCGGGGCCGCTGTGGCTGTCGCGCGCCGAGCCCGCGATGTGGGCCGCCAACATCACGATCGTCTGGGCCACCTCGGCGTTCGTCGGGCTCATCCTGCTCGCCGGCCTGCAGTCGATCGACGAGAGCCTGTACGAGGCCGCCATGGTCGACGGCGCCAGCCGCCTGCAGCGGTTCTGGGCGATCACCCTGCCGCTGCTGCGGCCGTCGATCGCCGTCGCGCTGATCTTCCGCACGCTGACGGCGATCCAGACGTTCGACATCCCCTACGCCATGACGCAGGGCGGCCCCGGGCGCGCCCTCGAGACGCTCGGCATCTACGTGTCGAACACGACCAACAGCCTCAACCTCGGCTACGCGGCGGCCCTGGCCGTCGCGCTCTTCGTCATGAGCCTCGCCATCACCGTGCTCTACCTGCGGTGGATCTACGCGGACGACTGATGCGACGGCAACGGCACGGACTCCCGATGCGCGTCGCGGTCGTCGTGGGCACCGCGCTGCTGGTGCTCAACGGCACCTTCCCGCTGTTGTGGATGATGCTCACCTCGCTGAAGGACGAGAACGAGCTCATCCGCATTCCGATCACCTACTGGCCCGAGGCGATCACCTTCCAGAACTACGTCCAGGTGTTCGAGCAACTGCCCTTCGCCCGCTTCATGCTCAACTCCGCGATCGTCTCGCTCACCGCGACGGTCGTCTGCGTGCTGATCGCCGCCCTCGCCGGCTACGCGCTCGGCCGCCTGAACATGCCCTACCGCCGAACCCTGCTGACCGGCATCGTCATGACCAGCATGTTCCCGGCGCTGGTGCTGCTGGTGCCGCTCTACCGCATGTTCCTCGGGATGGAGATCCCCCTGCTGTCGCCGCTGGTGGCCTTCCTGCACGACCTGGGCATGACCTTCGTGCCGACCGAGGCGCGCACGCCCAACCTGCTCAACACCTACTGGGCGCTGATCATCCCCTACGTCGCGCTGTCGCTGCCGATCGCCACGCTGATCCTGACCAGCTTCTTCCAGCTGATCCCGCGCGACCTCGAGAGCGCGGCGTTGGTCGACGGCTGCACCCGGGTGGAGGCGCTCTTCAAGGTGATCGCGCCGGTCTCGGCGCCCGGCGTCGTGACGGCAGCGATCATCATCTTCGTCAACTCGTGGAACGAGTTCCTGCTGGCGCTGACCTTCAACACCGCGCAGAACATGCGCACGGTGCCGGTCGGAATCACGATGTACCAGGGTGAGTTCGCCTTCCCCTGGGCCACCATCAGCGCGGCGATCACCGTCGGGGTGCTGCCCCTGGTGGCGCTGATCCTGCTCTTCCAGCAGAAGATCATCGCCGGCCTGACGGCCGGGGGGGTGAAGGGATGACACCACTGAGACTCGGCTTCGTGGCCGTCGTGCGGCCGGCGTTCAAGGGCGACGGCGGCGCCGTCGCCCAGCGGGCGCGCGAGGCCCTCGCGGCGCTGGCCCCGGGCGAGGGCGCGGACCTCGTCGGCGACGAGGGTGCCGTGCGCGACGCCGCCGAGGCGGTCGCGGCCGGGCGCCGCTTGAGCGCGCTCGGGCTCGACCTGCTGGTCGTGCAGCACGCGACCTTCGCCACCGGCGACCTGCTGGCGCCGCTGCTCGCGGCCGCGCCGCGCGTCGTGCTGTGGGCGGTGCCGGAGTCCGCCGGCGCCAAACCGGGCGGGCCGGACGGACTCAGCGGCCCGCTGCCGCTCAACAGCCTGTGCGGCCTCAACATGACGCTGTCGTTCGCCGAGGGCCCGCTGGGGGGCGCGCGCGGCCCCGTCGGCTGGTGCTACGGCGACGCCGACGACCCGGCGCTGCGTTCCCGGCTGTCCGACCTGATCGCCGCCGAACGCGGCGCGAAGGCGCTCGCCACCGCACGCGTCCTGGCGATCGGCGGCACGGCGCCCGGCTTCTACGGCCTCGACCTACCGCCGCCGCCGCTCGGCGCCGAGGTGGTCGAGCGGACGCTCGCCGACCTGTTCGACCGGGTCGCCGCGGTCGACGACGAGGCCGCCGAGGCGCACGCCGAGGCGTGGCGCAAAGAGGAACCGCTCGACGCCCCCTGGGAGCACCTCGTCCGCGCGGCCCGCATCGACCTGGCGCTGAGCGCCATGGCCCGCGACGCCGGCGCCAACGCGCTCGCCGTGCGCTGCTGGCCCGAGCTGCCCGACGCCTGCGGCGCCATGGCCTGCGCCGCGATGGGCCGCGCCGCCGACCGGCGCACCCCGGCCGCCTGCGAGGGCGACGTCTGGGGCGCGCTGTCGATGCGCGTGCTGCAGGCGGTCGCCGACGCCCCCGCCGCGCTGCTCGACCTCTCCGACCTCGACCGCGAGCGCGACGCGCTGCTGCTGTGGCACTGCGGCAACGCACCGCGGGCCCTCGCCGCCGCGCCCGGCACCCGCCTGACGACCCACTTCAACCGCGACGGGGTGGGCGTGGTGCGCGACCAGACGCTCGCGCCCGGCCCGGCCACCGCCCTCCGTCTGCTGCCCGCGGCGGACGGCCCCCTCGCGGCCGCCGTGATCGGCGGCCGCGTCCTGGAGGCGCGCGACCCGTCCTTCGACGGCGTGCGCGGCTGGTGGGGCGAGCTGACCTGGTCGCGCGAGCGCGTCAGCGCGGAGCGCGCCGTCGCCGGCATCCTCGACCACCGTCTCCCCCACCACCTGGCCCTCGCGGCCGGCGATCGCCGCGAGGCGCTGCTCGAGCTGTGCGACCGCCTCGGCGTCACGCCGCTGGCCGCGGGCCCCAGGGAGGGCCTGGGGTGAGCGACGGCTGGGGGATCGCACCACCCGCCGTCGCCTGCGTCGGGCTCTCCTGCCGCGACCACGTGTGGCGCGTCGAGCGCTTCCCGCCGGCGGTGTCGCGCACCCACGCCGAGGGCTACCGCGCCGACGGCGGCGGGCCCGCGGCCACGGCCGCCGTCGCCGCCGCCCGGCTCGGCGCCCGCGCGCGGCTGTGGGCCATCCACGGCGACGACGACGACGGTCGCGCCAACGCCGACGAGCTGCGCGCCTACGGCGTCGACCTGGCCGGCTGCCACGCGCCGCCGGGCGCGCGCTCGTTCGTCAGCGCCGTGCTGGTCGCACCCGACGGCGAGCGCTTCATCTTCCCGTACCGCGGGGACGGCCTCGCCGACGAGCCCGCGTTCCACGACTGGGCCGGCCTCGCGGGCGTGGGCGCCGTGCTGGTCGACGGCCGCCACCCGCGCCTCGCGGCCCACGCCGTCGCCTGGGCGGCGGCCCACCACGTCCCCAGCGTCGGCGACTGGGGCGACCTGCGGCACCCGGAACTCCGCGCCCGCATCGACCACCTGATCGCCAGCGAGGAGGCGGGGCGTGAGGCCGCCGGGGCATACGCCCCGGTCGGGGCCGACGCCCCGGCCGGGGCCGACACCGCGGAAGACGCCGTCGCGGCGGCCGTCCGCGCGACCGTTGCCCTGCGCGACCGGCCGGAGCAGCTCGTCGCCGTCACCCTCGGGCCGCTGGGCGTCGTGTGGGACGACGGCCGCGACGTCTGGCGGCAGGCGGCGCCGCACGTCGACGTCGTCGAGTCCAACGGCGCGGGCGACGCCTTCCACGGCGCCTACGCCGCCGCCATCGCCGGCGGCCTCGCGGTCGCGGACGCGGTCCGCCTCGCGACCGCCGTCGGCGCCCTACGATGCGCGGGCGAGGGCCGAGCGGCCCTGCCCGACCTGCCCACCGCGTGGGCGCTGGCCGACCGACTGCCAGCGCCCACGCACCTCGGGCGCTCCCGCGCCCACCCCGGAGGCCCTGCATGAGCTCCCCCGAACCCGTCCCCCACGGCGCCCTCAGCGCCGGCAAGCTGCGCGCGCTGACGACCCTGGCCGACGACCACGGGCGCTTCACCATGATCGCGGTCGACCAGCGCCCGCCGATCTTCGCCGCGCTGGCGCGCCACGGCGACCGCGACCCGAGCGAGGTCGGCTACGACGAGGTGGCCGCCGTCAAGGGCGTCCTGGTGGAGGTGCTCGCGCCCCACGCCAGCGCGGTCCTGATGGACCCCGTGTGGACGCACCCGCACCACCTGCGTGCGGTGCCCGGTCGCGTCGGCCTGATCTCCACGCTGGAGGACTACGGCTTCGAGCTCGTGGACGGGGAGCGCCGCTCGCACGCCATCGAGGGCTGGAGCGTCGCGAAGATCCGCCGCAGCGGGGCGATGGGCGTCAAGCTGCTCGCCTGGCACCGCCCGGATCTCAGCGAGGCCACCCAGGCGCACCAGGACGCCTTCGTCGAGGCCGTCGGCCGCGCCTGCGCCGATCATGACCTGCCCTTCGTCCTCGAGCTGCTGGTGTACCCGCGGCCGGGTGAGGACCCCGGCTCGGCCGCCTACGCCCGGGCGAAGCCCGAACGCGTGCTCGGCTCGCTGCGCCGCTACGCCGACCCTGGCTTCCGGGTCGACCTGATGAAGCTCGAGTTCCCGGTGGAGCTGGGGCGTGTGGACGGCTTCCATGCCGGCGCCCTCGACGGCGTGGCGCGTGAGGCCGTGTACGACCTCGACGAGACGCGCGCCCACCTCGCGGCGCTGGACGCCGCCTCACCGGTGCCGTGGGTGCTGCTGTCCGCCGGGGTCGGGCCGCGCGAGTTCGCCCTCGACGTGGAGCTCGCCGTCGAGGCCGGCGCCAGCGGCGTGTTGGCGGGCCGCGCGGTCTGGTACGACGCGCTCGCGGCCTACCCCGACCTCGACGCGGTCAAGGCGCGCCTGAGAGAGCGCTCGGTGCCCTACCTCGCGCAGCTGACCGGGATCGTGGCGCGCGGCCTGCCGTGGCACCGCCACCGGCGCTACGGCGGCGCCCCGCACGTCGCCGGCGCATCTCCCGACTGGTACCGGGGGTACGGCTCGTGAGCGCCGGCGAGCCCCTCCGTGTCGCCGTCATCGGCGCCGGCGACATGGGCGCAAGGCACGCCCGGCACTGGGCGGCGGCCGGCGCCCGCGTCGTCGCCGTCGTCGATCCCGACCGCACGCGGGCCGAGCTGGCCGCCACCGAGACCGGGGCCACGGCCTTCACCGACGCCTCGGAGGCCTTCGAGCTGGCGCCGGAGGCGGTCAGCATCTGCACGCCGACCTTCCTCCACGCGCACTACGCCATCCCCGCCCTGGAGGCGGGCGCCCACGTGCTGTGCGAGAAGCCGGTCGCCCTGAAGCTGTCGGACGCGTACGCGATGCGCGACGCCGCCGCCGCGGCGGGCCGCGAACTGCGGATCGGCTTCATGCGTCGCTTCGACCCGGCGTTCGACCAACTGCTCGACGTCACGACCCGCGCCGGAACGCCCCTGCTGGCGCAGGCGACGATCACCGCGGGCATCCGCCCCAAGCGCCTGATGCACGACGCCATGGCGAACGGTGGACCGATCATCGACATGTGCTGCCACCTCTTCTTCGTGTGGGACCACGTGCTGGGCGGACAGCCGCTGGAGGCGAGCGCGCTCGGCTACACCTTCAGCGACGGCAAGCCCGAGGTGGCCCACATCCGCCACCGGGCGCTCGACAGCGCGTTGATCACCCTCACCTACCCCAACGGCTCGGTCGGCCAGCTCCAGGTGTCGTGGGGGCTCCCCAGCGGCGTCGAGCCGGTCGAACGCCACTCCTACGTCGGCCCCGACGGGTTGGTGACGGTCGACTGGCCGAGCCACGTCACCCTGCGGGACGGCCGCGGCGTCACCCGCTGGCGGAGCGCCGGCAGCGATGCATGGAAGGCCGAGATCACCCAGTTCCACGCCGAGTTGACCCGTGGCGCCGAGCAGCGGATCGCGTCGGTCGAGGCGGGCATCGACGCGCTCAAGACCTCGCTGGCGGTGCTGCGCTCCGTCGCCGCCCGCCGCCCCGTGCCGCTGGTGGAGGTCGTCGCCGACGACCCGGACCCGCAGGAGGAGGCGACGGCGTGAGCGAGGTCCTGGCCGCGGCCGCCCGTCGGCTGGGCTTCGAACCCGCGGCGCTGGGCTTCGACGACGCCGCCCGCCGGGACGAACTGCGCCGCAAGCTCGAGCGGGCCGGCCCGCTGCTCGACGCCCACGAGGCGGACGCGCTGTGGCTGCGCAGGGCCGAGAACCTCGCCTGGATCACCGGCGGCGGCGACCTGCGCATCAACCGCGAGGGCGCGCCGGTCGCCGACGCGGTCGTCACGCGCGAGGGGCTCACGATCGTCACCAGCCGCATCGAGGCCGCCCGCCTCGAGGCCGAGGAGCTCCCGCCCGACACGCGCGTCGAGGCGGTGGACTGGTACGACGCCGGCGCGCGCGGGCGACGCGTGGCCGGCCTGCTCCAGGGACGCAGCTGGATCGACGACGGCGATGCCGACCTCGTCGAACTGCGGCAACCGTTGCTGCCGGTCGAGCAGGCGCGGCTCGCCGCGATCGGGGCGGCCGCGAGCCGCGCGCTCACCGGCGTAGCGGGGGACCTGTCGCCGGGCATGAGCGAGCGGGACGTGGTCGCGCGCGTGCACGGCGCCCTCCGCGCCGCGGGCGTCGACCTGCCGGTCGCGCTGGTCGCGGGCGAGCGTCGCTTCGGCTGGGTGCGCCACCCGCTGGCCACGGACCTCCCCTTCGGCGAGCTCGGCCTGCTCGTGCTGTGCGCCATGCGCTTCGGCCTCGTCGCCTCGCTGTCGCGCACGATCGCGTTCGGCGCGCTCCCCACGCGCGCCGCGGTCGCCCAGCGCAAGGTGTGGCGCGTGGAGGCCGCGATGCTGGCCGCCTCGCGGGTGGGTGCCGCCGGCCGCGACGTGCTGGCGGCGGCCCGGGCGGCCTACGCCGACGTGGGCGACCCGGGGGCGTGGGAGGACCACCACCAGGGTGGCCCGGCCGGCTACCTGCCGCGCGACTGGCTCGCGACGCCCGACGAGGGCCGCACGCTGGAGGCCGGCATGGCGCTGGCGTGGAACCCTTCCCTGCCGTGGGGCAAGAGCGAGGACACCTTCCTGCTCGAGGAGCGTGGCCTGCGCAACCTGACCTGGGACGAGCGCTGGCCGCACGAGACGATCGACGGCCGCTCGCGAGCGGCCGTGCGGGTGCTGTGAGCGTCCGTGCGCGGCATCGCGGCGGTGCGCCGCATCGCGGCGGTGCGCCACTTCGCGGCGGTGCGCCGCTTGGCGGCGCCGAGCCCCTGCGCGTCGGCCTCGTCGGCGCCGGCCGCTGGGCCGCCGTGCACCGCGGCACGCTGTCGGCGGCCGGCGCCGAGCTGGTGGCGGTGGCGACCGGCAGCGCGGCCAGCGCAGCGCGCGTGCGCGCCGACTGGGGGGTGCCCGCCACCACCGACCTCGACGAGCTGCTCGCGGGCGACGTCGAGGCCGTCATCGTCGCCAGCCCCAACGACCTGCACGCGCGCCAGGCGCTGCGCGCGCTGGCGGCCGGCAAGCACGTGCTGGTCGAGAAGCCGATGGCCATCACGCGCGCCGAAGCCCGCGCCCTGGCCGACGCCGCGCGGGCGAGCGAGCGGGTGGTCGCGGTCGGGCACGAGATGCGCGTGTTCGCGCTGTTCGCCCGCGTCCGGGCACTCATCGACGAGGGCCGGCTGGGCGAGCCGCTGCACCTGAAGCTCGACCTGTGGCGGCGACCGCACCGCAGCGGCACGGGCGGCTGGAAGACCGATCCCGCGCGCCTCGGCTCCACCGTCCTGGAGGAGCCCGTCCACTACCTCGACCTGGCCCGCTGGTACCTGGGCGAGCCCCGCGAGGTGCTCGCGTGGTCGTCGTCGCGCCCGGAGCACCCGGGCTGGTTCGAGAACCTCGACGTGCGCCTGCGCTTCGACCCGGCCGCCGCCGACGGCGGCGACCGCTGGGCGCTGGTCACCAGCTCGATCGCCGCGGCCGGCCACCAGATCGACCTCAAGCTCGTCGGCTCGGAGGCGTCCGTGCATGGCCTGTGGCACGGCGCGATGGACCTCGACCCCGAGCCCCATGCCCGCCTGGTGCTGCACCACGCGGGCGGCGACGAGGACCAGGGCGTGCCGCAGGCGACCGGCCACGCGCACGACGTCGTGCACCAGACGCGCGCGTTCGTGGACGCCATCCGCCACGGGCGGCCGGTCCCGGCCGATGCGAACGACGGGCGGGCGGCGGTCGAGCTGTGCCTGGCGGTGGAGGCCGCGCTGCGCTCGGGCGACGCCGTCGCGCTACCGTGATCCCATCGCGCCGGCGCGACGAGATCACGCGCGGGCCGAGGCCCCCGCGGGCCTAGCCGACGGGTGTGCGCAGCGGCTCGCCGCGCAGCGCCCGTAGGATCTCGTCGGCGACGTGCAGCGACGCGCGTGTGTTGGACTCCACCGTGATGCCGGCGACGTGGGGCGTCAGCAGCAGCCGCGGCGCGTCGGCGAGCGGGTCGTCCGGGCCTGGCGGCTCGTGCGCGCGGACGTCGAGCGCGGCGCCGCCCAGCCGGCCCTCGCGCAGCGCGTCCGCCAGCGCCGCCTCGTCGATCAGGCCGCCCCGCGACGTGTTGACGAGCAGGGCGCCCGGCCGCATGCGCCGCAGGGCGTCGGCGTCGATCATGCCGCGGGTGCTCGGCACCAACGGCACGTGCAGCGTCACGGCATCGCTGCGCTCCAGCAACTCAGGAAGAGGCAGCAGCCGCGCCCCTAGCTCCTGCACGGCGAAGGACGCGTCGTGGAGCACCGGATCGCTGGCGACGACGTCGAGCCCGAAGACGCGCGCGCGGCGGGCGACCCGCGCGCCGATGTCGCCGAGGCCGACCACGCCCAGCGTGCGGCCGAGGGCCTCGTGGCCCATGAAGGCCGGCCGATCCCAGCCGCCGCCGCGGACGTGCTCGGTGGCGCCGTCGAAGCGCCGCCACAGGTGGAGCAGCGCGCCCATGACGTACTCGGCGACGCTCGCGGCGTTGCTGCCCGGCGCCCAGCTGACCGCGACCTCGGCGTCGCGCAGGGCCGCGAGGTCGAGGTTGTCGAGGCCGACCCCCACGCGCCCCACGACCCGCAGCCGCGGCGCGGCGGCCAGCGCCTCGGCGTCGACGCGGCTCTGGTTGCGCACCACCCAGGCCTCGGCACGGCCGAGCGCCTCGAGCAGGCGCGGCCGATCGGCGAACAGCCGGGGGTCGTTGAGCAACTCGTGCCGCTCCGCCAGGCGCGACAGCGCCGCCTCGTCGATCCACTCGGACACCACCACCACGGCCACGCGACACCTCCGTCCGTCCGATGGTACCGCGGGTGACGGCGCCCGGCGGCGCGCCGAGGGAGCCCACGGCGGGGCGCCCCGCGCTCGGCGTCCGGCGAGGCGACGCACGGCGCCCGAGCGGTTAGGCTGACCCGAGTCGGGGCCGACGCCGCGCGGGAAGCGATGCCGCTCGCCGCGAGCGGCCCGCACCGGAGGTTCGCTCATGTACGCCGCCCTGCTGCACACCCACAACCTCACCCGCTGGATCGTCCTCATCGCCGCCCTGGTCGCACTCGTGTGGGCCCTGCAGGGTTGGCTGGGCCGCCGCCCGTTCGAGAAGCGCCACCGCATCGCCAACCTGGTGTTCGTCGCCAGCATGGACGTGCAGCTGCTGATCGGCATCGCGCTCTACGCGGTGAGCCCGCTGGTGCAGCTCGCCCTCAGCGACATGGGCGCGGCGATGGGCATCAGTGAGCTCCGCTACTTCGCGGTCGAGCACCTGTCGATCATGCTCGTCGCGGTCGTGCTGGCCCACGTCGGCAGCGCCCTCTCGCGGCGCGCACCCGACGACCGCGGCAAGCACGGCCGCGCGCTGTTGTGGTTCGGCCTCTCGACGATCGCCCTGCTCGCCGGCATCCCGTGGGACCGCGCGCTGCTGCCGGGCCTCTGACGGCGGTCGCCGCGGCCCCAATGGGTTCGGACCCCGCGTGGGAGGCGCGAGGTCCGTGTTCGGAAGAGGGTGGGAGGCCTTGGGAGGAGACCTCGATCCACGCATTGAGTCTACGGATGCCCCCTGACGGGATTCTTACTCGGCGATCACCGGCGGCCAGGACGCCGTGAGCGACGCGCCGCACTACGCCTCGTGGGCGGAGGTGCCAACGGGCCTGCGACCCGAGAACGACCTGCGCTTCGCGGGCCTGGAGCCGCGCGGCGAGCCCGCCGCGTGGCTGCTGCTCGACGGCCGCCAGGTCGCCCTGTTCCGCGAGGCCGACGCCGTGCCGCGCGCCCCGAAGGCCCCGCCCACGCGTGGCTCGGTCGACCCCTCGCGCTCTTCGGACCGCCCGCCCGGCAGCGCGGGCACCCGCGGGTCCGGGGTGCGCCGCGACGTCGTCGTGCTGCCGGGGACGGGGAGCCTGCGGCGCGGCGTGGTCCGCGCGGACGCCGACCCGACCACCACCGCGGACGCCGCCCGGGGCTGGATCCGCACGCTGCTCAAGGAGGACTTCCTGGTGCTGGACACCGAGACCACCGGGCTGGGGTACGGCGCCGAGGTCATCGAGATCGGCGTGATCGGACCCGACGGCCGCGAGCGCCTCTCGTCGCTCGTGCGGCCCCGCGGCGGCCGCGTCCCGGCCGCCGTCACGGCCATCCACGGCATCACGATGGACGACCTGCAGGGCGCGCCCACCTTCGCGGAGGTCTACGACGCGCTCCTCGAGCTCGCCCGCGGTCGCCGCGTCGTCGCCTGGAACGCGCCGTTCGACGAGCGCATGGTGCGGCAGTCGGCCGCCACCTGGGGCCGCCGCGAGCGGCTGAAGGGCTTCGAGTGCGCCATGCGCGCGTACGCGCTGGCGCGCGGGTTGCGGCAGGGGCGCGCGAAGCTCGAGCGCGCCGCCGCCGAGACCGGGGTGTTGGCGGCCGGCCGCCAGTCGCACCGCTCCAGCGAGGACGCCCGCCTGACCCTCCAGGTGCTCATGCGCGTCGCCGGGGGGCGCTGAGCCCGCTTAGCGAAGGGCGTGTTGCCGCTATCACATCGTCACTCCACGGTGACGCTCTTCGCCAGGTTGCGTGGCTGATCGACGTCCCGGCCCAGCAGCACCGCCGTCTCGTACGCCAGCAGCTGCAGCGGGACGACGTTGACCACCGGCGACAGGAGTTCCTCCACGCGGGGCACGAACACGACCTCGTCGGCGTGGTGGGCGATGATCTCGTCGCCCTCGCTGGCGATCGCGATGACGAAGCCGTCGCGGGCGCGGACCTCCTGCAGGTTGGAGATCGTCTTCTCGTACTGCGCGGCCGCCGTCGCGATCGCCACCACCGGCACGCTCGGGTCGATGAGCGCGATCGGCCCATGCTTCATCTCCCCCATCGCGTAGGCCTCGGCGTGGACGTAGGAGATCTCCTTGAGCTTGAGCGCGCCCTCGAACGCGGTCGCGACGTTGACGCCGCGACCGAGGAACAGCGCCGTGCGCGCCCCCGCCATGCGCTCCGCCAGGACGCGCGCCCGCTCGCGGGTGCCGAGGGCCGCCTGGACGGCCCGGGGCAGCTCGCGCAGCCCGTTGGTGAGCGACTCCGCGCGCGCCTCGGAGAGGCGTCCGCGGCCGTGCCCGAAGCGCACCGCCAGGAGGCCGAAGGCCGCGAGCATCGCCACGTAGGCCTTGGTGCTGGCCACGCCGATCTCGGGCCCGGCGTGGATGTACAGGACGTCGTCGACCTCGCGTGCGAGGCTGGAGCCCTTGACGTTGAGGATCGCCAGCGTGCGGGCGCCGCGCCGCCGCGCCTCGCGCACGGCCTCGAGCGTGTCGATCGTCTCTCCGGACTGCGACACGCCGATCACCAGCGTCCGGGGGTCGATGACGGGATTGCGGTAGCGCATCTCGCTCGCGACCTCGACGGTGACCGGCACGCGGGCGAGCGCCTCGAGCAGGGTCGCGCCCACCATGCCCGCGTACGAGGCGGTGCCGGCGGCGGTGACGATGACGCGGTCGATCGCGGCCGGGTCGACCTCGAGGCCGAGCAGGACGTCGTGCCCGTCGGCCGTGAAGCGCCCGCCGAGCGTCTGCTGCAGCACGTTCGGCTGCTCGTAGGTCTCCTTGAGCATGAAGTGGGGGTAGCCGCCCTTCTCGGCGGCCTCGGCGTCCCAGTCGACCGTGTCGACCGGGCGCTCGACCGACGAGCCGTCGATGCGGGCGACGCGCACGCCGTCGCGCCGCAGGACCGCCAGGTCG
>JAABTL010000008.1 GCA_011389865.1 Trueperaceae bacterium
AGGCGCCCGTCCACCATCCTCCAGATGCCCAGCGGATTGGCGTCCTGCAGTTCGGGCGGCAGCACGTCATCGGGGAAGTCCTGGTAGCAGACGGGCCGGACGAAGCGCTCGATCGCCGCGGTGCCGACCGAGGTCGATCGCGCGTCGGTCGTGGCGGGATAGGGGCCGCCGTGCTGCATGGCGTGGCCGACCTCGACGCCGGTCGGGAAGCCGTTGAGGATGAGGCGACCCGCGATGCTCTCCAGGATTCGCACGAGCTCGGCGTGGTCGGCGAGGTCGTCGGGCGTGGCGTGGAGGGTGGCGGTGAGCTGCCCGTCGAGGTCGCGCGCCAGCGACAGGAGCGCCTCCGCGGATGACGCGGTGACGATCAGCGTCGAGGGCCCGAAGAGCTCCTCGGCGAGCGCGGGGGACGCGCGGAACGTGGCGTCGTCGGTGGTGAAGACGACGGGCGCGCCCTCGCTCCGCGCCGGGTCGGCGGACGCCGAGGCGCGACCGACGAGGCGTACGCCTGCGGTCGCCTCGACGCCGCCCGCGCCCTCGGTGAAGCGCTCGCAGATGCCGCGGTAGAGCATCGTCGTGGGCGGAACCGCGGCCACGGCCGTCGCCGCCGTGGTGAGCAGGCGGTCGGTGTCGGCCCCGGCGAGCGCGAACACGAGGCCGGGGTTGGTGCAGAACTGGCCGGCTCCCAACGTGGCGGAGACGACGAGGCCGTGCGCGATCGCCTCGGCGCGCTCGCGTGCAGCTCCTGGGAGCACGAACACCGGGTTGACGCTCCCCATCTCCGCGTAGGCGGGGATGGGGTGGGACCGGGTCGCGGCCGCGTCGAACAGCGCGCGGCCGGCGCGGAGCGAGCCCGTGAAACCGAAGGCGGTCGTGAGGTGGTGTGTCACCAGCGCGCGTCCGAGCTCGTGCGAGGTGCCCTGCAGGTGCGAGAAGACGCCGGCGGGCATGCCGGTGGCGGCGGCGGCCGTGGCGATCGCGCGGGCGACGAGCTCGCCGGTGCCGGGGTGGGCGGGGTGGCCCTTCACGACGACCGGGCAACCTGCTGCGAGGGCGGAAGCGGTGTCGCCGCCGGCGGTGGAGAAGGCGTAGGGGAAGTTGCTCGCGCCGAACACGACCACGGGCCCGAGCGGGACGAGCGTGCGCCGGAGGTCGGGCTTCGGTTGGGGCTTGCGCTGCGGGTCACCGCGGTCGATGCGCGCGCCGAGCCACGAGCCCTCGTCGAGGAGGTCGGCGAAGAGGCGCAGCTGGGCCGTCGTGCGACCGCGCTCGCCGAGCAGTCGCGCCTCGGGGAGTCCGGTCTCGCGCCGGGTGCGCTCGATGAGCTGGTCGGCGAGTGCCTCGATCTCGTCTGCGATCCGCCGCAGGAACGCCGCGCGGTCATGCCCCGGTGTCCGCCGGTAGGTCGTGAAGGCCGCCGCGGCGGCGGCGAGCGCCTCCTCGACCTCGGCCACCCCTCCCTCGGCGAACGGTGGCCCCAGCACCTCACCCGTGCGGGGATCGATCGCGTCGAACGTGTCGGTTCCGGAGGCGGTCGGCGTGCCGGCGATCTGGTGGCGGCCGTGCAGGTTCATGGGTCCTCCTCGTGCGTGCGCGGTCCTTGGTGGGCGCACGAGATCGAGGCCAGCGGACCTCGTCGCTCGATCACGCAGCCTAACGGAGCGAGGGGAGGGGGGACCTGACCTTGACCGTGTGGCACCAGCACGCTCGTCGACAGCAGCGGTGCCTACGACACCTTCGTCGCGAAGATCGATGCGAGCGGGACCTGGGCCTGGGCGAGCAAGGCAAGCGGGTCGAACAACCTGCACGTCTGGGTTGTGGGCGCCCTGGGGGACGGCGGCGCTGTGGTGGTCGGGACCCTCCGCGGCACGGCGAGCTTCGGTCCCCTGACGCTCTCGAGCGCCCCGAACGTCACCGACGCGTTCGTCGCCAAGGTGGCTGCAGATGGCACCTGGGTCTGGGCGACCGCGATCGGCGCGCTGGGCAGCACGAGCGGCGCCAACGGCGTGCGCACGCTCGCCGATGGCAGCGCCATCGTGGGCGGGTACTTCAGTGAAGCCGCCACCTTCGGGAGCACGTTCCTCGCGGGAGAAAACGGCTCCACCGTGGTGGTTGCCAAGGTCAGCGCAGACGGCGACTGGTGAACCGCGCTAGACAGCCCCGATCTGGACGCGCAGGCGAGCCGCAGGCCTCGAAGCCGCGACGGTAGGTCGACCGGAGCTGCCATCCGTGAGGTAGCTGCGCCTACGCACCGTCGGCCCTTCGGATCCCTTGCCCTCGGGCTTCAGGCACGGATCTCGGGCACGCGGCGGCCGCGGCGACCTTCTCTACCGACCCGGGCCCTTCACGGCTGCGCAACCTCGCTGAGGTCGCCGCGTTCGGGTCCGGGCCCTCCTACCCGGTGACGGCCGTGACGCTACGCGTCAGCGGCACGGGCGGCGACCCGGCCGGGGTCGCGGTTCGTGACAAGGCCCTGGTCGGCCTGCGCCTCGCGGTCGACCCTCATGCGGTCGGGAACGACCCACGCGGACGCGACGAGGCCCGCCACCACGTGGCGAGAACGGTGACCCCGACCTGGCCCATCCTGTCCCAAGACTGTCCCTGCGGCCAGTGCGGCAGCGGGCCGGCGCACCGCACAATCATGCTGACGGGTGTGGAGGACGCCTACGTTGGTGCCGTCCCTGACGCGACCTACGCTGCCGGGGCGTCTCCCCCCGGCTGACGGGAGCGCGCGAGCATCGCGCTCTGACCCGCCACGGGTCCTTCTGCGTTCCCGCGACTCAGGGCGCCGTGCACGAAGGGAGCCATCATGAACACGAGGAGGTCGTCGACGTTCGGCCTGGGGCTCGTCCTGGTCGTCGGGGTGCTCGTGGCGTGCAGCCGCACCATGAATCCGCCGGCGGCGGAGTTGAGCACCCTGGACCTCGCTACGTGCATCGCAGACACCGAGGCGACCCTGCGGAGTCACATCGCGGATTCCGCTTGCAGCACCATCAGCGTCACCAACGACATCACGCTGACGAGTGGCCAGCTTCTCATCAAGCGGGACGTGACCATCGCCGGGCCTGCCGGCGGCACCGTCACCATCGACGCGAACGGCGCCAGTCGCGTTCTCGAGGTGTTCTATGGCGTGAACGTGACGCTGCGCAACTTGACCATCACCGGAGGAAACGCGTCGACCGACGGTTACGGCGGCGGCGGCATCCTCAACGCCGGCTCGTTGACCATCCAGGATTGCGCCGTAACCGCGAACCGCAGCCCGCGGCCCGCCGGCGGCATCCTCAACACCAATGGCGGGACACTGATCCTCCAGGACACCACCGTCTCGGACAACACGGCTGAAGGGGGCTCCGGCGGCGGCATCTTCAGCGACCTCGAAGGCGCCCTCACGATCCAGGACAGTACCGTTGCCCGCAATCAAGCAAGCGAGGACGGCGGAGGCGTCTTCTCATCCGGCGCCCTGACCATCGACAACGGCACGATCAAGGAGAACGGTGCACGCTATATGGGCGGTGGCATCTTCAGCGGTAGCTACAGCGAAGGTGACGTCCTGGGCGGAGGCGGCCCCGTCACGATCACGCGGAGCTTGATCGCCGGCAACGCGGTCAGCGGCACGGACGTCGCCGACGGTATGGGGGGAGGTCTCTACCTCGCAGCGAGCGACGTGACGATCACCGAGAGCACGATCTCCGGCAACGGCGCCCATGCGGGCGGAGGTCTCGTCAACGCCTTTGGCGCGCTGACGCTGGAACGCAGCACCGTCTCCGGCAATTCCGCCATCGAGGTCGCAGGCGGGATCGGCTCGGTGACGGAGCCTGAGAACAATGCGCAGCACACCACGATCCTGAACAGCACCATCTCCGGCAACCTCGTCCCGTTCTCCGTCGACGGAACCTCCATGTTCGGCGGTGGGATCGTCAACGTGCTGGGCGTGACGCGGATCCTCCTCAGCACCGTCACCGGCAACCATGCCGGCGCCGTGGGCGGGGGCGTGTACGCGGGCGCATGGCAGGGCGAAACGAGCACCACCGTCGTGAAGGGCAGCCTCATCTGGGGCAACACGAGCGGCACCGACACCGCCGATGACCTGGCCACGGGCAGCACCCTCGCCAACGCGCTCGTCAGCCTGGGCCACAACCTCGTCGGCGCGGCCGGCGACTTCTCCGACGCGTTCGATGCGACGGACCAGAGCGTCCCCGACGCGATGATCGGTCCCCTGCTGCCCAACGCCCCCGGTGTCACCGCGACGCACGCGCTGATGGCGGGCAGCCCCGCCCTCGACGCGGGCAGCTGCACGGACCACGACGATGCCGTCGTCACGATCGACCAGCGGGGCGTGGCGCGCCCGCAGGGGAGCGCCTGCGACGTCGGCGCCTTCGAGCTCGAAGCGACCGCGCCGTTCCACGCGACGGGCTTCTACGCCCCCATCGGCGAGTCGAGCTCCGTCTTCGTGCCGGACGGCACGGCGCCGTCGCCGGGCCCGGACACGGTGTGGAACCTGGCCACGGGCGGCTCGACCATCCCGCTCAAGTTCAACCTCTACGAGTACGACGGCGGCCCCGAGATCACCAGCACCGCCGACATCGTCTTCGACGCGACGACCTTCGCCTGCCCCAGCGGCGGCGAGGGGGACGACCCGGTGGACTTCACCACCACCGGCAGCACCAGCCTCCGTTACGACGCGACCGAGGGCCTGTTCATCCAGAACTGGAAGACGCGCAAGGCGGGCAGGGACACCTGCTACCGCGTGAGCGTCAGCTTCGCGGACGACTCCGCGCTATTCGCGTTCATCAGGCTGCACAGGTAGGCTCCGTCGCGACCGACGCTACCGAAGCATCCACGCAAGCCCGAAGGGCCCCCTCGATGGGGGCCCTTCCCGCGCGTAGAATGCGGGCAGACAACAGACGCAGGTTCGGGGCCGACCGCGAGGTACGGGTCTCCTCGGTCCGGCAGAGGGCGAGGCAAGCGACGTGGGATCGGAGTTCACCGCGGCGACCTTCGTTGGCTTGGCTGGCGCAGCGTTCATGTTCGGCCTCGCCGTTCACTCGTCGGATCGATCGGGCTCCCACGGCGCGGGTGCCTTCGCCGCGTACAGTGGCGTTTCCGGCCTGCGTCTCCTCATCGCCGTGTTTCTGCCGCTGCTCCCGCAGCCCTGGGCCACCGGTGCGGGGGTACTCAGGCATCTGACCGTCTGGATGGGTCCCCTGCTGGGCCTCCTGTTTGCGGTCCGCTTCGCAGGGGAAGCCCGAGGTACCAAGCGATGGCGAGCAGCGGCCCCGTTCTGGGCGGTGGGCTTCATCGTGTTCGCCATCGTCATCACCAACCCCATCCACGGTCTGTACCTGGTTTCGCCCTGGCGGGACAACACCATGGAGTTCGGTCCGCTCGGATGGGGCATGATCGCGATCACCAACATCGCCGCGCTGGCCGTCGTCGTCTTGCTCGTGGCCGCGTTCGCCAGCGCCGAGGGTCGGCGGGGGCCCCTGGCGCTCGTGATCACCGGCATCTTGCTGAACTGGTCCGCCACGGCACTACCGGTGTTCGCGTGGAGCCCGTTCGGCTTCGGGCAGGTGGACGTCGTCATGCGGACCGTGGCCGCCGGACTCTACGCCATCGCACTCTTCGGGTTCGGGCTCCTGCGCCTCGTGCCGATCGGCCGCGAGGCCGTGCTGCGGCGGATGGACGACGGCTGGTTGGTGCTCGATCCGGCGGGTCGCATCGCCGACCTCAATCCGGCGGCCGAGCGCATGTTCGGGGTCGCCGGGCGGTGGGCGATCGGGCGTGAGGCGTCGGACACGCTGCGTGCGGTGGTGGGCCTCGACACCAGGTGGCGCGGGGATGCCACCGAAGCCCACGACACCGAACTGCGGCTGACTGCCGGTGACACCGAGCATCACCTCGACGTCCACGTGACGCCGCTCCTGAGCCGCCACGGGGCGGTGCTGGGAAGGACGCTGCTGGTTCGCGACGTGACCGCGCTGCGCCGCGCGGAGGCGCAAGCGCTCGAGCGGGAGCGGGCGCTCGCCGCGCTGCAGGAGCGCGAGCGCGTCGCGCGCGAGCTTCATGACGGTCTGGCCCAAGTGCTGGGGTTCGTGCGAATGCAGGCGGAGGCGGCCAGGGGTCTGCTACGGCGCGACGCGCCGACGGCCGAGGCCTACCTGAACCGGTTGGCGGAGACGGCGCTGGATGCGCATGGTGAGGTCCGCTCGTTCATCGCGGGTTCCGCCGCGGGGCCCCAGGTCGGGTGGTTGGCCGCGATCGCGGAGGCGGTGCGGCGCACCGGCGAGGATGCGGGCCTCGAGGTCGAACTTCGCGTGGGGCCGGGCCTGGACGACGACGCGCTGGCGGAGCCGGTGGGCGCCCACCTGCTGCGTATCGTCCAGGAGGCGCTGCACAACGCCCGCAAGCACGCGCGAGCGAAGCGCGTGACGGTCACCATCGAAGCCGATGACGCCTGGGTCGAGGTCGTGACGTCCGATGACGGCGTCGGGCTCCCCGACCCGTCCCCGGCTCCCGCCGGCTCCGGTTTCGGGCTGCGTTTCATGCACGAGCGCGCCGCGGCCGCGGGCGGAACGCTCGCGATCGCGTCCGACCCCGCCAAGGGCACGCGCGTCAGCGTACGCGTCCCGCGGCTCGGGACGCCCTCCCTGGCGGGCAAAGCGGTCGCCGCCGACCGGGGAGTAGGCTGAAACCGTGCGCGTCCTGATCGTCGACGACCATCCGCTCTTCGCCGAGGGTCTCAAGAACCTGCTCACCGAGCGCGGGATCGACGTCGTGGGGCTCGCCCACGACGGTCACGAGGCGCTCGTCCGGGCGCGCGCGCTGCGCCCCGACGTCGTGCTCATGGACGTGGCGATGCCGCGGCTCGACGGCGTGGAGGCGACGCGGGCGCTGAAGGCGACGTCCCCCGAGGTGACCGTGCTCATGCTCACGCAGGCCGGCGACGACGACCACCTCTTCGCGGCGGTCGCCGCCGGCGCCTCCGGTTACGTGCTCAAGAGCGAACCGACGGAGACCTTCCTGCGCCTCCTGGAGGGCGCCACCCGCGGCGAGGCGGCCATCTCGGCGACGCTGGCAGGACGCCTCCTGCACGAGTTCGCTCGCCTCGCCGCCATCGCGCAACCCGAAGGCACCGTCGACGACCTGCTCACTCCCCGGCAGCTCGAGGTCCTGCGGCTCGCGGCCGACGGTCTGCTGTACAAGCAGGTGGCCGCGCGCATCGGCGTCTCCGAACGCGCCGTGAAGTACCACATGGGCGAGATCCTCGCGCGGCTGCACGTGCACGACCGCGCGGAGGCGGTCGCCTACGCCCGCCGCCTCGGCCTGATCCCCTGAGCACCGCTCACCCCGTCCACCGTCGGCCCACCCAGGACTGGCCCCCGCCTGTCCCCGCTTCCCTCGGACTTCCTCCGGGGCCAGTGCGCCAGCGAGCTACGTAGGCACACACTCCGGTTGACGGCCGCGATCGCCCGGCACGCCGCGGGCGCAACGGGCGACGGTTGTCGGCCGGAGGATGGGGGCTCGTATGGCATCTCGCCGGAGTCCCCCGCAGCGGCGGGTGGTGGCGTGGGGTACGTCGGTGCTGGCCTCGGCGCTGGTCGCGGGGCTGGCCCATAGGACCGACCTCGACCTGGTGCAGGTCGAGGCCACCGTGCCGGCCGCCCTCGGCGCGCTGCGTCGCAGACGCGCGCACGCGGTGGTGTGCGACCTGGCGTCGGTGCCGGCGGCGTGCGTCCTGAGCTTGCTCGAGGCGCATCCACGCCTGACCTTGGTGATCGTCGATCCGAACGCCGAACGCGCCCTGGTGTTGACCTGCCGGCGGCCCCGCATGCGGACGGTCGACGACCTCATCGCCGTCCTTCTAGAGGGCGGGGTCGGAGGCGAAGACGCCACCCCGGATCCCGTGCGGCCGACCGCGTGAACTCGCGCACTCGGCAGCCAAGCTGAGGGGCCAGGGCGGACGGGCCGCGGCCGAGCGCCACGACCCGTCCCCGCGTGGCCAGGCAGACGGCGACTCAGACGCTGCGCGCTTGCGCCTCGTGCTTCCCCTCCGCGATCTCTTCGACCAGCTTGGCCGTGAACGCTGGCAGGTCGTCGGGCTTTCGGCTCGTGACGAGGCCCTGATCGACCTGCACCTCGCGGTCGACCCAGGTCCCGCCCGCGTTGCGGATGTCGGTCCGCACGCTCGGGTAGGAGGTGAGCGTCCGGCCGCGCACGACGTCCGCCTCCACGAGGAGCCAGGGACCGTGGCAGATCGCCGCGACCGGCTTCCCCTGCTCGAAGAAGCCGCGCACGAAGCCGACGGCGTCCTCGTCGAGTCGCAGCCTGTCGGCGCCCACGGTGCCGCCGGGGATGACGACCGCATCGAAGTCGTCGGCCGATACGTCGGAGAAGGCCGCGTCGACGGCGATGGTCTCGCCCTGCTCGAGGTCGTGCCGCACGGTCGTGGCCTCTCCGCGGCGGATGCCGACGACGCTGACGCGACCGCCAGCGCCCTCCACCGCGGCCTTCGGTGCGGCGAGTTCGACGTGCTCGGTGCCCTTGGGCGCGACGAGGATCGCCACGTGCTTGCCGCTCAGATCGCGTGCCATGAGGTGCTCCTCCCTGGACGCAGGGCGGCCCCGGAAAGGGTCCGGGTGCCATGCGCCCGGTCCCTTCGATTCTGTAGGCCCGATCAGGCCGGGGGCGTCGCACGGTTGACGGGGTTCGACGAGGCTTCCGACGGACTCGACCAGCCGCGAGCGCGCCGCAAGTGCTACCATGTAGCTCATGATGAGGATCGGCATCCGTGAGCTGCGCCAGCATGCCAGTCGCTACGTCGAACTCGTCCGCGGCGGCGAGGCGATCGAGGTGACGCTGCGCGGCATGGTCGTCGCGCGCCTGGTGCCGCCGGCCGGGGACGGTTGGGACCAGCTCGTGCGCGCGGGCCGCGTGAGGGCCGCTACCGGCGACCTCCACGAGATCGAGCCTGTGCGTGTCGCCGCTGCCGTCTCCGACGAACTGCGGGCTCAGCGCGACGACGACCCCCGATGATCTACCTCGACACGTCGGCGCTCGTGAAGCTCGTCGTCCGGGAAGACGAGACGGAGGCGCTGCGGCTGCACCTTCGGACCCGACGGACGCTCCGACCCTTCTCGAGCATGCTGGCGCACGCCGAACTGCTCCGGGCCGTGCAGGACGCCGGTACGGCGGCGGTCAGCACGGGACGCCTGGTGCTCAGTGGCCTCGATCTGGTCGACGTGACCCGCGAGATCCTCGAGGCCGCGGGGAGCATCCGCACCGAAGCGCGCCTTCGGACGCTGGATGCCATCCATCTTGCGACCGCGATGGCTGCGGACGACAGACTCGTCGAGATGATCGTCTACGACGATCGCTTGCGGTCAGCGGCGGTCGAACTGGGGTTGCCGACGGCGGCGCCGACCTAGTCGCCGAGGTCCCGTGTCGGGCCGCCGGCTGGCTCGTCCCTGGCGGCCCGGGCTCGTATCCGCGCGCGGCTCTCGCCGAGCCCCGTCACCTCACCCGCGTGAACTCGACGTCGCCCACCGGCGCGACACCCGCGATGGCCACGGTGCCGATCAGTCGGTTGCGCACGAAGCGGCCTTCGAAGGTGAGTAGCCCGGAACGGCTCTCGAGGTCGAGGCGATCATCGAAGCCGAGGCGGCCGGTGAGGGCCATCAGGCCGTCGGTCTGGAGCCGCAGGAGGGGCGAGCTGTACTCCAGCGACGCATCGGCGGTGACGTCGGCGCCCGTCTGCCGGAAGGTCAGGGTGAGGTCGACGGGGAGGCGGACGGCGGGTCCGCTGGCCGGCCCGACGGCGACGTCGAAACGGGCGGCCCAGGTCTGGCCATCGACGTCGCGCAGGAACCCGATGGAACCGGGGAGGCAGGCGGGCAGCGCGAGTAGCGCGAGAAGGGCAAGCAGGGCGAGGTGGCGGGTGCGGCGCATGGCGGGTCACCGTTCCTTCCGGGTGGCGCGCGGCTGGGACCGGCGCAGTTGCCTCCCATCATGCCGCGCGCCATGGCGACGCCTGGGCATGAGGCGACAACGGCAACGGCCAGCTCGGCGACGGCACCGGCGAGGATAGGCTGGAGCCCAAGGCGGTACAGATGCCCTGATCGAGCGACCGCCGGGTGGAGGTCGCGCCGACACCGTCGAACCCGGAAGGAGCCTGCATGCGGACCGTGCTCCTACTCGCCATGATCACCGTGTCCGAGGCGACCATCGGCGTGTTCGTCAAGCTGGTGGACGGACGCATCCCGATCGCCACGCTGAACTTCTACGCCATGGCGTTCGCCGCGGCGTTCCTGCTGGTGACCGTGCCGCGCGCGACGGGTCGGCCCCTCGAGCTTCCGACCGACAACCTGCGCGACACGCTGATCATCGGTGTGCTCATCGCGACCCAGATCAGCGTCTTCAACTTCGCCATGACGCTCGCGCCGATCGCGAACGTGGTGATCTTCTGGAGCGTCGCGCCGTTCTTCTCGTTCCTCTTCGCCTGGGCCTTCCTGGGGGAGCGCCCACGTCGTTCCTACGTCGCGATCTTCGTCCTGGCGCTGGTGGGCATCGTGATCGCGAAGCCGCTGGCGGGCGGCCACGTCGCCGGCAACCTGGTGGCGTTGGGCGACGCGGCGATCTATGCGGCGATGGTCACCTACCTGCGGTACGAGGGTCGGACCGAGAGCGACTACGACATCCCGTGGCAGATGTTGATCGCGGCCATCGTGCTGGCGCCGTCCCTCCTGCTGGCGGGGCCGGGCGAGCCGCTGGCCACCATCGCGTACCCGGCGTTGGGCGTCGAGCTGCCGGTGCTGCTGTGGGCCGCGGGGCTCGGGATCGTCTCGACCGGCGTCGCCTACCTGGGCATCGCGATGGTTCTGCGGCGGATCCGGGCGGACACGTACACGCTGGTGGACGTCATCGTCTCGCCGGTCGTGGCCGCGACCTTCGGCTGGCTCGTGTTCGGCGAGGTTCCGGGGACCGGCATGATCGTGGGCGGCGCGATCCTGTTGGCGTCGGGCGCCTGGCTGTCGCGGGAGATGGCGCGTCGTCGTGCCCAGGCGGATGCCGCCTGACGGCGCCGACCGGGCCAGCCTCAGGGCCCGGAGGCCCTTGCGGCACCCCGCCGCTGCGCGAGATCGCTCGAAGGGAAGCCCGAGCGCTCGAGCAGGTCGAACGCGTCTGAGGTAGCACTCGACGTTCTCGGCCCTGTTCAGGACGACGTCATCCATTCACGCTTCCCCGCCGGACGGCATCCTCCAGGATGGCGCGGCGCTCCTCGTTCAGGTGCGCGCGGCGTGACAGGGCGTGCATCTCGAAGCGCGCCCACTCGTCGGCGTCGCGTACGTACAGCACCCGGCCGTGTTCGATGACCTGGACCCGCAGGACGTGGTCGGCGGACCAGAGGGCGACGAGGGTCCTACGGCCGCGCTACCCTCGGTCCAAGCCCGCGCATGCCGCGGGCGTGGAGGCACGATGCGCAGGGTCCTCTACGTGCTGGTTGGCCTCGCCCTGGCCGCCGCCCTCTACTACGGCGTGGCCGCGCCGCGGATCGCGCTGGCCGCCATCGAGCGCGCCGCGAGCGCCGACGACGTGGTGGCGCTCGCGTACCACGTCGACGTCGCGAGCGTCCGCCGGTCGCTCCTCGAGGACCTCGGCCCGAGCGCGACGGCTCCGCTGCCGAGCCCCGACGCCGGTCCGCTGGAGCGCATGGCGACCTCGCTGGGTGAGGCGCTCGGCGTCGCCGTGGGCACGCTGGTGGGCAACACCGTCGCCGAGCTGGTGGCCTCACCCGAGGGGATCCTGCAGCTGCTGGGCGGGGTGCCGCTGCGGCCGCTGCTGGGCGGCGCCATCGGGCGCAACACGGTGGCCGAGACCTTCGACCGCGCCACCACGCGCTACGCGTGGCCGCCGGCGTTCGTGCTGCGCGTGCCGACCGAGGACGGCGACGCCGCGACCGAGTTCGTGCTGCGGCCGCGCGGATGGGTGTGGAAGATCACGGGGGTGCGCCTCCCCGCGGCGACGTGAACGCCCGCCGCGACCTCAACCTGCTCAGCGCCGCGAGCGCCGTCGCCATCACCGGCTGGTCGATGCTCACGCTGTTGCTGCCGCTGCTGGCGCTGCGCTTCGGGGTCGATGCCGGCGGTATCGGCCTGCTGGTCGCCGCCGCGGCGGTGTTGCCGCTGGTCCTGGCGGTGCCGATCGGCACCGCCGTCGACCGCTGGGGGGCGCGGCGGGTCATGCTGCTGGGCTTCGCGGGTACGGCCGTGGCGTTGCTGCCGATGGTGGCACTGCCGTCGCTGGCGTGGCTCGTGGTCGCGTTCGTGGCCGGCAGCGCGTTGCAGAACGGCTTCATCATCGGCGCGCAGGCGCTGATCGCCACCCTCGGCGCCGAGGGCCGCGGCCGCGAGGCCGCCTACGGCTGGTGGACGACCGCCATGGCGGCCGGCCAGGTGGTCGGCCCGATCGTCGCGGGCGTGCTGCTGGACACCTTGGGCGTGCGGCCGGCCTTCGTCGGGGTCGCGACAGCGTTCGCGGTGGCGGTGGCGCTCATGCTCGCGGTACGCACCCGGGGGCGGTCCGAGGCGTACGTACCGCCGTTCCGGTGGCGCGCCGCCGCCGGACTCCTGCGCGACCGCACGGTCGGCATCGCCGTCCTGACGAGCACGGCCGCGGTGTGGGCGATGACGATCCACGCCACCTTCCTGCCCGTGCACCTGGAGTCGCTCGCCATGTCCGCGGCGACGATCGGCGCCATCCTCTCCCTGCGGTCGGCGGCCGCCGTCGTCATCCGGCCGGTGATGCCCCAGGTGGTCGCCTTTCTCGGTGGCCGCGAGCGCACCGTCGTCTACACGCTGGCCGCGCTCGCCCTGGCGCTCGCGGGCGTGGTCGCCAGCCCGTCGCCCTGGCTCATCGGCCTGTGGGTCGCGCTCTTCGGCGCCGGCCACGGCCTCTCGCAGCCGATCTCCATGGTCATGGTGGCGGACCGCGTCGCGGCCCGCGAGCGCGGCGCGGCCCTCGGCATGCGGCTCATGCTCAACCGGCTGTCGCAGGTGCTCGCGCCGATCGCGCTCGCCTGGGTCGCCGGCGGGGTCGGGCTGCCGACGATGTTCCTGGCGCACGCGGCGCTCGTCGCGGTCGCGGCGTTCGTGCTGTGGACGTGGACGCGGCGGCCGGTGGCCGCCGCGTCGTGACCTTTGGCGGGATGGTGGTCGTGCAGGCCTCCGATCGGTTCGGGTTCGCGGCCGCCCGCCAGGAGGCGAGGTCGCGCGGGAGGGCGACCGGCTGGCTACCAGCCGGCGCCCCGGAGGGCGACGCCCGGAACCGGGTGTTCATCTGCCCACCGCGATGGCCGGAGCGGCGCCTAAGGTGAAACCACGAGCATCGGGGTTCACCGCGCGCCTTCGGGCGCGAAGTGGCGTGCGAGGAGGGAGGTGGACCGACCGTCTGCCGGCCACGCCCCGACGCCTTCGAGCGCGGGAGTGGCCCGCAGCGCGCCCCCGTGACCACGCCATCGCCGAACGAGCACGAAGGAGCAACCATGAAGACCAGATCGAACCTGACCGTGCCGCGAAGCATGAGCCGCCGCCACTTCCTGCGGGTCCTCGGCGCCACCGGCGGCGCCGCCGCCGCCATCGGAGCCATGGACGCCTGGGGGATGATGATGGCCTCCGCCGCCGAGGCGCCGCCCGTGCTCTCGGGCAACGCCAACGGTCGCCGGGTGATCATCCTGGGCGCGGGCCTCGCCGGCATGACCGCCGCCTACGAGATGTCCAAGCTCGGCTACGAAACGCCCATCTTCGAGGCTCGTGACTTCGCCGGCGGCCGCTGCCAGACGGCGCGTCGTGGCTTCTCGCTCACTGAAGTCACTGGCGTGACGCAGCGCTGCCTGTTCGACGACGGTCAGTACATCAACCACGGCCCCTGGCGCATTCCGTACCACCACCGCTCCACCTTGCACTACACGAAGGAGTTCGACGTCCCACTCGAGATCATGGTCAACGACAACGACAACGCTTGGGACTACCGCGAAGAGGAGGGCAGCCCCTTGTCGGGCCGCAGGATCCGGCGCCGTGAGCTGCAGGCCGACATCGGCGGGTACACCAGCGAGCTGCTGGCCAAGGCCGCCGATCAGGACGCGCTGGACAGGGAGCTGACGGCGGAGGACAAGGAGCAGCTCCTCGACTACCTGGTGGCCTTCGGGCAGCTCGACCGCGACACGCTCAGCTACGGGGGCACCGGCGGCCGCGGGTACGAAGAGGACCCGGGCGCGGGGCTGCGACCCGGCGTGCCGTCCGACCCGTTCGCGTTCCGCGACCTGCTGCAGCACGGTGCCATCGACGGCTTCCGTGCGGTCGCCGGCCACACGCAGAAGAACACGATGTTCGAGCCGGTCGGCGGCATGGACCAGATCGCTCGCGGATTCGAGCGGGAGGTCGGGCATCTGATCCATTACGAGCACGTGGTCAGGGAGATCCGCCAGTCCGACGACGGCGTGCGGGTCGTCCTCGAGAACGCCACCACGGGCGAGACGCGCGAGGTCGAAGGCGATTACTGCATCTGCACGATCCCGCTGTCCGTCCTGAACCAGATCCCCGCCGACTTCTCGAGCGAGTTCCAGGCGGCGATGCAAGCGGTGACGTACGTCAGCGTCGGCAAGATGGGGCTCCAGTTCGCGCGCCGCTTCTGGGAAGAGGACGACTTCATCTACGGTGGCCACAGCACGACGAACGTGTTCGGCAACATCAGCTACCCCTCGTACGGTTGGCAGGGTGAGAAGGGGGTCATCCTCGGTTACTACAACTTCGGCGGGCAAGCCGTCGAGGTCAGCGCCAGGTCGCCGAGGGAGCGCGTCGAGTACGCGCTCGAGATGGGAAGCCTGCTGCACCCCGAGGTGTACCGGCGCGAGTTCGAGACCGGGTTCTCGGTGGCCTGGCACTTGGTGCCGCACAATCTCGGTGGTTGGGCGAGCTGGTCGTCCGAGGCCCGCAACGACGCCTACCCCAGGCTCAACGAGCCCGACGGCCGCGTCTACCTGGCCGGCGAGCACCTCAGCTACATGACGGGCTGGATGTCGGGGGCGATCGAGTCGGCATGGTTGCAGATCGAGAAGATCCACGACCAAGTGCAGGCGCGTCAGGGTCACGCCGCGCGACAGGTGGCGTGATCGTGGCCGCCGCGATCGCGGCGGACCCGCGCCGCACGCTGCTCGCGGTCTGTGCGCTTGCGCTCGCTTCGCTCTTCGCGCCCGCGTTCGCCGCCGACGGCCCCGAGGTCTACGCCTTGCACTGCGCGGTGTGCCATCAACCCGACGGGGAGGGCTTGGGGACGTTCCCGGCCCTCGCCGGAAGCGAACGCGCGCTCGGCGATGCCCATGCGCTCGTCGCCTTCGTGCTCGACGGCGAGGGCGCCATGCCCGCCTTCCGGTACGTGCTGGACGACGACGCGCTCGCGGCCGTGCTGAGCCACGTCCGCACGAGCTTCGGCAACGATGCCGAGCCGATCGAGGCGGACCTCGTCGCCGATGCCCGCCTGGAGACCGCAGTCGACGTCGAGACCGAGCCGGTCGAGGTCGACTTGCCCGAGGACTGGTTCGACCTGGGCGAAGAGTTGTTCGTCACGAACTGCGCCGCATGCCATCAGGCGTCGGGCGCGGGGTTGCCGGGGGCGTTCCCGGCGTTGGCCGGGGCAGCCTTCGTGCAGGGGAACGCCGACGAGGTCCTGCGGTTGGTGCTCCAGGGGCGTGCGGGCATGCCCGCGTACGGCGGGAGCCTCGACAACCGGCAGCTCGCGCTGATCGTGTCGTACGTCCGCAACGCCTGGGAGAACGAGGCCCACCCGGTCGACGCGTCGATGGTGGAGACGGTGCGCGGGGGCGGTGACCTCGAGCTCGAACCCACCACGCCGACGACGAGGCCCGGCGCGGGCAACTGACCCGAGACGCGTCGACGTACCCACGACGCCGCGCGCCCCCGGTAGCGTTCCGGGGGCGCGCGGCGCCCCATGGGCACACCTCCCACCGCCAGGCCGTCAGCGCCTGACCCGGGCGTTCCCCTTCCAGGCGCTCCAGACCTGCTCCTCGTCGGCGACCTGGGCGTAGTCGGTCAGGAACGTGGTGGCCAGCGCGCCCGTGGCCCAGCCGAACTGCACCCAGGTGGCCGGCTCCCAGCCGCGCAGGATGGCGTAGAGCATGCCGCCCACGAAGCCGTCGCCGCCCCCGATGCGGTCGAGCACGGCGATCTCCCGGGGCTCCGCGACGTGCCAGCTGTCGCCCTCGGCCAAGATCGCGCCCCAGCGGTGGAGGTTGGCGTTCACCACCTCGCGCAGGGTCGTGGCGAAGACCGAGGCGTTGGGGTACACCGCCTTGGCGCCGTCGATCATCGCCTGGAAAGCCTCGATCTTGTCCCCCAGTTGCTCGCCGCCCGGTTCGGGGCCCTCGACGCCGAGGCAGAGCTGGAAGTCCTCCTCGTTGCCGATCAGGACGTCGGCCAGCCCGGCGATCTCGGCGAAGTCCCGGTGCAGTTCGTCCTCGCGGCCGGCCCAGAACGATGCGCGGTGGTTGAGATCGAAGGCGATGCGCGTGCCGTGCCGTTGCGCCGCACGGGCGAGCTCGAGGCAGAAGCGGGTGGTCTCCGGCGACAGCGCGGCGATCAGGCCGGACAGGTGGAGGATCTGTACGCCCTCGCGCCCGAAGATCCGCTCCAGGTCGAAGTCCTTGACGTCCAGCGTGCGGCCGACCTCGCCGGCGCGGTCGTTCTGCACGCGCGGGCCCCGCACGCCCAGGCCGCTGTCGGCCAGGTTGAACTGGTGGCGGTACCCCCAGGGGTCACCCTGGGGGACCTCGACGGCCTCGACGTCCATGTGCCGGCGCGCGAGGTCGTCGCGGATCATGCGCGCCACGGGGCTGTCCTTCACGAGCGCCGTCAGCACCTTCACCGGGAGGCCGAGGAGGGAAGCGATGCTGGCCACGTTCGTCTCGGCGCTGGTGACCTGCATGACGAAGCGCTCGCTGCTGTGGAAGGGCTGCCCGTTCTCCGGGGTGAGACGCACGCCCATGCTGCTGGGCACCAGAAGCGCGTAGGTGGCGTCGGTCTTGAGCGGCATCGTCATGGGGCTGTCTCCTTGGCCTCGCGGGCCGTGTCGAGGTCGACGGGGCGGAACCTCGTCGGTGGACGGCCTGGGGCCGCGCCGGCCGCTCGGCCGTCGTCCTACCGAACGATACCCGCGGTGGGTGCCGCGGGTGATGGCCTGGCGTCCCCCATTCGGTCGTCGGTGGGCACCCGCACGCTGGTCCGCGTGCTCGCGCCGCCGTCGCCGGGGCCAGATCGGCGGCGTCCGCGCCCCGTCCCCGCCCCGTCCCCGCCCCGTCCCCGCCCGGGCGAGGCATGATCGAGGTCGAGGCCGCGCGTGCGGGCCACTCGGAAGGAAGCACCATGTCGAAACTCGCCTGGATCCCCCTCGCACTCCTGATCCTGCTGGGCGGCGCCGTCGCCCAGTCCGACAACCGCATCGACCTGCAGCGGCCCGACGCCCCGGAGCTCGCCGCCTTCGGCGACCACGCCGTGGGCGTGCGCACGCTCGAGGTCGTCGACCCCGACCGAATCGACGTCTTGGGCACGGCCAGCGGCGCGGAGGCGCCCCGCTACGACCGGCCGCTGACGCTCGAGGTCTGGTACCCGGCGGCGCTGCCCGCGGGGGTCGCCGAGGGCGGTACCTACGAGGTCGTCACCCGCGACGGCACGCCCGCCCAGCTGACGGGGCGCGCGGTCCGCGACGCGGAGCCCGCGGCCGACGCCGGCCCCTACCCCCTCGTCGTCCTCTCGCACGGCTACCCGGGCAACCGCTTCCTGATCGCCCACTTCGGCGAGAACCTGGCGAGCAAGGGCTACGTGGTCGTCTCGATCGACCACACCGACAGCACCTATTCCGACCAGGCGGCGTTCGCGAGCACGCTCTACAACCGCCCCCTCGACCAGCTCTTCGTGGTCGACGAGATGGACCGGCGTTCGGCGGCGGGCGAGGGCTTCCTGAGCGGCCTGGTCGACGCGTCCCGCACCGGGATCATCGGGTACTCGATGGGCGGGTACGGGCTGGTCAACGTCATCGGCGCCGGCTTCACCGAGGCCAGCACGCAGCTGGGCTTCGCGCCGCCGAACGGCCTCCTGGCCGAGCGGCAGGCGGGCACCGAGGCGTACCAGGCCAGCTTCGACCCGAGGATCCGGGCCGCCGTCGCGATCGCACCGTGGGGCATGCCGGCGGGCTTCTGGGACGCCGAGGGGCTGGCGGGGATCGAGACGCCCGTCCTGTTCATGGCCGGTAGCGACGACGACGTCTCGGGCTACGAGAACGGCACGCGCGCCATCTTCGAGGGCGCGGTCAACGCCGAGCGCTACCTGCTCACCTTCGAGGCCGCCCGCCACAACGCCGCCGCCCCCATCCCGGCGCCGCGCGAGACCTGGGACGCCGGTACCTTCGCCCACTACGCGGAAGCGGTGTGGGACACGGTCCGCATGAACAACGTCGCGCAGCACTTCGTGACCGCCTTCTTCGGCCTGCACCTCGAGGGCGACGAGGCGATGGCGCCGTACCTCGACCTGGTGGGGGACGCGGTCGCGGGCGTGTGGTCGGTCGACGACGCGGGCGCCTTCACGAGCGACCACACGTACTGGCTCGGCTTCCAGCAGCGCACGGCCCTCGGGCTGCGGTTCGAGCGGGGGGCGCCGGCGGCGGAGTGAGGTGCTGGCATGCGACGGGCGCGCGCTGCCGGGTGGCGCCGGTGACGCGCGCCCCGCGTGATAATCCCGTCAGAGTAGCGGTGCTACTTTGACGGTCCTATGTGGGTCATCCTCTTCGCCAGCGTCTACGTCGCCTGTGGTGCCGTGTTGTTGGCCGTCCTGCTGCAGGACCGCGCCAAGAGCGTCGGCGTCCGGCAGCGGCACGCGGGCGGCGACACCGAGCGGCAGGCCCACGCCATGCCCGACATGGTCTTCCGCACCCACGCCTGACCGCTCACGCCACCATCCGTTTCGGCCGCCGCACGTAGAACGTGTGGTCTCCGTAGCGCGTCGCCACGAGTCGGCCGTCGTCGACGAGCCGGCGAACGACGTCGCGGTCGGCGCCGGAGCGGCGGAGGAGCTCCACCACCGCGTCCTCGCGCATGGGGTGGACGGCGGTGATGCCGAGCAGGTCGGTCTCGGCGTCGCCGCTGGCGGAGAAGGCGTTCCCCTCGTAGCCGAGCAGGCACTCCACCGCGGGTAGGCGCGCGGCGAGGACTTGGTAGGCGCCGTTCACCTTGGCCTCGTCGGGCGGCCGCACGCCGTGCAGCGCCGGCGGCCGCGTGGGCACCGACAGGTAGGCGGTGCTCGGCGCGAGCTCCGCGAGGAAGCCTGCTACCGCGTCGAGGTGGGCCGGGGCGTCGTTGATGCCCGCGACGAGCATCGTCTCGCTCACGAGGGTGCCGCCGAAGCCGCGGGCGAACGCCCGCGCCCCGTCGAGGATCGCGTCGAGCGAGAGGCTCCCGTGCGGGCGGTCGAGCGCGTGCCAGACCCGCGGGTCGACGGCGTCGACCTTGAGCGACACCCAGTCGGCCTCCGCCAGGTCGGCCCGCACGCCCGCCTGCCAGATGAGCGACGCGTTGCTGATGACCGCGATCGGGATGCCGAGCGGGCGTAGGGACCGGATCTCGGCGCCGAGGTTCGCGTCGAGCGTCGGCTCGCCGGCTGGCACGAACGTGAGCGCGTCCACGGCCTCGCCGCGCCGCCGCAGGTCGGCGACCTTGGCGCGCACCGCCGCGGCGACCTCAGCGGGCGGCGCGAAGGCGCGCCGTTCCACCTGCATCCGCAGCGTCGGCCCCAACTGGCAGTAGGTGCAGGCGTAGCTGCAGGTCTTGGGCGGCACGTGATCGATGCCGAGGCTCCGGCCCAGGCGCCGGGAGGGTACGGGCCCGAAGGCGATCTCGTGGCCCGGCGGGAACTGCGTGGGGTCGGCCATCTCGGGCCTCCTGGTTCGCGTCGCCGGCCGAGGGCGGCTACCCGTGCGGCCGGTGGGCGCCGTCCCCGTCGCCCGCCGCCTGGAAGACCACGAGCAGCCGGGCGCGGCGCGCCGAGGCGTTGCGGAAGGCGTGCGGCAGCGTGCTCTCGAGCAGCAGGCTGTCGCCCGCGGTGAGCACGTAGCCTTCGCCGTTGACGGTGTACTCGACCTGGCCCTCGAGGCAGTGGGCGAACTCCTGGCCCGGGTGCCGCACGGGTCGCTCGCCGCCAGCCCCCGGCGCCAGCGTGAAGAGGAACGGCTCCAACTGCTGGTCGCGCAGCCCGCTGCCGAGGCTCTCCATGCGCACGCCGTGCTCGTCGTGTCCCAGCCGACGATCGCGGGTGACGGCCACCACGCGGCGTGCCTCGGCCGCCTGGAAGAGGTCGACGATCGGGACCCCGAGCGCCGCGGCCAGCGCGTGCAGCGACGACACCGTGGGCGAGCTCTTGCCGCGCTCGATGAGGCTGATCGCGTTGATGGAGAGCGAGCAGCGCTCCGACAGGGCGCGCAGCGAGAGGCCGCGGGTTTCGCGCAGTTCGCGGAGGCGGGCGCCGACCGCTGGCGGTGCGGGGTCCCCGTGGGGTGGGCTGCTCATCGCCCCCAGCGTACCAGTAGACAGGACGGTTGTACATGTTTGCAGTACAGTAGGGCGACGCGCGGCGGCCGGCGCGAAGCGATCGCTGGCGGCGTGCACGGCCCACGACCCGCGCCAGGGAAGGAAGTCGCATCATGACCGGCGAATCGGGCGTCCTCCAGGGGAAGCGGATCGGCGTGTTCGGCAAGGGCGGGGCGGGCAAGAGCACGGTCGTCGTCCTGCTGGCGCGGGCCCTCCACCGCCACGGTTACGAGGTGTGCGTCGTGGACGCGGACTCCACCAACGCCGGCCTGGCGGCCGCGCTCGGCCTGGAGCGCGTGCCGGACCCCCTGATGCGTCGCTTCGGCGGGACGGTGTTCACCGGCGGGGCCGTCAGCTGCCCCGTCGACGACCCCACCCGCCTGCCATCGCCGCGCATCGCGCTCGACGCCGTCGATCCCGACTACCTGAGCCACGACGGCGCGGGCCTGAGCCTGCTCTCGCTCGGCAAGATCACCGAGGACGGACCGGGCGCCGGCTGCGACGGACCGGTGGCGAAGATCGCCCGCGACCTCGAGGTCGAGAGGGACGGTCGCGACGTGTTGACGCTGCTCGACTTCAAGGCCGGCTTCGAGGACTGGGCCCGCGGCGTCATCACCACGCTCGACTGGGCGGTCGTCGTCGTGGACCCCACCACCGCGGCCGTCGACATGGCGGGGCACATGGACGACGTGGTGCGCAGGATCCGCGCCGGCGCGGGGCCTGCGACCCGTCACCTCGACGACCCGCGCCTGGTCGAGATCGCCGAGGGCCTCTACCGCGACGCGCGCGTCCGCGGCACCCTCTGCGTGCTCAACAAGGTCCCCGACGCGGAGAGCGAGGAGTACCTGCGCGCGGCGCTGGCGCGCCACGCCATCACCCCGGTCGCGGCGATCCACGAGGACCGGGCGCTCGCAGGCGCCTGGATGCGCGGCGATCGTCTGGAAGCCGACGGCCGCGCCAAGGACGCTGCGGCGATCGTCGACGCTCTCGAGGCCGCAGAGGCGGTCGCAGGGTAGGCGACGCGCGGGCGTCGGCGATCACCTGGCGAAGGGGCCGGAGCGCGGTCATCGGGCCATGCGGCCCTCCGGTGCTGGCCTAGCATGAAGGGTCGGGCCCGACCCTGGGAGGCCGCCCGAGAAGGGAACCACCATGGCCATCGGAGCGCCATTCCGTCGTCTACTTGCTGCCGCCTGTGCCGTGCTCGGCGTCGTCCTGGTGGTGGTCGCCTTCATGTCCGCCGGTGCCGCACCGGAGCGCGCTCATCGGGATTTCAGCGATCTGGTCGCAGCGCAGGGTGGTTCGATGACGCACTCCCCCACCTACCCGGACACGTTCCGGCAGTTCTCGGCCCAGGCACGCATGGTACAGAGCCTGCTCCTGGGCGGCACGGGCATCGTGCTGGTCGCGATCGGCACCGCGGCGGTGCTGCGGGACGACCCCGCCTAGGCGCGCCGCCGGCAGCGCATCGCGGCAGGCGGGGATCGAAGGGAGCCGTTGCATGGAACCGAGTGAGTCCGCGAAGATTGCGGCCGTGACCGACGACGGGCGGACGATCAGCGCCCACTTCGGTCGGGCCCGCGCCTACCTGGTGTGCACCATCGAGGGCGGCCGCGTGGTGGCGGAGGAACTGCGCGACAAGGCCGGTCACCACACCTTCGCCGCGAGCGACGAACACGGACCCGATCACGATCACGATCATGGGCACGACCATGGTCACGATCACGAACACCAGCACGATCGCCACCACGATCACCACGCCGGCGGCCACGGCACCGGGCCCGGCGCGGCGGACCGGCACGCGGCGATGACGGAGCCCATCCGCGACTGCGCCGTGGTGCTGGCGCGCGGCATGGGCCGCGGTGCCTACCTGGCGCTCGAGCAGGCCGGTCTCGAGCCGTTCATCACGACCGAGACGAGCATCGCCGAGGCCGTGCGCGCGTACCTGGGCGGCGAGCTCGTGAACCACACGGAACGGCTGCACTGACGGTCCTTCGCGGTCGCATCGTCGAGGCGCCGTCGGTTGCCGCGGTCGTGCCAGGGGTGGCCGGTCGGCAGCGCCGACGGGGACGCGGTCCTGCACGCGCGGATGCCAGCGCGCCCGAGACACGGTAGGCCTCGGGCGCGGGTACGGCTAGGTGGAGCCGGGAGACGTCGTCAGCGGAACAGCGAGAGGACCCGCATCGCCGCGGTGGCGGTGGTCTCGAGCTGGTTCTCGATGAACGCCTCCAGCGTCGTGGAATCGCCGTTGGCGAACACCAGGAGGAGGTTGTCGCCGGGGATCCCGTCGTCGTCTTGGTCGTCCAGCGTGCCGCTGAAGGCGACCGCGGCCGCGCCGTCGACGGTGAGGTCGCCGTCGAGGCCGACCGACACGAACTCGCCGGTGACGTCGTCCACGACGATGTTGTCGAAGGTGAAGTCGACGCCGAAGCTGGACATGACGCCCGCCCGCTCGCTGAACAGCAGCACGTCGACGGCGCCGCTCTCGGGCTCGAAGTCGTCGATGAAGCAGTCGGCGCCCCGCGTCAGGGGGCCGGTCAGCGTGACGTCCCAACTCAGGCCCGCGCGGTCGCCGTCGGCGGACGCGACGACCTCGCCGCTGGCACCGATCTGGGCGTCGGCTGCCGAAACGGTCGTCAGCTCGAGGGTGATCTCGTTGAGCGCCAGCGTGGCGTCGACGCCGAACGAGCCGTCGACGGCAACGCGGGTGGGCTCGAGGATGCCGTCCGTGCAGGTGGCGGCCGAGTACCACGCGAACTCGGCGTCGGCGTCGGCCACGGTGGTCGTGTCCACCGTCATCGTCACGTTCATGGCCGTGGGCACTTCGACGAGGTCACCGAACTCGTCGCGGACCTGGGTCGTCACGCCCCAGTCGATCGTGATGGACGCGGTGTGCGTGTCGCTCGCTGCGTCCACGAAGGACCACCGCAGCACGAGATCGGTCGAGTCCCCGACCTCCACCCAGTCGAACAGGTCGTCGTCCCACACGAGGATGCCGCGCGGAAGCGACCCCGCCTGCGAGGGGTGGACGAGCGGGAGCGACAGCGCGCCGTCGCTGGGCGCGATCGGCTCCGCGACGGTGGGGAAGAAGCCGGGGAAGGCGCCGAGGGCGGCCACGCCCAGTTCGCCCTCGAAGCCGGCGCCCAGGTCCTCGAGGTCGGTGGTGACGTCCGCCACGGCCTGCTCGAGGTCGTCCTCGCCGTAGGTCGAGCCGCCGTCGCCGCCGTTCCCGGCGGGGTCGCACGCGCTCAACAACAGCAGTAGGGCTGCGAGGATGGATACGAGAACGGTCGGTCGTGGCATGGCGCACCTCCAAGGGAGCGAATTGCGTGAGCCGAAGGGAGCGAACCAACACGAGCCGCTCCGCTGGAACCGATGGCCTCAGGATACGACGAATCCCGACGCTGGGGATCCGTGTGATGGATGCTGGTTCAGCGAGGCGCGATCATCGGCCGAACTTCGGGCGTGACAGCATTCTCGGCCCGTTCTCTGCGACGCCCCGGCGCCGACCGTGCCCCTCGGCCTAAGGCGACTCGATCGCGCGCGCCGATTGGCCAGCGTCCGCCGCCGCCCGCCGCCCGACGACCGCCACCCCGACGTAGGCGAAGGCCGCGAGCAGCGTGAAGCCGCCGGCGACCGCCAGCGCCAGTCGTGGGTCGGTGACGCTGGCGAGTGGCCCGAGGACGCCCGATCCGATGGCGATGCCGAGGAAGAAGACCAGCGAGTTGATGCTCAACAGGATCGAGCGTCGCTCGTTGGGGACGGCGTCGTTGAGCAGGGCGTCGTGGGGCACGTTCTGCGTCGCGACGGCGAAGTACGCGAGCGCGAGGCCCACGGCGACGCCGAGGCCACCCGCGTGCAGCGCCAACAGCAGCATCGCGCCGCCCTTGACGAGGACGCTGATGCCGCCGAGCGCCGCCGGTCCCCCGGGGAAGCGGTCGCCGTAGCGCATGACCACCAGGCTGCCGAGTAGGCCCGCCGCCCCCAGGGTGAAGCCGAGGGCGCCGTACACGACGCTCGTCTCGGGATCGGCCCCGAAGGTGAGGCTGGCGATCGGCTGCCAGAAGGTCTCGATCGCGATCATGGCGATCCCCATGGACGCGCCGGCGAAGAGCAGGTACGGCATCACGGGGATGCGGACCGCCAGGCGCAGGCCGTCGCGGACGATACCCGGCGCGGTCAGCGCGTCGGAGAGGCTGCTCTTGCCGTCGAACTCGGGCTCCTCGACCAGCGCGACCGTCAGCCACCACACGACCATCCGGAGCACCAGACCCGCGAGCAGCGCGACGCCGAAACCCGACAGCGGCCACGGCAAGCCGAGGCCGCTCGTCAGCGACGGCAGGCTGCCGCCGACGGCGGCACCGACGAGCATGGCGGCCGTCTGCGCGACGCTGACGGCCGCGAGGTTCTTCTGCAGGTCGACGGAGGGCCCGGTCGCCTTCAGCTTGTCGACGTACCAGGCCTCGAGCGCGCCGCTGTGCAGGGCGGCGCCCACACCCTGGAACAGGGCGTAAGCCAGCAGCGTGATCGGGCCGCTGACGACCAGCAGGAAGGCGAACGAGAGGAGGGTCGCGGTCTGCGACGCGAGCGCGATCGGCTTGCGCCCGATCGCGTCGGCGAGACCGCCGGTGGGGATCTCGAGCAGCACCACCAGGACGGCGCGGATGGCGAAGGCGACGCCGATCATCGCCAGGTCGAGTCCGCGGTCGGTCATGTGCAGGATGAGCACCGGCAGCGGGAGCCAGATCGCGAACTCCTGCAGGCCGGCAAGCAACGCGAAGCGCGCCGTCACGCCGCGTTCGGTGTCGAGGGAAAACGCCTGCGCGAGGCGAGGCACGAATCAGCCGCCGCCGGCTGGGCCGGGGAGACGCCGTCGGTTTCGAACCGCTACCATCTGCGCCGCAGTATCCGACACCAAGACGGCCCGGGTCCAGTCTCGTCGCGCGGCGCTAGCGACCGCGATCGTTCACGCGCCCGACCAGCACCGCGTTGCGCAGGCCGCCGGTCACGATCGTGCGGACCTCGAGCAGTTCGACGCCGGGGACGCCCTCGAGGTCGCTCGGGCGAGGGTAGAGCAGCGCGAAGCGCCAGCCCGCCGCCGTGCCTAGCAGCGTGCGCAGCAGTTCGCGGGGTGCAGCGCCGCGAGCGCCTGCGAGCCGGCCGTACGGGGGGTTCGTGATCAGGAGCGGGCGGCGCGCGGCGCGGTCGGCCGCGATCGCACCGAGATCGAGCGACTGGGCAGGGGCGACCTCGGCCCGTACGCGATCGGCGTAACCCAGCGTCTCGAGGTTGTGGTTCGCCGCCCGCACCGCCGATGGGTCGGCATCGGACGCGAGCACGATGGGCGCCTCGGCGAGCGCGCCCGGTCCGCCGTGGAGGCGGCGCGCGTGCGCCCAGCGCTCGGGCTTCCACGCCGGCGACGCCGCGACGGGGATGGCGAGCGCTTCGCTGCCACGCGCGCGGCCCGCCGCCGCGCCCGAGAGCGCGTCGAGCGCCTCGGCGAGCAGCGTGCCGGAGCCGCAGAAGGGGTCGCACAGCAGGTCGGGCTCGTTCGCCGGGTCGTTCACGCCGGCGAGGCGCACCAGCGCGGCGGCCGTGGTCTCGCGGATCGTCGTCGGCGACACCCACTTGTCGCCCTGCCGGCGGTGCAGCGCCCCGCCGGCGTCGAGCGTGACCGACGCGCGGTCGTGGTGCACGTGCAGGTGCAGGGTGACCGGCGGGGCAACGCCGATCTCGCCGCCGCCGGCCTCGCCGGCCTCGCCGGCGCCGGGGTCGACACCACCGGCCCGGAGCGCGCGCCGCAGCGTCCGCTCGAGCCCCGCGTCGTCGCGCAGGCGCGACTTGCTCGAGCGCACGCGGACGGTCGCGTCGCACGGCGTGGGCAGCCACAGCGCCCAGCGGACGCGCTGCAGCTGGTCGAACAGCATCGGGAAGCTGCCCGCCGCCACGCCCTGCACCAGGAAGACCCGCAGCGATTCGGCGACGCGCAGCCGCAGCAGCGCCGGGTAGACGGCGTCGAACGGCGCTTCGAAGGCGACGGCGCCGGTGCGCGTCTCGACCGCGATGACCTCCGGCAGGCGGGTGACCTCCTCCGCCACCAGCGACTCGAGGCCCGGCGCGCAGGTGGCCAGGAAGCCGTGACGCCCGAGCCACACGTGGCGCTTGATGGCGCGCAGGCGGGCGGCGGGCGTGGGCGGCGCGTGGGGCATCGGCCACCATCGTATGGCGCCGCCGCGTGAGCGGCGGCGCACGCGGTAGTCTGCGGGCCGCTCGCGCGCGTGGTCCGCGCGCCACGGAGGCACGGTGACCGTTCAGCCCATCCCCCTCGGCGCCCCCCGCAGCGAGTTCAGCGTCGAGGGCACCCGCGGCTACGACCGGCGCGGCCCGCTGCGCTGGGTGCTGTCGCACCTGCTGCACCAGCCGGGCCTGCTGGTCGGCTTCTTCGTGGCCGCGATCGTCGCCAGCGTGCTGTCGGCGGCGGTGCCGCGGCTGACCGGCCTTGCCTTCGACGCGGTGCTGGCGCCCGAGCCGAGCTCGCGCACGCTGCTCACCATCGCGCTCGGCGTGCTCGGCGCCGTCGCGCTGCGCGGCGTCCTCTCCCTCGCCAGCAACTTCGCCATCGAGACGCTCGGGCAGCGGCTCGAGCGCGACGCCCGCGACGAGCTCTACCTCAGCCTGCTGGGCAAGAGCCAGACGTTCCACAACCGGCAGCGGGTCGGGGACGTCATGGCGCGCGCCAGCAACGACGTGCGGCAGCTCAACGGGATGATGAACCCCGGCGTGTCGCTGATCACCGACTCGCTCATCGGCATCGTCGTGCCGATCCTGTTCATCGCCCGGCTGGAGCCGCAGCTGCTCGTCGCGCCGCTGGCGTTCGTGGCTTCGTTCGTCGTCGCGCTCCGGCATTACATGCGCCAACTCAACCCCGTCTCCGGCGCCCTGCGCCGCCAGTTCGGGGTCGTCAACGCCGGCCTCAACGAGACGATCACCGGCATCGAGGTCGTCAAGTCGACCGCCCAGGAGGGGCAGGAGCGCGACAAGTTCCTCGCCGCCGCCGGTCGCTTCCGCGATCTCTTCGTGCAGCAGGGCAAGATCCAGGCCCGCTACCTGCCGATCCTGCTGCTCGGCGTGGCGACCACCGGCGCCTTCACGCACGGCCTGTGGCTGCTCGCCCGCGGCGCGCTGAGCACCGGCGATCTCGTGGCCTACATGGGCCTGATGGGCATCCTGCGCTTCCCCGCCTTCATCTCGATCTTCACCTTCTCGCTCGTGCAGCTCGGCTTGGCCGGCGCCTCCCGCATCCTCGAGCTGATGCGGGCCGACAGCGAGCTCGACGAGAACCCCGCCGGCCACGCGGCGCCGATGCAGGGCGAGATCGCCTTCGAGGACGTCGGCTTCGCGTACGAGGGCGCGGCCCAGGGCCGCCACGGCCTCAGGGGGGTGTCGTTCCGCGTGCGACCGGGGCAGACGGTCGCGATCGTCGGGCAGACCGGCTCGGGCAAGAGCACCCTCACCAAGCTCGTCAACCGCACCTACGACGCCACCTCCGGGCGCATCACCGTCGACGGCGTCGACGTCCGCGACTGGCGGCTCGAGGCGTTGCGCTCGCAGGTGTCGGTCATCGAGCAGGACGTGTTCTTGTTCTCGCGCACGGTCGAGGAGAACATCGCCTTCGGCCTCGGCGCCAAGGCGACGCGCGAGGCAGTGGTGGCGGCGGCCAAGGACGCGCAGGCGCACGGTTTCATCGAGCGCTTCCGCGACGGCTACGCCACCGTCGTCGGCCAGCGCGGCGTCACGCTCTCCGGCGGCCAGCGCCAACGGCTGGCCATCGCGCGTGCGCTGCTCACCGACCCGCGCATCCTGGTCCTCGACGACGCCACCAGCGCCGTCGACAGCGCGACCGAGGACGCCATCCAGCGGGCGATCGCCGCGGTGCTCCAGGGGCGCACGACGCTGCTGATCACCCACCGTCTGTCGCAGATCCGACGCGCCGACCTCATCCTGGTGCTCCACCAGGGCGAACTGGTCGATCAGGGGACGCATGACGAGCTCCTGGGGCGCAGCGACCTCTACCGGCGCATCTTCGCGAGGTACTGACGTGGGCTTCGTCATGGACGGCCTGGCGGCCGAGGGCTACGACCGCAGCTACTCCGACCGGCAGCTGCTGGGCCGCATCGTCCACTACTTCCGCCCGTTCCTGCCCACGATGGCGGTGGTCTCCGGCGCGATCTTCGGTGCCGCCGTGCTCGACGCGGCGCTGCCGGTGCTGGTCGCGACCGGCATCGACCGGTTGACCGTCGACGGGATCGGCGAGGCCGCGGCGTCGGAGCCAGGCGGGCTCCTCGAGCCAGGCGGGCTCTTCGCGCGCGCCGGCTGGATCCTGCTCGCCATCCTGCTGGCCGGCGCGCTGTCGTGGAGCTTCAACTTCCTGCGCCAGTGGCTGACCGCGACGGCGGTCGCGAACGTGGTGCTCGACCTGCGGCGCGACGCCTTCGACGCCGTGCTGGCGCGCGACATGTCCTTCTACGACGAGTACGCCACCGGACGCGTGGTCAGCCGCGTCACCAGCGACACGCAGGACTTCGCCACGGTGGTGACGCTGACGCTCAACCTCATGAGCCAGCTGCTGCAGGTGGTCATCGTCGCCGGGGTGCTCGTCTACATCAACCCGAGGCTGGCGCTGATCGCGCTGGCCATCGCGCCGTTCATCGTGGCGATCGCGCTGGCGTTCCGGCGCATCGCACGCCACACCACCCAGCAGGCGAGGCGCGTGCTCGCCGACGTCAACGCCAACGTGCAGGAGTCGATCACCGGCATCTCGGTCGCCAAGGCCTTCCGCCAGGAGGCGGCCGTCTACGGCACCTTCCGTGACGTCAACGCCCGCTCCTACCGGCTCAACCTGCGGCAGGGTCTGGTGTTCTCGTCGATCTTCCCCGTGCTCGGCACCGTCGCCGGGATCGGCACCGCGGCGGTCGTGTACTTCGGCGGCAACAGCGTGCTGGCGGGCATCGCCACGCCCGGCCAGTGGTTCCTGTTCGTCGAGGCCGTCGCGCTGTTCTGGTTCCCGCTCACCAGCATCTCGTCGTTCTGGAGCCAGTTCCAGCTCGGCCTCTCGGCGAGCGAGCGCGTGTTCGCGCTGATCGACGCCGAACCGCGCGTGCGGCAGCGGGCGTCCGAGCCGGCGGGCCGGCTGCGGGGCGAGATCGAGTTCCGGCACGTCGACTTCCGCTACACGGAGCAGGAGACGGTGCTGCGGGACTTCTCGCTGACGATCGCGGCAGGCGAGACCGTCGCGCTGGTCGGGCATACGGGGGCCGGCAAGTCGAGCCTCGGCAAACTGATCGCCCGCTTCTACGAGTTCCAAGGCGGGCTGCTGCTCGTCGACGGGCGCGACCTGCGGACGCTGGACCTCGCCGACTACCGCCGACAGCTCGGCATCGTGCAGCAGACGCCCTTCCTGTTCCGCGGCACGGTGCGCGACAACGTGCGTTACGGCAGCCCCGACGCGGACGACACGGCCGTCGCCGCCGTCTGCGCGCAGGTCGGCGGCGGCGACTGGCTCGACGCGCTGCCGCAGGGGCTCGACAGCGACGTCGGCGAGGGCGGCCGCGGCATCTCGATGGGCCAGCGTCAGTTGGTCGCGCTCGCGCGGGTGCTGCTGCAGGACCCGGCGATCCTCATCCTCGACGAGGCGACCGCCAGCGTCGACCCGTTGACCGAGGCGCAGATCCAGGAGGGCCTCGACGTGGTGCTGGAGGGCCGCACGGCGATCGTCATCGCCCACCGGCTGTCGACCATCCGCTCCGTCGACCGCATCCTGGTCCTGAGCCAGGGCGAGGTGATCGAGCAGGGGAGCCACGACGAGCTGTTGGCTCAGGGTGGGCACTACGCCGAGCTGTACGACACCTACTTCCGTCACCAGTCGCCGGACTACGTGCCGGGGGCGGTCTGAGGCGAGGGCCGACGCCGCGTCGCGCGTGGTGCGCCGTGCATGGCGTCGAGGCCGGCCGCTGGCGCGCGCGCGCATCGTCGCGGGACGGAGGCCCCTACCGGGGAGGGAGGGGTAGGATGGAAACTCGGATAAGAACATCGCAGTAATGCGCTGCGAGGAGGTTCCGATGCCCCGCTCCACACCCGGTTGGCTCACCATCGCCGCCGTCCCGATCGTCTTCGCCCTCGCCGTGGCCGCCGCCGGCGCGCTCGGCGTCGCCTCACCCGCCGTGCCGACGGCCGTCACCAACGCCGCCGGTCACGACGCCGGCGCTCCGGGCGGTACCACGGGCCACGACCTCGTGGTTCCCGGCCTCGAGCGCGCCGTCGCCTCGGTCGGCCCGATCTCCGTGGCCTCCCTACCCACCGTCCGCGGCGAGGTCGCGTATGCGCCCCACGCCGCCCCGCCCGTCGATCGCGACTACCGCGCCCACGTCCTCGTCGACCTCGAGGTCACCGAGGAGGTCATGGAGATCGCGGACGGAGTCAGCTACGAGTTCTGGACCTTCGGCGGCAGCGTGCCAGGCCCGATGATCCGCGTCAGGGAGGGTGACTACGTCACGATCAACCTGCAGAACCACCCCGACAGCCGCTTCCCGCACAACATCGACCTCCATGCGGTGAAGGGCCAAGGCGGCGGCGCCGAGGCGACGCTCATCATGCCCGGCCAGCAGGCGGGTTTCGGCTTCGCCGCCCTGTCGCCCGGCGTCTACGTCTACCACTGCGCCACCGCCCCCGTCGGGATGCACGTCGCGAACGGCATGTACGGCCTGATCGTCGTCGATCCGGCGGACGGCTGGAGCCCGGTGGACCATGAGCTCTACGTGGTGCAGGGCGACTTCTACACCACTGGTGACTTCGGCGAGGGCGGCCACCAGCCCTTCGACATGCAGCGCGCGGTCGACGAGGACCCGAGCTACGTGGTGTTCAACGGTCGCGTCGGCAGCATGACCGGCGAGAACGCCCCCGTGGCCCGGGTGGGCGACCGCGTCCGCGTCTTCTTCGGCAACGGTGGCCCCAACCTCGCGTCGAGCTTCCACGTCATCGGGGAGATCTTCGAGAACGTGTACCCGGAGGGCGGCCTCGTCGCCAACCACAACGTCCAGACCACGCTCGTCCCCGCCGGCGGGTCCGCCGTGGTCGAGATGACCTTCGAGGTCCCGGCCACGTACATTCTGGTCGATCACAGCATCTTCCGGGCGTTCAACAAGGGCGCGCTCGGCACGATCGTCGTCACCGGCCCCGAGACACCCGAGCTCTTCGACGCCTACCACGACGTCCGACCCTACGATCCGGACGCCCGCTGAGCCGCCTCAACCCACCGCCACCGCCACCCGGAACCCGCGCAGCTCGTAGCTCTCGATCAGCTCGTTCCACCGCAGCTGCGGTGGGTCGACCACCTCGAGCGGCAGGCGCAGCAGTCGCTGCAGGAAGACGTCGCTCTCCTGGATCGCGATGAAGGCGCCGGGGCAGCGGTGCGCGCCGTCGCCGAAGCTCAGCACCGCCGGTTGGACCCCTGCGCCGAGCTCGCGCTCGGGGTGCAGTTGCAGCGGGTCCTCGCCGACGGCCGCGGGGTCGGCGTTCGCCGCCCGCAGGTCGAGGTCGATCAGCGCGCCGGTGGGGATGCTGTGGGTGACGCCGTCGTGCTCGACCTCGATGTCGCCGACGGCGCGGCGGTAGAGGTGCGCGACGACCGGCTCGAGGCGCAGGATCTCGTGCAGGATGCGGTGGCGCTCCGCCTCGGCGGCGGCCAGGTAGCGCGCCCGCAGCTCGGGCGCCTCGAGCAGGTGCCAGGCGGCCATGCAGATGAACTCGCGGGTCGTGGCCATCCCGGCGGCGCCGTAGGTGATGCACTCGATGAGGATCTCGACGCCGCGGTAGCGCTTGGCGAGCAGATGGCTGATGACGTCCTCGCGCGGCTCGCGGCGGCGCGCCGCGATCGCGGGGCGCACGTCGAGCAGGTAGAACCACCACATGCGGGCCTGCGCCACGAGCATCCCGAGCGCGCGCTTCGCCGGCGCCGCCGCGGTGAGGCGCTCCAGCGACAGCACGGCCTCGAGGCGGCCCGCCATGCCCGGGCGGCGCGAGTCTGTCAGCCCGACGACGCGCGCGGCAACCTCGACGGCCAGCTTCAGGCTCACGTCGTCGAGATCGGCGCCGCCGGCGGCGCGCAGGTCGTCGACCAGCGCGTCGCTCAGTTCCGTCATCAGCGTCCGGTAGCGCTCGTCGACCGTCTTGGGCGTGAAGAAGCGGGCGATGGCCGTGCGCTGCTCGCGGTGCTCGGCGCCGTCCTGGAACAGGACCGGCTGACGCAGCGAACTGCGGCGTGCCAGCTCGGCGTTGAAGCCGGCCTGGCGGGTGGCGTCGGCGTCGCGCAGCACCTGCCGCACGGCTTGGTAGGAGCGCAGATGCCAGACGTCGCCGCGCCGCTCGACGGCGGGCGCGGCGGTCGGCGGGGACGGATCGCTCTTGCGCTGGGAGGGGGGACGCTGTTCTGGGTCCCGTGGGTGGGCGGCCGCGTGCGACGCGTTCATGGGGCACCTCGTTCGCCCCATGGTAGCGCCGGGGGCGCGCGGGCGGGCGCAGGCACCGTGTTCGCTGCGCGGCACGTCCCCGCGATGAAGCTCCGCGCGGTCACGCCGTCCGCGGCGGTGCCCGCGGAGACGGTACGATCGCAGCACCTTGGACGATCACCGAAGCCGCCGAATCACCACCTTCTGGTTCGTGCTCGCCTTCGCCGCGGGGGCGGCCGTCGTCGGCATGGTCCTCGCGGCCTGGACCGCGCCGGGTTTCGAGGCGACCGTCGGCTGGCGCTTCGAGTCGACGTTGGTGGCGGGAGACGCCGACCGCGAGGCGTTCCTCACCGCGATCGTGGAGGAGGACGTCTTGCGCGGCGCGCTCCGCGCACTCGGCTCGGCAGAAGCGACGGCGTCGGATGTCGCCGATCTGCGTGACCGCCTGCGGGCCCAGCTCGACCCCGCGGGGCCGGACGGCGCAGAGCTGTGGCTCGCGCTGCGGGCGAGCACGCCGTGGGCCGCTGCCCGCGCGGCGGCTGCGGTCGCTGGGGAGCTCGAGGCGCGCGATCGCGCGGATGCGGGCGCTCGGTCCGAGCGCGTGTTGGCGGAACTCGACGCGAGCATCGCTGACCTGGCGGAGGAGGTTCGCGCGCAGCAGGTGCTCGGTGGCGGGGTCGACGAGCGGGTGGCCGAGCTGGTCGCCGCGCGTGCCCGGCTCATCGAGACGCGCACGGATCTGGCGGCGGCGATCGCCGCCGGCGAGGCACCCCTCGCGCTCGAGCGCATCGGCCCGATCCGCTGGACGCCCGCGCCCACGCTGATCGTCGCGGCCGCCGCCGCGGCCCTGATCGGGGGCCTCGTCGGCTTCGTGTCGCACCGGTCGTCGGCCCGCACGCGTCGGCCGGCGAGCGGGCGCGGCCGGCGTCAGGCCGAGAGCCGTCGAGGGGGCGCTCCGCTGGTGGTGTTCCCACGGCCGCGCATGGACCGCGATCCGGCGTCGTTCGCGGCGGCCGATCGACTGCGGGTGCGCGTCTTGACGCTGACCGCGCAGGTCCGGCCACGCGTGGTGATGGTCAGTGGCGCCCTGGAGCCGGCGGGCGCCGTCGACGTGGCGAGCCTGTTGGCGGAGGAGTTGGCGTACAACGGGGCACGGACGCTTCTCGTCGACGGCGTGATCTACGCACCGGCCCTCGCGTCCCGGTACGCGGTGCCGGAGCCGGCCGACGCCGGCGGACCCGATCCGCGGGCCGCGACGACGCTCGAATGGCTACAGCATCCCGCCGGGCCGCACCACCTGGTGACCATCGACGTCTCGGACGGGCGTTCGCTCGACCTGGTGCCGCAGTTCCGCCCTGCCCGGCCGGCGCCCGGGACCGCGCCCGCCCTGTTCGCCGGCTTCGGTGAAGCGTTGGAGCGCTGGGTCGCGTACGACGCCATCGTGGTCCATGCACCACCGCTCGAGACGGTCGAGGACGGCCGACTGCTGGCCCAGTTCGCCACCGGCGTGGTGTTGGTCACCGGTCGCGGTGGGCTCGATCGACGCACGGAGCAGCGCTTGGCGCGCATCGTCCGAGACGCGGGTTCGCGGCTCCTCGGCATCGTCGAGGTCGAGGCCGACGCTTCAGACGGCGGCGGCGACATCGGGCAGGTTGCCGAGTTGCGCTCCGGGCGCGCCGTCACCAAGGTCGCGGCGCGCGGCGTCGGCGGTGGGCCGCCCGGCGGCGCCGAGGGCTGACGGGACGGCCCGGCTCAGTACCGCAGCGTCAGCGCCACCCGCCCGTGCCCTTCGAGCGCGCCGTCGTCGACGAACGCCACCTCGCCCTGCTTCGCCAGCACGAGCTCGATGAGGTCGTCGACGGCGTCGACCATGGTGGCAGCGGGGTCGCCCGCGGGGAGTAGGTGCAGCTGTCCCGTGGCCTCGTCGTAGCGCGCGGCCTGGTGGTAGTCCTGCTCGACCAGCAGCAGCTCGCCGCGGCCCTCCTGGGCGCGGCGCCAGGCCTCGTCCAGCCCGGAGGCGAAGCGCTGCGCCCCGACGGCGGCGTCGAGCGCGTCGAGCGCCCTTTGGCGCCGGACCGACAGGGCCTCGGCCACCACCGGCCACACGAGCTTGCCGAGTTCGTGCGGCGGCGTTTGGTCGTGGTTGCCCGTGACGGTGGCGACGATGTTCTTGTGGTCGGTGACGTTCTGGAAGTACGCCAGCCAGCGTTCGACGCCGACGACGCAGAGCGGTAGCGGGTCGGCCTTGGTGTACGCCGCGAGCGCCTGGTCGACGCGGCGGAAGAACTGGCGATGGTACTCGGCCTCGATCTTCGACTTGTCGGTCATCTCGGGCAGCGCCTCACTGCCGCCGGGACCGGTGTGCACCATCGGAAACCCGCCGCCCCGCACTTCGACCAGGGTGCCGCGCACCCCCTCGAACAGGCGCGTGGGCTGCTCGGAGAGCGCCAGCACCCAGTAGCGCGGCGAGCGGTTCATCGCGAACACCAGGTCGCGGGTGGCGAAGGTGTCGTCGATGACGACGCGCGGCTTGAGCGGCACGGGCAGCAGGTACACGCCCGCGTGCTCCGCGCTGACGAAGATCGCCATGCCATCGAGGGTCCGGCGCAGGTCGATCGCGGCGACCTGGCTCTCGAGGTCGCGGATCAGCGGCGCCGCGTCGCGCTTGCCGAGCAGCTCCACCAGCCGATCGGTGGCCTCGCTGGCGAGGTTCTTGAGCAGGATGGGGTCGCGCTTGTTGTCGGGCGACGTGCGGTGGGTCGGGAGCAGGATGCTGAGCGAGGGGTGGCTGCGATGGCTCTGGAGTTCGAGGATGTCCTGGCGGTTCATCGATGTCGGCTCCTTTCGGGGAGCGGGGCGACGTCGTGACGCTCCCAGGTTAGCAGGCCCCCCGGACACGCGGCTTTCGCGGCCATCCCCCCAAGGCGCTCGCCTCGCTCAGGCCACCGCGTCCGCCGCCCGCGAGAGCCGCTCGGCCCCCTCGCCGATCAGGGCCGAGGTGACGTTCAGCATCGGCGCGATGCGCAGCACGTTGCCCCAGCGGCCGCCCTTCCCGATCAGCAGCCCTTCGACGCGGGCGGCGTTCAGCAGGGCATTGGCGCGCGCCGGGTCGGGCTCGGCCGTGCCGGGGACGACGATCTCGATCCCCTGCATGAGGCCCATGCCGCGGACGTCGCCGACGAAGTCGTGCGCGGCCATCAGCACCTCGAGGTGCTCGCGCAGTCGCGCGCCCTGGGCGTCTGCGTTCTCCCACAGCCGGTGGCGCTCGATGTAGTCGATGGTCGCGTAGGCCTGCGCCATCGAGACGGGGTTGCCACCGAAGGTCGACAGCGTCAGCGCCTGCACCGATTCGGCCACCTCCGGCGTCATCACGGTCGCGCCCACGGGCGCGCCGTTGGCGATGCCCTTGGCGAAGGTCATGACGTCGGGCTCCACGCCCCAGTGCTCGATGCCGCACCAGTGCTTGCCGGTGCGCCCCCAGCCGGTCTGCACCTCGTCGATGATCAGGATGCCGCCCGCCTCGCGCACGAGCGGCTCGATCCGACGGAAGTAGTCGGCGGGGGCGACGGCGAAGCCGCCGACGCCCTGGATCGGCTCGGCCATGAACGCGGCGATCTTGCCGTCGGTGCACGTGGCGAGGAAGTCGGCGAGGTCGTCGACCAGGAAGTCGAGGTAGGCCTCGTCCGTCATGCTGGCCGGCTTGCGGTAGAGGTTGGGACTGCGCACCTGCTTGATGTGACCGTCGTAGACGCCGCCCTGCTTCCAGTTGGCGTGCGCCGTCATCGCCATCATCGACGCGCTGCGGCCGGCGTAGGCGTGACGCAGGGACACGACGTCGCGGTTGCCGGTGAACGTGCGGGCGGCCATGATGGCCATCTCGTCGGCCTCGGTGCCGCTGTTGCTGAAGAACGACACCTGGAGCCGGCCGGGGGTGATCGCGGCCAGCTTCTCGGCCACCCGGATCGTGATCTCGTTGACGTACAGGGTACTGGTGTGGCCGACCGTGCGCATCTGCTGGGCGGTCGCCTCGACCACGTCGGGGTTGGCGTGCCCCACCGAGACGGTCAGGATGCCGCCGAAGAAATCGAGGTAGCGCTTGCCCTCGTGGTCCCACAGCCAGTCCCCCTGGGCGCGGGCCACCACCAACGGGCGCTCCCCGTAATAGAGCATGCGGCTCTGGACGGGCAGCAGGTACGCCCGCTGGCGGGCGAGCAGCGCGTCCGTGGTGGTGGGCGCCGGGTCGGCGGCGACGGTGTCGACGGCCATGAACTCCTCCATACCGCCCGGGCGCCCACGATCGAGGCCGCTTCGCGCCGGGGGGTCAACCCCGACGATAGCGCGCGGCGGGTGCGCGGACGCCGACGGTGGGCGGCCGGAGCGGAGCGTCCGCCGGCCACGTCGTCACCGAGGCCCGGGCCGTGGGGCGACCGGTGCCGTCGACGGGAGCGTGCGCGCGCGACGGGCGTGCGAGGTCGTCGATGGTGAGGTCGTCCAACAGCACCAGTTCGCAGGTCTTGGCCAGCGACTCGAGCGTGGACCACAGGCCGGCCACGTCGCGGTAGGTCTGCTCCGTCACCTCGACGATCAAGCGTCCCCGCATCGCCGGCAGCAGGTCGGCCATGGTGGCGGCAAGTGCGCGCCCGCCCGGTCGGGCGGGCGCGGTTCCCTTCGGCGAGCGTCGCTAGATGGCTGCTACGCGTCCCGGCGAGCGCTCGGAGGGGTCAGGGTCAGCCGACGTCGATGTCACCGGGTTGGCCGGAGCTGCCCACCATCGTCGTCGGGGTCGGGAGGCCGCCCGAAGCTGCGACCAGGCGTGTGAGGACCAGGGCGGCGAGGATGCTGCGGAGCGCGCGTGCCAGGGCCTTCGTGGCTCACCTCCCGAGATGCTGGAAGATAGTCGCGACCCCGCTTCAGACCCGCTTCAGCCAATCCCATGCACGTGCAGCGCCCCTGAAGCGGCCCCGCCCCTAACCTTTTCGAAGAGAAGGAGGTTCGCATGACGCACCAGGAAGCGAGGCGCGTCGTCGAGGCGTCGACGCGGTTCGATGTTCGAGGCGGGTACGTGTGGCTGCGCGAGGTGCGATGGTTGCGCGCCGCCGGACGCCAGCGATGCGAGGAGGCCGCGTCGGCCGAGCCGCTGCAGGAGAGCGTGGATGCGGCCCTAGCGCTCGGTGTTCGCTGCCCATCTTTGGGATCCCGGCGGGGCGGCCGGCGGGCGGTTCCGATCACCTGAGTCCGGCGCGCGCGCCGGCGCAGGCCCGAGCACGCGCGGGGCCGCGCCAACGCAGGTCCGAGCACGCGCGGGCCCGCGCATGCTCGGGGCGCGCTATCGTGCTCGCGTGTGGCTGGCGCGCCAACTCGATGCGGTTCTGGGCGCCGATCGTCCGGTGCTGCTGCTCGGCGGCGAGGCCCACGGGTCGCCTTACGTTCTCGACACCTTGCGCACGAGGCGGCGGACTGCGTGGTGGACGCTTCCGAGTGCCTTCGCCGGCGACGACGTGGCGCAGGGTAACGCCCTGGCCGAGGCGCTGAACGACGTCCTGGAGGCTCCCCTCTTCCCCCAGGCGCTGCCCTATCGAGCGCACCTCCAGGGACTCCGCCACCACGCCGCCGACCTCCTGCCGCTGTGGCTCGCCGTCACCTCGGCGATCCCGGACGCGGCGCTGTTGGACGACCTCACGGAGCTTGGCGGCGCCGGCTTCGGCGTCGTGATCGACCTGCGCTTGCATGACGCGACGCCCGCGTCGGCTTGGGCGTCGCGCTGCCTCCGGCTGGGTCCGGCCGAGATGCGCCTGTCGCTCGCGGAGGCGGCGCAGGTCGCCCCGGGCGGCCTCGGCCGCGAGCGCGTCGCCGAGCTGTGGTGGACGACGGAGGGCCGCTTCACCGACCTGATGCGGGCCGCGCACGCGGCGGTCGGCCTGCCACCGCTCAACGTCCCGGCGCCCGCCGGACCCCTCCGCCCCGCGGACCGCGCCGAGCCCGTTCCGAGCGCGCTCGCGGTCCGCGCCCTGGCCCGCGAGGGCGACTGGATCGACGCGCTCGAGCTCGCCGTGCTGGCCGCTCCGGAGCTCGTCGACGACCTGCTGAGGACGGCCGGCCCCGCCTTCCACGAACGCGGCCTGACGCGCCGGCTGCACCTGCTGCTGTCGGCGCTCCCGCCGGCGTACGCGCGTCAGGAGCGGGTGCTGGAGTGGCGGCTGGTAGCGGCGGCGGAGGCCGGCGAACTGCCGTCGGTCCTACCCGACGTCGACGCCCACCTCGCCGCCCATCGTGCGCCGGACCTGCGGGCGCGGCGCGCCGGCACGCTGCCGCACGCGGAGGGCTTCGGCCTCGCCGAGCAGGCGGTGCGCGACCACCGGACGCCCCTGACGCTGTGGCAATACGGGCGCTTGCACCCGGACTTCGACGTGGCCACCAAGCTGCTCGAGGAGAGCGTGCGGCTGGCCGAAGACGGCGGGTCGCCCCACGCGGTCTCGCGCAACGCAGGCAGCCTGGCGGCGAAGCTGGTGCACGTCGGGGAGTTCGCGCGTGCCCGAGCCTGGGCGCAGTTCGCCCTGGGCGTGTTCGACCAGCACCAGCTGCGCGACGGCGCGCGGCGCCTGCGGCTGGTCAACGACCTGGCGTTCGCCCGCCTCCTGACGGGTGACGTCGCCGGGCTGCGGCGCGGCCTCGCGGATGCGGCGGCCACCCTGACGGCCGCCATGCCGGCGGTGGCGGACCTCTACCGCAGCACCTGGGCCGCCGTGGAGCTCGCCGGTGGCGACCCGGAGGCTGCCCTGGCGCTGTTGCGACCGCTCGTCGAGGGCGCTCCGAGGGCGCGCCGGGCGTCGTTCGCACAGCTGGCGGTGCGGGCCCTGCTCGACCTCGACCGCGTGGACGAGGCCGTGCTGGTGGCGGAGGACGCGGTCGAGTTGGCCGCCGGTATGGGTGACCACGCGCGGCGCGTCGCCCGCCTCGCGCGCGGGATGGCCGAGGCAGTCCGCGCCGCGCGTGCCGGCGGCGAGCCGGGCGATGCGCGCTGCGAGCGTGCGAGGGAGGACCTGCTCGTCGTCATGACCGCTACCGATGTCGCCGCCGAGCTACGGCTGCCGGCCGCGCTGCACTACCTCCTCACCACCGGCGGCGCGGCGCAGGACGTGCCGGCCGACCTCGTCCGGATCCTCGTCAGCCTTCACCCGTTGGCGCTGCGCCTCTTCGCCGGGCCGGCCGACCTCTTCGCGCCCATCTGGGACGCCGTCGGCGGTGGGGGGCCAAGGCTCCGCCTGCGCTTCTTCGGCACGGTCGCGTGCCGCTGGGACGGTGTCCTCATCGACCTCTCGCCCCGGTTGGCGGAGGTCGCGCTCGCTCTGACGCTCTCGCCCGACGGCGTGTCGCGCGACCGGCTCAACGACTTCCTGACGCCCGACGGCCAGCCGCCGTTCACCGGCAGCGGACTCCGGGGGCTGCTCACGCGCCTGCGTGGCCTTCTGCCGGTCAGCGAGGCGCCGTACCGCTGGACGGCGCCGTTCTCCGCCGACGTCGCCGAGGTCGGAGTGATGATCGCCGACGGCCGGGTGCGCGAGGCCATCGCGCTGTGGCAGGGCCCGCTGCTGCCCCTCAGCGAGGCACCCGGTGTGCGCGAGGCGCGCGAGACCCTGGAGGAGTCGCTGCGGCAGGCGGCGCTCTTGAGCGGCGATGGCGACGCGCTGTACGAGCTCGCGGACCGCTGGGGCGACGACTTGGTGCTGTGGGAGGCTGCCGCCGAGGCGATGCCGCCCGGTGAGCCGCGGCTGGCACTGGCACTGGCGCGCGTGCGGCGACTCGCGGCTGCCTACGGTTGACGTTGGCCTAGCGCTAGGTCGCGCCAGCGCCCGCGCTGGCGTCCGACGCGGCGAGCGGCATAACCTGGCGCCATGGACGTCTCCGAGAGCCCCATCCCCGTCGTCGTCGCCGAGGGCGACGGCATCGGTCCCGAGATCACCCGCGCCACCGTGCGCATCCTCGACGCCGCCGGCGCCCGCATCGACTGGAAGCCGGTCGTGCTGGGCCAGGTGGCGTACGAGCGCGGCGTCGCGACCGGCGTGCCCGACGACGCCTGGAGCCTGCTGCGGCGGCACCAGGTGCTGCTCAAGGGCCCCATCACCACGCCCCAGGGCGGCGGCTACAAGAGCGTCAACGTCACCCTGCGCAAGAGCCTCGGGCTCTTCGCCAACGTGCGCGAGACCAAGTCGTACGCTCCCTACGTGCCGACGCGCCACGAGGGCATGAACCTCGTCATCGTGCGCGAGAACGAAGAGGACCTGTACGCCGGCATCGAGCACCGCCAGACGCGCGAGGTCACCCAGTCGCTCAAGCTGATCACCCGACCCGGGACCGAGCGCATCGTGCGCTTCGCGTTCGCGTACGCCCGCGCCTACGGCCGGCGCAAGGTCACTTGCATGACCAAGGACAACATCATGAAGGCCACCGACGGCCTGTTCCACAAGACCTTCGACGCCGTCGCGGCCGAGTACCCCGACATCGAGTCCGAGCACCTGATCATCGACATCGGGGCCGCGCGGCTCGCCGACACGCCCGAGCGCTTCGACGTGATCGTCACGCTCAACCTCTACGGCGACGTCCTCTCCGACATCGCCTCGCAGATCGCCGGCTCCGTCGGCCTGGGCGGTTCCGCCAACGTCGGCGACGGGGTGGCGATGTTCGAGGCCGTCCACGGCAGCGCCCCCGACATCGCCGGGCAGGACCTCGCCAACCCCTCCGGCATGCTGCTCGCGGCCGTGCAGATGCTCGTGCACGTCGGCCAGGCCGAGATCGCGCAACGCGTCGCCAACGCCTGGTTGCGCACCCTGGAGGACGGCGTCCACACGGGCGACCTCTACCGCGCCGGCAGCAGCATCGAGCGCGTCGGCACGCAGGGTTTCGCCGACGCCGTCATCGCGCGCCTCGGCGAAGACCCGCTCCACCTGCCGCCGGTGCACTACCGCAAGATCGACCTGCACGTCGAGCTTCCCGAGCCCCCCGTCGAGCGCAAGGACCTGCGCGGGATCGACGTCTTCCTGGATTGGCACGGCGCCGCCCGAGCAGACGGCGCGGGGCCCGCAGCCGGCGCGGGGCCCGCAGCCGGCGCGGGGCCCGCAGACGACGCGCGGCGCGACCCCGAGGTGCTCGGCCCGGCCCTGGCCGCGACGGCGAAGGCCGTCGGCTGGCACCTGAAGATGGTCACGAACCGCGGCGTCAAGGTCTGGCCCGAGGGCTTCGCCGAGACCTTCTGCACCGACCACTGGCGCTGCCGCTTCCACCCCGCCGACGGTGCCGTCACCGACTTCGACGCCGTGTTGCGGCTGCTCGGCGCCGTCCACGGCGCGGGCTACGAGGTCATCAAGACGGAGCACCTGTACGACTTCGACGGGTTGCCGGGGTACTCGTTGGGGCAAGGCGAATGAGTCTTGGGGGTTGGGGCCTCCGGCCCCAACCCCCAAGCCATTGCAGTTCGCGAGCGAAGCTCGCGAACTGCCGAGTCCGGCGGGGGCCTCCGGCCCCAACCCCCAAGCCATGGCGGTTCGCGAGCGAAGCTCGCGAACCGCCGAGTCGAGCCTGCCCCCCGTCCCCCGATTGGCGGAGACCAGCGCCGACCGATGGCGGATGCGAGCTGGCGCATCTCGCGGCTACCTTGAGGCCACGGGAGGTACGTCCATGGTGGTCGAGATGCACGGCGTGGAGAAGCGCTACGGCGACGTTCAGGCCCTCGCCGGGGTCGATCTTTCGGTCGCGGCGGGTGAGTTGGTGGGTTTCCTGGGGCCGAACGGCGCGGGCAAGACGACGTCCATCCGCGTGATGCTCGGGCTGACCAGCCCGACGGCGGGGGAGGCCCGCCTCTTCGGCGGCGCCCCGGATCGGCGCGAGGCGCGCGGCCGGGTGGGGGTCATGCTGCAGGAGTCGGGCGTGCCCACCACCCTGCGCGTGCGCGAGTTGGTCGCGCTGTTCGGGCGCTACTACCCCTACGCCCTGCCGGTCAAGGAGGTGCTCGCGCGCGCCGGGCTCGAGGACAAGGCGCACGCGCTGGTCTCGACCCTCTCCGGCGGCCAGCGCCAGCGGCTGTACTTCGCCCTCGCCATCGTCGGCGACCCCGACCTGCTGTTCCTCGACGAGCCCACGGTGGCGCTCGACGTCGAGGGCCGGCGCGCGTTCTGGCAGCAGGTCGTCGGCTTCGCCGAGCTCGGCAAGACCGTGCTCTTCACCACCCACCACCTGTCCGAGGCCGACGCCGTGGCGCGGCGGCTGGTGGTCATCGACAAGGGGAGGATCATCGCCGAGGGGACCCCGTCCGAGGTCAAGCGGCGGGTCGCCGACCGGACGGTGCGCTTCCGCTCCGACCTGCCTGCGTCGGCGCTGGCCGCTCGGCCCGGCGTCCAGCGGGTCGATCTCGAGCCCGGCGGCCTGCTGGCGGTGTACACGAGCGAACCTGAGCGCCTGCTGCGTGAGCTCTTCGCGCAAGGCGCGGAGCTGCGCGACCTGACGGTCACCGACGCCGATCTGGAGGCCGCCTTCGTGGCCCTGACGCGCCGCGAGGGGGTGGCCGCGTGACCGGGCCTGCGAGCGTCGCGCAGCGTCCCGACGGACGACGTCTCAGCGCCAGTGCGCGACCGGGTGGCGGGGCGTGGGGCCTGTGGCTTGCCCAGACGCGCGCGGAGTTCGCCTCCAGCCTACGTGCACCCGACTTCGTGATCGGGGTGGTGGCGATCCCGGTGATGCTGTTCCTCATGTTCGGCCCGCCCAACGCGCGCTGGTCGCTGCCCGAGGGCACCCGCATCTCGGCGATGATGATGCCGGGCTTCGGCGCCTTCGGCATCCTCAGCTTGGTGCTGTTCGCCTTCGGGGTGGAGATCGCGCAGGAGCGCGGCAAGGGGTGGTTGCGGCTCATGCGGGCGACGCCGGCCCCGGCGTGGGTGTACCTCGGGGGGAAGCTGGCGATGAGCGTCCTGTACGCCGCGGTCACCTTGGTGGTGCTCTTCGCCGTCGCCGCGGCCTTCGCCCAGGTGCGGTTGTCACCGCAGCAGTGGTTGCAGGTCGGCGGCGTGCTGCTCGCGGGCGGCGTGGCGCTGGCCCCGATCGGCTTCGCGCTCGGGTTCCTGGCGCGCCCGCGGGCCGCCAGCACGATCGGCAACCTCGTGTTCCTGCCGCTGTCGTTCGCCTCCGGGTTCTTCTTCCCGCTGAGCCAGCTGCCGCCATTCCTCCGCGACCTGGCGCCCTACCTGCCGACCTACCATTACGGTCGCCTGATCTGGTCGTCGTTCGCCCCCGCCGCCGACATCACGGCCTACACCGGCATCGAGCCCGTCGGAGCGCTCGCGTCGGTCGCTTGGCTCGTCGGCACCTTCGTGGTCTTCTCGCTGCTGTCGGTGTGGGCCTACCGGCGCGACCGGCGGCGCGACGAGGGTTGACGTCTCACGGCCCGGGCGACGCCCCGGCCCCGGCACCCTGCGAGCGTGGCGGGGACGCCGGCCTCGGCGGCGTCCCCGGGCGTAAGCTCCGCGGGTGAATCTCTCGCCGCGCGACAAGACCCTCACTCTCATAGGGATCCTGCTCGCCGTCTTCCTCGGCGCGCTCGACCAGACGATCGTCGCCACCGCCCTCCCGAAGATCGTCGAGGACCTGCAGGGCGTCTCGCGCTACGCCTGGGTGGCGACCGCCTACCTGCTCGCCTCGACGGTGCTGGTGCCGATCTACGGCAAGCTCGCGGACATGTTCTCGCGCAAGCGCATCGTGCTGTTCGCGATCGCGACCTTCCTGCTCGGCTCGCTGCTGTCCGGCATCGCCGGCGAGTTCGGCACGCTGCCGCTCCTCGGCGACGGCATGAGCCAGCTGATCGTGTTCCGCGCCGTCCAGGGCCTGGGAGGCGCCGGGCTGTTCTCCCTCGCGTTCATCGTGATCGCCGATCTGTTCTCGCCGCGCGAGCGCGGCAAGTACCAGGGACTGGTCGGCGCGACCTTCGGCGTCGCCAGCGTGCTCGGCCCGTGGATCGGCGGCCTGCTGACCGACTACGGCGGCGCGCTGATCCCCGGCGTCGAGGGCTGGCGCTGGGTGTTCTACGTCAACGTCCCCGTCGGCGCCGTCGCGCTGTGGTTCGTGGCGATGCGGATGCCGCCGCTGCGCCCGAAGGACGCATCGGCACGCCTCGACGTCCCCTCGGCCCTCTTCCTCATCGGTGCGCTGGTGCCGTTCGTGCTCGCGTTGCAGCTCGACCGCTCCGTGTACCCGTGGGGCGGCGCGGTCACCCTGGGCGCGTTCGCCGTGGCGGCCGCCTTCGCCGTCGCCTTCGTGCTGCGCTCGCTGGCGTCCTCCAGCCCGGTCCTCGAGGTGCGCCTCTTCGCCGACCGCGTGTTCGCGACCGCCAACCTCGCGGCCTTCCTGCTCGGCGCGGCCTTCCTGTCGACGGTCATCTTCCTGCCGCTGTTCATGGTCAACGTCCTCGGCGTCAGCGCGACGCGCGCGGGGCTCAGCCTGATCCCGCTGTCGATCGGCACGGTCCTCGGCTCGGTGTTCGCCGGCCAGATCGCCTCCCGGCTCGGCCGCTACAAGGGACTGATGGTGTTCGGCGGGGTGGTGCTGCTGCTGGCGATGGTGCTGCTGTCGACGATGTCCGCGGACGTGCCGTACTGGCGCGTGACGCTCTACATGGTGATCGCCGGCCTCGGCGTCGGGCCCGGGCTGCCCCTCTACACGCTGGCGATCCAGAACGCCATCGACCCGCGCAAGGTGGGGCAGGCGACCAGCGCCGCGCAGTTCTTCCGGCAGATCGGCGGGGCCGTCGGCGCCGCCGTCATGGGGACGATCCTCGCGACGACGCTGGCGGCGGCGTTCGCCGGGGTCGGGCGCACGGCCGCGGTCGCGGGCCTCGAGGCGCCGGCCCTCAGCGGCGGCGAGCTCGCCTCGACCGGCGGGGGTGACGTCGGCGCCGCCGTGCGGGAGGCGTTCGGGGCGCAGGCGGAGGCGCTGGTCGCCGCGCTCGACGATCCCGACCCGCAGGCGCTCGCGCGGGCGCTGGAGGCGAGCGCCGTGCCGGACGAGGCGCGCGGCTTCATCCTGGGTGCCGCGGCGCAGGCCCGCGGCGACGCCGCGGCCATGGCCGCCCTGGCGGCGCAGCTTCGCGCGCAACTCGACGAGCAGGCCGACGCGGTCGCGGCGACGGTGGCCGAGGCGGTGCGCCAGGGCTTCGCGGACGCCGTGACCGCCATCTTCGGCGCGCTCGTGTGGGTGGTGGCCGCGGCGCTGGCCGTCACGGCCTTCGTGCCGTCGCTGGAGCTGCGGCGATCGAACGAACCGGGGGCGGCGGCGCTCGATTGACGCGCGCCGACGCCGCGCGGGGCGCGGCGGCAACACCGTGCCGCGGTGAAGCCGCGCCCGCTAACGCCCCCGGCGCGTCCAGCCGAGCACCGCGACGCCGACGCCGATCATCGTCAACGGCAGCCACCAGCGTGTGAAGGCGCCGGTGGGGTCGTTGGCCAACACGGTCAGCAGGGCCCAGGCGAGCGCGGGCCACAGGGCCCAGCGCCCACCGCCGTGTTCGCGCGGCAGCAGGTAGATGGCGGTGAAGGTCGCGGTCATGCCGAGCAGGAAGACGGCGCCGCCGTCCCATCCCGGGCGCAGGGCATCCACCGCCGCGACGGCCGCCAGGGTGGTCAGGACGCCGGCCGGGATGATCGCCCAGCCGGTCACCGCCTGCCGGCGTGTGGGCGTGCGGTAGACGAGCCAGAAGGCGACGGCGGCGAAGCCGAGGAACGCGGGCCCAGAGAGCTGCGTCGTCGTGGCGGCCGCCGTCATCCCCAGGGCCGCATGGACCACGATGCGCAGGGCCAGCGGCGCGCGCGGGGTCAGCGTGCGCCAGGCGACGACCGCCGCGAGCGTCAGCCCGCCGATCCAGGCGAGCTCGGCCGCCAGGCCAACGGCGCCGCGGCCACCGAGCAGGGTGGCGGCCCCCGCCAGCAGCAGGAACGCACCGGCGACGCGGCGGTTCACGCTGCGCCGCCCGCCGTGGGCGTTGCCGCGCCTGAGGCGACGCCGGCACCGGGGCCGGCGCCCGCCGCGAGCGACACATCGAGCGCGACGGTGGTGCCTTCGCCGGGGGCGCTCGCGAGGCGCAGCTGCCCGCCGAGGGCCGCGAGGCGCTCGCGCATCGACGTGTGCCCCAGGTGGCCGGGGAAGGCGGCGTTGGGGTCGAAGCCGACGCCGTCGTCCCGGACCTGCAGGTGCAGGCGTCCGTCCTCGGTCCACCCGCGCACCTGGACGCGGTTGGCGCGCGCGTGCTTGACGACGTTGTGCAGCGCCTCCTGCACCACCCGCAACAGCACCTGCTTGCTGGCGAAGGGGAGGTCCGGTTCGTCGGGCAGGTCGCGCTCGGTCGCGAGCCCGTGGCGCAGCTCGAGGCCGTCGAGCTGGCGGTGCAGGGCGCCGACGAGGCCGACGTCGACGAGCGCCTCGGGACGCAGCTCGAAGATCAACGCGCGCATCTCGGCCAGCGCCGCCTCCGCCAGCTCCACCACCGTGTCGAGCGCCTCGCGCGCTCGGTTGGGGTCGCGCTCCGCCCGCCGTTGGGCGGCGTGCGTGGTCAGCACGATCGCGTAGATCGCCTGGCTGACGGAGTCGTGCAGCTCGCGTGCCAGGTGGCGCCGCGCCTCCTCCGTCGCCTCGTCGCGCGCGCGCTCGTAGAGGCGCACGTTCTCGATCGCCACCGCTGCCTGCGCGGCCACCCCGGTGGCCCAGTGCAGGCGCTCCTCGTCCCAGGCCGCGCCCGCGCGCGCCCGTGCGCGGAGCAGGCCGACCGTGCGGTCGCGGACCCGCAGCGGCAGCGTCAGGAGGTCGCCGGCCACCGGCGCGGGCTCGTCCTCGCCGGGCCGGGGCGGGACGCCGGCGAAGCCGTCGCCGCGGGCGACCAGCCGGCTCCAGCCGCCGTCGGGACCGAGCTCCCACACCTCGGCGGCGGCCGTGGCGCCAGCCTCGTCGAGGCGGTCGAGCACCGCGACCAGCAGCGGCTGCAGTTCGGTGGTGACGGCGATCGTGTTGGAGAGCTCGAGCAGCGCCCGGAGCTCGGCGGTGCGTGCCGCGACCCGCGACTCCAGGCCCTGCTGGGCCTCGGTGAGGGCGTCCGCCATGGCGTTGAAGGACGCGGCCAACTGGCCCAGCTCCGAGGCGTCGCGCGCGGGCAGGCGCACGGCGCGGTCGCCGGCCGCCAGCGCGCGGGTGGCGTCGGTGAGCTGGGCGATCGGTTCGGCCAGCAGCGCGCGCGAGAAGGCCGTCGCGGCGATGACGGTCACGGCCACCACCACCGCCAGGTTGATCAGCGTGCCGCGCACGACCGCGCCGACCGCCTCGGGATCGACGTCGGCGAGCACGGCGCCGGTGCCGTCGGGGGTGAGCAGGAGGGCGTCGAGGCCGCGCCACAGCAGGACGGCGGTGGCGCCCGCGAGGACGGCCACCACCGCGAGGAGCAGCAGCGTCAGGCGGGTCGACAGCCGCTGCAGGAGGGGGACGGGTGTGGCGCCCTCTTCATGGCTCACGCGTCACCCACCCCTCCCGCAGGGCGTGCAGCGCCGCCTGCGTGCGGCTCTTGAGGCCGAGCTTGGCGAGGACGGCCGAGACGTGGCTCTTGACGGTGGCCTCGCCGACGCCGAGCGCCTGCGCGATCGCCTTGTTGGTGGCGCCACGGGCGAGGTGCTGCAACACCTCGGTCTCGCGCTCGGTGAGCGCTTCGCGGGCCGGCGCGGGCGTGGCGGGGCGGCGCAGCTCACGCATGAGGCGCTGCTGGGCGCGCGGGTCGAGGCGCACCTCGCCGCGGGCGGCGGCGCGCACGGCCTCGAAGAGGTCGTCGGGCCGCGTCTCCTTGAGCAGGTAGCCGGCGGCGCCGGCCTCGACCGCGTCCACCACCATGCGGTCCTCGAGCACGGAGGTCAGGGCCACCACCTCGACGTCCGGGTAGGACGAGCGGATCGCGCGGGTCGCCTCGACGCCGTTCATGACCGGCATCAGCAGGTCCATGACCACGACGTCGGGCCGCAGCTCCGCGACCCTCTCCAGCGCCTCGCGGCCGTCGGCGGCCTCGCCGACCACCTCGAGGTCGTCCTCGAGCTCGAACACCATGCGCAGGCCCCGCCGCACCACGGTGTGGTCGTCGACGAGGAGCACGCGCACGCGGTCTTCCGGGGTGGGTTCGGGGTTCATGGGGTCTCCCACGCCAGGGTACCCGCCGTCGCCGTGTACGCGCCTCCGTCGGATGGGGGAGGCGGACTCCTCCTTCGGACGCAGCGCCGCCACCCACGGTCGGCCGATGCGCCCCGCCGGCCCTTGGCCCTAACCTGGTGGCGACCCTCAAGGAGGTCCACCATGTCCTTCCGCTTCGATCTCAGTGGCATCGACCGCCGCCGCCTCGTCCCCGGCCTCATCCTCATCGGCATCGGCGTCCTCGGCCTGTTCAGCACGCTCGGATGGTTCGGCGGCCTCGGTGGCCTCCCGGGCGCCGTGCTCTTCGGCGCCGCCGCCTACTTCGCGCACCTGCAGGGCCGCCAGACCGGCTCCCGCTTCTGGCGGCTGGCGTCCTTCCCGCTCGCCGGCCTCGCGATCGCCTCGATCGCGCCCGACTCGCTCGGCGGCTTCGCCTTCCTCGGCTCGATCGGCCTCGCCTTCGCGCTCGTCTACCGTGAGGACGACAATCAGTGGTGGGCCGTGATCCCCGCCGGCGCGCTCTTCTCGCTCGCCGTCACCGCGCTGGTCGACGGCATGACGCGCAACGCGGGCGCCGGCGGCGCGGTCTTCCTGTTCGGCCTGGCCGCCACCTTCTTCGTGCTCACCCGCCTGCCGCGGCACGCGCAGGGCTGGGCCATCTTCCCCGCTGCCGTCCTCGCGGTACTGGCCGTCGTCGCCCTGACCACCAGCGGTGGCTGGATCGTCCCCGTCCTGCTGATCGCGGCCGGCGCCTGGATGCTGCTCCGGCCCGACAGCGCCCGCGGTGTCGCCTCCGCGCTCCGTACCGTCGCCCCGACCCGCACGGACGCCGCGGCACCGGCCGTGGCCGAACCGACCCAGGCGGCCGCCCCCGCCCCCGCCGCCGCGGAGACCGTCGCCGCACCCGACGACGTGAGCGCGGCGCCCTCGAGCGACGGCGAAGCGAGCGGCGAGCCCACCGCCGACGAGGCCCGCGACGACGAAGAGGAGAAGCCCGCGATCTGAGTCCGCCCGCCATCCTGCGGCCCGCACACAGCCAGCGCCCACGGCGATCGCCCCGTGGGCGCCGCTTCATGGAGGCAGACGCTCAGGCGAACCAGCCGCGCACGCGTTCGGCCAGGTGGTCGCCGATGGAGAGCGCGGCCGTCGCCGCCGGCGAGGGTGCGTTGAGCACGTGCAGCGAACGCTCGGTCTCGACGACGGCGAAGTCGTCGACCAGCCTCCCCTGCGGGTCGATCGCCTGCGCCCGCACGCCGGCGCCGCCGCGGCGGACGTCGGCGGCGGTCACCGCCGGGACCAGCTTCTGCAGCGAGCGCACGAAGGCCGCGGTGGAGAAGGAGCGGTAGGTCTCGAAGACGCCGATGCGCCAGAAGCGCCGTGCGAGCCGCCAGAAGCCGGGGTAACCGGCGACCTCGGCGAGGTCACGGGCGTCGATGTGGGTCCAGCCGTACCCCTCGCGCGCGAGCGCGAGGACCGCGTTGGGGCCCGCCTCCACCTCGCCGTGGATGGTCCGGGTGAAGTGCACCCCGAGGAAGGGCAGCGCGGGGTCGGGAACGGGGTAGATCAGCCCGCGCACGAGGTCGCTCCGCTCTGGACGCAGGAAGTAGTACTCGCCACGGAAGGCGACGATGCGCACCTGGGGGCCGGCGCCGGCGAGACGCGCGATGCGGTCCGCGTGCAGGCCTGCGCAGGCGATCAGGCGGCGCGCGCGGAAGGTCTCGCCCGGGGTGGCGAGCCGCAGGCCGTCGGGCTCTTCGGCGACGCCGACGAGCGGCTGGCCGAACACGACCCGGGCCCCGCGGGCGCGCAGGCGCGCGAGCAGCGCCCGGCACACGCCCGGGTAGTCGACGATCGCGGTGTTCGGCGAGTGGATGGCACGCAGCCCGGCGGCGTGCGGTTCGATCGCCCGCAGTTCGTCGGCGTCGATCATCCGCAGGCCGGGCACCCCGTTGGCGGCGCCGCGCTCGAGCAGCCGGTCCAGCCGCGGCAGCTCGGCCTCGTCGGTCGCGACGATCACCTTGCCGACGGCGTCGTAGGCGACGCCGTGCTCGGCGCAGAAGTCGCGCAGGCGCCCCACGCCCGCCACGCACAGGCGCGCCCGCAGCGAACCGGGCGTGTAGTAGATGCCGGCGTGCACGACGCCGCTGTTGCGCCCGGTCTGGTGGCGCGCGACGTCGTCCTCCTTCTCGAGCAGCAGCAGCCGCAGGCCGGGATGGCGCGCGAGAAGGGCGTCGGCGGTGGCGAGGCCGACGATGCCGCCGCCCACGACGGCGACGTCGTAGACGGCGGCACCGTCGCCCCGCGGGGCGGTGGCGGACGGTGGCATGGCGGAGCCTACCGTGGGCGCGGGACGTTCGGACCCACCGGCGGCCCCGCGCGGGGCGCATACTTCAACCATGGTTGGTTCAACGAGCGTTGAAGCGTTCGATCCCGACGCCGCCCTGCCGCACCTGCGGGCCCTCGCCGACCCGACCCGGCTCCGCATCGTCGCGCTGCTGGGTAACGGTCCCCGCTGCGTCTGCTCGCTGCAGGAGGAGGTCGACGTCGCCGGCAACCTCCTCTCTCACCACCTCCGGGTGCTGCGCGAGGCGGGCCTGATCGAGGGCGCGCGGCGGGGCCGCTGGATCGACTACCGGCTGCTGCCCGAGGCGTTCGATGGCATCGAGCGGCTGCTGGCGGGACTGCGCGAGGGCGGGGCCGCGACGTGCTGCGCGACCGTCACGCCGCGGGCCAGCGCCCGGCGGCCGGCCACGCGGGCGGCGGCGAGCTGATGCAGGCGACGGCCGCTGGGGCGCAGCGCGCCGACGCCCGTGCCTGGGCGCTCGTGGCGGTCGCGACCGCCACCTGGATCGCCCTGTACCGCACGATCCTGCCCTTCTGGGACTGGCTGGTCTACGGCGTGATCGGCCTCGACCCGGCCACCCGGCTGGGCGGCGCCGTCCACTTCTTCTTCTACGACGTCAGCAAGATCCTGCTGCTGCTGGCGGGCATCGTCTTCGTGGTGACCGTCCTGCGTTCGTTCCTGAGCGTCGAGCGCACGCGGGCGCTGCTCGGCGGCCGCCGAGCGGGGCTCGGCACCGTGCTGGGCGCCCTCCTCGGCGTCGCCACCCCCTTCTGCTCCTGCTCCGCCGTGCCCGCCTTCATCGGCTTCGTCGCCGCCGGGGTGCCGCTGAGCGCCACCATGGCCTTCCTGATCGCCAGCCCGATGGTTGACGTCGTCGCCGTGACGCTGCTGTACGGGCTGTTCGGCTGGCGCCTCGCCGCGCTGTACGTCGGCGCCGGCCTGGTCGTCGCCATCGTCGCCGCCACGCTCTTGGGGCGGCTGCGGCTGGAGCGCTTCGTCGAGGGCTTCGTGTTCGAGACGCAGGTGCGTGCGGGCGTCGACCCCTCGCTAGGGCTCGGCTGGGCCGATCGCTTCGCGATCGGCCGCGACGAGGTGGGCGGCATCCTGCGCCGCATCTGGCCCTTCCTGCTCGTCGGCATCGGCCTCGGCGCCGCCATCCACGGCTGGCTCCCCGAGGACCTCTTCGCCCGCATCGCCGGCCCCGACAACCCGTTCGCGGTGCCCCTGGCCGTGCTGCTCGGCGTGCCGCTCTACACCAACGTGGTCGGCGTCATCCCGCTGGTGGCCGCGCTGCAGGCGAAGGGCCTGGCGATGGGGACGCTGCTCGCCTTCATGATGTCGGTCGTCGCGCTGTCGCTCCCCGAGATGATCCTGCTGCGCCGCGTGCTCAAGCCGCAGCTGATCGCCATCTTCGTCGCCATCGTCGCCGCCGGCATCGTCGGCGTCGGGATCCTGTTCAACGCGGTGCTGTGAGCACCCCAGGGGAGGTCGTCGTGAACGTCAAGGTCTTGGGATCGGGTTGCGCCAACTGCCAGCGGCTCGCCGCCAACGTCCGGCTCGCGCTGGACCATGCCGGCATGACCGCCGAGGTCGAGAAGGTCGAGGACATCGCCGCCATCATGGGCTACGGGGTCACCGCCACGCCCGCCCTGGTCGTCGACGAGCGCGTTCTGGTCAGCGGCCGCGTGCCGAGCCCGACGCAGATCGCCGCGCTGCTGCGCGGGGTGTGACGCCGGCGACGCGGAGGCGCGTGTCTGACCGTCTACCGTTCGGCATGCACACGACGAGACGAGCACGCCCCGATGGCTGACCTGCGCCCCGCTTGGCACGTCGCCGGCACCGGCCTGGTGGAGCGCGTGCCGCCCGACGACATGCGCACGTTCATGCAGGTCTGCCCAGAGCGCCCCTTCGCTCGCGGCGGCTACGTCTTCCACGCGGGCGATCCCGCGAGCCACCTGCACGTCGTCGCCAAGGGCCGGGTCAAGCTCGTCGCGCCCACCGCCGACGGTCGCGAGCGGATCCTGGCCGTCTGCGGCCCGGGCGACTTCTTCGGCGAGGCCTTCGTCGACGACGGCGACAGCTACCGGGTCGACGCGGTGGCCCTGACCGACGTCGCCACCTGCCCGATGAGCCGAGAGGACTACCGGCGGCTGTCGCTGCACGCGCCGGGTTTCGTGCTGGCGTTCACGCAGATCCTGGCGGGCAAGCTGTTCGGCTGCCGCGACCAGCTGGCCCGTATCGAGGCGCCCATCCGCACGCGCCTGGCCACGCTGCTGCTCGACCAGGTGCAGCGCTACGGTCGTGACGAGGGCAACGGCTGGTGGGCGCTCGACACCGAGTTGCGCCACGACGACCTCGCCGGCATGGTGCCGGCGACCCGCGTGTCGGTGACGTCGGCGATCGCCAGCCTGCGGGCCGACGGCATCCTCGAGGGGACCCGCGGCCGCTACCGGCTGCACGTCGAGGGGATCGAGGCGGTGGCGGAGGAACTGCCGGACTGAGGCAACCGGCGCGGCCCACCGGGAGTTGGCTCACGTTCTCGCGTGGGTGCGCGCGCTAGCTTCTGGCATGCGACCCCGTCCTTTCCCGAACACCCTGCGCGGCGTCCTCATCGGCCTGGCCGTGTGTCTCGGGGTCGCCGCCGCGCAGCGCGCCCCCGACGCCGAGCTACGGCTGCTCCGGCCCGAACTGCTCGCGCTCACCTGCCCGGAGCGGATCTGGACGCAGCCGCCGACGGAGGCGCAGCGCCTCGCGGCGGCCCGACGCGAGGCCTTCCGGGCGCTGCTGCCCGAGTACCTCGCACGCCTGCCCGCCGAGCCGGACGACGTGCTGTTCATGCCGGTCGACGGCGTCCGGGTGGCCCAGGTCGCGGACACCTGGGGTGCCCCGCGCGGCGGCGGCCGCCGCCACGAGGGACAGGACGTGTTCGCGGCGCGGGGCACGCCGATCCGCTCGGCCACCCACGGGATCGTGTTCGAGGTCAGCGACCGCTTCACCGGCGGCCGCGGCGTGATGGTGCTCGGCCCCGGCGGCGTGCGCTACTTCTACACCCACTTCGACGCGTACGCCGCGGGCCTGCGCGAGGGGATGGCGGTCTCGCCCGACACCATCCTCGGCTACGTGGGCACGGCCGGCAACGCGGCCGGGACGCCGCCTCATCTGCACTTCGGCGCCTACGCCTTCGACCCCGAGACGTGCCGCCACCGCGCCTTCGACCCGCTGCCGCTGATGGTCGATCGCGACCGACTGGCGCAGCAATAGCGCGCCGCACGGATGCCGTCACCCCGGCACGGCGACGGCCGCCGCACGGGCCGTCAGGCGGCGCGCGGCGGCCGTCGGTGGGGCGCTCAGTCGCCGGTGTAGGTCAGGAAGGCGTAGTCGTTGTCGGCGGCGCCGGTGTGGCAGGTCACGCACATGGCGTGCATCTCGCTGCCCACCTCGGCCCACATGCCGCCGAAGCTGCCGTCGTCCATGCGCTCGAACATGCCGTACTGCCAGTCGCCGTTCTCGGGGTCGAAGCCGGCGACCTTGCGCATCGCGGTGATGACGAACACCGAGAGCGTCTCGGTGTCGGTGCTCTCCTTGACCAGCTCGCTGCCCTCGGGGAAGGGGAAGCTGCGCGTCAGCGCGGCCTCCGCGCCGACCTCGTTGACGTAGACGTCCTTGGCGGTCGGGTGCGCGCTGGTGATGAAGTTCTTCTGCGGGTTGAGGCGCGTCCAGTCGGCGTACTCGGGACGGTGGTCGCCGGTCATCGCCTGGGCGGCGACGAGCGTGACGACGAGCGCGATGGCGAGGGCGAGGAAGGTGCGGCGGCGGGGGATTCTAGGCATGGTTTGACCTCCGACCCCACCATCCGGTGGGGCGGTGCGGCGCGTCGGTCGTCCGTTTGACCGACGCCAGCCGGCGGAGCGCGACCGTGGCCTGCCGAACGGAGGCCGGCACGCCCCGCCGGGTAGCGTGCCGGATGCCGAAGCGTCAGCCCATCGTGTCGTCGCGCTCCCCCTGGGCGGCGCCGCTCGCCGCCCTCGCCTGCGCACTGTGGGGGGGCGCCGCCGCCCAGGCGCTGCCCGACCCCGCCTTCCCGGTCGTGCGCCCGGCGTTCGTCGGCTTCGTCTGCGAGGCCGGGGACCCTCCCGTCGCGCGCACGGAGGCCGAGCGCGCCCGTTTCGCGATGCGCGCCCGCTACCGCGAGTTCCTGCCGGCGTTCTTCGCGCGCGTCGGCGAGCAGCCCGACGCGTTCCTGCTCATGCCCGTCGACGGCCTGCGGGTCGCCCAGGTGGCCGACACCTGGGGCGCGCCCCGCGGCGGCGGCCGGCGCCACGAGGGCCAGGACCTCTTCGCGCCGCGCGGCACGCCGGTGCGCTCGGCCACCGCCGGCTTCGTCTACCGCATCGACGACCTCAGCCTCGGCGGGCTGTCGGTGACGATCGTCGGCGAGGGCGGCCGGCGCTACTACTACACGCACTTCGACGCGGTGCCCGACGGCCTCGCCGAAGGGCAGTGGGTCGGCGTCGACACGGTGATCGGCTTCGTGGGCGACTCCGGCAACGCCGCCGGCACGCCCCCGCACCTGCACCTGGGGGTGTACGACGGCAGCGACGACGACCCCTGCGCCTGGGCCGCGATCGACCCGCTGCCGCTGTTGGTCGACCGACCCTGACGGCGCGCCTGTCGGGTCGATCGCGCGATCGGGCTCAGCGGACGCGCAGCGCGTAGCGGGCGGTGTCCAGGCCGCCGTCGAGCCACACGACGTCGACGTACCAGCGCCCCGGCTGCGGCGCCGGAACGGTGAGCACCGCGCGGTTCGCGACGTCGACGTCGCGGTAGTCCCAGTCGCCTTCGTCGCCGAGCGCGACGGTCTCGCTGCCGTACTTGAGGAACAGGTCGAGGTCGGCGTCCGCGGTCATCTCCACGGTCAGCGCCGGGGTCCCGGCGGGCACGTCGACGAAGTACGTGTGGAACGCCGCCGACTCGAACGTGCCGGTGAGTTCGGCGCGGACCTGCTCGCCGAGGGCCACCGGCCCCACCAGGCCGCTGGCGCCAGCCATGGCCGGCGGGGTGCCGCTGCCGACGATCCCGGCGACCGTGCCGCCGTTGCCCGTGCGTGCCGTCAGCGTGTAGGCGCCCGTCTCACCGCCGAAGGCGCTGGTCACCGCCACCAGGTACTCGCCGGTCGCCGGCGGGACGAGCGACGTCGCGACGTCGAGGCCGTACCCGGCCGAGTCGTCGACCTCGAGGACGATCTCGTCGTCGGGGCCCAGCACCACGAGGTAGACGTCGAACTCGCCCGAGGTCGCCTCGAACCACACCGGCACGCCGGCCGCGAGCCGAACGGTGTAGACGTCGACGTACTCGCCGCCGTCGAGGGTGAAGTCGGCCGCGCCGAGCACCCCCCGTTCCGCGAGCAGCAGTTCGCCCGGCAGGGTCGTGGGCCCGGTCGGCCCGACCGCCTCGCCCGACGCGGCCACCTGCAGCAGGTAGTCGCCCGCTTCGCCGGGCGCGTAACTGGTGACGACCAGCGTGTAGCGTCCACTCACCGCCGGGACGAAGCCCTCGGCCACGTCGCTGCCGTACCCCGGGCTGTCGTCGACCTCGAGGACGATCTGGTCGGCCGGATCGAGCACCGCCAGGTAGACGTCGAAGGCGCCGGAACTGAGCTCGATGGCCACGGGCGCGCCCGCGGTCAGCTCGACCTCGTGGAACGCGAGGTACTCGCCGGAGTCCAGCGTCTCGTTGCCTGGACCCAGGGCGCCGCGCTGGCTGAGCAGCAGGCTGCCGACGGCCGGGGCGGTCTGCGTGGGCGTGGGCGTGGGCGTGGGCACGACCGGCGTCGGCGTGGGGGGGATGGCGGGCGTCGGCGCCACGCTGGCGACCTGGCTACCGAGGCCGCCGGACCGGTTGACGTTGGCCACGTGGGCGGTCAGGAGCGGCCAGGCGAGCGAGATCGGTCGCAGGTAGTCCTGCTGCTCGATGTAGCTCTCGTCGGTCGTCTGTACGCGCAGCGTGGGGATGCCGACCAGCAGACCGTTGTCGTCGAAGGCGGCGCCGCCGGAGTTGCCGCGCGCCAGCTTGGCGTCCGTCTTGATCCACTGCTTGCCACCGGCGCTGAGGTCCTCGCCCAGGAAACCGGAGACGATCCCCGACGTGAAGGTGATCGTGCTCCCGGAGATGCCCGGATAGCCCACCACCGTGATCGGGTCGCCGGGGATGAGTGAGTTCGAGTCGCCCACCGGCATCGACACGAACGTGAAGTCGGCCGGCAGCGGCCGCTCCTCGGCGTCCTCGACGATGTGCACGATCGCCAGGTCCTGCCGCGGGTCGCCGGCCACGAAGCGTGCCCAGTAGCGGAACTCGGGCTCGAGGTCGGGTGAACGCGGGTCGGTGACGAAGATCCCCTGCCACTCGTAGGCGCGGCCGGTGTCGTTGTCGCCGACCACATGGAAGTTGGTCAGCACGAAGCCGTCCGGGCTGACGATGGTGCCGGAGCCGCTCGTGCCGGCGAAGCGGTTGCCCGCCATGTCGTACGGGCGGACCTCGACGACGGCCTGCAGGATGCGCTCGCGCACCTCGCGGGGCAGGATCGCCTGGGCCCAGGCGTGGCTGGCGACGACGAAGGTCAGGAGCAGCGGGAGCAGGACCTTCCAGCGTGGCATGGCTCCTCCGTGGGGCGCGTGGGCCGCGGGCGCCCCGGGGGCGCGGCGTGCGCGGTAGATGCCCCAGCCTAGCCGAACGCCCGTCGTAGTCTGCGGCATGAGCCTCACGTTGCCCACCCGCGTCGAGCTCGCCCCCGAGGAGACGTGGGCGCTCGAACACCTCTTCGCCACCCCCGACGTCGCCGAGGCCGCGCTGCGCGACGCCGACGATCGCGTCGCGGACCTGGGCGCGCGGGCGGGAACCCTCGCCGGCGACGCGGCCGGCCTCCTCTCCGCCCTCGAAGGCCTGGAGGCCTTCACCCGTGCGAGCACCCGCCTGGGCAACTACTTCCGGCTGCCGGTCACGACCGACCAGCTCGATGCCCACGCCCGAGCCATGGACGGGCGCTTCCAGGGCATCGCCGCTCGCTGGGCGCGGGCGCTCGCGTTCTTCGAGCCCGAGCTGCTCGCGTCGCCGCCCGAGCGGCTCGAGGCGTTCATGGCGCAGGAGCCGCGTTTGGCTCGCTTCGCTCCCTACCTGGCCCGCCTGCAGGAGCGCCGGCCGCACGTCCGCTCCCCCGAGATCGAGGACGTGTTGGCCGGGGCCGCCGGCGTGTTCGATGCCTACGAGCGCTCACGCGACGCGCTGGCCGAGGGCGACCTGCGCTTCGAGCCGGTCGACGCCGGTGGCGGCGCCCGGGAGCTGGCGCCCAGCAGCTACCGCGCTCTCGTCCACGACCCCGATCGCGCGGTGCGCCGGCAGGCCTTCGATCGCTGGACCGACGGCTACCTCGGCGTGAGCGACACGCTGGCCGAGACCTACCTGGCGCGGGTGCGTCGCAGCGCGTTCGAGGCCGAGGTGCGCGGCTACGCCTCCGGCGAGGCGCTGGCGCTGGCCGACCACCGCGTGACGACCGAGGTGCTCGATGCCACCCTGGCGGCCTTCCAGCGCCGCCTCCCCGTGTGGCACCGCTATTGGGCGGCGCGCCGCCGGCTCCTCGGCGTCGATCGCCACCAACCCTGGGACGTCTTCGCGCCGCCGCCGACGCGCCGCATCGAGGTCCCCTACGACCAGGCCGCCGAGTGGATCGCGGAGAGCGCCGCCCCGCTCGGCCCCGCCTACGTCGGGCAGCTACGGCACGGCATGCTCGAGGGTCGCTGGGTCGACCGCCGCCCCAACCGCGGCAAGCGCCAGGGCGCCTTCTGCGCAGACGCGCCGGACGTGCACCCCTACGTCTTCGTCAGCTACACCGACGACCTCCCCTCCGCCAGCACCCTCGCCCACGAGATGGGCCACGCGATGCACGCGGTGTGGGCCGAGGCCGCCGTGCCGGCGCTCGATGGCGTCCGCGCGTTGTCGATGACGGTGGCCGAGACGGCCTCCAACGGGCAGCAGGCGCTGTTGCGCGGTCATCTCATGCGGCACGAGCTCGCGGCGGACGCCGACTTCGAGTTGGCGCTGATCGACGAGGCGTTCGGCAACCTGCACCGCTACCTGTTCGTCATGCCCACGCTGGTGCGCTTCGAGCGCGAGGTGCACGCGGCCGTCGGGCGGGGCGAGGCGCTCGCGGCCCGCGACCTGACCGCCAAGGCCGCGGCGCTCTTCGCCGAGGCCTACGGCCCGGAGGCCGCCGCCGGCTGGGACGACGAGCTCGCCGACCGGGTCGGCATCGCCTGGGCCGAGTTCCCGCACCTGTACGCGCCCTTCTACACCTTCCAGTACACGGTGGGCATCGCCGTCGCGCTCGCGCAGGTCGCGCGCATCGATGCCGGCGACGAGGGCGCGGTCGACGCGTACCTCGACTTCCTGTCCGTCGGCGGCGCGGTGCCGCCCGTCGAGCTCTTCGCCCGTCTGGGTTTCGACGTCACGACGCCGGCGCCGGTGGAGGCGGCCTTCGACGTCATCGAGGGCCTGGTCACGCGCCTGGAGGCCCACGCCGACCGCGTCGGTCGTTGACGTGACCGCGTCGGTGGTTGACGCGGCTGGGCCGGAAGCCTCGGGGTCCACAGACGCCGACGCTTCCACAGACGTCCGCGCCCCACGCATGAGCGAGGCGCCCGGTCGGATGACCGGGCGCCTCGAACGTGATCTGGGTCGGTGGTTCAGTAACGGTCGCGCGAGCCGCCGCCCATGGCGGGCCCGACGCTACGGGTGACCTTGACCATCTTGGCCTGCGGGCCCTTGGCGCCCTGCTCGACCTCGAACTCGACCTCGTCGCCTTCGTTGAGCGAACGGTAGCCGTCGCCCTGAATCGCGGAGAAGTGGCAGAAGACGTCCTTGCCGCCGCCTTCGACCGCGATGAAGCCGAAGCCCTTTTCGTTGTTGAACCACTTGACAGTTCCGGTAGCCATTGTCGTACCTATCTTCCTTGAGCCGCCGTGGTTGCCACGGCGTTCATGCATGTGCCGATGCGCTGACGCACACCGGGTCTCAGAACGAGAGCGCTTGGGCTGCCATCCAGGGACCAGGCACCCTACACGGTGGCGCCGGTGGTGTCAAGTCAAGCGGGCATGCCGCTGCAATCGGGGCGGCCCGGTCGGCGGGGGACGTGCGCCTGCCGAGCACGGCCCGCGACACCACGCAGTACACTCGAGGGGTCGAACAACTCGCTCGCAAGGAGGCGCACATGTTCCGTCCCGCCCGCATCTTCGTTCTCGCGCTCGCGGCGCTCGCCATCGCCGGTGCCGGGTTCGCTCAGCGTGCCACGCTCACGATCGAGAGCTGGCGCAACGACGACCTCGGCATCTGGCAGAACACCCTCATTCCGGCCTTCAACGCCCACTACCCGGACATCGAGGTCGTCTTCTCGCCCACCGCCCCGACCGAATACAACGCCGTCCTGAACTCGCGGCTCGAGGCCGGCAGCGCGGGCGACCTGATCACCTGCCGCCCGTTCGACCTGTCGCTCGACCTCTTCAACCAGGGCTACCTCGCCTCGCTGAACGACCTGCCGGGCATGGAGAACTTCTCCGACGTCGCCAGGAGCGCGTGGGTCACCGACGACGGCAGCGACGTCTTCTGCGTGCCGATGGCATCGGTCATCCACGGCTTCATCTACAACAAGGACGTCTTCGACGAGGTCGGCGTGGACGAGCCCGAGACCTACGTGGAGTTCCTCGCCACGCTGCAGGCGATCGCCGACGCCGGCTACGCGCCGCTGGCCATGGGCACCACCGACCAGTGGGAGGCCGCGACCATGGGGTACCAGAACATCGGCCCCAACTACTGGAACGGTGAAGAGGGCCGGCTCGGCCTCATCGAGGGCTCGATCGGCTACGACGAGGGCGGCTTCGTCGAGGCCTTCGAGGCCCTGGCCGCCTGGCGCCCCTACCTGCCCGACGGTTACCAGGCGATGTCGTACCCCGACGCGCAGAACTTCTTCACGCTCGGGCTCGGCGCCATCTTCCCAGCGGGCTCCTGGGAGATCGGCGTGTTCCGGCCGATGGTCGACTTCGAGATGGGCGCCTTCAAGCCGCCCGTCCCCGCTGGCCAGGACACCTGCTACATCAGCGACCACACCGACATCGCCCTCGGCATGAACGCCGACACCGCCAACCCTGAGGCGGCGCGGGCCTTCCTCGAGTGGATGACGACGCAGGAGTTCGCCGAGCTCTACGCCAACGCGCTCCCGGGCTTCTTCCCGCTCGCCGACCACGCCGTCTCGCTCGACGACCCGCTCGCCCAGACGTTCCTCGACTGGCGCGCCGAGTGCGAGCCCACCATCCGCAGCGCGTACCAGATCCTCTCGCGCGGCACGCCCAACAACGAGAACGACCTGTGGAACGCCTCGGCCCAGGTGCTCAACGGCACCCTGACGCCAGAGGAGGCCGGCGAGATGGTCCAGCGCGGCCTGGAGAGCTGGTACCCGCCGCAGCAGGACCGCTGAGCGCACCCGCACGACGTCGTCCATGGGGGCGGGCCTCTAGGCCCGCCCCCACACGCTCGTGGCAACGGTAGACTGCCGATGCGGTGAAAAGCAGGAAGCCCTTCCCGTTCCACGTCATCGTTTTCTTGGCGCCGGCCACGCTGGTGTACACGGCGTTCATGATCTACCCGCTGCTGGACTCACTGCGCCTGAGCATGTTCGCGCCGGGTCCCGGGCGCGTCGAGGCGTTCGTCGGCCTCGCCAACTACCAGCGCCTCGTCAGCGACCCGAACTGGGCGCCCTTCCTGTGGAACGCGATCCGCAACAACTTCGTCTTCTTCGCCGTCCACATGCTCGTGCAGAACCCGCTCGGCCTGCTGCTCGCCGCCCTCCTGAGCTCGCAGGTCGTGCGCTTCCGGGCGGTCTTCCGCACCGTGCTGTTCCTGCCGACGGTGCTCTCCATCGTGCTCGTCGGCTTCATCTGGCGGCTGATCCTCAGCCCCATCTGGGGCATCTCCAAGGACTTCCTGGGCCTCTTCGGCGCGGCGCACCTCAACCAGCCGTGGCTGGGCCTCGAGGCGACCGCGCTGGTGACGCTGTCGCTGATCTCGGTGTGGCAGTGGGTGGGCATCCCCATGCTGCTCTTCCTGGCGGCGCTGGTGGGGATCCCCGACGAGCTGATCGAGGCGGCGCGGGTCGACGGTGCCACCGCCTGGCAGGTGTTCTGGGGCATCAAGTTCCCGCTGATCCTGCCGACCGTCGGCATCGTGGGCGTCCTGACCTTCGTCGGTAACTTCAATGCCTTCGACCTGATCTACACCACCCAGCGCGCCCTGGCGGGGCCGAACTTCTCGACCGACATCCTCGGCACCTTCTTCTTCCGCACCTTCTTCGGCGCCCAGCTGCAGCCGGGCAACCCGACGATGGGCGCCACCGTCGCGGGCGTGATGTTCCTGATCATCCTCACCGGCGTCGTGCTCTACCTCTTCGCCTACCAGCGCCGCCTGCAGAGGATCGAGTTGTGAGACGACGGCGGGAGCGGCCCGGCCGCGGTTTCGGCTACTGGGCGCAGGTGATGGGCGCCCACGCGGTCCTGCTCGCCTACACCGCCATCGCGCTCTTCCCGATCGTGCTGGTGGTGATCAATTCCTTCAAGGAGCGGCGGGCGATCTTCCGCACGCCCTACGCCCTGCCAGACGCCGAGAGCTTCAGCCTGGTCGGCTACCGCACGGTCTTCGAGGGCGCGCGCTTCGACCTCTACTTCCTCAACAGCCTGACGGTGACGATGGTGTCGCTGGGCCTGGTGCTGCTGCTCTCCTCGATGGCCGCGCACGCGCTGGCCGAGTACCGTTTCCGCGGCAACACGCTGCTGGGCCTCTACCTGGCGCTCGGCATCATGATCCCGATCCGCCTGGGCACCGTCAGCATCCTGAGGATCATGGTCGGGCTGGGGCTGACGGACACCCTGTGGTCGCTGATCCTGGTCTACACCGCCCAGGGCATCCCGCTGGCGGTCTTCATCCTGTCGGTGTTCATGCGCCAAGTGCCGGGCGAGCTGAAGGACGCCGCCCGCATCGACGGCGCGAGCGAGTACCGCATCTACGCGCTGATCATGCCGCTCGTGCGGCCGGCGCTCGGTACGGTGGCCGTGTTCACCATGATCCCCATCTGGAACGACCTGTGGTTCCCGCTGGTGCTGGCGTCCGGCGAGCGCACCAAGACGGTCATCCTGGGCGCGCAGATCTTCCTGGGGCAGTACGTCAACGACTGGAACGCCGTGCTGGCGTCGCTGACGCTCGCGATGGTGCCGATCATCGTCCTCTACGTCATCTTCTCGCGCCAGCTGATCCGCGGCCTGACGCAGGGGGCGGTGAAGTAGCGGCGACTCGGACGGGGCGAACGCGCCGCCCAAGTCGCCCCGCTCAGTCTCGCGTCAGCCGCACCGGCTGCCCGGCCGCCGCCGAGTCGTAGCAGGCCAGCGCCACCCGCAGCGCCTCGTAACCGTCGTTCCAGGTCACCGGCGGCTCGCGGCCCTCGGCCGCGGCGGCGAGGAACGCCTCGATCATCGCCTGGTTCGGGTCGGCGCCCCAGCCGATCCAGGTCGGGTTGCGCGGGAGGCTCCGCGCGAAGCCGGTGAGCGCCTGCGAGAAGGCGTCGACGCTCAGGCCGCCACGCTCGCCGATGAGTTCCATCTTCAGGTGGCCCCAGCGCGGGTAGCTCGTCGGCCGGCTCCAGGAGCAGTCGACGGCGGCGAACACGCCGTTGGCGAAGGTCAGCGTCACCAGGCCGGCGGTGTCGACGTCGACCTCGCCCGGGTAGAAGGGGTTGCCGACCTCGGCGTAGACCTCGACGACCTCCGAGCCCGTCATCCAGCGCAGCAGGTCGGTCAGGTGCACGGTGTGGTCCATCACCGCGCCGCCGCCGGCGAGTTCCCGGTCGGCGAACCACGCCCGGTGCGCCTTGGGGATCTCGCTGTGGTTGATGCCGTTCACGGCGACCAGCGCGCCGAGCTCGCCGCGCTCGAGCGCGGCCTTCACGGCCCGCACGCTCGCGTCGAAGCGCATGGGGAAGGCCGTCATGAACGTGACCCCGGCGGCCTCGCAGGCGTCGCGCATCGCCTCGGCGTCGGCCAGCGTCGCCTCGATCGGCTTCTCGCACAGCACGTGGACGCCGGCCGCGGCGGCCATCTCCACCAACTCGCGGCGGCGGGCGTTCTCGGCGCACACCACGACGGCATCGACGCCCTCGGCGATCAGGTCCTCGTGGCGGGCGAGGTGGCGCAGGCCGAACGCCTCGGCGAAGCGCGCGCCGCGCTCGGCGTCGTCGTCGGAGAAGCCGACGAGCTCCACGCCCGGGGCGGCGCGCAGGTTGCCGACGAAGCCCTCGGCGTGGACGTGGGCGAAGCTCATGATGCCGACGCGCATGTCAGGCCACCTCCGCCGGGTCGACGCTGCGGCCGCTGCGCAGCGAGGCGCGCGCGGCCAGGCCGATCCGCAGCGCCGTGGCCGCCTCCTGCGGCGTCACGGCGAACGGCCGGTCGTGCACGAGCGCGTCGTGCACGTGCTTGATCTCGGTCGTGTAGGGGTCCTCCGCCATCACCGTCAGGGGCAGGCCCACCTCGGCGGCCTCGCCCGGGCCCGTCGGCAGCAGGTAGCGGCGGATGCTCTCGCTGCTCTCCGAGTCCCACTCGATGAGCCCGTCGCTGCCCGCGAGGTCGAAGCCGGTGCGGAAGACGCCGGCCGGGTAGGCCCAGCCGCCCTCGACGAGCGCCATCGCGCCGCTCTCGAAGCCGAGCGTCACCAGCGCGTAGTCGCGGGGCGAGTCGGGGTGGGCGGCCCGCAGCGAGCGGGCGAAGACGCGCCTCACGGGGCCGGCGAGCATCGCCGCGTAGTCGAAGTCGTGGACCATCAGGTCGCAGATCATCCCGCCGGAGCGCGACTCGTCGGCGAACCAGCTCGCCTGGCCGGCCCGCGGCGGCGCGGAGACGCGCTTGAAGCGCATGACGCCGAGGTTCCCCAGGTGACCCGCCCGGACGGCCTCGGCGGCGGTGCGGTACTGCGGGAAGAAGCGCAGCACGTGCGCGACGAACAGCCGCACGCCCGCGCGCTCGCAGGCGTCGATCATCTCCTCGGCGTGGGCCAGCGACAGCGCGATCGGCTTCTCGCACACGACGTGCTTGCCCGCCGCCGCCGCGCGCAGCGTCATCGGGTGGTGCAGGTCGGACGGCACGCACAGGTCGACGACGTCGACCTCGGCCATCAGCCCGTCGAGGTCCGCGAACGCCGTCGCCCCGTGGGCCTCCGCCAGCGCCTTCGCCGAGATGCCCGTCTTCGACGTCACGCCGACGAGCTCCGCGCCGGCGGCCCGCCAGCCGGCGGCGTGCGCCCGCCCCATCGATCCAGCGCCGACGATTCCCACCCGCATGTGCGACCTCCCTGCCGTGCTTCGCGTCCTCTGTCGCGTCGAGCCTAACACCCGTCCCCGCGGGGGCCCGCCGGTCCGTGGGGAGGCGGTGGCGAGGCGAGGCGCCGCGCAGCGGCGCACGTTCAGAGCCCCGGCAGGGCGCGGATCCCCAGGCCCGGGTGCTCCTCCTGGAAGTAGTCGACCTCGCGGGCGTGGCGGAACAGCACGGCGGGGGTGCCGTCCAGGTCGATCACGAGCTTGCCGAAGCGGCCGGGGCCGACCGGCGTGGCGTCGAGCCAGCGGACCAGCGTGTAGGGCTCGGGGGTCAGGACGACCTCGACGTTGTACTCGTCGCCCATGCGGTGGGTGAACACGTCGAACTGCAGTCGGCCGACGGCGCCCAGCACCGCGTCGCGTGCGCCCTGGGCGGGATAGAAGCGCTGGATCACGCCCTCCTCGGCGAGCTCGTCGAGCCCCTTGCGGTAGGCCTTGTCGCGCTGCGCGTCGCGCGGGCGAACGGTGGCGAAGGTCTCGGGGGCGAAGCGCGGCAGCGGCGGTACCCGCACCCCCTCGCGGGTGGAGAGCACGTCGCCGATGCGCAGCACGCCAGGGTTGATCAGCCCGACCACGTCGCCGGGGTGGGCGACGTCGACGGTCTCGCGCTCGTCGGCGAACAGCGTGTGGGCGCGGGCGAGCTTGATCTTGCGGCCGCTGCGCACGTGCACGGCGGTCATGCCGCGCTCGAAGAGGCCGGTGGCGACGCGCGCGTACGCGGTGCGGTCGCGGTGGCGGCGGTCGAGGTTGGCCTGCAGCTTGAACACCACCGCCGTGAAGTCCGGGCCGCCCACGGGCAGCGTCTCGCCGTCGGCGGTGAGCAGGTCCTCGGGCGCCGGCGCGAGGCGCACGAAGTGCTCGAGGAAGATGTCGACGCCGAAGTTGTTCAGCACGCTGCCGAAGAACACCGGCGTCACCCGCGCGGCCAGCACGTCGGCGGGGTCGACCGGGGGCAGGAGCGCCTCCACGGTCTCGATCTCGTCGACGAGCCGCGCGTGCGCGTCGACGCCGAGCAGCTCGGCAAGCCGCGGGTCGTCGACGCCGCCCACGCCGATCACGCCGGCGCGGCCGCCGCGCTCGGCGCGCTCGTAGAGGTGCACCGCGCGCCCGGGCCGGTCGTAGACGCCGCGGAACTGCGGTCCGCTGCCGATGGGCCAGGTGACCGGCGAGGTCGCCAGCCCGAGCACCTGTTCGACCTCGTCGAGCAGGTCGAACGGGTCGCGGGCGGGGCGATCGAGCTTGTTGATGAAGGTGAAGGTCGGCAGGCCGCGGCGGCGGCAGACCTCGAACAGCTTGAGCGTCTGCGCCTGCACCCCGCGCGCGGCGTCGAGCAGCATCACCGCGGCGTCGGCGGCGGTCAGGGTGCGGTAGGTGTCCTCGCTGAAGTCCTGGTGCCCGGGGGTGTCGAGCAGGTTCAGGACGTGGCCGTCGTAGTCGACCTGCAGCGCCGCAGAGCTGATGGAGATGCCGCGCTCGCGCTCCAGGGCCATCCAGTCGGAGGTGGCGCCCTTCGTGCCGGCCTTGCCGCCCACCATGCCGGCCTCGCGGATGGCGCCCGAGTACAGCAGCAGCTTCTCGGTCAGGGTGGTCTTGCCGGCGTCGGGGTGCGAGATGATCGCGAAGGTCCGGCGGCGGGCGACCTCGGGGGGGATGGTGGCGAGGCTCACGGCGAGCGAGGTTACCCCGGCGGGGCAGGGTGGTGCGTTGGCCCGGCGCGACGCGCCGTCCCGACGCACGGGGTCATGGAGCGACGCCGTCCGCCGAACCGACCCGCGGCAACGTCTTGGCGCACGACGTTCGACCGTCGATGGCGTGACGCCGGCGACGGATCAGCGGTCGAGGACGGCGGCCAGCTCCGCGGCCGTCGGCGGGTCCGCGCCGGCGCGCGTGCAGGTGAGCGACGACGCGACGACCGCGCGCCGCAGTAGCGCCGTCCAGGCGGCGTCGTCCAGCTCGCGCGGGTGCGGACCGGCGACCAGGCCCGTCGTCAGCCCCGCGGTGAAGGTGTCGCCGGCGCCCACGGTGTCGACGACCTCCACCCTGCGGCCGGGCACGCTCAGCGGCGCGCGGTCGGGGCGGTAGAGGCGCGCGCCGTCCTCGCCGGCGGTCACGACGACCGCGGCGATGCCCGCGGCGAGCCAGGCGGCGGCCATCGTGGCCTCATCGCCGCCGAGGTAGTCCAGGTCCTCGTCGCTCACCTTGAGGACGTCGATGAGCGGCACCCAGGTGGCGAGTTCGCGGCCGAACGCGTCGGGCCCCGACCACAGCGCGGGACGCGCGTTGGGGTCGAGCACCCAGGTGACGGCGCCGCTGCCGGCGCGGCCGCTGGCGCGCACGATGTCGTGGAAGGCCGTCCTGGACGGCTCGCGCAGCAGCGACACGGTGACGTTCCCGATCGCAACGGATGGGGGAAGCGCGGGCCGCGGCCGCGGGTCGTAGCTGACGTCGGCGGTCTCCGCCCGGTAGAAGCCGTACGTCGCCCGGCCCTCGGCGTCGACGGTGACCACGGCCAGGCTGGTCGGCTCGGGCCCGGACTCGGCGAGCCGCAGGTCGACGCCCGCCGCACCCAGGTGGTCGCGCAGCTGCGCGCCGAAGGCGTCCTCCGAGAAGCGCGTGAGGATGGCGGTCGGCGTGTCGAGGCGGGCCGCCGCCACCGCCGCGTTGAGCGGGGAGCCGCCGGGGTGGGCGTGGTAGGCTGTGCGGCCGCCGCGATCGGCGTCCGCCTGGCCGATCAGGTCGACGATCGACTCGCCCAGGCTCACGATGCGCGGGTCCGGGATGGGGGTCATGCGCCGATGATACGGGCCCGACTCCCCACGTGGGCCGGGACGTTGTTCGCTATCGACGTCCCCCCTCCGCGGGTCACCGTGGGAGGGTGCTGAGCCGGCGCGTGGGCCAGGTCCCGCGCGCAGGGCACCGACACGTCACGATGAGCCCGCATCCGACGGCTCCAGGAGGACAAGATGAGCGATTCCGTCAAAGAGAGCACTGCCGCGCCCGACGCCGCCGACACGGTGTGGGTGTACGGTTTCGACCAGCTCGATCAGGTCGAGGCCACGCTGCCGACCGGTGACTGGGAGGGCGTCCGCTCGCTGCTCGGCGGCAAGGGCGCCAACCTCTTCGAGATGACCCGCCTCGGCGTGCCGGTGCCCCCGGGCTTCACCGTCACGACGGCGGCCTGCAACGCCTACCTCGACCACGACCGCAAGTTCCCCGACGGCATGTGGGACCAGGAACTCGCGGCGCTCAAGCGCGTCGAGACCGCCACCGGCAAGGTGTTCGGCGACCCGCAGAAGCCGCTGCTGGTCTCCTGCCGCTCGGGCTCGAAGTTCTCCATGCCCGGCATGATGGATACCGTCCTCAACATCGGTCTCAATGACACCACCGCCGAGGCGATGGTCAAGGACACCGGCGACGAGCGCTTCGTCTTCGACGCCTACCGCCGCCTGGTGCAGATGTTCGGCTGCGTCGTCATGGGCATCGACGACGAGCCGTTCGAGGAGGTCATCGAGGAGGAGAAGGAGGCCCGCGGGTTCAAGCTCGACGTCGAGCTCGACGCCGAGGCCTGGCGCCGCGTCACCGAGCGCTTCAAGGGCCTCTACCGCGCGTTCACCGGCACCGACTTCCCGCAGGACCCCCTCAAGCAGCTCGAGCTCGCCACCCGCGCCGTGTTCAACAGCTGGTTCGGCAAGCGCGCCGTCGACTACCGCAACGCCACCGGCATCCGTCACGACCTCGGCACCGCGGTCACCATCCAGACCGTCGTGTTCGGCAACATGGGCGTCGGCTCGGGCACCGGTGTCGCCTTCACCCGCAACCCGAACACCGGCGAGAAGGTCCTCTACGGCGACTACCTGATGAACGCCCAGGGCGAGGACGTCGTGGCCGGCATCCGCAACACGGAGCCGATCGCGCAGCTCAAGAGCGAGATGCCGCAGGTCTACCAGGAGTTCGTCGACATCTGCGATCGCCTCGAGGCGCGCTTCTCCGACATGCAGGACGTCGAGTTCACGATCGAGCGCGGCAAGCTGTGGATGCTGCAGACGCGCAACGGCAAGCGCACCGCGCGCGCCGCGATCCAGATCGCCGTCGACATGGCGGGCGAGGGCCTGATCGACGAGCGCGAGGCGCTGCTGCGCGTCACGCCCGACCAGGTCGACCAGCTGTTGCACCCGCAGTTCACCGAGGCGACCCGCGCGGACGCGGTCGCGGCCGGCAAGCGCCTGGTCGAGAAGGCCGTGAACGCCAGCCCCGGTGCGGCCGTCGGCCGCGCGGTCTTCGACGCCGACACCGCCGAGAAGTGGGCGGCGAACGGCGAGCCCGTCATCATGGTGCGGCCCGAGACGAAGCCCGACGACGTGCACGGCATGATCGCCTCCAAGGGCATCCTCACCTCGCGCGGCGGGGCCACGAGCCACGCTGCCGTCGTCGCCCGCCAGTTCGGCACGCCGGCCGTCTGCGGCGCCGAGACGCTGAAGATCGACGTCGAGCGCAAGGCGATGAGCGTCGCCACGGGCGAGGGCCCGGTGTACGTCCGGGAGGGCGACTGGATCAGCCTCGACGGCGCCACCGGCGAGGTCTTCGTCGGCCAGCTGCCGACGCACGAGCCCGACGTCGCCAAGGAGGTGGCGCTCGCCACGCTGCTGGGCTGGGCGGATGCGCACCGCAAGCTCGGGGTGTGGGCCAACGCGGACTACCCCGCCGACGCCAAGCGCGCGCGCACGTTCGGCGCCGAGGGCATCGGCCTGTGCCGCACGGAGCACATGTTCTTCGAGGAGGCCCGCCTGCCGCTGGTCCAATCGATGATCATGGCGGACACCGAGGAGCGCCGCGCGGCCGCGCTCGACTTCCTCCTGCCGCTGCAGCGCAGCGACTTCGAGGGGCTGTTCGAGGCGATGGAGGGCCGCCCGGTCATCATCCGCCTGCTCGATCCCCCGCTGCACGAGTTCCTCCCCGCCTACGACGACCTGCAGCAGGACCTGACCGACCTCAAGGTGCGCATCCAGCACGCGACCAGCCTCACCGAGATCGACGAGGCGCTCGCCGAGGTGCGGCGCAAGGAGGACCTGCTGGCGCGCGTCTCCGACCTGCGCGAGTCCAACCCGATGCTCGGCCTGCGTGGCGTCCGCTTGGGCGTCATCTACCCCGAGATCAGCGCGATGCAGGTGCGGGCGATCCTCGAGGCCGCCGCGAACGTCATCCGGCGCGGCACCCCGGCGCACCCCGAGATCATGATCCCGTTGACGAGCGACCTCGGCGAGCTCGCCGTCATGCGCAAGATCGTCGACGAGGTCGCGGCCAAGGTCAAGGACGAGATGGGCAACGGGGTCGACTTCAAGTTCGGCACGATGATCGAGATCCCGCGCGCCGCCCTCACCGCCGGCACGCTGGCCGAGACCGCCGAGTTCTTCAGCTTCGGGACCAACGACCTCACCCAGACGACCTACGGCATCAGCCGCGACGACGCCGAGGGCAAGTTCCTCATGCAGTACGTCGAAGAGGGCGTCATCGCCTCCAACCCCTTCCAGCACCTCGACCCCGACGGCGTCGGCCAACTCGTTCGCCACGCGGTCGAGCACGGCCGCAAGACCCGCCCCGACCTGCACGTGGGCATCTGCGGCGAGCACGGCGGCGACCCGAAGTCGATCGCCCTGTGCCACGACATCGGCCTCGACTACGTCAGCTGCAGCCCCTTCCGCGTCCCGGTGGCGCGGCTCGCGGCGGCACAGGCGGCCATCCAGTCGCCGGAGGCCTGACCGGGTCGCGCCTGCCGGCGCGCCCGCCGGCGCGTCGGGCACGCGCTGCATGAAAGAACGATGACGTGTTCGCTGCCCCCGCCGCCACGGCGGGGGCAGCGACGTTCTACAATCTCCTGCATCGATGCCGTGTGCGGTTCGTGCACGGCATCGGTCGATTCATCCCGCCGCCCCGCTCACGTGCGGCGAACCCCAGCCTCGGAGGTACCTGCATGCGTATCCGTTTCGTCCTCGTGGCCCTCGCCACGCTCTCGCTGCTGTTCGCCGGGACGGCGTTGGCGCAGACGCGCCTGGTCGTCGGCAACATCTCCGAGGCCGTGAACCTCGACCCGCGCCTCATCTCGGACACCTACTCGTTCCAGCGCATCTACACGATCTTCGAGCCGCTCATCAGCTTCGACAAGGACCTGTCGCACATGCCGCGCCTGGCGACCGAGTGGTCGTTCAGCGAGGACGGTAGCGTCATCACCTTCAAGCTGCGCGAGGGCGTCAAGTGGCATCACGGCAGCGACTTCACCTCGGCCGACGTCAAGTACACGATCGACTGGCTGCAGAACCCCGACAACCCGGCCGCGACGCCCTCGCTGTGGGCGAGCATCGCCGAGGTCACCACGCCGGACCCGTACACGGTCGTGTTCCGGCTCGATCCGGTCAACGTGTGGGCCTTCAACGTGTTGGCGCGCACGGCCATCGTGCCGGCCGACCGCGGTGACGACCCCGACTTCGCGACCAACCCGAGCGGCACCGGCCCCTGGCAGCTGGCCGAGTGGGTGCGCGACGACCGGATGGTGCTGGAACGGTTCGAGGACCACTGGGAGACCGAGCGCGGCAACGTCGACGAGCTCGTGTTCCGCACGATCGGCGAGGACGCCTCGCGGCTGCTGGCGTTCGAGGCCGGTGAGATCGACCTCTACCAGGGCCAGGTCGTGCCGGTCGAGGTGCCCCGCCTCGAGGCCGAGACGCCCTGGGTCAGCCGGGTCGCCGGACTGGGTCACACCTACCTCGGTATGAACCTGCGCAACCCGATCCTCAGCGACGTCCGCGTGAGGCAGGCGTTCTACCACCTCATCCCCAGCGAGGCGATCGTCCAGCGGCTCTACAACGGCGTCGACCGGTTGGGCGTGGGCCCGGTGTCCGAGGAGTCCATCTACTTCAGCCCGACGATCCCGCGCTACCCCTACGACCCGGAACGCGCCCGCGAGCTGCTGGCCGAAGCGGGCTACGCCGACGGCTTCAGCGTCCGTCTGCACGTCGGTAGCAACCAGGCCGTGCGTGTCCAGGTGGCCGAGGTCCTGCAGTACGAGGCCGCGCAGGTGGGGATCGACATCGAGATCAACGCCGAGGAGTTCGCCACGATGCTCCCGCGCATCCAGGTCGAGCCCTACGACTTCGACACCTACATCCTCGGCTGGGGCAGCAACGTCGACCCCGACTACGCGCTGTACCAGCTCTTCCACTCGGAGGGCAGCAGCAACTACGTCGGCTACGCCAACCCGGAGTTCGACGCGCTGCTCGAGCGCGGTCGCACGTTGCCGCCGGGCTCGCCCGAATCGGTCGCCACCTACCAGGAGGCGCAGAACCTGCTGCTGGCGGACGTGCCCTTCGCGTTCATCGTCAACAGCACGGAGCTCGGCCTGGTCCAGGAATGGATCGAGGGCTGGGGTGCCCACCCGAACGCCTCGCAGTCCTTCCAGGACCTGCACAAGGTGGTCAAGAACCGCTGAGGTCCGACCACGTCGGATGACCGTCGATGGGGCGCGCCGCGAGGCGCGCCCCAACCCGTGGCCTCGCCGCCATGCCCCCGATCACCGGACCGCCGGTCGTGCCCCCGCGCGACCCGATCGCCGCCCTCACCAGCGCCAGGCGACGGGCGTGTGCGCCGCCAGGCGCCAGCCGAGGACCCACGTCCGGCTGCCGAGACCGTAACCGACGTCGAAGCCGACGCCCAGCGGCACGATCCCGAAGAGCGCCCCCTCGATGCCGCCGCCGACCCCCAGCGACCAGGCGGCTCGGGGGGCGCCGCCGTCATCGAAGACGGCCGCGTCGACGAAGGCCCAGGCGGACGGCGTCAACAGCGCGGCGTCCAGCACCTGCAGGGAATCGGTCAGCGCGCGCGCGACCTCGATCGAGGCGAGCCCGATGGACGGCGTCACCCAGGCGTCGGGCGGCGTGCCGCGCAGGCCGATGGCGGGACCGACGGAGAAGCGCTCCGCCACCGGGGTCGTGGGGCTCGCGCGGCCCACGAGGGCGCGCCCCCGGACCGTCCAGGCCGCCGCAGCCGGATCGGCGGGCGCGGCGGCGGCGCGCGCGTCGAGGTGCGCTCGCCACCAACCGTCCGCCGGCGCGTGCGCGACCTGGGCCTCGAGCGCCAAGCCCGTCGTCGACCAGGCCGCGTCCATCTCGACGATCGGTTCGGGGAGGCGCCACGCCAGGCCGAGGTCGAGCCCGGGCGTCGGCGACCAGGTCACCCCCGTGCGGGTCGCCCACGCGCCGTCGCCGAGCCCGACGTCGGCTCGCGCGGCGACCGCCCAGTCGGCGTCGAGGCGGTAGCCGGCGCGCAGCACCAGCGTGTCGTCGCCGCCGGTCACGCTGCGGGCGTAGCTCGCCCCCAGCGTCCCGCGGCCGAGGAAGCCGTCGCGCAGGTCGACGCCGAAGCGCAGGCGGCTGCCGATCGGCGCGGGGGCGGGCGTGACCCGCTCGGACGCGGCGGGGGAGAACGCGAGGTCGAAGCCGAGGTTCCACGGGCGTTCACGCACGACGACGGCCTTGCGGGCGGCGGCCAGTCGCTCACGCCAGCCCTCGTTGAGCGGGTCGCCGGCGTTCGGGTCGCCGCCCGACCGCAGCGGGATGCCGAGCGCCTCGAGGTCGGCGAGGATCCGCGGCAGCTCCGCGAACGCGACCCGCTCGCCGGCGCGCACGAAGTCGGAGGAGCGGCCGAAGTCCATGTAGGAGTCGTTCAAGAGCTGCGGGTCGAGCGTGACGTCGCTGCCGAGCTTGCTCTCGGCGGTGACCGCCCGCAGGAGGCTGACGTAAAGGCGCGAGAAGTTCGCCTGCACGTCGCCGGGCGCGTACGGGACGTCGCGGTCGGCGGTGGACGTGATCACGTAGTCGGCGCCGAGCTCACGGGCCAGGGCCACCGGGATCGGGAGCCAGATGGCGCCGTCGTAGTAATGGCTCCCCTCGTGCTCGACCGGCGCGAACAGCGCCGGGATGCCGGTCGACGCCTGGATCGCCGTGCCCAGCGAGGTCATCGGCGCGATGCTCGGCTCGTTCGAGAGGATGTCGGTGACCATCGGGTAGAAGGCGACGGGCGTCGACGCCAGCGGCATGCCCTCGGTCAGGGCGTCGATCAGCATGGCCAAGGGCCGCGCGTCGAGGAACCCGCCGCGCGGTGGGATCAGGAGCTCGCCGGCGCCGCTCGGGTCGACCGCGTCGACGACGGCGGCCAGCGTCTCGGCGTCGAAGCCCGCGGCGTACAGGCCGCCGATCAGCGACCCCATCGAGGTTCCGACGATGAAGTCGAGCGGCACGCCCGCGTCCACCAGCGTGCGGATCACGCCGACGTGGGCGGCACCGCGCGCGGCGCCGCCACTCAGGATCAGCGCCACGCGACCGCGCTCCGGTGAGGCGGTGGCCGGCGGGCGCAGGCCTGCTGCCCCCGCCACCGGCGCTTGCGCGGTCGCCGTGCCGGCGAGCGGGGCCACCGCGAGCAGGCCGGCTAGCAGGACGATGAGGAGCGGCGGTCGTGGCCCGCGCCGCAGGTGCGCGCGCGCGACGACCCGCCGTCCCGGGGTGGTCATGGTCTGCCTCCGGAGATCGGCGCGGGCCGCCCCGCTGGACCCACGCCGGGGCGCCAGGTGGTCGCGGTCGCGATCCGCACCCGCCGCGCAGGATCCCCGGTAACGCGCCGTCCGCGACCCGAGGCGTGCGCCAGCGGCCGTCCGCGCCGGGCGTGCGGCACCACGTCGCCGGGTCGCAACCCGTCGACCCACCTCTCGATCTCGCCGACGGCCGCGGTCCGGGCCGCGAATGCGTCCATCACGCGAGTCTACGTCGCCGCGCCGGTCGTTCGCGCGGGCATCGGGTCCCTCCCGAAGCGGGTCGTCGCGGCCGTCGGGACCGCCACGGTCTGCGCCCCGGCGGGGCCCGTCAACCCCGCTTGTCGACCGCCAACACGGCGCCCATGGCGGTCGCGCGGGCGCCGTCGGCCGGCACCACGAAGCGCGGCCGGTGGTAGAGGCCGGCCACCGCGTCGAAGACGGCGTGCACGGGCGCGAGCTGCGCCAGGCGGCCGGTCGCGACCACGTCCGCCAGGTCGTGGGCGCGGGCGGCGTTGATCGCCAGGAGGGCGATCACCTGGGCGACCATGGCGACGAGGCCGGCCGCCAGGTCGGCGGCAGCCGGCGGCTCCGTGAGGTCGGCCAGGCGGCCCAGGTTGACGGCGGTGGCCTCCGGCGGCAGGTCGCCGACGCCGCCGCCGAGCACCTCGCCGAGGGTGGTGTCGACGCCGCCGGCGTCGCCGGTCGCGGCCAGGTCGGCCAGCGCCTGGGGGTCGCGCTCGCCGAGGAGCGCCTGGCCGAGGCCCACCAGGGTGCCGCCGCCGACCGCGGTGCCGCTGACGTGCCGGTAGGTCCCCAGGTCGCGGTCGGCCATGACCATGGCCGTGCCGGTGCCGCACGAGACCACCAGGGCGCGGCGCACGCCCGCGAGCGCGAGGCCGCCGCGCCCGATCGCCTCGGGCTCCGGCACCTTGACCAGGGGGACCCCGGACCAGGTGTCGGGGAGCGTCCTGGAGCGCCCGCCGGTGACCGCCAGCCGCGCGACCTCGTCGACCTGGACGCCGAGCTCGCGGAGCGCCCGGTCCAGCACGGCGGTGTCGGCCGGCCCGGGGCGCTGCAGCGTGGCGTGCCGCAGCGGTTCACCGAGCGGTGCGCCGGCCGGGCCCGGCCACGCGACGGCGTCGGTGGTCGTCAGGCCGAAGTCGAGGCCGATCCGCAGGCGCGACCCGCCGGCACTCACGCCGCCCCGCGCAGCCGGTGGGCGAAGCGCTGGCGCAGCTTGCCGAGCTTGGGGGCGATGACCGCCGCGCAGTAGCCCGCTCTGGGGTGGGCGCGGTAGTAGCCCTGGTGGTAGTCCTCGGCCGGGTACCAGACGCCCGCGGGACCCTGGCCCTCGAGCTCGACCACCTCGGTGACGATCGGCGCGGCGAACACCCCCTCGCGCTCGAGCTCGGCGATCAGCCCGCGCGCCGCGTCCGCCTGCGCTGCGTCGTGGGCGAACACCGCCGAGCGGTACTGGCTGCCGACGTCGTGACCTTGGCGGTCGCGGGTGGTGGGGTCGTGGGTGCCGAAGAACACCTCGAGCAGCGCGCGGTAGGGGAGGACCGCGGGGTCGAAGGTGATGCGCACGGCCTCGGCGTGGCCGGTGTCACCGTCGCACACGCGCTCGTAGCTGGGGTTCGGCAGGTGGCCGCCGATGTAGCCGCTCTCGACGGCGGTCACGCCGGCGACGTGCTCGAACACGGCCTCGGTGCACCAGAAGCAGCCGCCGGCGACGGTGGCCTGGGCGAGCGTTCCGGGCGGGTGGTGGGCGTCGTGGTCCATGCGGGCATGCTACGGGTTGCGGCTGCGACGTTCCGTCGGCGGGCCCACCGGCGGCGGGCGCGGGGCCGGGCGACGGCGGGTCGCCTGCCCGGCGACCGCAGGTCGCCATCCCGGCGACCACAGGTCGCCATCCCGGCGACCGCAGGTCGCCGGGCCCGGTCGGGCCGCTCAGCCGAGCCAGCGCGCGACGATCGCGGCGGGCGACCACAGCTGCCACACCCAGCCCTGCAGCCAGGTGGCGACGAACGCGAGGTTCGCCAGCGCGTGCCACGCCCAGCGCCAGCCGGCGCTCGGGTGCGTGACCGCTGCCAGCAGCGTGCGCAGCAGGGTGATGGCGAGGAGGAGCGCCAGCGGCACGGCCGCGGCGTGGAGCCACGGTAGCGCGTCCGCCAACGGCGCCGGCGAGATCGGTGCCGCCGCCTGCGACCGCGCCGCGGCCGCGAGGGTCGCGACGCCGGCGGCGAGCGCGAGCGTCAGGGCGGCGTTGACGCGCGAGTGGACGCGCAGATGCCGGAGGGCGCGGCCCAGCGTGCCCTGGGCGCTGCGGTCCCACGCCCGAGGCTCGCGCCGCCGCCAGCGCAGGACGGCGCCGAGCGGCCAGCTGGCGAGAACGATGATCGCCGCCGCGATGCCGGCCGCCCAGGACGCGAGCCCGACGTCGCGGCGCTCGAGCGGCGCGACGCGCTCCAGCGCGAGGGTGGATCCGAGGTGCAGCAAGAGGCGCGGTCCGCCCTCGCCGTCGTGGGTGGACACCAGCGGCGCGCCGTCGCGCGTGCTGCGCCACACGCCGTCCTGTGCGCGGGTGAAGGTGATCGGCTCGGCGACCGCCGCGGGCGGGATCAGGTGGACGGCGCCGCCCGCGGCCTCGGTGGCGCCTTCGGTGGGGCCCGCGACGGCGCCGCTGGCGGCGCGCAGCGCGAAGATCGGCTGCAGCGCCGCGAGCGCGCGATCGGGGTGGGTGGTGGGGTAGCGGGCGACGCGGTAGTCGCCGGGCGACGGCGGGTTGGCCGCGGCGGTCACCGCCGGCCACGGCCGCTCCGGGGCCGCCGGGTCGTGGGCGTCGCCCAGCAGGGCCAAGAGGATGGCCTCGAGCAGCGCGCCCCGCGCGTCGCGGGCGCCCGAGGCCGCGACCAGCGGATCCCCGGTCGGCTGCGCCTCGGCGTTGAGGTAGACGAACAGCGCCAGCGCGACCTCGGGCAGCACGACGAGCGACGTTCGCGCCCCGGGAGGGTCGCCGTCGCGCCGCAGGATGGGCCGCCCGGCGAGGACCGACGCCGCGAAGCCGGGCGTGCGGCCCGGCATGGCGGGGTGGTCGCGCACGACGTCGGCGAGCAGGGCGTCACGCACCCCGCCGGCGAGCGCCGCCGGCGGTTCGGGGTCGGTCAGCGCCTGCGCGAAGGCCATGAGGTCGTGCGCGCTCGCCCGCAGCCGGTCGGCCAGCGGTGCCGAGGCGTCGATCGCGGCCGGGGTGGTCGTCGCCGAGATCGGCTCGAGCACGCCACCGCGGAGGCCGTGGGGCGGGAGCGTGGCCGCCTCGAACTCGGCGTCTGCCCGCAGGCGTGCGCTCGCGTGCCGCATGCCGAGCGGTGCGAAGACCAGCGTGCGGTAGGCCTCGTCGTCCTCGGGGGCGGCGCCGGCCGACAGCTCGCCGACCGCCGTCAGGGTGTGACCCAACGCGCCGAGCCACAGCGGGTCGTCGAGCGACGCGGGCGGCCCGCCCGGCGTGCGCGAGCCGTAGGCCTCGAGGAAGATGGTCTGGCCCTGCAGCGCGACGCCGACGACGAGGGCCGGAGCGCGGGTCGCGCCCAGGACCTCGAGCGCGACCTGGTCGAGCTGGAAGCGGAGCGCCATGCGCGCCAGCGTGGCCGGGTCGAGCTCCTCGGCCTCCAGCGCCCTGGGGGTGAGGTCGGGTGTCGCCAGCGGTGGCGGCAGCGAACCCGGGGGGCCGCCGTCGGGCGCTGGCTGCGCCGTGGCGACGGCGATCACTAAGGCGAGCGCCAGCGCCTTGAGGCGGTGTCGGGCCGTGCCGCCGACGGACGTGAGGGCCATGGATGCGACGCTAGCATGCGTGCTACCGGGCCCACGGCGCGCCCGCCGCGATCGTGCGCCCGTGCGCCTCGCAGTCGGGGTCGTGGGCGCCGGGCAGCCAGCCGGTCGAGACGAGGAACTCGCGGGTGATCTCGCCGCCGGTGAACACGAACGTGCGCCGGAAGAGCTTCTGCCAGGCCGTCAGCGGCTGTGGGTGGTGCGCCGCGAGCCACGCGCGCAGGCTGCCGTACTCGGCCTGCAGGGCGCGGATGCGGCGGGCGTTCTCGATGGCGGCGGCGATCTTGGCGCGGTTGCGCACGATGCCCGCGTCCCCGAGCAGGCGGGCCACGTCGGCGTCGCCGTAGGCGGCGACCTTGGCCAGGTCGAACCCGTCGAAGGCGCGTTCGAACGCCTCCGCCTTGCGCAGGATGGTCGCCCACGAGAGGCCGGCCTGGAAGATCTCCAGCAGGAGCCGGCCGAACAGGGCGTCGTCGGTGTCGAGCGGGAAGCCGTACTGCTCGTCGTGGTACGTGCGGTGAGGCGCGGGGAGCCCGCGCCTCACCGCCTGGCAGTAACTGGTGGGGGTCGCGTCGGCCATGCCCGAGGCTACGCCGCGGTGGGCGTCGCCCCTTCGAGCCGGTAGGTCGTTCGCGCCAGGTCGTAGGCCAGGGCCCGGGCGAGCTCGGGCGCGACGTCCTCGTCGATCAGCCCCCGCAGCACGCGCCCGGCGAGCCAGTTGGCGCTGACGCGGCGCCACACGTCGTGGCGCGCGCGGATCGACGGGTAGGCGCGGGTGTCGTCGTTGAAGCCGGCCAGGTTGTACACGCCGGCGGTCTCGACGACGGCGTCGAGGAAGCGCTCCATCCCCAGCACCGAATCGAAGAACCACCACGGCGGCCCGAGCCGCAGCGCCGGGTAGTGGCCGGCCAGCGGCGCGAGCTCGCGGCCGAGGGTGCTCTCGTCGAGCGTGAACAGCACCAGGCGGTAGTTCGGGTGCGCGCCGAAGGCGTTGAGCAGCGGGCGCAGGGCGCGGGTCCACTCGGTGGCGACCGGGATGTCACAGCCCACGTCGGGGCCGAAGCGGCGGTACACGGCGTCATGGTGGTTGCGCAGCGAGCCGACGTGCAGCTGCATCACGAGGCCGTCGTCGGCGCTCATGCGCGCCATCTCGAAGAGCATGTGCGACGCGAAGCGGCGGCGCTCGTCCGGCGAGCCCTCGCCGCGGTGCAGACGGTCGTAGAGGCGCGCGGCCTCGCCCTCGTCGAGTCCCTCGACCTCGGCCGTCAGGGCGGCGTGGTCGGTCGCGGTGGCGCCGGCGGCACGGAACGCCTCGCGCCGGGCGCGCAGCGCGCGCAGGTAGCCGGCGTAGTCGTCGACGCCCTCGCCGCTGCGCTCGGCGAGCAGCGCGACGGACGGTACCCAGTCGTCGCGTGAGGGGTCGATCACGGCGTCGGGGCGGAAGGTCGGCCGCACCGGCAGGCCCTCCGCCTGCAGCCGCTCGTGGGTGTCGAGCGCGTCGGTGGCGGCGTCGGTCGTGGACAGGACCTCGATGCCGAGCCGCGCGAAGAGCGCGCGCGGCCGGTAATCGGGGAGCGCGAGGCGCTCCACCAGGTGGTCGTACAGCGCGTCGGCGTTGGCTGCCGAGGGTCGCTCCTCGACCCCGAAGAGCTCGACCAGCTCGTGCTTGAGCCACAGGCCCGTCGGGGTGCCGGCGAACAGGTGGAAGTGGGCGCAGAAACGCCGCCAGATCGCCCGCGGGTCGGTCTCGCTCGTCCCGCCGTCACGCCGCGCGAGACCGAGGTCCTCCATCGGCACGCCCTGGCTGTAGAGCATCCGCACGACGTAGTGGTCGGGCACGACGAGCATGCTGGCGGGGTCGCCTAGCGGCGCGTCGTCGGCGATCAGCGACGGCGCGACGTGCCCGTGCGGACACACCAGCGGCAGGTCTGCCACGCCCTGGTACAGCCGGCGCGCGAGGTCGCGCTGGCGCGGCTCGGGATCGAAGCAGCGGTCGGGGTCGAGGGTCCAGCGGGCGTTCATGGGGCCTCCTCATGGCGTCGCGCGTGCGCGACGCAGGTGCGCGCCGTAGGCGCGCACACCACTACAGCGTCTCCCGCGGCGCGCGGTAGAGCCGTTCGCCGGCCTTGCGCACCAACAGCACGCCCTCGTCCTCGCGGTCGGCCCACGCCTCGACGTCGACCGTGGCGGGGTCGAGGTAGCCGAGGTTGAGCCGGGCGCAGGTGTCGGCGTCGATCCGGCTGGCGAGGGTGACGCGCACGCGGGGCTCCTCCTCGCCGTCCACCCAGCGGCCGGCGCCACGCACGTGCGTCGAGTGCGCCAGCACGCCCAGCGGCACATGGGCGAAGCGGTCCCACTGGTGCAGGAAGTAGGGCAGCGAGTGGTAGCCGATCTCCTCGATCCAGCGGCCGTGCACGCGGCTGATCGTGTCGAGGTGGGGCGCGAAGATGATCAGTTCGGCGCCCGGCGCCAGCGCCGGTTCGAGCTTGTACATCGCCTTGCCCGCCGTCCACAGCTCGTCGTACATCGCGGGCGCGCAGGCGAGCACCCGCCGCATGGGGCGCTCGAGGTGCGTGATCTGGCGGCTGCGGGAGAGCTCGGCGGCCTCGCGCCAGGCGGCGATGGCGTCGCCGACGGTGACGGCCGCGAGCTCGTGGCCCTCGACGGTCAGCGCCACCAGGGTGGTGGGCGTCGCGACGAGCTCGGCGGCGGCGTGGATCATCGCGCGCACCGGCGTGTCGGCCACGCCGATCGTGTCGATGACCCCCGTGAGGGCGCCGAGCCAGTGGGTCACGTTGATCATGTCCGCGCCGGACACGCCCGGGAAGAAGTACTTGGCGCCGCCGGAGAAGCCGACGACCTCGTGCGGGAAGGTGGGCCCGAGGATGACGACGTGGTCGGCCTCGGGCACCGCGCGGTTGATCAGGACGTCGACGTCGCCGCCGAGCGTCGGGTGCCACACGTCGCCGGCGATCGCCTGGACGCGCGCCTGCGGCAGCCGTCCGAGCGAGACGAGCGTGCCGGGCTCGCCCCAGCCGTGGTTGACGATGCGCACGTGGTGGTAGCGGCCGGCGCGCTCGTCGGGCGTGATGCCGACGAGGCGCAGCAGCCGTTCCTCGTCGAGCGGCGGGTGGGTGCCGAGCGCGACCATGAAGGTGAGCTCGGCGGCGCCCTCCAGCAGCTCGACGACGTCGCGGAAGAGCGCCGGCAGCGGCAGGCTGCGGGTGTGGTCGGGGATGAGGACGAGCAGCCGCTGGCCCGCCCAGTCGCCGGCGAGCCCGGCCTCGAGCGCGCGGCGCACCTCGGTCCAGGCGAGCGTCTGGCCGGCCGGGGCGACGGCGCGGGCGCGCACGCCGGACGCAGCGTTCCCACGCCCCCGAAGGTGCGCCTTCGGGGTCATACGCCCCCGAAGGCGGCGTACCCGCCGTCGACCGGCACCACGATCCCGGTGACGAAGCGCGAGGCGTCGGAGGCGAGCCACACGGCGGCGCCGACCAGGTCGTCAGGGTCGCCGAAGCGGCCCATCGGGGTGTGCTGCAGGATCGTGCGGCCGCGGTCGGTGGGCGTGCCGTCGGGCTGCAGCAAGAGGGCGCGGTTCTGCTCGCCCACGAAGAAGCCGGGCGCGAGCGCGTTGATGCGCAGGCCCTCGCCGTAGGTCTGGGCCAGGTGGACCGCCAGCCACTGCGTCAGGTTGTCGACCGCGGCCTTGGCGGCGCCGTAGCCGAGCACCCGTGTCAGCGGCTTCTGCGCCGCCATCGAGCTGACCGTGATGATCGAGCCGCGCCCGGCCGCCACCATCGCGGGGGCGAAGGCCTGGATCGACAGCAGCGTGCCGTCGAGGTTGAGCTCGACGACCTTGCGAAAGGCCTCCGGCGTGAGCCCGAAGAGGTCGCGGTCGCCGAACACGACGGCGTCGGGGCGGTTGCCGCCGGCGGCGGTGAGCAGCACGTCGCAGCGGCCCCAGGTGGCGTCGACGGTCGCCGCGGCGGCGGCCAGCGAGGCGGGGTCGAGGACGTCGGCCGAGATGCCGATCGCCTCGAAGCCCTCGGCGCGCAGGCCCTCCGCGGCTGCGCCGACGACCTCGCCGCGGCGGGCGAGGAGCGCCACCGCCGCGCCCGCGCGCGCCAGTCCGCGGGCCATGGCCAGCCCCAGGACGCCGCCGCCGCCGGTGATCACGGCCACGCGGCCGCTCAGATCGAAGCCGTTCACGTCGCGCCCCCCTTCGCCGCGCCCACGAAGGGCGCGAGGTGGCGCTCGAAGTGGCGCCGCAACGCGGCGCGGTAGTCGTCCGGGTGCGCCCGCAGCAGGGCCTTCAGCGGCTCGCCGTAGCGCCGCAGCGCCGAGCCGAAGGTGACGTGCAGCACCTGCCGGGCGTCGGTCTGCTCCAGCAGCGCGAGCGCCGCGGTGCCCGGCAGCGCCGCGAGATCGGGCACCCCCTCGGGCCGCCCGCTGATGTGGTAGCTCTTCACGTCCTCGGCGAAGCGCTCCAGGCCGAGGCGCATGACGGCGTGGAGCAGCTCGGGGTCGTGGCGCCCGGCGACGCGCAGCGCCTCCAGGTAGCTGGTGCCAGCCGTCTTCAGGTGGACCAGCCCGCCGGCCGCCGCCACCGCGATCGGGTAGACGGCGAACTTGTCGGAGCCGGAGTGGAGGCTGAGCTTGTACGGCCCCAGGGCGGCGGCGACCCGCGCGTGCCCGTCGAGGTCGTGGGCGAGGGCGCCGAGGTCGCCGATGTAGTCGACCCCCTTCTCGAAGGCGCCCACGAAGCGCGGCGCCAGCGACACCCAGTCGACGCCCAGTCGACGGAGCTCGATCGCCAGGTAGGCGTGCTCGGCCAGCGTGGTGGGGGTCTCGGTCTCGTCGACCGAGACCTCGAGCTCGGCCCGCTCCGGGCCGGCCTGGCCGCGCAGGTGGCGGGCGAGCCGCGCGACGTGCGCCAGCGCGCCGCCGTACTTGACGGCCGCGCGTTCGAGCTCGCCGGGGGCGAACCGCAGGGGTCGGTCCCCGAGGTCGACGGTCGTACCGGACAGGCGTCGTAGCAGGTCGGCGGGGTCGCTGTCGAGGGCCGCCCACGGCGGCCGCTGCTCGAAGGCCTCGGCGAGCGCGGCGCCGTCCAGCGCATCGGCCTCGGACACGACGTGGTCGCCGGGGTCGATCGTGAAGAAGGAGAAGCCCGCTTCCAGGTGCGCGTCGACGTCGACCTCGCTCTTGAGGTGGTCGGCGTCCGCGCCGACCGGATCCGACCAGCCGGCGAGGAAGGCGCCGAGGGTGGCGTCGTCGAGGACCTCCCGCGGCGTGCGGCCGGTGCGGGTGTTCTCGCGCACCGACTGCTGGGCGAAGATCGGGGCGATGCCATCGGCGCCGACGGCGCCGACGGCGAACAGCGCGTCGACGTGGCCCGGGGTGCCGAGGCCGAGCCGGTCGCCGAAGCCGGCGGAGGTCGCGAGGCCGAGCGGCGCAGGACGGAGGTTGGGGAGCAGCGCACGCAGCGCGGCCGCGTTGGCGGGGTCGGCGGGGCCGCGGAGGACGACGTGGTCGTCCACCCGCTCGGCGGTGCCCACGAGGGGGGTGAGGTGGGCGGGGTCGCTGGCCGCCGCGGCGAGGCGCCAGCCGTGGGCGGGGTCGCGTTCGGCCCAGAGGGTGAGGCCTTCGGCCTGGCGCGTGGTGTTCGCGAGCGGTTGCCGGCCATGGCGCAGGGCGACGTCGAGGGCTGCGGGGCGAGGCTCCATCGGGTACCTCCGAATGAACGCTGCGCGGCGAGCAGGCTCGCCGCGCCCACGGGCTTCAGGGCGCGCTCGCGCGCACCACCAGTTCGGGTGTGACGACCACGCGCCGCGGGGGCCCGCCGCGCATGCGTTCGAACAGCAGATCGGCGGCCTGGCGACCGAGCTGGTAGCCGTCGGTACGCAGCGTCGTCAGCGCCGGGATCACCAGGCTGGCGAGCCGCACGTCGTCGCAGCCGACGACGGCGACGTCGTCCGGGACGCGCCGGCCGGCCTCGGCCAGCGCCTCGAGGGCGCCGATGGCGACGACGTCGTTGTAGGCGAGGACGGCGTCGATGTCGGGCCGCCTCCGCAGCAGCGCAGCCATGCAGGCGCGTCCGCCATCCTCCGTCGGCTCGCCCTCTGCGTAGAGGTCGGGGCCGTGCTCGAGCTGGTGGAACGCCAGCGACTCCGTGGCTCCCCAGCGGCGCCGCTGGGCGCTGATCGAACGCGTCGGCCCGGCGAGGAGGCCGATCGTTCGGCGGCCGCCGTCCGCGAGATGCGCGATCGCCAGGTGCGCGCCGCGGACGTCGTCGACCTCGAGGCTCGAGGTGATGCCGTCGAGTGGCGCGCTGCGGTTGAGCAGGACGCACGCCGGGTGTCGCTGCACGAGCTGCGCCAGCTCGCGGTCGGGGAGCCGGGCGCTGCACACGATCAGTCCGTCGACGCGATGCGCCTCGAAGTGCTCGAAGGCGGCCCGCTCGCGGGCGAGGTCCTCGACGGTGTTGCTGAGCGAGACGGCGTAGCCCTCCGACCAGGCGACGTCCTCCGCGCCGCGGACGATCGCGGGGAAGAACGGGTTGGTGATGTCCGGGACCAGCAGGCCGAGGGTGTGGCTGCGCCGGGTGGTGAGGCTGCGGGCGGCCTGGCTCGGCCGGTACTCCAGCCTGTTGATCGCGCGCTCGACCCGCTCGCGCGTGCTCGGCTTGACGTCGCCCTTGGCGTTGATCACGCGCGACACGGTCATGGTCGACACGCCCGCCAGGCGGGCGACGTCGGCGATGGTGACGCGGTTCGGCACGGGGCGGCTCCTCGGCGCGGGCTCGACGCCCACTCGGTGCGGGGCGACTGGCCGTGACCGCTCCCGTGAGCGCTAACAGCCTGCCCGATGGCCGAGTATAGGCGGCCGCGACCCGCGTCGTCAAGCCGTGTGCATGGGTCCTGAGCGAGCAAGAACGCCGTCAAGCACGCTGTTTCGTGACCGTCGTTGACACCGCCGGCGCCCCGTGCTACCTTCGGAGTACATGCCCGCCGCGTCGCCTCTGCGTTACCGCTAACGGTATCGATACCGGAAGGTGCACGCCGGCGCGACGGGCCCGGATCCCGCCCGCGAGCGGGATCACGGGGAGGGAGCAAGCATGCGCACGTTCCGGGTCCTCGCCATCACGCTCGTCCTGGCCCTGGTGGCCGGCGGCTTCGCGCAGGAGATCGTCCTCCGCGCCGCCGACAACCAGCCGCCCACCTACCCCACCGTCCTCGGCCTCAACCACATGGCCGAGACCCTCGAGGCCCTTTCGGGTGGCCGCATCACGATGGAGGTCTTCCCCGGTGGTCAGCTCGGCGACGAGCGCTCCACCATCGAGCAGGTCCAGCTCGGCGTCATCGACGTCGTGCGCACCAGCACGAGCCCGGTGGGCGAGTTCTACGCGCCGATGGGCGTGTACAGCCTGCCCTTCATCTTCCGCTCCGAGGAGCACTTCTGGCGCGTCGTGCAGGGGCCCATCGGCTTCGAGATGCTCGAGGGCCTGCGGGAAGCCGACATGGTCGGCCTCGCGTACTACGACTCCGGCAGCCGCAACTTCTACACCGCCGAGACGCCCATCCGCAGCGTCGCCGACCTCGAGGGCCTGCGCATCCGCACCCAGCAGAGCCAGGTCGTGCTCGACATGATGGAGGCGCTTGGCGCCGACGCCGTGCCGCTCGCCTTCGGCGAGGTGTACAGCTCGCTGCAGACCGGCGTGATCGACGGCGCCGAGAACAACTACCCGTCGTACGGCCCTAGCGGCGTGCGCCACTACGAGGTCGCGCCGTACTTCACCGAGAACGCCCACGCCCGCGTCCCCGAGATCGTCATGATCAGCGCGACCGTCTTCGACGTGCTCAGCGCCGAGGATCAGGCGCTCGTGCGGCAGGCGGCCCTGGCCAGCGTGCCGGTGCAGGCGGCCGCCTGGGCCGCGTTGGTCGAAGAGAGCAAGGCGGCCGTGATCGAGGCCGGCTCCGAGATCATCACCGTCGACCTGGGCGAGTTCCAGGACGCGATGGGGCCGGTGTACGAGAAGTACGAGCCGATCTTCGGCGACCTGCTGCAGCGCATCCTCGACACCCCGTAAGGCGCGCGCCGGGAGGCCATGATGGACGAGCGCCGTCCCGAGACCGACACGCCGCGTGAACAGGGGGCCCCGCCCGGGGCCCCCGTTCCGCCGCCGGCTCCCCCCCCGGTCGCCCCGCCCGCCGCCGAGCCCACGCACTGGTACGACCGCCTCGAGAACGGGCTGACGAGCGTCATCCGCGTCGTGAGCGCGGCCCTGCTGCTCGCCATCGTCTTGACGATCTCCTGGCAGGTGACGACGCGCTACATCCCCGACATGCGGGTGCCGCGCTGGACCGAGGAGGTCAGCCTCATCTTCATGGTGTGGCTGGCGATGCTCGGCTCCGGCCTGGCCGTTCGCGCGGGCGAGCACCTGTCGGTCGACATCCTGACGCGGCAGCTGCCGAAGCAGGTGCAGCGGTGGCTCGAACGCGCCGTGTGGCTGGGCTTCGCCGGCTTCGGCGGCTACCTCGCGTGGTTCGGTTGGGAACTGAGTCAGCGCACGATGGCCCAGACCTTCGCCGCCACCCAGCTGCCGGTCGGCTGGATGTACCTGGGCCTGCCCTTCGGCGGCGCGCTCATGGCCCTCTACTCCCTGCGCAACGTGGTCCGGCTGCCGCACCCGGAGCTCGACGAGGTGATCGAGAGCGCCAACGTCCGCGGCAACTGGACGGTGCGCATCGCGCTGGTGGTCATCCTGGCCGTGCTGGTCGGCGGCGCCTTCATGCTCTTCGGACCCGACGTGCTGCTCGGGCCAGTGGGGGTGCTGCTCGGGAGCATGGCCGTGCTCATGCTGCTCGGGGTGCCGATCGCGGTCGCGCTCGGCCTCGCGAGCCTCATCACGGTGTTGACGGTGCACCTGATCGATCCCAACATGCGCGCGCTCCCGCCCCTGATCGTCGCGCAGCGCATGGCCAACGGCGTCAGCTCGACGCCGCTGCTGGCCATCCCCTTCTTCATCCTCGCCGGCCTGATCATGGCCGAGGGGGGCATCGCCTCCCGCCTGGTGGAGTTCTCGCGCGTGCTCGTCGGTCCCATCCGCGGCGGCCTGGCGCACGTCAACGTGGTCGCCTCCATGCTCTTCGGCGGCACCTCCGGCTCGGCGGTCGCCGACGTCAGCTCCAACGGCAGCATCCTCATCCCGATGATGAAGAAGAGGGGCTACGACGCGGACTTCAGCGTCGGCGTCACGGTCGCCAGCTCCGTGCAGGGGATCATCATCCCCCCGAGCCACAACGCGGTGATCTACAGCCTCGCCGCGGGCGGCGTGTCGATCAGCGCGCTGTTCCTCGCCGGCTACCTCCCCGGCGCGATGATCGGCCTCTTCCTCATGCTCGCGAGCTACGCGCTGGCCCTCCGCCGTGGCTACCCGTCCGACAGCCGGCCGCCGCTGCGCGAGTCGCTGCGGGTGTCGGTCGTGGCCATGCCCGGTCTGCTCGTCGGCCTGATCATCGTCGGCGGCATCGCCTTCGGCTGGTTCACGGCCACCCAGGCGGCCGCCATCGGCGCCGTCGTCGCCTTCCTGGTGTCCACCCTGATCTACCGCGAGATGGGCTTCAGGAAGGTCTGGCGCGTCGCCCAGCAGGCGGTGCGCACGATCTCCATCGTCATCTTCCTCATCGCGACCGCCAGCGCCTTCGCCTGGCTGATGGCCTACCTGCGCATCCCGGCGATCCTCGCGAGCGGCATCCTCGGCTTCAGCGACAACCCCATCGTCCTGCTCGCGCTGATCAACGTCCTGCTGCTGCTCCTCGGCGCGATCATGGACATGGCGCCGCTGATCCTCATCCTCACCCCGATCCTGCTGCCGATCGTCACGGCCGACCCGATCAGCATGAGCGCCGTGCACTTCGGCATCATGCTGCTGATGAACCTCGGCCTCGGCCTGACGACGCCGCCCGTCGGCACGGCGCTCTTCGTCGGCTGCGCCATCGGCAAGATCCGTATCGAGAGCGCCAGCCGCGCCATGATCTACCTGTGGCCGCCGCTCCTGCTGGCGCTCATCCTGGTCACCTACTTCCCCTGGTTCGTCGAGGTGGTGCCGCGGGCGTTCGGCGTCCTGAACTGATCTCGACCGCCCTCGCCGCCGCGCGCCGGATCTCCGTCCGGTGCGCGGCGGCTCCGTGACCGGACCGTCGGCGGTCGGGGTCGAGGCGGCGCACGCGACCGCGGCGCGTCGCGTCAGCCGGCCGGATGACGGGTGCCCCACGAAGGCGTACGGTGGAGATGACCATGGACGTGGCCGTGCGATTGCTCGGGCCGCCGGCGGTGCGCGTTGCCGAGGCGTGGGTGCCGTTGCGACCGACGAAGCCCCACGCGCTCTTCGCGTACGTCGCGTACCGCGGCGCGCGCGTGCGCCGTGAGGAGGCGGCCTCGCTGCTGTGGCCGGACGCCGACGCCGAGCACGCCCACGGCGACCTGCGGCAGGCGCTGCGTGCGCTCTCGCGAGGCCCGTTCGGCCCGCTGGTCGAGCGAGACCGCGGCGCCATCTGGCTGACCGTCGACAGCGACGTCCCCGAGTTCCGGCGTGCGGCCGCCGAGCGTCGCTGGGCCGACGTCCTGACCATCCACCAGGGGCCGTTCCTGGAGGGCTTCGAGATCGACGGCGCGGACGAGTTCGCGTCGTGGCTCGAGGTGGAGCGGACGGCGGTGGCCGAGGCGTGGCGGCGGGCGTGCCGAGCCTCGTGCCGCGAGGCCGCCGCCGCCGGTCGGCACGACGAGGCGGTGGCCTTCGCGGACCGGCTGCTGCGGGCCGACCCGCTCGACGAGTCGGCCGTCCGCGACGCGCTGCGTTCGGCTGCCGCCCTGGGCGACCGGCGCGGGGGAACCCTGCGGTTCGAGGCGTTCGCGCGTCGTCTGGACGAGGAGCTCGGGATGACGCCCGAGCCGGCGACCGTGGACCTGCAGGCGCGGCTCTCGACGGGTGCCGCCGGGCCCCCGGACCGGCCTGCCGCGCGGTCGGTTCCTGCGCCGTCACCGCCGGTGGCACCGGAGGACGCGCCGCCCGCCTTGGCGTCCCTCGCGCCCAGGGTCGGGCACCGGGCCGCCGTGGTCGGGCGCGACGCCGAGATCGCCGGACTGGTCGAGCGGCTGGGCGATCCGGACGTGCGGCTCGTCACGCTGCTCGGTCCCGGGGGCATCGGCAAGACCACCCTCGCCGCCGCCGCACTCGCCGCGGTGCGCCCCTCCTTCCCCGACGGCGTGTTCGTTGCGGCGCTCGAGGACCGATCGGGAGCCGACGCGGTGGCCAGGTCGGCGGCGCGCGCCGCCGGCGTGGGCCTGCGCAGCGGCACGCCCGCCTTGCCTCAGCTCCTCGAGGGCCTGGATGGCCGGCGGTTGCTGTTGCTGCTCGACGGGTTCGAGCGGCATCTGGAGCAGGCCGCCACCGTCGACGCGGTGGTAAGGGGAACCGTCGGCCCGCGCCTGCTCGTGACGTCGCGCCGCCGGCTGCAGCTGTCGACCGAGGTGGTGGTCGAGGTCGGGCCTCTGGCGACCGGCGGGAGCCCGCCCAGCCCGGCCGCCAGGCTCTTCCGGCGGGTCGCCGCGTGGCGGCTCGCGCCGGCGGCCGCACGCGCCCTCGACGCCGCCGCGATCGAGCGGGTGGCGGAGCAGCTGGGCGGGCATCCGCTGGCGCTGGAGTTGGCGGCGATGTCCCTCGACGTTCTCGGCCTCGAGGGGCTGGAGGCGCAGCTGCGGACGTCGTGGGCGCCGCTGCACAGCGACGAGCTGGATCGCTCGCCGCGCCGGCGCGACGTGCACGCCGTCATCGAGGAGACCTGGCGCATGACGCCGCCGGCGGACCGCGCCGCCTGGGCGCGGCTCTCCGTCCTCCCCGGCAGCCTCGACCGCGCCGTGGCGGCGGAGGTGGCGGGCAGCGGCTGGCGCGGGCTCCGGCACCTGCTCGACCGCGGCGTGTTGTGGCAGCGTGGCGACCGGCTCGCGATGCACGCCCTGCTCGCCCGCTTCGGCCGCGAGCGTGCCGAGGAGGACGCCGGCGTCGTCGACGCAGCCTGGTCCGCCGCGCTGGGCGCGTGGCGGACCCGCGTGGCGCAGGAGGTCGACCCGCGGACGGGTCGGCGCGTGCAGTTGCACGGAGACGATCTGGAGCAGGCGCTCGGCGCCTGGCGCTGGGGGCTGACGCGCGGCGCGTGGGATGCGCTCGCCGACATGGCGATCGGCCTGTTCCGGGCGCTCGGCCGGAACTGGCGGGCGCCCGAGGTAGCGTCCGCCGCTCAGGAGGCGGTCGTCGCGCTGCGCGCCGCGGCTCGCCGTGCCGGCCGAGACTGCTCGGACGAGCGTGAGCGCGCCGCGCGTGTGAGCACGCTCGCGCGCTCGCACTCGCACGCGTGCTCACCTTCGCCCCGGGCGACGGCCGCACGCGCGCCCGACACGCGGCCCGCGCCTGGGCCCTGGCGCGGCGGCTGGGCGACGACCGGGCCCTCGCGCTGGCCGTCGGCGCCCTGACGTGGTTCGATCCGACGGAGCGCGTCGATGAGCGGTTGGCGACGGCGCGCACGGCCTTCGAGAGGGCGGGCGATCGCATCGGGCTGGCCGCGCTGCTCGAGGTGCGCGGGCGGCGCCTCGCCTTCATCGGTCGCGGCGCGGAGGCCCAGGACCTGCTCGAAGAAGCCCTCGGCCTCGCGCGCGAGCTCGACGATGTCGCTTTGGCCGTGGACGTGCGCCAGGACTTGGCGGTGACTCCCCTCATGCGTGGCCGATTCGAGGAGATGCGGCGCCATTTCGACGCCGCCCTGGCGGACCGACTCCGGTTCGGCGGGACGGCCAGTACCGATGCCTGGAAAGTCTGGGTGGCCATCGTGGCGGAGCCACGCGCGGTGGCGGAGGACCGCCTCGCCGAGATCGAGCGCCTCGCGGCGAGGTTGGGCTCCGGCCACGCGGTGGTCACGTTCCTACGCTGCTCCTTCCTGGCCCGCCACGGGACGCCGGACGCCGTGCTCGCCCAGGCGCGCACGGCGCTGGAGGCCCTCGGTGCGCAGAACGTCGGCCACCCCATGGTTGCGCTGCTGCACGCCTTCCGCGCGCAGGCACACACGCGGCTCGGTGCGTGGGCGGAGGCCGCCGCGGACGTCGCCGCCCTCGCGCGCGCGGCCCGGGCGATCGCTGGGCCCCGGTTCGTCGCGCGCGCGGCGCTCGCCGCGGGCGAGCTCGCGGCCGCGCGGGGCGACGCCGCCGCGGCGCGTCGCTTGGGGGCGCTGGCGTGGGGCAACCCGGCGCTCGAGTACGAGGTGTGGCCGGACGCCCGGCGGCTGCTGGGCCTGCCGCCGACCGAGTTGCCGGCAACCTCGGACGAGCCGCCTGGCGACGAGGCGACGCTGGCCGAGGTCGAGCGCTTCCTGGCCTGACGGCCCCGCGTACCTCCGAGGCGCGACCGGCGTCGCTGGTATCTTGGGTGCGTGGAGGCGCCTGCCATCGTTCTGGTACGCGAGCGCATCGAGCCATCGGAGCTTCGGCGCCTGACGGAGGCGTTCTTCGTAGACATGGTGAAGGTCGTCGTGGACGTCGAGCGCGGGGTTGTCGCGGTGGGCGGTGAGCTGCACGTGGACGCGGCGGACGTGCTGTTGGACGACGGCTCGCTGCAGGAACACCTGTGGGGGGCGAACTACTACCCTGGGCGCGGTCCCGACGACTGCATCGAGTACGTGTCGCTGATCAACATCCGGCCCGCCCACGGGAACCGCAGCATGGAGGTCGAGGATCCCGCGACCCGCGCTCGGATCGTCGATCTCACGACCGCGCTGATCGGCACGGGAGAGGCGCTCCCGTGACCCAGCACTCGGGCCTGTCGCTCGATCGCTGGCGGCGGTTCGACCGTGGTCAGCAGGTCTTGATGATCGCCAACGAGATGCTCCGCACGTCGCGACGCTTGGGCCTGGACGATGCGGAGGCTCGCAGGCTCGCCTACGAGCGGGTGCTGAACCTCACCGACCTGACGATCGTCGCCACCGATCACCGCTCGTTCCGGCGCGAGTTGTGGCGCTGGCGGGACGTCGCGGCCGAGCTCTACGTCGAGGCGACGCCGCGGCCGGACCGGCACGCCCAGGCCCTGCGGGCGTTGCTCTTGCTCGAGGTCCACGCAGCCCGGCAGGTGGCGCTGCTCGCGGCCTGAGGAGGCCGTGGGGGTCAGCCGCCCGGCTGCCACCCCTCGACCTCGTCGTCCCCGGCCAGCCGCCAGAACGCCACCGCGTGCTCGGCGGCGTCGTACACGGCCCAGGAGGCCGGCACGTCGGCGTCGGCGGCCGGGTCGTAGCCCATCAGCGTGCCGGGGTTGACCGCCCAGGCGTCGCCGCGGAGGAAGGCGCGGGCGCGGTGGTCGTGGCCGAAGGCGATGAGGTCGGCAGCGGTCGGGTCGATCAGCTCGGCGATGGTGGGGAAGTGCTGGGCCGCCACCCGGCGCCCCCCGAGCACGCCGCGGAAGAGCTCGCCGTGCATGCGCACGTGGGGGAAGCCGGCCGCGACCGCGCCGAGCAGGTGGCGGTCGCCGTCGTTGTTGCCGAAGACCACGTGCACGGGAAGCTCGTACCCCTCGGCGATGCGGCGCAGCACGAAGGGCGCCACCAGGTCGCCCAGCACCAGCAGGACGTCGGTGTGCCTGGCCAGCCACGGCAGGGCGCGCCGCAGCGAGTGGACGTGGTCGTGGACGTCGGCCAGCAGGCCGACGCGCAGGGGGCGGCCCTGGGTGGGCGCCGCGACGGACGCGGGGCGGTTCTCGGGCGCGGTCATGGTCCATCGTAGGACGCCGTCGAAGGCGTCGTCGATGGGGTACGCGACGCAGGTGCGGGCCGCGGGCGCGCGGGCTTCGGCAACGCTTTCATGACTGAAAGAGCGGTCAGCGCGTACAGTGAGGTGATCATGGAGCTGGGCGTTCGTCTGCTGGGCACGCCAGAGGCGCGCGCCGGGGGCGCGTGGCTGCCGCTCGGGCCATCGAGGCCGCACGCCGTGTTCGTGCACGTCGCGGCGAGGGGTGGCTTCGTGCGCCGCGCCGAGGTGGCGGAGCTGCTGTGGCCCGGTCTCGACGACGCGCACGCCTTCGGGAACCTGCGTCAGGCGCTGCGCCGCTTGGTGAACGGTCCGTTGGCTGCACTGCTGGGTCTGGATCGGACGGGCGTGTGGCTGGACGGAGACTGCGACGTCGCCGGCTTCCGGCGGGCGGTCGCCGAGCGACGCTGGCGTGATGCCCTCGTGGCGCACCAGGGGCCGCTGCTGGAGGGATTCGAGGTCGACGACGCGGACGAGTTCTCGGCCTGGCTCGCCAGCGAGCGTGCGGCGGTGGCGGCGGACTGGCGGCAGGCGTGCCGCACGCTGCTGGCGGAGGCCAGCGCGGAGGGCCGGTACGGCGAAGCGGTGGGTTACGCCGACCAGCTCGTCCGGGCGGATCCGCTGGATGAGCAGGCCGTGCGCGAGGCGATGCAGGCCGCGGCGGCGGACGGCGATGCCCACGGCGTCACGCGGCGCTACCGGGAGTTCGAGGTGGTGCTGCGGCGCGAGTGTGGCGTCGAGCCGGAGGCGGCGACGCGGGCGCTGTTCGAGCGGCTCGCCGAGCGCTCGGTGGGAGAGGTCGAGGCGCCGGGGCCGCACCCGGTCGAGCCGGTTCGCCTTCGGTACCTTGGCGACCGGCGTGGGCTCGTCGGGCGCGAGCGGGCGTTGTCGGAGCTGGTCGAGCGGCTGCGGGAGCGCGACTCCCGCTTGATCACGCTGCTGGGGCCGGGCGGCATCGGCAAGACCGCGCTCGCGTCGGCGCTCGTGGCCGAGCTGCAGACGGCCTTCCCGGACGGGGCCGTCATGGTGCCGCTCGAGGGGGCCGAGGGGCCCGAGGCGGTCGCCCTCGCCGTAGCCCATGCGACCGGCGTCCGCGTCGAGGCGCACGCGCCGGTCGGCCCGCAGCTCGTCCGTGGCCTGCGGGCGCGCCGCCTGCTGGTGGTCCTGGACGGCTTCGAGACGCACGTCGAGCAGTTGCCGAGCGTGGACGCGTTGTTGCGGGGCACGCGTGACGTCCGGCTCGTGGTCACGTCGCGCGTGCGGTTGGGGCACTCGGCGGAGGTGGTGTTCGAGGTCGACCCGCTCGCGACCGGGTCCGACCGTGCCGGCACCGGTCCCGTGGAGCAGAGCGTCGCGAGCCCCGCGGCGCAGCTCTTCCTGCGCCGCGCGGCCGGGCGGCTCCCCCTCGCCACCGTCCGCGGGTTCGACCTCGAGCGGGTCGAACGGGTCGTCGAGGCGTTGGGTGGGCATCCGCTGGCGATCGAGCTCGCGGCGTCGTGGGTCGACGTTCTCGGCCTGGACCGGCTCGCGGCCCCCCTGCAGGACCAGTGGACCCCGCCGCGCCGCGC
>JAABTL010000009.1 GCA_011389865.1 Trueperaceae bacterium
CCGCGCCAGTTCGGCCTCCACCTCCGCGCGGTGGGCGCGCGCGCGTTCGGCCCGCGCCTCGCGCTTGCGGGCCTGCTCGTAGCGCGCGCGGGCGTTGCCGGCGGCGTCGAGGTCCGGCGCCAGGCGCAGGCGCACGGGCCCGCCGTCGAAACCTGTCAGCGTCGCCTCGCTGGCGCCCCGTTCGAGGGCGTGGCCGTGCGCGAGCAGCAGGTCGGCCTCCGCGCGCAGGTTCGCCGCGTCGCGGGCGGCCGTCTCGGCCCGGTCGGCGTCCCGCAGGCGCTCGCGGAGCAGCGCCGCCCGGTCGGCGAGCCGGGCACGGGCGGCGGCGCGGGCGACGATGACCGCGTCCGCGCGGCGCGCCTCGCCCGGCTCGCCGGCGGCCTCCCCCCCGTCGTCGGCCGCCGCCGCGAGGACGCCCACGGGATCGGCCGCCAAACGCGCCAGGGCCTCGACCGCCGTGGCCAGCTCCGGGCCCTCGAGCGGCCGATCGGGGTCGACGCCCGCCGCCCGCGCCCAGGCGGCCGTCAGCACGCGGCCGACGCCGTCCACGCGGGTGTGGGCGCGGGCGAGGGGGCGGCCGCGCAGCGCGTCGCCGAGGGCCCCTTCCGCCACCTCGCGCGGATCGAGTTTCTCGTACGGCGGCGGCGGCCGGTAGTCCAGGCCCGGACGGAGCTGCCGGTGGCGGTTCACGTCGGCGCCGACCTCCCGGAGCGCGCCCAGGATGCGGCCGTCCTCGTCCCGCAATACGGCGTTGGCGTGGCGCCCGGTCAACTCCACCTCGAGCCACACCGGGGGGCTGGGGACGAAGCCGGTTCCGGCACCGAAGCGCAGGGTGCAGCGGCGATCCAGGGCCGCCTGCTCGGCTCCCTCGAGCGGACCGACCGCACGCGCCCGCAGCTGCGCCTGGAAGGGGGTGAACGGGGCGGCACGCGCGTCACCCGGGTCACCGGCGAGCGTCAGCCGCGGCGCCGGCGGGGCCAACTCCAGCCACAGCGCGCCTGCCTCCGCGGGGTCCAGCGGCAGCACCAGCGTCGTCGCGTCGGCGAACCTCCAGCCCAGGTGCCGAACCGGCAGCCGCGCGCGCAGCGGCGCCAACGCCGCGGCCAAAAGCAGGCCCTCCATCGCTCAGCTCCCCGGCAGGGCGCTTACGCGAAGCGCCATCAGTTCAAGACGCGGTCGTGACCGCCCAGCAGCGCGCGTGCCCGCGTGACGTGGGCCTCGAGCGGCAGGCGCCACTCGCTCGCCGCCTCGGTGTGCTCCAGGGCCAGGAGGGCGTGGCGCAGCACGCGGTCCGCCGCGCCGTCACCCCGCTGGGCATGGACGTCGGCCAGCATCTGGTGCGCGGTGACCCACACGGGATCGCCCGCCTGGCTGGCCGCCAGGGCCTGCTCGTACCAGCGCACGGCCTCGTCGAGGTGGTAGTACTCGAAGGCCAAGGCGCCGAGCACCAGGCACGCCGGAGCGACGGCCCCAAGATCGAGCGCGCGCTCGGCATCGCTGCGGGCCTGCTCGAAGTCGCCGGCGCGCAGGCGGACGTCCGCCAGGTCGGCGAGGGCCTCGCCGCGGTGCGGGTAGCCGGGGTCCGACAGCACCTCCTCCAGCAGAGGGACCGCCTCGTCCAGCGTCTCGGACTCCATCAGGGCGATCGCCGCCTCGTGCTGCGCGAACGCGCGATGCTCGGCGGGCGCCACCGCCACGGCCTCGCGCAGGACGGCGACGGCGTCGTCGTACCGCTGCAGCGCGACCAGTGCCTGGCCGGTCGCGTACGCCAGCGAGAAGCCCATGTCCGGTTCGGCGTCGAAGGCTCGGGCCTCGACGAAGAGCTCGTGGGCGCGGTTGGGGTTGCCGGCCTCGAGCTGGGCACGCCCCTCGACGTAGCGCATGAGGCCGACGTCCACCTCGTCGAGCGCCTCCTCGTCCACGTCGCCGAGAACGGCGAGCACCTCGTCGATGCGACCGAGCTCGAGCAGACAGCTCGCGTAGGCCAGCAGTTCGGGCCCGCGCTCCGACGCCGGTGCGCCGTCGACCGCCGCGCCGTAGGCGATCGCGGCCGACGACCACTCGCCCAGGGCCTCCTGGGCCTGGCCCAGGAGCGACCAGCGGCGCCACACCAGGTACGTCGGCAGCGCATCGTCGCGGAGCGGCTCGAGCCGCCGCAGCGCGCTCTTCGAGGCCCCTACCGCCAGCAGCGCAGCACCGGCGTGGTAGGCCGCGATGGGCGGCATGTCGCCGGGGATCGCCCGCAGACCGCGTTTGACCTCGGACGCCGACGCGCCGCGGTAGGCGTCGAACTCCCAGTAGAGGGCCTGGTAGAGCGGGTCGGAGACCATCTGAGGTTCGGCGGCGACGGCGGCCTTCAGCGCGGGCACGCCGTTCTCGAGGCCATCTAGCCCGTACAGCGCGTAACACGCCGCCAAGTGCAACCAGTAGCGCGCCTGCACGGCCCGCACGCGTTGCCGGCGCGCGGCGCCCTCAAGCGTGGCGAAAGCAGCCTCGTAGCGGCCCTCGGCTAGCGCCGAGTGCGCGAGTTCCAGGGCGGGGGCCACGGCCGTCCGTTCGGACGCCGTCGCCGTCCCCTCGGACGCGCCCGCTCGGTTGGCTAGCCTGCGGAACACCACGACGGCACGCTATCATGCGTGTCCCGCTGAGCCGCTTGCGCGGCCCCACGCGACGAGCTCAGTTCGCCACGGAGGGCGCGCGCACGTCGAAGACGAAGCCCGCTTCGCCGGGCTCGACGACGACGGTGCTGCCATCGGCGACCTCACCGGCGAGGATGCGGCGGGCGAGCGGCGTCTCGAGATGCTGCTGCAGTGCACGCTTGAGGGGCCGTGCACCGAACACGGGATCGAAACCGATGCGCGCCAGCTGCGCCAGCGCGGCGGGGGTGAGCTCGAGCGTCACACGTCGCTCGGCCAGCCGCTCGCGCAGGCGGTCGAGCTGCAGTTCGGCGATGCGCGCCACCTGCGCCTCGTCGAGCGCATGGAACACGATGACGTCGTCGACGCGGTTGAGGAACTCGGGGCGGAACTGCTGCTGCAGCAGCCGCAGCACCTCCTCGTGAACGACGTCCGCTGGGCGCCCGGCGCGGGCCGATTCGAGGATGTGGGGGCTGCCGACGTTGCTCGTCATGATGACCACGACGTTGCGGAAGTCGACGGTGCGGCCATGTGCGTCGGTCAGGCGGCCGTCGTCGAGCAGCTGCAGGAGGACGTTGAACACGTCGGGGTGGGCCTTCTCGATCTCGTCGAAGAGCAGCACCGCGTAAGGCTGGCGGCGCACGGTCTCGGTCAGCTGGCCGCCCTCCTCGAAACCGACGTAGCCGGGAGGCGCGCCGATGAGCCGGGCGACCGCGTGCTTCTCCATGTACTCGGACATGTCGATGCGCACCATGCGCTCCTCGTCGTCGAAGAGCAGCGCCGCGAGCGCCTTGGCGGTCTCGGTCTTCCCCACCCCGGTGGGTCCCAGGAAGATGAACGAGCCGACCGGGCGGTTGGGATCGGACAGGCCGGCGCGCGCACGCCGGATGGCGTCCGCGACCGCCGTGACCGCGGCGTCCTGCCCGATCACCCGCCGGTGAAGTTCCTCCTCGAGACGCAGCAGCTTCTCGCGCTCGCCCTCCATCAGGCGGGCGACCGGGATCCCGGTCGCGCGACTGACGACGGCGGCCACCTCGTCCTCGCCGACCTCCAGGCGTACGTAGCGCGCGTCGTCGAGCGCCTCGGTCAGGCGCCGGACCTCGTGCTCCAAGCGCGGCAACTCACCGTAGCGCAGCTTGGCGGCCTCCTCGAGGTCGTACTCGCGCTCCGCCGCCTCGATCCCGGTGCGGACGCGGTCGAGCTCCTCCTGCGCCACCCGCAGTTCGTCCAGCTCGCGGCGCTCGGCCTCCCAGGCGCTGGTGGCCTGGTCCATGCGGTCCTGCAGGGCGCGCAGCTCCTCCTCGAGCCGCAGGCGCCGTTGGCCCGATTCCGCGTCGCCTTCTTCCTTCAGGGCCTGGAGCTCGACTTCGACCTGCAGCTTGCGGCGGCGCAACCCGTCGATCTCCTCGGGCATGCTCTCGAGCTGCACGCGGATGCGGCTCGCCGACTCGTCGATGAGGTCGATGGCCGCGTCCGGCAGCCGCCGGTCGCTGACGTAGCGGTGCGCCATCGTCGCCGCGGCGATGATCGCCGGATCCGTGATCGCGACGCCGTGGTGCACCTCGTACTTCTCCTTGAGGCCGCGCAGGATGCTGATCGTCTCCTCCACCGAAGGTTCGTCGATGACGATCGGCTGGAAGCGCCGCTCGAGCGCGGCGTCCTTCTCGATCTGCCGGTACTCGTCGAGCGTGGTGGCCCCGATCATCCGCAGTTCGCCGCGGGCCAGCGCCGGCTTGAGCATGTTGCCGGCGTCGACGGCGCCCTCGGCCTTGCCGGCGCCGACGATCGTGTGCAGCTCGTCGATGAACAGCACGACCTCGCCCTTCGAGCGCGTCGTCTCCTCCACGACGCCCTTCAGGCGCTCCTCGAACTCGCCACGGTACTTGGCGCCCGCGAGCAGGCTGCCCATGTCGAGCTGCACCACCCGCTTGCCCAGGAGCCCGTCGGGCACGTCGCGGGCGACGATCCGCTGGGCCAGCCCCTCGGCGATGGCGGTCTTGCCGACGCCGGGCTCCCCGATCAGCACCGGGTTGTTCTTGGTGCGTCGGAGGAGGATCTGGACGGCGCGGCGGATCTCCTCGTCGCGGCCGATGACGGGGTCGAGCTTGCCCTCGGTGGCGCGCCGCGTCAGGTCGATGCCGTACTTCTCCAGCGCCTCGAACTTGGACTCGGCGGTGCGCGAGTCGACCTTCTGGCCGGCGCGCACCTCCTGGGCGGCGCGCTCCAGATCGGCGGCGGCGGGCAGCATGGCGAGGGCATCGCCCGCGGTGCGCCGCAGCGCGACCAGCAGAGCGTCGGCGGCCACGAAGGCGTCGCCCCAGGCCTTGGCGATCCCCTCTGCCGCCTCCAGCGCGCTCCCGGTCTGCGGCGCGAGGTACGCCTCCCCCGAGCCGCCGCTGACCGTGGGTTCGCGTCCCAGGGCGGTGTCGAGCGCCGCCTGGGCCTGCGCGAGGTCGCCGCCCGCGCGCTCGAGAACGCGTGCGGGGGGTTGCTCGGCGTCGGCCAGCAGGGCGCGGGCGAGGTGCAGCGGCGTCACCGAGGCGTGGCGCCGCGTCTGGGCGATCTGTTGCGCGCTCGCCAGGAGCTGCAGCGCGGTCTCGGTGAAGCGGTTCGTGTCCATGGGCGCAGCCTAGGACTTGAGTGTGCTCGTGTCAAGTTCCTTGATGACAGGGTTGGGCGGCTGCGCCGCCGACGAATCCGAGCAGGTCGAGGCGTCGACGACGGGCTTCGACAACGAGCCGCCGTGCAGGGGGGGCGGCCGCAAGGCCGCCCCCAGCTGCCAAGCAGCTTTCAAGGAGTCTACGACTCCTTACCGAACAAGGCCGCCGTGCAGTTGGGGCGGCCTTGCGGCCGCCCCAACTGCCAAGCAGCTTTCAAGGAGTCTACGACTCCTTGAAAGCTGCCACCATGGCGGTGATCGTGCTCTTCGCGTCCCCGAAGATCATGCGGGTGTTGTCCTTGAGGAAGAGCGCGTTGTCGACGCCGGAGAAGCCCGGGTTCATCGATCGCTTGAGGACGAAGCAGGTACGCGCGCGGTCGACCTCGATGATCGGCATGCCCCACAGCGGGCTGGAGGGATCCTCCTTGGCGGCGGGGTTGACGACGTCGTTGGCACCGATGACGATCGCCACGTCCACGCTCTCCATGGCGGGGTTGACGTCCTCGGGCTCGACGAGCTGCTCGTAGGGCACGTTGGCCTCGGCGAGCAGGACGTTCATGTGCCCGGGCATGCGGCCCGCGACGGGGTGGATCGCGTGGCGCACCTCGGCGCCATTCTTGGCCAGTTGGTCGGCGAGTTCCTTGACGACGTGCTGCGCCTGGGCGACGGCCATGCCGTAGCCGGGGACGAAGACGACCGAGTTGGCCGCCTCCAGGATGAAGTACGCGTCGTCCGGGGTGAGCGGCTTGACCTCGCCCTGGGCGGCCGCGCCGCCGGCGCTGACGGTGGCACCGAAACCGCCGAAGAGCACGTTGGCCAGCGAGCGGTTCATCGCCTTGCACATGATGTTCGTCAGGATCAGGCCCGAGGCGCCGACGAGCGAGCCGGCGACGACGAGCACGTTGTTGTCGATGACGAAGCCAGCCATCGCGGCCGCCACGCCCGAGTAGCTGTTCAGCAGCGAGACGACGATCGGCATGTCGGCGCCGCCGATGGGGATGACGGCGAGCACGCCGAGGACGAGCGCCAGGACCAGCACCACGCCGAACGCCACGGTGACGCCGGTGACGCCGCCCGCCAGGGCCGCGTCGAGCGCGACGACCGTGCCGGCCAACAGGGCGAGCGCGAGGATCGCGGCGTTGAGGATCTTCTGGCCCTTGAACAGGAACGGCTTGCCGTCGATGCGGCCGCTGAGCTTGGCGAAGGCGATGACCGAGCCGGACGCGGCGAGGCCGCCGACCAGCACCGTGAGCACGATGGCGACGGCCGAGAAGGTGTCGACGCCGTCAGCGCGCACGTACTCGGCCCAGCCGACGAGCATCGAGGCGAGGCCGCCGGAACCGTTGAGCAGCGCCACCATCTCCGGCATCTCGGTCATCTGCACGCGGCGGGCGGCGATGGCCCCGATCGCGGTGCCGACCACCAGGCCGACGAGGATCCAGGTGTAGTCGAGGCCACCGGCGAGGAGCGTGGCGACGACGGCGATCAGCATGCCGACCGCGGAAACGGCGTTGCCGCGCTTGGCCGTCTGCGCCCGACCCAGCATCTTCAGGCCGGTGATGAACAGGATGGAGGCGACGATGTAGGCGAAGGTCTGCCAAGCTTCCACGTCAGGCGTCCTTGCCGGTCTTGAACATGCCGAGCATGCGGTTCGTGACCAGGTAGCCACCGATGACGTTGATCGTGGCGGCGGCGACGGCGATCGTGCCGAGGATCGTGGCCAGCGCCCCGCTCTCGCCCGAGGCGACGATGGCGCCGACGATCGTGATGCCGGAGATCGCGTTCGAGCCGGACATCAGCGGCGTGTGCAACTGCGACGGCACCTTGGTGATGAGCTCGAGACCGAGGTAGATGGCGAGGACGAAGACGAACAGCAGGAGCGGATTCACGCGGAGGCCTCCAAGCGCGCGCGCACGGCGTCGTGCCGCACGGCGCCGTCGTCGGTGAGGAGAACGGCGTCGACGATGTCGTCTTCCGAGGTGGGCCGCAGGGCGCCGTCCACCCAGGCGTGCTCGATGAGGTAGGTCAGGTTGGCGGCGTACACCTGGCTCGCATCGCGCGCGACCGAGGCAGGGAGCGGGTGCAGGCCGAGGATGCGCACGCCGTTGTCGGTCACGACCTCCTCGCCGGCCACGGTGCCCTCGACGTTGCCGCCCGTGGCGGCGGCGAGGTCGACGACGACGGAGCCCGGCTTCATGCCGGAGATGGCGGCGGCATCGAGCAACCGCGGCGCGGGGCGCCCGAACACCTGGGCGGTGGTGATGATGATGTCGCTCTGGGCGACGACCTTGGCCATCTGCGCGCGCTGCCGCTCGAGCTGCTCGTCGGTCAGCGCCTGCGCATAACCCTGGTCGGTCTGGCCCTGCTCGCCGCCGAGGTCGAACTCGACGAAGCGGGCGCCGAGCGACTTGACCTGCTCGGCGACGACGGGGCGGGTGTCGTAGGCGTCCACCCGCGCGCCGAGCCGCTTGGCGGTGGCGATCGCCTGCAGGCCCGCGACGCCGACCCCGAGGACGAACGCCCGCGCCGGCGCGATCGTCCCGGCGGGCGTGGACATCATCGGCAGGACCTTGTCGATGCGTTGCGCGGCGAGCACCACGGCGACGTAACCGGCGAGGCTCGCCTGAGACGACAGCGCGTCCATCTTCTGCGCGTACGTCGTGCGCGGCATGAGCTCGACGCACATCCCGCGCAGCCCGCCGTCGGCGAGGGCCTTGACGGTCGGCAGCGAGAAGAACGGATCGAGGAAGCCCACCACGAACGTGCCGGGCGCGAGGCCCTCGAGGACCTTCGGCGCCGGGGGCGTCACGACGAGGGCGACGTCGGCGCGCGCGCGCGCGTCGGCCTCGGCGACGACCGTGGCACCCGCGGCGGCCCAGGCCTCGTCGCCGACGTGCAGCGGGGCGCCGTAGCCCTGGGGTAGCCGCACCTCGTGCCCCAACTTGACGAGTCGCTCGACCGCTGCGGGTACGAGCGCAAGACGGCGTTCCTCCGGAGGAGACGGTATCGCGGTAAGGACCATGCGGCATCTTCGCACGTTCGGGAGGGACGCTGGCCCCTGTGAAAGCCGGCTCGCACGGGACGGGGCGGCACGGGCGCCCTGGTATCGTGGCGGCCGCTGTGCCGACGCGGCGCCGCGACCTACGTCCCGGTCGCCCGCGTCCAACCCCCTTGGCCGGGCAACGCCGAGCGAGACCGCCGCCCGCGCCGTCGCATCCTCACCGGAGGCACGATGAAGCACCCCCGCAACCTGTTCTATGCCCAGTCCGGCGGCGTGACGGCCGTCATCAACGCGAGCGCGTGCGGCGTCATCGAGGCCGCCCGCGCGCGTCCCGACCTCGTCGGCACGGTGTACGCCGGCCGGAACGGCATCGTCGGGGCCCTGCGCGAGGACCTGATCGACACCTCACACGAGTCGGACGCGACCATCGCCGCCCTGCGCCACACGCCGGGCGGGGCGTTCGGCTCGGTGCGCTACAAGCTCAAGAGCGTCGCGGAGAACGCGGCCGAGTACCGGCGCCTCATCGAGGTCTTCCGCGCCCACGACATCGGCTACTTCGTCTACAACGGCGGCGGCGACTCGATGGACACGGCCAACAAGCTGGCCCAGGTGGCGGCCTCGATGGACTACGACATCGCCTGCGTGGGCGTGCCCAAGACGGTGGACAACGACCTGCCGATCACCGACGTCTGCCCGGGCTTCGGTTCGGTCGCCAAGTACGTCTCGATCTCGACCCTCGAGGCCGCGTTCGACGTCGAGTCCATGCCCCAGACCAAGGTCTTCATCGTCGAGGTCATGGGCCGCCACGCGGGCTGGATCGCGGCCGCTGGCGGCCTTGCCGGCAACGACCCGGGCGAGCCACCGCACCTCATCCTCTTCCCCGAGGTCGCGTACGACGAGGACCGCTTCGTCGAGGCGGTCCGCGACCGCGTCGAGCGTTTCGGCAACTGCGTGGTCGTCGCCAGCGAGGGCATCCGCCGGGCGGACGGCACGTTCGTCGCCGAATCCGGCCAGAAGGACGACTTCGGGCACGCCCAACTCGGCGGCGTCGCGCCGCACCTCGCGGAGGTCGTTCGTGGCCGCCTCGGGTACAAGTTCCACTACGCGGTCGCGGACTACCTGCAGCGGGCCGCCCGCCACATCGCATCGGCCGTCGACGTCGAGCAGGCCTACGCCCTCGGTCGCGCCGCCGCCGAGATGGCGATGGCGGGCGTCCATGGCAAGCTGCCGGTGATCGTGCGCACGTCCGACGAGCCCTACCGCTGGGAGGTCGGCCAGGCGGACCTGTCGGCGGTGGCCAACGTCGAGCGGCACCTGCCGCCGGAGTTCATCACCGAGGATGGCTTCCACATCACCGAGGCCTGCCGCCGCTACCTGACCCCGCTGATCCAGGGCGAGGACTACCCGCCGTACGCGGGGGGCCTGCCGATGTACGTGCGCCTGCAGCGGAACGTGGTGCCGCGCAAGTTGCCGGCCTGGGCGGGCTGACGCCAGCGGACGACGGCGGAGCCGTGGCGTCGGGCCGCGGCCACCCGCCGCCGCCTCGCCCGCTCGGCCCACGGCTGCTCAGTCGCCCCAGCGCACCCGGACGTAGGTGTTCTTGCCGGCCTGCAGCACCCGCGGACCCGCGCCGAGATCCACGACGGCGGTCCGGTCGGTGAGCGGTACCCCGTCGACGCGCAGGCCGCGGTTGTCGATGAGCCGGCGGGCCTCGCCCTTGCTCTTCGTGAAGCCGAGCAGGACGGCCAAGGCGGCGGCCTCGATACTGCCGGCGGGGGCGTCCTCGGGCTCGATGCGGCGCTCGGGCATCTCGCTCGGCAGGCCGCCGCGCGCCACCTCGTCGTACCGACGTTCTGCCGCAGTCACGGCGTCCTCGCCGTGGTACAGACGCACGAGCTCGCGGGCCAGGGCACGATGCGCCGCCACGGGATCCTTCGCCGCCAACGTCTCCAGCGGCTCCAGGTCGAGCTCCGTGCACAGCGTCAGGTACTTCACGAGCGACGGGTCGGGGACCTGCATCGCCTTGGCGAACATGATCTCGGGCGCCTCGGTCAGGCCGATGTAGTTCCCGAGCGATTTCGACATCTTCTCCACGCCGTCGGTGCCCTCGAGCAGCGGCACCGTCAGTGCCACCTGCGGCTCCTGCCCGTAGGCGCGCTGCACGTCACGGCCGACCAGCAGGTTGAAGAGCTGGTCGGTGCCGCCGAGCTCGACGTCGGCCCGCACCGCCACCGAGTCGTAGGCCTGGGCCAGCGGGTACAGGAACTCGTGCACGCTGATCGGAACGCCGTCGCGGTAGCGCTTGGTGAAGTCGTCGCGCTCCAGCATGCGCGCCACCGTGTAGCTCGCGGCCAGGCGCACCAGCTCGCCGAAGCCGAGCGGCGCCAGCCACTCCGAGTTGTGGCGGATCTCGAGCCGCTCGGGGGCCGTGTCGAGCACGGCGACGGCCTGCGCGACGTAGGTCTCGCCGAAGCGCCGGGTCTCGTCCAGCGTGAGCTGCGGGCGTGTCTTCGACTTGCCCGACGGGTCGCCGATCGTCGCGGTGAAGTCCCCGATGATGAGTACCACCCGGTGACCGAGGTCCTGGAACTGCCGCAGCTTGCGCAACACGACGGCGTGGCCGACGTGCAGGTCGGACGAGGACGGGTCGACGCCGAGCTTCACCCGCAGCGGCCGCCCCTCGCGGGCCGCGAGCGCGAGCTTGCCGGCGAGACCGCCGTCGGGCACCACGTGCTCGGCACCGCGCGACAGGCGGGCGACCGCCTCCGCAAGAGCGGCGCTCACTTCCGGCGCGGCGCTCACTTCGTCAGCGGCGCTCACTTCGTGAGCGGCGCTCACTTCGTGAGCGGCCCTGCTGGGGGTTGTCGAATCGGACACCTGGACCTCCGAGGCGCGTCTGCGCCGCGCGAGAGCGTACCACGCGCCCGCCGAACGCCCGACCGCCGATGGCGCCGCGGGGTGCTAGCGTCAGGGCGTGAGCGACCCCATCGAACCCCATCCCAGCAGCTTCGTGATCTTCGGCGTGACGGGCGATCTGGCCGCCCGCAAGCTCGTCCCCGCGCTGCACGCGCTGCAGCGCAGCGGCTCGCTGCACCCGGAGACGGTGGTGCTCGGCTTCGGGCGCAGCGAGCTGAGCGACGACGCCCTGCGGCAGCGCCTCGGCGAGGCCCTCGCCGAGCAGCTGGACGGGCCGCTCGACGACGCCTGGCACCACCTCTCCGAGCGGATTCACTACCTCCGCGGCGGGTACGACGAGCCGGACGCCTACGCCCGCCTCGCCGAACGCCTGCATGACGTGGGTCACGGCGACCACATCTACTACACGGCCACGCCACCGCAGACCTACGGCGACATCGTGTCGGGCCTCGCCGACGCCGGGCTGGCCGAGGAGGCCGAGGGCTACCGCCGGCTGGTGATCGAGAAGCCCTTCGGCGAGGACCTCGACAGCGCCCGCAGCCTGAACGCCCTGGTGCTGGAACGCTTCAAGGAGACGCAGGTCTACCGCATCGACCACTACCTCGCGAAGGAGACCGCCCAGAACCTCGCGGTCCTGCGCTTCGCGAACACGCTGTTCGAGCCGATCTGGTCGAACCGCGCGATCGACCACGTGCAGATCACGATGGCCGAGCCGATGGGCATGGAGGGGAGGGGCTCGTTCTACGACGAGGCCGGCGTGGTGCGCGACGTCTTCCAGAACCACATGCTGCAGCTGCTAGCGCTGGTCACCATGGAGCCGCCCGCCCGCTACGACGCCGACGCCGTCCGCGACGAGAAGGTCAAGGTGCTGCGCGCGCTCTCGTGTGCCGACCCGGAGACCGCCGTGCTCGGCCAGTACACGGCCGGACGAAGCGCGCCCGCCTACGTCGACGAGCCCGGCGTCGCCCCCGAATCCCGCACCCCGACCTACGCGGCCGCGCGCTTCGAACTGCACAACTGGCGCTGGGCGGGCGTGCCGTTCTACCTGCGGGCCGGCAAGCGCCTGGAGGCCAAGGCCTCCGAGATCGTCCTGACGTTCCGGCGCCCGCCACACGTGCCCTTCGACCTGCCGGCGCCGCCCAGGGCGGACCGCCTGATCCTGCGGCTGGTCCCGGACGAGGGCATCTCCCTGCGCTTCAACGCCAAGCACCCCGGCCAGGGCATCGAGCTCGACCGCGTCGGCCTCGACTTCGCGTACCAGGGCAAGTACCAGCGCCCGAACCCGGACGCCTACGAGACGCTGATCCAGGACGTCATCGAGGGTGACGCGACGCTGTTCATGCGCGCCGACGAGGTCGAGGTGCAGTGGAAGGTGATCGCGCCGCTGCTCGCGGCCACCGATGCCAAGCGCCCGCTGCCGTACGCCGCGGGCTCGATGGGACCGGTCGAGGCCGCCGAGCTGCTCGAGCGCGACGGGCGGCACTGGTACCGCCCGAGGAGGGCGTGAGCATGCGGGACATCCAGCTGCTCGGCGTGCCGATGGACCTCGGCGCCGGCCGCCGCGGCGTCGACATGGGCGCCTCGGCGCTGCGCCTGGCGCGCCTCGGCGACACCCTCGCCCAGCTCGGCCACCGCGTGCGCGACCTCGGCAACGTCGAGGTCCCGGTCGCCGAGAGCGTGCCGCACGGCGCCGGCAGCACGCGCTACGGCGACGCGATCGCCCACGTGTGCGCCACGGTCGCCGCCACGGTCGCGGGACTGCCGGCGGCCGCCGTCCCGGTGGTCCTCGGCGGCGACCACGCGGTCGCCCTCGGCTCGGTGGCCGGCGCCGTGCGTCACGCGCCGGAGCGCCGCACCGGCGTCCTGTGGATCGACGCCCACGCCGACCTCAACACCCCCGAGACCAGCCCGTCGGGCAACGTGCACGGCATGCCGCTCGCCCTGCTCCTGGGCCACGGCGACGAGCGCCTGCGGGTGGCGACCGGCATCCGCCCGCTGCGCACCGAGGACGTCGTCCTGCTGGGCCTGCGGTCGGTGGACCCCGAGGAGCGCCGCTTCATCCGGGAGCACGGCGTCACCGCCCTCACGATGAGCGACGTCGACCGCAACGGCATCGCGGAGGTCACCCGGACCGCGCTCGCCGCCCTCGCGCACGTCGACACGCTCCACGTGTCGTTCGACGCCGACGTCCTCGACCCAGCGGTCGCACCGGGCGTCGGCACGCCGGTGCCCGGCGGGCTGGGCTACCGCGAGGCCCACCTGCTGATGGAGTCGCTGCACGAGAGCGGTCGCGTGTCCTCGGTCGACCTCGTCGAGGTCAACCCGATCCTGGACCACGGCAACCGCACCGCCGGCGTCGTGGTGGAACTGGCCGCCAGCCTGTTCGGGCGGACGATTCTCTAGACGCCGAGCGCCGCCAGGCGCCGGCCGAGGCCCGGCCAAGCGGCGTCCATGGCCGCGTCGCCGGCCGCGATCGCGGCCGCGGCGAGATCGAAGCGGAGCCAGTGGATCGGCGGCCTGGTCTGCACGTGGACCGAACCACCCTCGCCGGCCGGCAGGGCATCGCCCGCCTGACCCCAGGCGTCCATCGTCAGCGCCAGCGCGCGACCGAGCGTGCCGAACGCCCCCGCCCGACGGCGCTCCGGAGCACCTGCGAACGCCCGACGCACCCCGCGGCCCACGCGACTGCGAACGGCGTTCCGCGCCAGGCGCAGCCCGCGCGAGTCCCGCGCCTCGACCCCGGCGCCCACGCCGAGGGCGACGTCGACGCCGAAGCCCTCCAGCGTGCTGAGCGGCACCGGTGCGCCGATGCCACCGTCGATGAGCCGACGGCCCTCCCACGCCACCGGCGCGAAGAGGCCGGGCAGCGACGCCGACGCCCGCAGCGCCTTCGCCAGGGGACCCGAGCGCAAGACCACGCGCTCGCCGGTGTCGACGTCGGTCGCGACGATGGCGAGCGTACGAGGCAGGTCCTCGATGCGGGCGTCCCCCACCAGGCCATGGAAGTAGGCCTCGAGCCGGCCACCGGCGAACAGCGCGCCACGGCCGAGGCCGACGTCGACGATGCGCGGCAACACGTCGCGCCGGCGCATGCGTTCGGCGTCTTCGCGCAGCTGCGCGGGGCTGTGGCCGAGCGCGTAGAGCGCGGCGATCACGGCGCCGAACGACGTACCGACCAGCACGTCGGGTCGTAGGCCCCGTCGCTCGAGGGCGGCGAGCACGCCGATGTGGGCATAACCGCGGGCGCTGCCGCCACCGAGGGCGACCCCGATCCGCGGCGCGACGGGTGGGTTGGAGCCATGCAGGAGTTCGAGGGGCACGGCGGACCCTACGCCGAGAACGTGCGAGGCGGATAGGCGCGCGATGAGAACCCCACGACGCCCGTCGTGCGATGCTCGCTGCGTGGACACCGGCGTCGAGGTCGTCATCGTGCACCACCGGACGCCCGGACCGCTGCGCGCCACGCTAGAGCGTCTGGCGGCGCACGCACCCGCGGTTCCCGTCACGGTGATCGACACGGCCTTGGACGAGGGCGTCGTTGCGGACCTGGCGTCCGCCCACCCGCGCCTCGCGTGGCGCGGCGCGCCGAACCACAGCTACGCCCACGCGGTCAACACGGGCCTGAAGTCGACGACCGCGCCGCTGGTCGTGGTCATGAACGCCGACGTCCTGATCGGACCGCAGACGATCGCCGACCTGCGCGCCGCCTTCGACGACCCGCGCGCCGCGCTCGCGGGCCCCGTCGCCCGGACGCCAGCGGGGCGCGTCCAGGACCAGGGCCTTCCCTACCGCCTGCACCACGCGCGGCTGCGTTGGCGGTCGCGCGGCGCGCCAGGCGGCCGGGCGCCCGCCAGCGTCCCCGTGCCGTGGCTGTCAGGCTGCCTGCTGATGGCGCGGCGCGCGGCCGTGGACCGGATCGGCGGCATGGACGGCCGACTGCGCTTCTACAACGAGGACCTCGAATGGGCCGCGCGGGCGCGGGCGGCGGGGTGGCGCTGCGCGCTGGTGGCGACCGAGGTGGTGCACCTCGGCGGCGCGGCCACGCCCGCAGACGGGCGCTTCCTGGTCGAGGGGCTGCGGGGGGGCTACGCGTTGACCCGGCGGACGGCCGGCCCCGTCGTCCGCTGGGCCCACCGCTGGCTGGTGGCTGCCGCCGCGTGGGTCGCGGCCTGGCGCGCCCGCGACCCACGGCGCCGCGCAACGTGGGGCGAGGTCGCTCGCCGCTTCGCCCAGGACGACCTCGACGACGGGCCCTTCGGCGACACGCTGGCGGACGAACTCAGGCCGCCGAGCCGCGGTCCCGCGGGACGCTGAACCCGAACGCGTTGCCCTGCTCCCACCGCCGTCCCCACGCCTCGCCGCCCCAGCGGGTGGCGATCGAACGGACGATGTAGAGCCCCAGCCCCGTGCCGCGCGAGGTGGCCGACGCGCCGCGCGCGTGAGGAGCGAACCAGCTCTCCATCAGCTCGGGCGCGACCTCGGTGCCGCGGTCGAGCACCTCGACGCGGCACCATCCCTCCCTGTCCGCGTCGGCCCGCACGAGCAGCCGCACCTCGGCGTCCCCCGGACCGTGGATGACGGCGTTCTCCACGAGGTTGAGCAGGGCCTGGAGGAACTTGTCGGGGTCCGCCCACACCGTGCTCACCGGCAGCTCGGTGCTCAGGCCCACGCCCCGCTGCGCGAGGCGCGGCGCGAGCAACGCCTCGACGCGCGCGGCCAACTCGCGCACGTCGAGGCTGCGCGACTTGGGCGGCGCCACGTCGACCGTGAGGTCCTCCAGCAGCCGCGTGAGGCGACCCGCCTCGTCCTCCGCGCGCGCGAGCAGCCGCGTGCGCTGCGATTCGGGCAGGTCGAAGCGCAGCGCCTCCAGCGAGGCCCGGATGGTCGTCACCGGGGTGCGCAACTCGTGGGACAGCACCGCGAGGAGCTCGCGGGCGTCCTCCGTCGCCCGGCGCGCCTCGGTGACGTCGCGCAGCAGCAGGCCCCCGGGGAACGCCGCCACCACGAGGCGGCGCCCACGCGTCGCGGTCTCGACCGGCGCGCCGCCGTGCGCGACCGCCTCGATCCGGTGGTCGCGCACGACGGCGATGAGCGGCGCACCGATGACGCGCCGGCGATCGACCTGCAGCAGCTCCGCCGCCGCACGGTTGAGCCACGACACGCGGCCCGCGTCGACCCAGACCACACCCTCGGCGAGCGCATCCGTCCAGTCGTCCCGTTCGATGTCAGGCCTCGACGAGCCGGTAACCGCGGCCGCGCACGGTCTCGAGCCGACCCTGGCCGATCCTCGCCCGCAACTGGGCGACGTGCTGGTCGACGGTGCGCTCGGTCCCGATGAAGTCCTCGCCCCAGACGCGGTCGAGCAACTCGCTGCGGGTGAACACGCGCCCCGGGTGCCCCACCAAGAACGCGAGCAGCTCGAACTCACGCCGCGTCAGTCCGACCGGCTCGCCGGCGACGGTGACCCGCGCGGCGTCGAGGTCGACGACCAGCGTGCCCACCGTGAAGCGGCGCTGTGGCCGCACCCGCCGCAGCAGCGCGCGCACCCTGGCGACCAGCTCGGCGGCGCTGAAGGGCTTGACCAGGTAGTCGTCGGCGCCGGCCTCGAGCCCCTCCACGCGGTCGAACTCCGAGGCGCGGGCCGTGAGCATCAGCACCGGGGTGGCTCCCCGCTCGCCGTTGCGCATCCGCCGCAGCCACGCGATGCCGGAGGCGTCGGGCAGCATCCAGTCGAGGACCACGGCGTCGACGCGTTCCAGTGCCGCCCACGCGCCCGCGGCGTCGCCAGCCTCGACGACGTCGAGCCCGGCCCGCGTGAGATGGAACGCGACCAACTCGCGGATCGCGTCGTCGTCCTCCACCACCAGGACGGTCGCCTTAGCCATCGCTGCACGTCCCCACGACGTTCACGACCGCATGGTAGCCGCGCGGATGTCATGGCGGCGTCAGCCGTCCCCCGGCGTCGACCGCCGCACGGCGTCCGCCGCCCGAGGGCCTCCAGCCCGCGACGACGCCCGCCGGCGGCCCGACGGGGCCTGACGTTGCCCTGACGCGGTGACGCCATGCTGCGCACCATGGTACACAGCGGCATGAACGCGTTGGAGCACGAGCTGCAGGAGGTCAACGCCGCGGTGGTGCGCATGCTCAGCCAGGTGCGCGAGGGCGTCCAGCTGGCGCGGCGGGCGCTCGTCGACGCCGACGCCGAGGCGGGCGAGCGCTGCGTCGCGGGCGACGCCCAGGTCGATGCCGCGCAGCACGAGCTCGAGAGCCGCTGCCTGACGATCATCGCGCGTCGACAGCCCGCCGCCGGCGACCTGCGCTTCCTCGGCGCCGTGCTCCAGGCCCTGGCCGACATCGAACGCGCCGGCGACTACGCGGTCCACGTCGCGCGCGCGGGTGCCGAACTCGCCAAGCAGCCGCGGGTCAAGAAGTACCTCGACATGAACCGCATCATGGGGATCCTCGACGAGATGCTCGAGCTGACCATGCGGGCGATGGCCGATGGCGACCAGCAGACGGCGCGCGAGGCACGGGCCATGGACGAGGAGATCGACGAACTCTACGACCAGATCCAGCGGGAGCTGCTCACCTACATGATGGCGGACCCGCACACGATCGACCGCGCGACGACGCTCCTGGCCACGGCCCGCTACCTCGAGCGCTGCGGTGACCACCTCGAGAACGTCAACGAACACATCCTGTTCTGGCTGACCGGCGAGCGCATCTGACCGCGTCGACTGCCGCTACCGCGTCGAGCGCCGCTACCGCGTCGAGCGCCGCTACCGCGGCGGCGGTGGGCGCCCGGCGCAGGCCGCGGCGGCGCGCGCCCGACCGGCGCCGGGACGGTCGCCCGCGGCCTCCCTGGTAGCATCCGCCGATGGTCGAGCTCCCCGTCGCCGACGTGAGCCGAGACCCGCCTAGGGGTCCGGACCTGCTGAGCCGTCTGGGTGTGCGGCGCTTCGCGCGCTGGCGCTACGCCCGCCTCGCCGTGCAGCTGCCGATCCTGGCGCTGGCGGCGTTCGTCGTCGTGGACGGGCTGACCGGTCGCCCGCTCGCGCCGCGCAACGTCGCGACCACGGCGGTGTGGCTGCACTACCGCGGGCTCGTCGTGCTCGCCCTGCTGGTCGCCGGCAACCTCTTCTGCGCCGCCTGCCCGCTCATGCTCACCCGCGGACCGGCGCGGCTGGCCAAGCGCCTCTGGGGACGCGAGCTGCGCTGGCCCCGGGCGCTGCGGTCCAAGGCCCTGGTGCTCGCGCTCATGGTGGCCTTCTTCTACGCCTACGAGGCGTTCTCGCTGTGGAGCAGCCCGTGGCTCACGGCCTGGCTGGCGATCGGCTACTTCGGCGCCGCGTGGGCGATCGACACGCTCTTCCCCGCCGGCACCTTCTGCCGCTACGTGTGCCCGCTCGGGAACTTCAACTTCGCCCTGGCTTCGGTCGCCCCGACCCAGATCGCGACCGTCGACCCGGCCGTCTGCGACGACTGCGCGCACAAGCCCTGCCTGCACGGTCGCATCAGCGACACGGCAGCGCGCGAGGCGCGCTGGCGGGATGCCCGAGGTGAGCTGCGCGACGCGATCGACGGCCCACGTCGCGCGGCGTACGTGCCGCTCTCCGAGGTCGTCTCGCCCAACGGGGTCGGGCGCTTCCCCGGCTGCGAGACCGGCCTGTTCGTCCCCCAGCTGACCTCGAACATGGACTGCACGCTGTGCCTGAACTGCGTGCGCGCCTGCCCCTACGACAACGTCGCGCTGCGCCTGCGCGCGCCCTGGCGCGAGGTGGTGCGCGATGGCTGGCGCCACCGGGGGCGCCGCTGGGCGCTGCTGATGGGCGTGATGCTCGCCTGGTGGGGGCTGATGAACGCGTTCGCCATGGTGCCCGCGTTCTTCGCGACGGCGGAGGCCATCGCCGGCGTCCTCGGGACCCGAGCGGAGTGGCTGATCCTGGCGCTGCTCTACGCCGGCGTCAGCGCCGCCGGACTCGGCGCGACCCTCGGGGCGTCGTGGCTGGCCGACCGCGTGGCGCGCGGTCGCCCGACCGGCGTGTGGTCCGCGTTCGACCGCTGGGGCTACGTGGTGGTCGTGCTCGGCGTCGGTTTCTGGGTCGCCCACTACCTGTTCCACTTCCTGACCGGCGCGCTGGCGATCGTGCCGGTCTTCCAGCACTTCTTCGAGTACCGCGGCTTCGCCGTCGACCCGGACTGGCGGCTCGCGCAGGTGGTCCCCTCGCGCTGGCTCTTCCCGATCGGCGCCGGCGCCGTGACCCTGGCCGCGGCGCTGGCGCTGGCGGTCACGGCGCGGGTGGCGCTGCGCGACTTCGGCGTCCGCGGCATCGCGGCGATGTGGATCATGGGCGGCTTCGTCCTGCTCGTGACCGTTCTCCAGGTCCTGCTGCTCGGGCTCCCCATGGAGATGCGTGGCACGCTGCTCGGCCCGTTGTCGGGGGCACCATGAGGGCGTGGCGCGGCGTTCCGGCGGCGCTGGCCGTCGCCCTGGTCGCTTGGGCCGCCGCGGCGCCGCCGTGCGCGATCGACGAGCGCGTGACGGCCGTCGACCCGGACGTCCACCCCGAACGGATCGTCCTCGACCCCGCCTGGCGCCTTCCCCCCGGCTACGCGCCGAGCGACCTCGTGCCGGTCTCGCGGGCCGGCTTCGCGAGCGACCTGCCGCTGCGCGCGATCGTCATCGACGACCTGCGCGCGCTGCGCACCGCGGCCGAGGCCGACGGCGTGCGGCTGGCGGTGCAGTCGGCGTACCGCAGCGAGGCGTACCAGGACGCGGTGCACCAGGGGTGGGTGCGGCAGCTCGGGGCCGAGCGGGCGGCCGAGGTCAGCGCCCGGCCCGGCCACTCCGAGCACCAACTCGGCACGGCGGTGGACCTGCGTTCGGCGGACGGGCCGCCCGCCTGGGAGCTCGACGACTGGGCCACGACGCCGGAGGGCGCCTGGGTCGCCGAGCACGCGGCGCGCCACGGCTTCGTGATCCCCTACCCTCGCGACGGACGCGAGGCGAGCTGCTACGACTACGAGCCCTGGCACCTGCGCTGGGTCGGGCGCGCGGTCGCGGCCGAGGCCGCCGCCTCCGGGTTAGCCTACCGAGCGTGGTTGTACCGTCACCATCCACCCGTGGAAGCCGCGCCGCCATGAGCCGCGCCCCCGCCTTGGCGGCGGCCTTCGCCCTCGCGCTCCTCTTCGGCACCGTGCACGCGCACGCCACGCTGGTGTTCGGCAGCGTGAGCATCGAGCCGGACCCGCCGGCGCCGGGGGCGGCCTTCGAGCTCACGCTGACGCTGGAAGACCCCGCCCTCGCCCCGGTCGAGGACGCCGTGGTGTTCGTCGAGGTGCGGCCCATGCCCGCCGCCGACGCGGCGCTCCCCTCCCCCTCGACGGAGGCGCCCGCGCTGCCGCCGCCTCTGCGCTCCGAGCGCCTGATCGAGGTCGCGCCGGCCGTGTACCGGGCCGAATTCACGCTGCCCGACGGCGACGCCTACCACCTGCTCGTCCGTGACCAGACGTTCCAGTGGGAGGAGGCGAACGCCTCCGTCGTCCTGCCGTTGCTCGGCAGCCCCGTCGGTGAGCTGCCCTTCATCCTGCCGCCGACGCAGGTCGCGCCGCGGAGCCTGTGGACGTGGATCGTGTGGCTCGTCGGCCTGCCCCTGCTGGCGGGGGCCGTGGTCACGCTGCTGGTGCTGCGCAGTCGCCCGGCCGCCGGCGGGACCGAGGGCGGCGCTTGAGCCCGTTCGACGCCCTGTCGGGGACGCTCGTCAACACGCTGACGGTGCTGCTGGGTTCGGGCATCGGCCTGGTCCTGCGCGGTCGCCTACCGAGCCGCATCGGCGCGGTGCTGCTGCAGGCGATCGGGTTGGTGACGCTGGTGATCGGCATCACCGCGGCGGCCGACCTCGGGCGCGTCGACGCGCCACCCGGCGTGCTGCTCGGCTTGGTCGCGCTGGCCGCCGGCGCGGCGCTCGGCGAGGCGTGGCGCCTCGGCGACCGCCTGGAGGGCCTGGGCGACGCCCTCAAGCGCCGCGTGCGTGGCCAGGGGCGCTTCACGGAGGGCTTCGTGGCCGCCTCGCTGCTGTTCTGCGTCGGTCCGATGACGATCGTCGGCAGCCTGCAGAACGGCCTGGTGGGCGACGCGTCGCTGCTGCTGCTCAAGGCCACCCTGGACGGCATCTCGTCGATCGCGCTGGCCGCGACGTTCGGCTTCGGCGTGCTGGCCTCGGCGCTCGTGGTGCTCGTCTTCCAGGGCGGCATCGCCCTGAGCGCGAGCGCGGTCGCCGGCTGGCTACCCGACCCGGCCGTCGACCCGCGGGTCCTGCTGGTCAACGGCGTCGGCGGCCTGATGATCGTCGGCCTCGGGATCACGCTCCTGGAGCTGCGGCGCATCTCCGTCGCCAGCATGCTCCCGGCGCTGCCGCTGGTGGTGGTGCTCTACGAGATCGTGCGCCGGATCGGCTGAACGTGAAGGCGGCGGGGGGAGGCCCGCAACCGGGCCTCCCCCCGCCGCACCTGCGTTAGGCTCGCCCGGTGCCACACCTCGACGACGACCAACTGAAGGCGTTGGCTCGACTGGCGCGGCTCGACCTCACGACCGCCGACCGCGAGGCCCTGGGCGCCGACCTGGAACGGATCCTGGACTACGTGGATCGGCTCGCCGCCTTCGACGACCCGTCCGCCGACCCGCTGCGCCACCCGAACCTCGAGGCGGGCGGCGGCGAGCCCGCCGGCCTGAGGCCCGACGTGCCCGTCGCCGGCCTGCCTCGATCGGCGCTGGAGGAGCTGGCGCCCGCCTGGCGCGACGACCGCGTCGAGGTACCACGGACCGTCGAGCAGGACGGCTGATCGGCGGGCGCCGCGCGGTGCGCGGCGCGCGCTCAGCGCAGCCGGTCACGCCCCAAGTAGGGCCGCAGCACGGTGGGAACCACGACCTCACCGCCCTCGGTCTGGTGCGTCTCGAGGAGCGCCGCGATCGTGCGCGGGAACGCGAGGGCCGAGCCGTTGAGCGTGTGGACGAGACGCGTCTTGCCCTGTCCCTGCGACCCGCCCGGCCGGCAACGGGTCTCGAGGCGCGCCGCCTGGAAGGCCTCCATGTTCGACACCGACGAGACCTCCAGCCAGCGCGCCTGCCCCGGGCTCCAGACCTCGAGGTCGTACTTCTTCGCCTGCGTGAAACCCATGTCGCCGCTGCACATCAGCAGTCGCCGGAATGCCAGGCCCAGGTCGACGAGCATCCGCTCGGCGATGGCCGTCATCGCCTCCAGCGCGTCGTAGCTCTCCTCCGGTAGCGCGAGCACGACCATCTCGACCTTGTCGAACTGGTGCAGACGGTTCAGCCCGCGCACGTCCTTGCCGTAGCTGCCGGCCTCGCGCCGGAAGCAGGGGGTGAACGCGCAGTAGCGCAGCGGCAGCGCGGCCTCGTCCAGGATCTGGCCGCGGTGCAGGTTCGTGACGGGGACCTCCGAGGTCGGGATCAGGTAGAACCCGTCCGCCACCTGGTACATCTGCCCCTCCTTGTCGGGCAGCTGGCCGGTGGCGGTGGCCGACTCGGCGTTGACCAGCAGGGGCGGCGCCACCTCGGTGAAGCCCTCCTCGACCAACCGGTCGAGGAAGAACGACGTCAGCGCACGCACCAGCCGGGCGCCGTCGCCGAGGAAGACCGGGAACCCGGCACCGGTGACGGCCGTGCCGGCGGCGAAATCGATCCAGCCACGCGCCTCGGCCAGCTCCCAGTGCGGGCGCAGCCCCTCGCCCCCGCGGCGCTCCCCATGTTCGGCCACGACGACGTTCTGCTCCGGCCCCTCGCCGTACGGCACCGACGGGTGCGGCAGGTTCGGGATCTCGAGCAGCAACGCGTCGACGCGCGCGGCGAGCTCGCGGTCGCGCTCCTCGCCGCGCTTGACCTCGGCGGCGAGGTCGGCGACCCCGGCCATGAGGTCGGCGGCGTCCTCGCCGCGGCGCTTGCGCTCGCCGATCTCGCGGCTGCGGGCGTTGCGCTCGGCCTGCAGCCCCTCGAGCTCGCGCCGCAGCGACCGCCGCTCGGCGTCGGCCGAGAGGAGCTCGTCGAGCCGCGGCTCGGCGTCGAACAGCTGTTTGGCGCGGATGGCCGCGCGGACGTCGTCGGGTCGTTCGCGGAGGGTGCGGAGCTCGAGCATCGCCGCCAGTCTACCCGCGCCCGGGGCGTCGTTCGCGGCGTGATAGCCTCTGGGCGTGCCGATCGAGGGGTTCACCTACCGACTCAACGCCCGCGGTCGCCCCGCCGGGCGGCTGATCCTGCGCACGGGCGAGCGCGGCCGCACGGCGCTGGTCGAGGCGCGCATGCAGCTCCAGGGGGTCCTCGGACAGTCGACTTGGACCCAGACGAGCCGCTGCCATCCGCAGCGGCACCACTCGCTGCGCTGGCACGAGGCGAGCGAGGGCGGCGGCGATGCCCGCAGCTACGAGGTCCGCTTCGACGCCGAGTCCGGGCTGGTCACCGCCACCCGCGGCCGACAGGACCAGGCGACCATCCCCTACCTGCGCCCCTACCGCGACCCGCTGTCCCTGCTGCGCGAGCTGCGCGCCGTGACGGCCGCCGCGGTCGCGGGGAAGCCGGTGCCGGCCGTCCCGTGGCGCGTGCCGCTGCTCGGCAAGGACGTGACGGTCGCCCGCGCCGACGACCTCGAGCTCGAGATCCTCGGGGAGCGCCGCCGCGCGCGGGCGTACACGCTGCACCCCGGCGGCAGCGTCGTCGTCGTGGATCTCGCGCCGCCGCACGCCATCGTCAGGCTGGTCCAGCGACTTCCCGACGCGGTCCTCGAAGCGACGCTCGTCGACGTCGCCGAGGAAGCGACGATGAGCGGCTGGGACGAGCCGCAGGAACCGGCAACCAAGCGCACGGGCGGTCGCCGCCGCAGCCGCCGACGGCGGCGCGGGCGCGGTCGTGGTTGACGAGCCGGCCCACGCGTTCGACGGAGCGACCGACGCCGCCTACCTCGCCGCGACCGACTGGCTGACCGGCCAGCGGCGCGCGGGTCGTCCGCGCGATCCGAGGGTCGCGCGGTCGCTGCTGGACGCCCTGGGCACGCCGGACCCACCTCGGGTGCTGCACGTGGTGGGCACCAACGGCAAGGGCACGGTCGCCCACCTCTTGGCGGCGATGGCGCAGGCCCAGGGCCTGCGCACCGGGCGCTTCACGTCGCCGCACGTCGAGGACCTGCGCGAGCGCGTCGCCGTCGACGGCGTGGCGATCGGAGCCGCCGAGGTGACCGGCTTCGTCGCCCGCGCCCGCGGCCTGGGGCGCGAGGGCATCGGCTTCTTCGAGTGGACGCTGGCGCTCGCCGTCGACGCCTTCCACCGGCACGGCGTCGAGCTGGCGGTGGTGGAGGCGGGCGTCGGCGCCCGCGCCGACGCGACCATGGCCCTCCCCGGGGTGATCGGCACGGTCCTGACCAACGTCGACCTCGACCACGTGGAGACGATCGGGCCCACGCTGCTCGACGTGGCGCGCGACAAGGCCGCGGTGGCGCGGCGGGGCGTGCCGCTGGTGACCGGCGCCCGGGGCGAGGCGCTGGCTCTGGTGCGGCACATCGCCGCGGGGGTCGGCGCCCCCGTGTGGATCGTCGACGCGGCGCAACCGCTCGCCCGCTGGCCCGACGGTGGCCCGGCGGTCGACGGCGCCTGGCCGCCGACCCGCGTCGACAACGCGCGCGCGGCGCTGACCCTCGGGCGGCTGCTCGGCTGGAGCGAGGCGGCGCTCGCCCGCGGGCTGGCCTCTCCACCGCCGCCGGCGCGCTACGAACGCTTCCGCCTCCTCGTCGACGGCCGACCCGTGCTCGCGATTCTCGACGGCGCCCACGATCCGACCGCGGCCGCGCGGCTCGCGGCTGCGCTCCCCGCCGGCTTCGCCCTGGTGTTCGCCAACCTCGCCCGCAAGCGTGCGCTCGACAGCCTCGAGCCCCTGCGATCCCGCGCCGGCTCGGTGTGGCTGACCAGCGCCGAACCCGGCGAGGACCCGCCCACGCTGCCCGTGAGCGCCGGCCCAGCCACCCGCGTCGTGCCCGTGCTCGCCGACGCGCTCGCCGCGGCGGCACGCGACGCCGCCGCCCGCGGCGCGCCGCTGGTCGTCGCCGGCTCGCTGCACCTCGCGGGGCACGCGCGACCGTGGCTGCGGCAGCTGGCGCTGGCGTCCGCCGTAGCCGATGCCAGCGCACCCGACGCGGGTGCTATGCTCACCGGCCGATGGGACGCGTCGGGTTCGTCAGTCTAGGTTGCCCCAAGGCGCTCGTGGACAGCGAGCGCATCCTCACCGAGTTGCGCGCCGACGGCTACGACCTCTCTCGCAGCTACGCGGAGGCCGACGTCGTGGTCGTCAACACCTGCGGCTTCATCACGCCGGCCGTGGAGGAGTCGCTGGCCGCGATCGGCGAGGCGCTCGACGGCAACGGCCGCGTCATCGTCACCGGCTGCCTGGGCGAGCGCCCCGAGGAGATCCTGGCCCGCCACCCGAGCGTGCTCGCGGTGACCGGCCAGGCCGACGTCGCGGGCGTGATGGCCGCCGTCCGCGCCGCGCTGCCGCGCGACGAGCCCGCCTTCGCCCGCCTTCTCCCCCTGGCCAGCGACGGGCGCGGCGCGGCGCTCGAGCGCGGCGTCAAGCTGACGCCGCGCCACTACAGCTACCTCAAGGTCGCCGAGGGCTGCGACCACACCTGCAGCTTCTGCATCATCCCGCACATGCGCGGCAGGCAGGTCAGCCGCGACGCCGCCGACGTCCTGTTCGAGGCGACGCGGCTGGTCGCGACCGGCACCAAGGAGCTCATCGTCATCGCGCAGGACACGAGCGCGTACGGCCGCGACCTGCGCCACCGGCCGAGCGACTTCCAGGGCCGGCCGGTCGCCGCCGACCTGGTGCCGCTCGTGCGCGAGCTCGCCGGCCTCGGCGCGTGGGTGCGGCTGCACTACGTCTACCCCTACCCGCAGGTGCGCGAGCTGATCCCGCTGATGGCGGAGGGCCGCCTGCTGCCGTACCTCGACGTGCCGCTGCAGCACGCGTCGCCCCGCGTGCTGCGCGCGATGCGTCGCCCGGGCGGCGCCGAGAGCCACCTGGCGACGCTGCGCGGCTGGCGCGAGATCTGCCCGGAGCTGGCGATCCGCTCGACCTTCATCGTGGGCTTCCCCGGCGAGACCGAGGAGGACGTCGACCTGCTCGTCGACTTCCTGGGCGAGGCGCGGCTCGACCGCGTCGGCGCGTTCACCTACTCCGAGGTCACGGGCGCCGCGGCCAACGAGCTGCCGGGCGCCGTCCCGGAGGAGGTCAAGCACGAGCGCTACGACCGCGTCATGCGGGCGCAGCAGCGGGTGGCGACCGAGATCCAGGCCGCCAAGGTCGGTCGCGTCCTGCAGGTGATCGTCGACGACGTGGGCGACCTGCCGGGCGAGATGGTCGGCCGCAGCCAGGCCGACGCGCCCCACGTCGACGGGCGCGTGACGCTCGACACCGACGGCACGGTCGTCATCGGCGACATCGTGGAGGCGGAGGTCGTCGCGGCCGACGCCTACGACCTCCGGGCGCGCGCGCTGCGCACCGTGCCGTGGCGCCCGAACGTGGCGACCTGGGGCACGACCGCGACTCGACGCGGGTCCGTCAGCCCCTGACGGGCCCCCGGCGCGCCGCCAGGCGCTCGAACTCCGCCTCGTTGACGTCGCCGCGCCCCCCTGCGCGTTGGGTGATCATCAGCTGCAGCTCGTGCGGGCTGGTGGCGGCGTAGACGGCGTCCTCGAGGCGGATCGAGCCGCCGAGGTAGAGGTCGACCAGGTGCTGGTCGAAGGTCTGCATGCCGCGCAGGTTGTCCTGCATGAGCGCGTCCTTGATGAGCCCGGTCTTGGTCTCGTCCTTGATGTAGTCGCGGATCAGCGGCGTGTTGACGAGGACCTCGGTCGCCAGCGTGCGGCCGGGCCCGTCGGCCCGGGGCAGCAGCCGCTGCGACAGGATCCCGAGCAGCGACTCCGACAGCAGGATGCGGATCTGGTTGCGCTCGTGGGGCGGGAAGAAGTCGATGACGCGGTTGACGGTGCGGATGGCGTCGAGCGTGTGCAGCGTCGAGAGCACCAGGTGACCGGTCTGCGCGGCCGTCAGCGCCGCCTCCACGGTCGCCTTGTCGCGCATCTCGCCGACCATGATGACGTCCGGGTCCTGGCGCATGGCGTACTTGAGCGCGTCGACGAAGTCGGCGGTGTCGAGGCCGATCTCGCGCTGGATGACCAGCGACTGTTGGTTGCGGTGCAGGAACTCGATCGGGTCCTCGATCGTCACCACGTTCTTCGGGAAGCGCCGGTTGATGAAGTCGACCATGGCGGCGAGCGTGGTGGACTTGCCCGACCCGGTCGGCCCGGTCACGAGCACCAGGCCGCGCGGCTGGCTGGCCAACTCGCTGACGACGGCCGGCGGCAGGCCGAGCGCCTCGAAGGAGGGGATCGCGTCGGCCACCACGCGCATGACCACGCCGATCGAGCCGCGCTGGCGCATGAGGTTGCAGCGGAAGCGCGCCACGGCCGGGATGGTGAAGGCGAAGTCGAGCTCGTGCCGGTGGGCGAACAGCGCCCGCTGCGAGTCCGTCATCATCGCCATGGCGATCTGCTCGGTCTGCTCGGGGGTGAGCGCCGGCACCCCCTCGTAGGCGATGAGGTCGCCGTCGAGGCGCAGGTGGGGCGGCGCCCCGGCCTGCAGGTGGATGTCGGACGCACCGCGCGCGACCATGCTCTTGAGCAGGTCGGCCATGCGCAGGCCACGGGCGGCGGTGTCGCTCACGGCGCCACCACGATCGGCAACGGCAGGCTGGGACGCTGGATCATGTCGCAGTCTAGCCGCCCGCGCGCGCGTGGTCTGTGAAACCGTCCGCGGCCGCCGGATCGGTGCGGCCCGCTGGCCACGGTCGCCGGCGCCGGTCGGATGCGGCGCGTCTCGGCGCTCGGCTCGCGCTCAGCGACGCGGAGGCAACCCGAGCGCCGCCTGCTCGACCGCGTCGCGGATGGCGTTGCGCAGCGCGCTGGCCACGATCGACTGGCGGACGGTGCCGACGCGCAGCAGCCGCAGCGCCTGCTGTAGGCCGTCGACCGAGACCTCCGCGTCCGTCCCGCGGCCGATGCCGCTGCCGATGCCCAGGATGCGGCCGGTGGCCACCTCGACGAAGCGGAGCTCGACGCCGACCTGCACGGTCGTCACCGTCGCGCCCCCGAGGAAGCCGGGGACGACGGCGCTGGCGCGATCGATCGACAGCTCCGTCACCGCGCCCACCAAGATCAGCTCGGCGCCCACCAGCCGGCCGACGTCGGCGACGGTCGAGGCGTCGAAGCGCCCGGTATCACCGAGGTCCTGCTCGGCGAGCACCGCCGCGAGCTCGCGGCGCTCGACCAGCTGGAAGCGACCGAGTTCGAAGAGTTCACGGGTGACAATGTCGCCGATACCGGTGCCCAGGTCGGTGAACAGCCGCGAGTCACGCTCGCGGGCCGGCAACAGGCTGACGTCGACGCGCGTGGGCTCGGCCTCGATGTCGTAGACGGCCACCACGTAGCGCTGCTCGGGATCGATGGGCGGCAGTAGGAAGGGGCGGACGTCGGCGCCCTCTCCGCCGGTGGCGGGCGCGCAGGCAACGAGACCCACGAGCAACGCCAGCACGGCGAGGCGTGCAATGGGTAGACGGCGATGGATCGCGTGGGTCGGCATGCTGCCCATGCTAACCGGCGCCCCGATGAGGGGGCGCCGGCGCGGGATCGTTCGTGAGAGGCGCGGTCAGGCGGCGGTCCGGCTGCGCTCCTTCGCCTGGCGTTCGTCGTCGCGCGACTCGAGCTTCGACTTGATGCGCTTGAGGACGGTGACCTCCTCCAGCGCGCGCTGGTCGAGCACGCTGCGGATGTCCTTGATCTGGCGACCGATGTTGGGGATCACCAGCTGTTCCAGCGCGTTCACGCGGCGGCTGGTCTTCTTGATCTCCTCGCCGATGCGCCGCAATCTCGTCTCGGTCGCGGCGACGCGGACGATCGCCTCCGTCAGGGCACGGAACTGGGCGGCGGTGTCGAGCGTGCGCGCCCCCACGCCCATCGGCGAGAACGGCAGCTCGGCGTCGCCGAACTCCGGTGGCTGGACTTGGGGCACCTTGACGCCGAACAGGTTCTCGACCTTGATCTCGACGTCGAGCGCCCGGCCCTCGGCCAAGCCGAGCGAGCGCAACGACTCGGGACCGTCCCAGGCGTTCGCCAGGAAGAGCGACAGGTAGGCCTCCTGGCTCGCCTCGGTGAGCGCCCGCCGCGCCGCGAGCGAGGTCTTGACCAGCGCGAAGAACTCGCCGATCAGCGCGTCGCGCTTGCGCTTCAGGAGGTCGGCCCCCCGCACGGCCAGCTTGAGCTGATCGCGCCGCTGCAGCAGGTTCGAGCGGGTGGGGGCGATGTTCTCGGCCACGGGTCGCCTCCCCTCAGATCCCGGACTTCGCGGCGCCCCAGAGCTCGTCCATCTTGGCGCCGTAGTACTTGTCGATCTGGTCGTTGGAGAGTCGGGTCAGCTCGCTCTTCGGCAGCTTGGACAGGATCGACCAGGCGATCGTGAGCGAGTCGTCGACGGTGCGGTTCTCGCTGCCCTGGTTGATGAACGCCTTCTCGAACTCGTCGGCGAACTTCAGGTACAGCTTGTCGTTCTCGGAGAGCGCATCCTCGCCGGTGATCGCCACCAGGCGCCGCAGGTCGAGGCCGTTGGCGTAGGCCGCCTGCAGCTGGTCGGCGACGTTCTTGTGGTCCTTGCGCGTCTTGCCCTCGCCGATCCCGTTGTTCATCAGGCGCGAGAGCGACGGACCGGGGTTGATCGGCGGGTAGATGCCCTTGTTGTGCAGGTCGCGCGCCAGGTAGATCTGCCCCTCGGTGATGTAGCCGGTGAGGTCGGGGATCGGGTGCGTGACGTCGTCGTCGGGCATCGACAGGATCGGCAGCTGCGTGACCGAGCCCTTCTTGCCCTGCACCACGCCGGCGCGTTCGTAGATCGACGCGAGGTCGGTGTACATGTAGCCGGGGTACCCACGGCGACCGGGGATCTCCTCGCGTGCGCCACCGATCTCACGCAGCGCCTCGCAGTAGTTGGTCATGTCGGTGAGGATGACGAGCACGTGGTAGTCGTGCTCGAACGCGAGGTATTCGGCCGCCGTCAAGGCCATCTTGGGGGTCAGCAGGCGCTCGACCGCCGGATCGTCGGCCTTGTTCAGGAACAGCACCGAACGCGCCAGCGCGCCCGTGCGCTCGAACTCCTGGGTGAAGAAGGTCAACTCGCGCTGGGTGACGCCCATCGCCGCGAACACGACGGCGAACTCGGTGTCCTCGCCGATGACGGTCGCCTGGCGGGCGATCTGGGCGGCGAGCTCGTTGGCCGGCAGGCCCGAGCCGGAGAAGATCGGCAGCTTCTGGCCGCGCACCAGGCTGATCAGCGTGTCGATCGTCGAGATGCCCGTCTGGATGAACTCCTCGGGCTTCTCGCGGGCGACGGGGTTGATCGGCGCGCCGCCGATCGGCAGGCGCTGCTCGGCGACCACCGGCGGCAGGCCGTCGATCGCCAGGCCGATGCCGTTGAAGCGGCGACCGATCATGTCCTTCGACACGCCGAGGCGCGCGACGTCCTCGACCAGGTTGACGGTGGTGCTGGAGAGGTCGATGCCGGAGGTCTCCTCGAAGACCTGCAGGACCGTGTATTCCTTCGACACCTCGATGACCTGGCCGCCGCGCTCGCGGCCGCTGCCGTCGACGATGCGTACGATCGCGTTGTACGAGAGGTCGGGGGCGTTCTGCAGGAACAGCAGCGGGCCCGAGACGTAGCTGACCTCGGTGTAGGCCTTCTTCAAGAGCTTCTGGGTCATGGGGACTCCCCGGCCTCAGGCCGCGACGGCGAAGGCGCCGTCCAGGGCGGAGAGGACCTCGTCGCGGTAGGCGTCGAACTTCTCCTCCTCGACGTAGCGCGAGCGGTTGATCTTCTCGACCACCGGGTCGCTCAGGATGTCGTCGACGGTGGCGCCCTTGTCGAGCGCGACCCGGGCGACGTCGTAGAACTTGAGCATCATCCGCAGCATGCCGGTAGCCTTGCTCATCGAGCAGCTGGCGTCGACCGGGTCGAAGCCGTTCTGCTGCAGGAAGTCCTGCCGCAAGATGCGGCCCGCCTCGATGATCAGCCGCTCCTGGTCCTGCAGCGCGTCGGGGCCGACGAGCTGCACGACCTCCTGCAGGTCGCTCTCGCGTTGCAGCAGGCCGACGGCGCTCTCGACGAGCTCCGGGAAGTCCTCGGCGACGTTCTCCCGGTACCAGGGCTCGAGGATGCCACCGAACAGCGTGTAGGAGCGGTTCCAGTTGATCGCCGGGAAGTGTCGCCGGCGCGCCAGCGAGGCATCGAGCGCCCAGAAGCAGCCGGTGATCCGCAGGGTCGCCTGGGTGACGGGCTCGGAGAAGTCGCCGCCGGCGGGGCTGACGGCGCCGATGATCGACACCGCGCCCTCGTCGCCCGCCAACGTGGTGACGCGGCCACCTCGCTCGTAGAAGGCGGCGAGGCGCGAGCTGAGGTAGGGCGGGTAGCCCTCCTCGGCCGGCATCTCCTCGAGGCGCGAGCTGATCTCGCGCAGCGCCTCGGCCCAGCGGCTGGTGGAGTCCGCCATCAGCGAGACGCCGTAGCCCTGGTCACGGAAGTACTCGGCGAGCGTGATGCCGGTGTAGATCGAGGCCTCGCGGGCGGCCACCGGCATGTTCGAGGTGTTCGCGATCAGCACCGTGCGCTGCATGAGCGGGTTGCCGGTCTTGGGGTCCTCCAGCTCGGGGAACTCGACCAGCACGTCGGTCATCTCGTTACCGCGCTCGCCGCAGCCGACGTAGACGACGATGTCCGCGTTGCCGTACTTGGCGACCGACTGCTGCGTGACGGTCTTGCCGGAGCCGAAGGGGCCGGGGATCGCCGCGGTGCCGCCCATCGTCAGCGGGAAGAGGACGTCGAGGATGCGCATGCCGGTGAGGAAGGGGGTGATGGGGTCGAGCTTCTTCGTGACCGGGCGCGGCTGCCGCACCGGCCAGGCATGCACCATGCGGATCTCGGTGCCGTCTTCGAGCGTGGCGACGACGTCGTCGATCGTGTACTCGCCGGCGGCCGCGATCGTCTTGATCGTGCCGTTGACCCGCGGCGGGACCAGGATCTTGTGGGTGAAGGTGAACTCGGGGACCGTGCCGATGGGCTGGCCGCCGTGGACCTCGTCCCCGACCTGCACGCCCGGCGTGAACGCCCAGGTCGCCTCGCGCGACAGCGCGTTGACGGTGATGCCGCGGTCGATGTAGGTGCCGGACGCCTGCATGATCTTGTCGAGCGGGCGCTGGATCCCGTCGAAGATACCGTTGAGCATGCCGGGCCCGAGTTCGACCGCCAGCGGCAGACCCGTCGAGACGACCGGCTCGCCGACCTTGAGGCCGGCGGTGTCCTCGTAGACCTGCACGAACGCGGTCTCCCCGTCGAGCCGGATGATCTCACCGACGAGGTTCTCGGTCCCCACACGCACGATGTCGTACATGCGGGCACCCATCATCCCCTCGGCGATCACGGCCGGACCCGAGATGCGTTGAATCTTGCCTTCGATGGCCATGAAGCCTCCAGGTAGCGTCTGGTGCGCGTTGCCCGGCGGTTGCCCGCCGAGCCCAGCGCCTTCAGTCGAGCTTGATGTCGAAGCCGATCGCGCTGCGGACCAGGTCCTTCATGTAGCGGGTCGCATCGGCTTCGTGGTCGAACGCCGCCGAGAGGCCGGGCATCGGGAGCAGCACCGGCAGATCGCGGCCGCGCATCACGCGTTCCATCGCCTTGACCGGATCACCCAGCAGGCCCTCGTCGACGACCACGAGCCCGTAGCCGTCCGACGCGATCGCCTGCTCGAGGTCGCGGTGCGCGTCCTCTACGGTGGTCTCGAGCGTCTCGACGCCCGCCAGGCGGAAGCCGATGGCGGTCTCGGCGTCGGTCACGACGAGCATCCTAGGCATCGCCCAACTCCTTCGCCAGCGCCGCACGCGGCACGCCGTAGTACTTCCCGCGCGCCAGCAGGCGCAGCTGCGCCGTCTCGCGCTCCTTGCGCCGCAGGTAGTCCGCGACCAGGCCGACGTCGAGCGGGTCGAGCGACAGGCGCCGCAAGATGAGGTCGAGCGCGCCCACCAGGCGGGACTCGGCCTCGGACGCGTCGGCCGCCCCCGAGACGGGCGACAGGACACCCTTCAGTTGCGGGAGCGGCTCCCCCTTGGGCAGGGAGGCGATGCGGGCGTAGACGGCCGGCGTCAGGTCGCGCCCACCGGCCAGGAAGTAGTCGGCGGGGTCCGCGGGACGGTCGCGGAGCTTGAGCGCCGTGCGCAGGTTGGTGGCGTCGATCTCGGCGCGCGCCCAGCGGCGGAAGCCCGCCGGCGCCGGCAGGCGCTTGGCGTCGGCGATCCACTGGGCGTGGAAGGCGCGGTCGAGCGCGACCTCGAAGCGCAGCAGGTCGCCGTCGTCGCGGTAGGCGGCGGCCCCCTTGCGGAAGGCCTCGGAGAGTGGATGACGAGCGATCGCCAACACCTGGCCCGCCGCGGCGGCGTCTTCGGCGCCCGCCATCGCCCGCAACACGCTGGCGTTCAGCGAGCCGGCGGGCAGCACGGCGACCATCGTCTCGTCGGCGGTCCGGCCGGCGTGCAGCCCGCGGACGACCGCCTTGAGGTTGGCCAGGTCGTAGCGCCGCAGGAGCAGCGCGATCAGCTCGTGGGCGGCGCCGCGGGAGGCGTCCAGCAACGAGCCGGTGACGCGGACGAAGTTGCGGGCGAGCGCGGCGTCGACCGCGGCCAACGGTCCGTGCTCGGCGCGCGCCTCGTCCAACTCGCGGGCGTAGGGCGACTGCGCCAACGCGGCCGAGAGCTCCGCGAAGCCCCCGGCACCGACCTGCTCGCCGAAGAAGCCCTCCGGCAGCAGACGGGACCGGAGGCCGCGCACGCGCGCGTTGACGTAACCGAAGTCCGCCGCCATCGTCAGACGTCCTCGGGGGGGGCGGCGGCGGGCGCCGTGTCGTCCGGCGCATGGCCGTCGGGCGCCGTGGCGCCCGACGGCACGGTGTCCACCGCGAACAGGAGCCGCGAGACCTCGGCCGCCAGCTCGCCCTCGAGCGCGTCAAGGCGGGCGGTCAGGCTGTTCTCCACCGCGCTGTGGCGTTGCGAGCGAACCCTGACGCCGAGCGCCAGGCTCTCGTCGCCCTCGACGGGCGCGTCGACCTTGGCCGCCTTGGCGAGCGCGGCGACCGTCGCCACGTCGGCGGGGGCCGCCTCGATCACGGCGACGTCATCGCGACCGATGTCGTCGAGCGCCTCGACCAGCAGCTGCTGGAGGATCCCCTTGTAGGCCTTCGCGTCCCCCGGCAGCCCGGCCAGGCGCTCGCGCGCGTGCTCGAACACCTGCTCGAGCGCGGCGTGCTGCGCCTGCAACTTGAGCGCCGCGGCCTCGAGCTGCGCCGCGCTGCGCGCCCGAACCAGGGCGGCATCGCGCTGCACCTCGGCGGCGCGCCGGCGCTTCGCCAGGAGCTGCTCGGCCTCGGTCTGCGCCGCCGCCATGCTGGCCGAGGCACGCTCGCGCGCCTCGGCCAGGATGGATGCGATCTCGGCGCTCGCCTCACGCTCGAGCAGAGCCGAAAGGTCCGACATGGGGTTCAGCCAACCTGGCCGTTGAGCAGGAACGCGATGACGAAGCCGAAGATGATGATCGTCTCGGGGATGACCAGGTAGATGAGGATCTGACCGAACGCCGCCGGGCGCTCGACCAGGGCGCCGACGCCGGCGGTGCCGATGGCGGCCATGGCCCAGGCCGTGGCCATCGCCGAGATACCGATGGCGAGGGCGGCCGCGAAGGCGATCAAGCCGGCGGTGACGCCGCCTTCGTTCTGCGCGAAGGCCAGCGTGAAGGGGGCGGCGACGACGAGCAGAGCAAGGACGCGAGCGAGCTTGTGGTTCATGACTTACCTCCCAGGAGCTTGAACGGCTGGTACGGGCGGCCGGAGGCCTCGTAGAAGCCGAACTTGGTGTAGAACTCCACGTACTGCAGACGCAGAGGCTGCAGCGTGTAGCCGATGATCTTGAGCACCAGCGCGAGCAGGTGCACGAACAGGCCGACCAGGATCCCGAGCACGGGACCGATGACCGGCAGGCTGTCGGCGAGCGCGAATCCCAACTGCGTCGCGAGTTTCGCGACGAGGGCGGCCGCGAGGCCGACGGCGAAGATACGCAGGTAGCTGAGGATGTTGCCGCCGTTCGACACGATCTCGATCAGCATGAGCGGCATCCGCGCGAGCACCACGCACACCAGGAAGACGACGAAGCCGATGACCACCACGCCGTTGAGCACGGGGTTGAGGTTGTCCGTGAGGAAGGCGGCGGTGAAGATCACCAGCGACGCGACCCCGGTGAACATCCCGATGCCCTCGTACACGTGCTTCATATCGTTGTGCTTGATCCCGTAGACGACGCGGATCACCCAACCGGCGAGGATCTGGATCGTCCCGAAGGCGAGCGCGAGCAGGATGACCGGGGTGAAGTCCTCCACCCGGAACAGCGTGATCTCGATCAGGCCGTACCCCGGCGGGTGGGCATCGCCGAACGTGGTGTAGAAGATCGGCCGACCCCTGGGCCAGTACTCCAGGAAGGTGCCGAAGAACTCGCCGTAGATGTAGCCCCACACGATGGTCCAGCCGGCGGCCCAGTAGATCATCGAGCTGATCGGCTTCAGGGCGTCGGCGGCGATGACCATGTTCAGGGGCCCGAGCGACAGGGACTTGCCCTGGGCGCCGCGGCGCCGCAGCAGGAAGCCGACGAGGGCGAAGATCAGGCCGAAGGCGATGTCGCCGACGATGACGCCGAAGAACAGCGGGAAGAACAGCGCCATCGTCCAGGTGGGGTCGAAGTTGCCGTACTTGGGCGGTGCGAACAGCGCCAGCAGCATCTGGAAGGGCCGCGCCCAGGCGGCGTTCTCGAGCCGAACGGGCACCCCCTCGTCGTGGTGCTCGTCGGCGGGCCGGTGCTGGACGATCAGGTCGTCGCCGAACTGCTTGCGCAGTGCCTCGACGGCGCGCGCGCGGTCCTCCTGGGGCACCCACCCCTTGAGCGCGAACGCGAAGCGGCCCTGCGCCAGGTCGTCGAGCTTGGCCAGGCGCTCCCTGTGGTTGGTCGCCGTCTGGCGGTACGCCTTGAGGCGCGGCCCGTGCTGGAGCGCGAGCTTGCGCAGCTCCTCGGCGATGCTCGTCAGCCGCTTCGGCAGGACCTGCAGCCGCTCCTCCATCGTGTGCACGGCCTTCGCCATGCCCAACGCCCGGTAGCGCTCGGGTAGCTGCAGTTCGGCCAGTCCGAGCCGCGCGAGCGCGACTCGCAGCGTGGACGCGTCGCTGCGCAGCACGGCCGCGATCATCAGCGTCTGCTTGGCGGCGCTGGTGCGTTCCTCGAAGGCGATGCGGCCCTCGAGCGCCTCGCTGAGCTCGGCCCGCACGTCGGCGGCGGCATTGGCCGCGACCAGCGTCGCGGCGCCGTACAGGTAGCGGCCGTCCTCGAGCTGCGCCAGCGTCGGCGCCAGGTCGCGGAAGGTGGGGAGGAAGGTCTGGACGGTCTCCAGCTCCTCCGCCACCTCGGCGCGCTCGGCCACGAGCTGTTCCACGAGGCCGGCGACGACCTCGACCCGCTCGGCGACGGTCTCCGGGTCGCTGGGCAACTCGCCCCTGCCCGCCGTGGGCACCTCGTCGCCGACGGAGAGCGTCTCGAGCAGCGTCGAGCAGCGCCCGGCGACGCGATCCCACGTGAGCCGCGCGCGGGCGGTGTCCTCGGCCGGGCGGAAGCGCTCGAGCGCGCCCGCGCCCTCGCCCTCGAGGGCGTCGACGTCCACCGTGTCGATCTGCACCACGCCGAGTCCCTGCAAGGCGACCAGCACGTCGTGGGCGGCAGCCTTGCGGCCCACGAGCAGCAGCTGGTCCATCGGCGTGATCATGGCAGGACCCGCTCCACGACCCGCGCGACGGCGGCGTCGCGCCGGGCGGTGGCGCGGGCGCCGATCTCGTCCGCGGCGGCACGGGCGGCGGAAAGGATCTCGTCACGCACGGCGGCCGCGTCCTCGCGTGTGCGCTCGGCGCTCTCGCGGGCGAGCCGTTCGGCCTCGGCGCGCGCGCGTTCGATCGACTCACGTGCCTCGCCCCGAGCCTGAGCGACGATGCGCTCGGCCTCGGCGCGAGCCTCCTCGACCTTGGCGACCACGCTCTTCTCGTGGTGAATCAGATCCTGGAGGATGGGGTCTCTGGAAGTTTCCAAGTAGACCTCCTTTCGGCACACCTCCGAGCGGCTCGGCCGCGCGGGGTCAAGATCGGGGGACGGAAGAACGGTTGGGCACAAAAAAACGCGTTGTGGCGGGCATTCCTCTGCCCCACACGCTGCGTCGGCGAGCATAGCAGCGGCGCTCGCGCAGTGTCAATCTTCGTTCCCGACCCGTTCACGCCCGACCACGACGACGATGCGCGATGCGGCGGAGCGTCTCGGCCGAGCGCAGGCGCCGCTCGCCCTCGCGGGCCGAGAGCGCCCCCTGAACCTCCGCGAGGTCGGCGTAGGCCGCCTCCAGGCGCTCCCGCGGCGTGGCCGGGTCGTGGACCTCGGCGCGCGCCTCCTCCAGCCGCTGCATCAACCGCTCCTGGCGCAACCTCCGCCCGGCCTCGACGTGGTGCTCCCGCACCCGCGACAGGAGCTGGTCCAGCCGCAGGTCGACGTCGAGGCGCACGTCCGCGCTCGACTCCGCCGCATGCACGACCAAGCGCTCCAACACCCGCTCGCCGCCGTCCCGCGCCTGGACCGCCGCGACGATCTCCGCGTCGTGCCAGCCGCAGCGCTCGCACAGCTCTGCGAACGCCACCAGCTCCGACTCGCCGGTCTCGGCGGGCAGCGCCGCCAGCGCCCGTCGCACGCGCTCGCGCAGCCGCTCGGGCTCCAGCAGGAGCAGGCCGACCACCTCGAGCTCGAGCAACCGCACCGGGCTCAGGTCCTCGCCGCGTCGCCGCAGGCCGCGAACGGAGGTCTCGTCGAGCCGCTGCGGCCGCTGGGAGGCCAACCAGGCGTCGAGGCGGCCCGCGTCGAGCCCGAGGTGATCGACGACGAGCCGGCGCAGTTCGCTCGCCACCGGGTCGACGACGTCGCGCGGCTGCAGCGCCGGCAGCAGCTCGAGCAGGACCGCCCGCTGGCCGCGCGGCGTGGCGGCGTCGTGCTGCGCCAACACCCGCTCGAAGCGGAAGGCGACCTCCGAGACGCCGGTGCGCAGGGCCGCCGCGAACGCCACGCGCTCCGCCTCGCCCGCCAGCACGGCGTCGGCGGGATCCTTGCCGCTCGGCAGCCGCACGGCCTGCACCAGGAAACGGCGGCCGACGCTCTGCTCGAGGCCGGCGAGCACCGCGCGCTGGCCGGCCTCGTCCGCGTCGAACGCCAGCAGCACGCGCTGGGCATCGAGCCGGGTCAATTGGTCGGCCTGCTCCACCGTCAGGTTGGCGCCCAGCGCCGCGACCGCGTTGCCGAAGCCCGTCTGGTGCAGCGCCAGCACGTCCATGTAACCCTCGACCACGATCACCTCGCCGCTCTCACGGATCGCGGTGCGGGCGCGGTCGAGGCCGTAGAGCAGCTCGCCCTTCTTGAACAGCGCCGTCTCCGGGCTGTTGAGGTACTTCGGCACGCCGTCGTCGAGCAGGCGTCCGGCGAAGCCGACGACGCGGCCCATGCCATCGCGGACGGGGAACATCACCCGGCCGCGGAAGCGGTCGTAGCGTCGGCCCCGCTCGTTCTCGGTGATCAGGCCGGCGGACAGCAGGTCGTCGTCGCGCACGCCGCGGGTGAGCATGTGCTTGAGGAGGCCGTCCCAGGCGTCGGGGGCGAACCCCAGGCCCCAGTCGCGGACCGTCTCGTCGGTCAACCCGCGCCGCCGCAGGTAGTCCGCCGCCGGGCTGCCCGCCAGCTGGCCGGTGAACCACGCCAGCGCCGCCTCGTTGATCTCCAGCAGGTCGCGCCGCCGCCCCTGGCCGGCGGGCGCGCCGCGCACCTCGATGCCGACGCGCTCGCCCAGGAGCTGCAGCGCATCGCGGAACTCGAGGCCCTGGGTGCGCATCACGTAATCGAAGACGTCGCCCTTGGCCCCGCAGCCGAAGCAGTAGAAGAAGCCGCGCTCGACGTGGACGTGGAACGACGGCGTGCGCTCGCTGTGGAACGGGCAGAGCCCCTTGAGCTGGCCGCGTCCCGCCGGCTTCAGCGCGACGGTCTCACCCACCAGCTGCGCGAGATCGACGCGCGCCCGGATGCGCTCCTTGGCGTCGTCGAACTCGCTCATGGCCCGGCCCGGCCGGTCACGCCCCGGCCTCGGCCGGGTAGAGCGGCAGGTGGCCGATCGCCACGACGTCGTCGCGCACGTCGCCCTCGGTGAACACGACCAGGGTGGCGACGACGCGGGCGTCGACCTCGGCCAGCAGTTCGGTCAGCGCCGTCAGGGTGGCGCCGGTAGACACGACGTCGTCGACCACCGCGATCGCCCGGCCCTGCAGCCGCGGCACGTCGGCGCCGTCGATCACCAGGTCCTGCGGCTTGCCGGTCGTGATCGAGTTGACCGTGCGCGAGATCGGGCCCACCATGTACGGCTTGTGCGTCTTGCGCACCACCACGTACGGCAGACCCGTGCGGACGCTGATCGCGTGGGCCAGCGGGACCGCCTTCACCTCGGGCGTCACGAGGACCTCGACCCCCGCCGGCACGCGCGCCGCGAGCTCGTCGGCGGCGGCCTCGGTCAGCCGGGTGTCGCCGAGCAGGTTGAGCAGGGCGACGGAGACGGGCCCGACGTTGACGATCGGCAGCTCGCGGCTCTCGGAGCCGACGTGGACGGTGTGGGTGGGCATGCGGTTCCTCCCGGGGTCTTCCTTGACGCCGCATGCTACCGCCGGAGGGGACGTGACCAGCGAACGCCCGGGACGCGGCGCCGCGCAGGCCCGCGCGTCCCGCGCGTGCCCGCGCGTCCCGCGCGGGGCGGTGGTAGCTTGCTCGCCGATGCTCGCGCGCGCCGTCATGCCCTTCGCCAACGTCCTGCACGCCCCGACCCTGCGGGCGGTGGTGCGGCTGGCGCTGCCCGTCGTGCTGGCGAACCTCCTCCAGACCCTGGTGAACGTCGTCGACGTGTTCATGGCGGGGCGGCTCGGCCCGCTGTCGGTCGCCGCGGTCGGGATGGCCACCTCCGTGCGGCTGCTGATCCTGGTGGTCGTCATGGCCGTGACGGCCGGAGCCATGTCGCTCGCCGCGCAGGCCAAGGGCGCCCGCGACCCCCTGGCCCTGCAGGACGTGACCCGCCAGACGCTGCTGCTCTCGCTGGTGCTGGCCCTCGCCGTCAGCGCCATCGGCGTCGCCGTCGCCCGGCCCATGATGACCTTCCTCAACGGCGGCGGCCCGACCGAGGTCGTGGACGCGGGCAGCGCCTACCTGACGATCCTGTTCGCCGGTACCGTGCTGCTGGTCGCGCAGATGGCGCTGACCAGCCTGATGCAGGGGGCGGGCGACACCGTCACGCCGCTGTGGCTGGCGGGCGCCACGAACGCGGCGAACGTCCTCTTCAACTGGCTGTTCATGTTCGGTCCCGGGCCCTTCCCCGCCCTCGGGGTGCCGGGCGCCGCCGTGGGCACGCTGCTGGCACGGGCCCTCGGCCTGACGCTGGCGCTGCTGGTCATCGGGGCCGGCGCGAACGTCATCCGCTGGCCCGCCGGCCGCTGGCGCTGGAACGGGACGCGCATCCGCGACCTGCTGGCGATCGGCGTCCCGTCGGGCCTGCAGGCGCTGGCGTACGTCGCGGCCGGGTTCCTCGTGGTGCGTGCGGTGACCGCCACCGAGTCGGGCAGCTACGGGGCGGCGGCGATGGCGATCGGCCTGCAGGTCGAGAGCTTCGCGTTCATGCCCGGGGTGGCGATCAGCGTGGCGGCGACCAGCCTGGTCGGGCAGGCGCTGGGTGCCTGGCAGCCGCGCCAGGCCTGGCGCTCCGGACACGCCGCCCTCGCCACGGCCCTGGGCCTCATGGGCGCCGTCGGCCTCACGCTGTTCCTCTTCGCGGAGCCCTTGGTCCGGCTGTTCGACCCGAGCGCGCACCCGATCGTCATCGCCGACGGCGCGGCGTACCTGCGCATCAACGGGGCGGTGCAGCCGATCCTGGCGGTGTTCATGGTGCTGAACGGCGCGCTGCGCGGGGCCGGTGACGTGCGCGCGGGGTTGCTGGGCACCGTCGTCGGGCGCTGGGCCGTGGTGGTGCCCCTAGCGTGGCTGCTGGGCGCCTGGGGCCCATGGGGCACGTCCGGCGTGTGGTGGGCGCTGTTCCTCGGCATCGTGGTGCAATCGAGCTGGGTCGCCCTGCGCTGGCGGCGCGGCAGGTGGCTCGACGTCGCGCTGCGACGCTCCGACGTCTGGCGCAGGCACCTCCACCGGCTGGACGCGGAGGCGCGCCGCGCCTTCCTCGACGGGGTGCGCACCCCCGCCATGGCGCAGGATGGGACGCGCGAGGTGGTGACGGGCGAGGGCGTGCGCTACGAGCGCGATGGGGAGGTCGTGGCGCGCTGGACCGCGCCGGAGAACGCCGCCCCGGAGTCCGCCGAGGGCGCGCCGAGAACGCCCGTGGGGGCGTGATAGCCTGCCGCCGTGGACGACGGAACCCTCCGCCCGACGTCGCTCGCCGAGTACGTCGGACAGCAGCGCCTGAAGGAGAAGCTGGCGGTCTACCTCGAGGCGGCCCGCACGCGCCGTGAGGCGCTCGATCACGTCCTGTTGTACGGCCCCCCCGGACTGGGCAAGACCACCCTCGCGCACATCATCGCGGCGGAGCTCGGCGTGGGGCTGCGGGTGACCAGCGGCCCCGCGATCGAGAAGCCAGGGGACCTGGCGGCCATCCTGACCAACGCCCTCGAGGACGGGGACGTCCTGTTCATCGACGAGATCCACCGGCTGGGGAGGGTCGCGGAGGAGCACCTCTACCCCGCCATGGAGGACTACAAGATCGACATCGTCCTCGGCCAGGGGCCTGCGGCCCGCACGATCCGGCTCGAGTTGCCGCGCTTCACGCTGGTGGGCGCGACCACCCGGCCCGGCTTGATCACCGGACCGCTGCGCTCGCGCTTCGGCATCATCGAGCACCTGGAGTATTACCGCGACGACGAGCTGGCCGAGGGGGTCGAGCGCGATGCCCGGCTCCTCGGCCTCGGCATCGACGTCGAGGCCGCCTTGGAGATCGGCCGCCGCGCGCGCGGCACGATGCGCATCGCCAAGCGGCTGCTGCGCCGGGTGCGCGACTTCGCCGAGGTCGCGGGCGAGCAGCGCGTCGGGCTGGCCCGCACGCGCACCGCGCTGGACAGGCTCGGCATCGACGATCAGGGCCTCGACCGGCGCGACCGGGCGATCCTACGCGCCGTCGTGGAGCGCTTCGCGGGCGGCCCGGTCGGCCTCGACACGCTGGCGACCGCCGTCGGCGAGGATCGCGGCACGCTGGAGGAGGTCCACGAGCCCTACCTCATCCAGCGCGGGCTCCTGCAGCGGACGTCGCGAGGCCGCGTCGCCACCGAGGCGACCTACCGGCACCTGGGGCTTCCCGTGGCCGCGTCCGCCGCTGCCGCAGCGGGCGCGGCGGCGGACGGCCTGTTCGACGAGAGCGAGCCCCCGTGATCGAGGGGTCCCTGCGCGACGCGGCCTTCACCGACGTCCTGCAGGTGGTGGTGGCGGGGCGCAAGGACGGCGTGCTGCACCTCGAAACCGGCGACTCCGGTGAACGCCAGGCACGCGTGTGGATCGGGGGCGGCCGGCTGCTGGCGGCATCGCTCGACGGCGGCGTGCACCTGGGCGAGATGCTGGTGCGGCTCGATCTCCTCGGGGTCGACGAGGTGCAGACCCTGCTGGCCGAACAGGCCAGCGACCCCGAGCTGCCGTCGCTGGGCGCCGCCGCGATCGCCCGCGGCTGGATCGACGCCGACCAGCTGGCGGTCGCGGTCGAACGGCACCTGACCGAGGTCCTCGGCGAGCTGAGCGGCTGGCGCGACGGTCGGTTCCGCTTCGCGGAGGGCGCGCCGCCGCCCGGGATCGCCGACGAGGAGGGGTTCGATCCCCTCCGCGTGCTCATGCAGGTCGGCGACCCACGCTCGGGCGACGCGGTGGACCCCGAGGCGGTGCTCAAGCGGGTCGGAGATCCGACGGCGCATGCCCTGTCGCCGGAGGCCTGGGACGTCCTGAGCCTGGTGGACGGCCGCCGCTCCGCCCGCGCGCTGGCGGCCGAGAGCGACCTCCCCGAGGGCCGGACGCTCGCGCTGCTGGCGGAGCTCCTCGGGGCGGGCGTGCTGGCGCCGGCGACCGACGCCGCGACGCCGGCGACGGTGCTCGTCGCCTGCGCCGATCCGGCCGAGGCCCGCCTGCTGCGGCTCGCGCTGCTGCGGCACGGCACGCGGCCGCGGCTGGTCGCCGACCTCGAAGAGGCGGAGGGCGCGTTCGACGAGCTCCGGCCCAGCGCGGTGGTCCTCGACGCGGCGCTCGACCCGTGGAACTGGCTGCGTGCGCTGCGGCGGCGTGCCGAGGGCTCGCACGTCCCGGTGCTGGTCATCGGCGCCGGTCCGGCCCGCTGGTGGAGGCGGGGGCGCGAGGCGGGTAGCGAGCGCCTGGCGCGCCCGTACCGCGAGGTCGACCTGCAGGACTGGCTGCGTCAGAAACTGCCTCGTGCGGGCGCTTAGCATCGCACGAGGGCCTCGTGCGGGCGCTTAGCATCGCACGAGGGCCTCGTGCGGGCGCATGACGACGCGCGACGAGAACCGCGCGCCGGCCACGTGGGCACGGCGCGCGGAGCGAGACGCGGGGGGGTTCGTCCTCGCCGCTCAGCCGCCCTTGACCGAGCCGGCGAGCAGGCCGCGGACGAAGTAGCGCTGCAGGGCGAAGAAGACCATGAGCGGCACCAGGATCGAGATGAAGGCGCTGCTGGTCAGGATCTCCCAGTTGTCGCCGCGGGAACCGAGCAACTCGCGCAGGCGCGAGGTGAGCACGATCTGGTCGTCGTCCTTGCCGAGGAACACCAGCGCCACCAACAGGTCGTTCCAGACCCACAGGAACTGGAAGATCGCGAACGACGCCAGGGCCGGCACGGAGAGAGGCAGGATCAGGCGGATGAAGATGTCGAAGTGCGACGCGCCGTCGAGCTGCGCCGACTCGATGATGTCGCGCGGCAGGCCCCCGATGTAGTTGCGCAGCAGGTAGATCGCCAGCGGCAGGCCGAAACCGGTGTGGGCGAGCCAGATGCCCAAGTAGGTCTTGGAGGGCACCCCGAACGTGGCGCCGATGTCGTTGTACATGCGCAGGAGCGGGATCAGCGACATCTGCAGCGGCACGACGAGCAACCCGACCACGAGCGCGAACAGCCACTGCCGGCCCGGAAACTTCATCCAGGCGAAGGCGTAGGCGGCGAACGCGGCGATGAGGATCGGTATCAGGGTCGCTGGGATCGTCACCGTGAACGTGTTGATGAAGGCCCGGTCGATGCTCTCGCTCGCCAGCACCTCGCGGTAGTTGGTCAGCGCGAAAGTGGGCGGGATCGCCATGATGTGGAAGATCCGGTGGCGCGCGCCCTCCGGGAACGGCTCCTCCGACACCCACCGGTAGCTGCCGTCCTCGTTCAGGGTGAACGCGGTGCCCTCGAGATCGATCGTCTCCCCCGGCGCGAAGGCGCCCAACGCGGTCTGCGAGACGCCGTAGCTGACGATCGAGCGGCGCGGATCCTCGAGGAAGTTCCCCTCCACGACGTGGAGCCCGTCCACCTCCACGGCGTCGCGGGCGTTGATGCGGCCGGCGGCGGAGCGTTCGGTGGTGGAGAAGGCCGTCCACCAACCGGAGACGATGAGCTGGTCCTTGTCACGGAGCGAGCTGACGAAGAGCCCGAGCGTCGGGACGGTCCAGATGACGACCAGCACGGCGAGGCTGGCGTGCGTGAGCAGGCGGCCCCAGGTGATGTGGAGCCCGGGTACGCGGCGGCTCATCGCATCGCCTCCTCGGTCTGGAAGCGCCGGATGTTCCACACCATGATCGGCACCACCGCGATCATGATGACCAACGCGATCACGCTCCCACGGCCGAAGTCGCCGCCGCCCCGGAACATCCAGTTGTACATGGAGTTGGCCAGCACCTCGGTCCCCCACTGGCCGTTGGTCATGGCCAGCACGATGTCGAACACCTTGAGGACGACGATGGTGATCGTGGTCCACACGACCAGGATCGTGCTGAAGATCTGCGGGATGATGATCTTGAAGAAGACTGCGTACTCGCTGGCGCCGTCGATCTGGGCGGCCTCGATCGTCTCCTCCGGCACGCCGCGCAGCGCCGCGCTCAGGATGACCATGGCGAAGCCGGTCTGGATCCACACCAGGATGATCATGAGGAAGAAGTTGTTCCAGAAGGGCACGGTGATCCAGGCCTGCGGCTCACCGCCCAACGCCACGACGATCGCGTTGACGATCCCGATCTGGCCGACGTCGGGCCCGCGGTAGTCGTACACGAACTTCCAGATGACGCTGGCGCCGACGAACGAGATGGCCATCGGCATGAAGATGAGCGACTTGGCGACGTTGCCCCACCGTACCCGGTCGGCCAGCGTCGCCACCAGCAGCCCGAAGGCCGTGCTCATGGCGGGCACGAACAGGAGCCACAGGACGTTGTTCCGGATCGCCAGGTGGAACTCGGGGTTCTGGATCGCCCAGGCGTAGTTGCTGAGCCCGACGAACTCCGTACCGCTGCGGTCGAAGAGGCTGAGTCTCGCTGTCTCGAAGACGGGGTACACGAGATAGATGCCGAGGATCACGAGGGCGGGTAGGACGAACAGCCACGGGCGGATGGCGTTGCGGAGCGGCTCCCGCGAGAGGTACTCGCCGTCGGGGCGGCGCCCGTCGGGGGCGAGCCGATCGAGCAACCAGTTCGTGCCGAAGAAATACGCCAGGCTGGCACCAACGCCGGCGATGACGGCCAGGACGGCCATGAGCACTTGTTGCGTCAACGGCCTCACTCCCTCCTCGGCTCGGCGAGCGGCCGAGCCGGCTAGCGGATCCGAAGGCGGCAGGGTGGCGTATGCCACCCTGCCGCAAGATCAAGCGTCGGCGACGATCAGGCCGCCTCGGCCGCCGGGATCACTGCAGAGCGTCCCAAGCGCGCTGAATGTCTTCGGCAACCTCTTCGGCGGAAGCGCCGGAGACGAAGTCGACCATGCCACGCCAGAAGGCGCCGGCGCCGATGGCGCCCGGCATGAGGTCGGAGGCGTCGAAGCGGAAGGTGGTCGCGCCCTGCAGGATCTCGCCCTGGCCCCGCAGCGTCGGGTTGGCGTAGGCCTCGAGGTTCACGCCCAAGTGGGGGGTGAGGAAGCCACTCTGGGCCATCCACAGCTCATGGGCGAGCGGGGTCGTGAGGAAGTCGAGCAGGACGCGGGCGCCCTCGCTCTCGCTCGTCAACGCCCAGAGAGTACCGGCGCCCAGGACGGGCTGGCCGAGGTCCTCGGACTCGAAGGCCGGGAAGTAGAAGAAGTCGGCATCGATACCGAGCTCGGTCCCCTCGGGAAAGAACGACGGGATGAAGCTCGCCTGGCGGTGCATGTAGCAGCGCGGCGGCACGGTGAAGAGGCCCGCCGGGCTGTCACGGAAGTCGGTCGAGCCCACGGAGGCGGCGCCGCCGTCGACGTACTCGTCGTTCTTGGCGAAGGTGCCGAACAGTTCGATCGCGTTGACGACGCGCTCGTCGTCGAAGGGGATCTCGTTCGTGACCCACGCGTCGTACACCTCTGGCGGCTGGGTGCGGAGCATGATGTCCTCGACCCAGTCGGTGGCGGGCCAGCCGGTGGCATCACCGGAGCCGAGGCCGATGCACCACGGGGTGCCGCCGTCGGCGACGATCTGGTCGGAGAGCGCGAGGAGCTCCTCCATCGTGCCGGGGATCTCGTAGCCGGCGTCGGCGAAGTTGTCGGGGGAGTACCAGACGAGGCTCTTCAGGTCCACCTTGTAGAAGAAGCCGTAGAAATCCTCCGCGCCGTCGGGGCCCTCGTACGTGCCGAGGTCGACCCAGGACTGGCCGGCCGCGTAGTTCTCGAGCGTCCACTCGCGGATGTCGTCGCCGAGGGGGACGAGGTCGCCCCGCTGCGCCAGGTCGGAGGCGAGGCCGGGCTGCGGGAAGACCGCCACGTGCGGCGGGCTGCCGGCCTGCGTGTCGATGACGATCTGCTGCTCGAAGCTGTCCGACCCGGCGTAGTTGACGTCGGCGCCGGTCGCCTCCTCGAAGTAGGCGAAGATCGACAGCACGAGGTCGCGGTCGGGTCCGAGCCACGGCCCGAAGACGTCGATCGTCTCACCACTGAGGTCCATCGCCTCGAAGCGCTCGAGGTCGGACCAGTTGAAGCGGGCGTCTTCGCCGATCGGGAACACCAGGTTCTGGGCGAGCGCCGACGAGCCAAGGAGACCGCCGAGGCTCAGGGCGAGTAGGAGACGGATGGCGGCATTTCTCATGCGGCGTACCTCTTTCTGCAGCCCCGTCGCACCCTGGCACCTTCCCACAGATCGGAAGGGCGCTGACCGCGAAGAAGGGGCTTACGCGAAAGAGGTTACCACAGCGCCCCGTTACGGAGACGGGCAAAGCGCCTTGACGCAGCCGGTCCGCCCCAGGTCGGCGCGGTGCCGTGCGCGCCGCGGCCGGCGCCCGGCAGGGCTACACTGCCGGGGTGTTCGCGCGCCGCCCCCTCCCACGCGCCGACGATGCGAGCCCGGCGGACCGGCGCATCGACCTCGGCGCCCTGCGTCGCCTGCTGCGTTTCACCCGCCCGTACGCCGGTCGGCTCGGCCTCGCCCTCGCCGCCAGCGCCCTGGGCAGCCTGGTGTTCCTCGCCTTCCCCGTCATCGTCGGCGACCTGTTCAACGCCGCGTTCGGGGCGGGCGGGCCCTCGCTGACCAGCTGGGCGACCGGCGTCGGTGGTGGCGGTGCCGCCGAAGCCACGGGCGGATTCGGCAACGCGACCGCCAGCGACCTCGACCGCATCGCGCTCGTCCTGGTGGTCGTCTTCGTGCTCAACGCCATCACGTCGTTCGTGCGGGTCTACCAGCTCGCCTACGTCGGCGAGAGCGTGGTGGCCGACCTGCGCCGGAACCTCTTCGCCCACCTGCTGTCGCTCTCCGTCCGGTTCTTCGAGGAGCGCAAGACCGGCGAGATCACCTCGCGGCTCACCTCCGACATCGCCACCATCCAGGCGGCGGTCAGCAACGTGCTCGTGCAGCTCGTGTCGCAGAGCGTGTCGCTGGTCGGCGGCGTCGTCGTCCTGTTCGTCATCAACGCCCGCCTCACGCTGGTGATGCTGGCGGTCCTGCCAGCGGTCATCGTCGCGGCCGCCGTCTTCGGGCGCCGTCTGCGGCGCATCAGCACGGCCTTCCAGGACCAGCTGGCCGCCGCCAACGCCCGCGCCGAGGAGGCGATCGCCGGCGTCCGCGTCGTCCAGTCGTTCACGGCGGAGCGTTTCGAGGCGAGGCGCTACGGGGAGGCGATCGCGGAGACCTTCGCCAGCGCCCTGCGGCGGGCGCGGGTGCGCGCGCTGTTCGTGCCCTCGGTGTTCACCGCCTTCTTCCTCGGCATCGGCCTCGTGCTGTGGTACGGGGGGAGGCTCGCGCTCGCCGGTGAGCTGCCCCCGGGCGACCTCATCACCTTCCTGCTCCTCACGGTCACCGTGGCCGGCTCGATCGGCGCCTTCACCGGGCTCTACTCGCAGGTGCAGGAGGCGGTCGGCGCGTCCCGCCGGGTGTTCGAGTTGCTCGACACGGCGCCCGACCTCAGCGAGCCGGCGGCGCCGGTGGCGCTGGCCGACGTGCGCGGCGAGGTCGCCTTCGAGGGGGTGCGCTTCCGCTACGGCGACCGCGGCGACGACTGGGTGCTGGACGGCATCGACCTCGCCGCGCGCCCGGGCGATGTGGTCGCCCTGGTAGGCCCGTCCGGGGCCGGCAAGAGCACCCTCGTCACGCTGATCTCCCGCTTCCACGACCCGGTCGAGGGCCGCATCACGCTCGACGGCGTCGACCTGCGCGACCTCGACCCGCGTGCGCTGCGGGCCCAGGTCGGGGTCGTGCCGCAGGAGACCCTGCTCTTCTCGGGGACGATCGCCGACAACGTGCGCTACGGCCGGCCCGACGCCTCCGACGCCGAGGTCGAGGCGGCCACGGCGGCCGCCAACGCCGACGGCTTCGTCCGCGCGTTCCCTGACGGTTACGCGACCGTGGTCGGCGAGCGCGGCGTCAAGCTCTCGGGGGGCCAGCGGCAGCGCATCGCCATCGCGCGGGCGCTGCTCAAGGACCCGCGGATCCTGGTCCTCGACGAGGCCACCTCCTCGCTCGACAGCGAGTCCGAAGCGCTGGTGCAGGCCGCGCTCGACCACCTGATGCGCGGGCGCACCACCTTCGTCATCGCGCACCGCCTGTCGACCGTGCTGAACGCCGATCGGATCGTCGTCATCGACGGCGGCCGCATCGTTCAGGCGGGCCGCCACGCGGAGCTGCTCGCCAAGGGCGGGCTCTACGCCGACCTCTACGAACGGCAGTTCCGCGAGGCCGACGAGCGCTGAGGCGCGGCGATCAGACGTCCCCGCCGACGGCGCGGATCGCACGGAGCCAGGCGTCGCCGGACTCGCCCATCGGCTCGTGCGCGAAGCGGTGGTCGCTGCGCCGCAGGAAGGTGTCGAGGTCGGTCAGCAGCGCCTCGAGGCGGGCCGTCAACAGCGCGCGCCCGGCGCCCTCCGGCAGCGTCGCCACGTGGGCGACGCAGACGAACCCGCGCCCGCGCGCCAGCGCGCCCTCGAGGTCGCTCGCCGGCACGCGCTGGAGGGCATGGAGGTAGCGGCGCTCGGCGGCGCGCTCGATCTCGCAGGCCCGGCAAAGGACCGCCGTTCGCTCGTCCGGGGACGGCGTCCGTGGCCGTGGCCGGCCAGCGAGCGCCCGCAGGAAGCCCTGCGGGCCGCCGGCCGCCGGTGCCGCGCCGCCGCCCAGTTGCCGCCGCAGCTCGGTCTCGAGCAGGTCGCGCAGCAGCACCGCCGACGACAGCGCCGGCGCCTCCAGCGATCGCCACACCCGCCAGTGGCGCGGGCAGAGGCCACCGCGCCGGCGCCAGTCCGCGCGCACGTCGACGTCGTTGACCCCGTCCCCCAGCACGCCCCGGAGGTAGGTGCGGGCCGCAGCTGCCGCGGCCAGGCACACCCCGCAGCCCGGGCTCGCGAGGGCGTCGAGCAGGACGTGCTGGTCTTGGGCCTTCAGGCGAGGGCCGCGTCGAGCTCGATCGGGACGGCCGCCAGCGCCTTGGAGACCGGGCAGCCGACCTTGGCCGCCTCGGCCTGCTCGGCGAAGGCCTCGGCGTCGATGCCGGGGACCGTGGCGCGGCAGACGAGCTCGATCTTGGTGATCGCGGCGCCCTGGTCGTCGCGACCGAGGTGGACGCGCGCCTCCACCCGCACCTCGGTGGGGGTGAAGCCGGCGCCGGCGAGGCCGTTGGAGAGCGCCATGGCGAAGCAGCCTGCGTGGGCGGCGCCCAAGAGCTCGTCAGGGTTCGTCCCGGGGCCCTCCTCGAAGCGCGAGGCGAACGTGTAGGGTCCTTCGAAGGCGCCGCTGCCGAGCGCGACGGTGCCGTCGCCGTTCTTCAGGTCGCCGCGCCAGATGCCGGTGGCGGTACGTACGGGCATGGACGTTCTCCTCTCGCATGGTTTGCCCGGCCCCTGGCCGGGCAACCACGCCGTGGGGATGGCGTCATGCTACGACGGTCGCGCGCCCGCCCGGGGGCTAGACTGAACGGATGCCCCTCCGCGTCCAGGCCCCCTTCACCCCCAGCGGCGACCAGCCCGAGGCCATCCGCGGGCTGGTGACCGGGCTCGGCGACGGCCTGCGCTTCCAGACGCTTCTCGGGGCGACCGGCACCGGCAAGACCTTCACGATGGCGCAGGTGATCGAGGCCACCCAGCGGCCCGCGCTGGTGCTCGCGCCGAACAAGATCCTCACGGCGCAGCTGGCCGCCGAGTTCCGCGACGTCTTCCCGGACGCCGCCGTCGAGATGTTCATCTCCTACTACGACTACTACCAGCCCGAGGCCTACGTGCCGGCCCGCGACCTCTTCATCGAGAAGGACGCGAACATCAACGACGAGCTCGAGCGCCTGCGGCACTCGACCACCCGCTCGCTGCTCACCCGCCGCGACGTGGTGGTGGTCGCGTCGGTGTCGGCGATCTACGGCCTCGGCTCGCCGGAGGAGTACGCCAAGCTCAACCTCGTCCTGGCGCCGGGCGTGAAGATGAACCGCGACGCCGTGCTGGGGCGGCTCGTCCAGCAGCAGTACGAGCGCAACGACGTCGAGCTCGCGCCCGGCCGCTTCCGCGCCCGCGGCGACGTGGTCGAGGTGTGGCCGGCCTACGACGAGTCGCCCGTGCGGATCGAGCTGTGGGGCGACGAGGTCGACGCGCTGGGCGTCATCGACCCGGTGACCGGCGACACCACCCGGACGCTCACGGGCCTGACCGTCTTCCCCGCCAAGCACTACGTCACCCCGTTCGAGACGCTGCGACCGGCGGTGGAACGCATCGAGGCGGACCTGCACGACCGGCTGCGCTTCTTCGAGGCCAGCGGCAAGCTGCTCGAGCAGCAGCGCCTGCGCGAGCGCACGATGTACGACCTCGAGATGCTGCGCACGCTGGGCTACTGCAGCGGGATCGAGAACTACAGCCGCTACCTCGACGGCCGCAACCCAGGCGAGCCGCCGTTCACGCTGCTCGACTACCTGCCGGACGACGCCATCGTCTTCCTCGACGAGTCGCACGTCATGGTCCCGCAGATCCGCGGCATGTACAACGGCGACCAAGCCCGCAAGCGGACGCTCGTCGACTACGGCTTCCGCCTGCCTGCCGCGCTCGACAACCGCCCGCTGCAGCAGGACGAGTTCTTCGAGCGCGTCGGCCAGGTGGTGTTCGTGTCGGCGACGCCGGCCGCGCAGGAGATCGGCCTCTCGGACCAGGTGGTCGAGCAGGTGATCCGACCGACGGGCCTCGTCGACCCCCACGTGACCGTGAAGCCCTCCCGCGGGCAGATCGACGACATCATCTTCGCCGCGCGCGAGCGGGTGAAGGCGAACGAACGCGTGCTCGTCACGACGCTGACGAAGCGCATGGCCGAGGACCTCACCGAGTACCTCGCGGAGCAGGGCATCCGCGTGCGCTACATGCACAGCGACATCGACGCCGTCGAGCGGCAGGTGATCATCCGCGACCTGCGTCTCGGCCACTTCGACGTGCTGGTGGGCATCAACCTGCTGCGTGAGGGGCTCGACCTGCCGGAGGTCTCGCTGGTGGCGATCCTCGACGCCGACAAGACCGGCTTCCTGCGCAGCGAGCGCAGCCTGATCCAGACGATCGGCCGGGCGGCGCGCAACGTGCACGGCGAGGTGGTCCTCTACGCCGACGAGGTCAGCGACGCGATGCGCGCCGCGATGGACGAGACCGAGCGGCGCAGAGCGAAACAGCTGGCGTACAACGAGCTGCACGGGATCACCCCGGAGACGATCCGCAAGCGGATCCAGGAGGTCATCCGCGGCGAGGAGGCCGAGGGCGACGCGGCCGGCGGCGGCGCGGCGCCGGTGGCGCCGTGGGAACGCGAGCTGCTCGAGGACGACCTACGCCAGGAGCTCGCGCTGCTCGAGAACGAGATGTGGTCCGCTTCCGAGGCCCTGGACTTCGAGAAGGCGGCGGCGGTGCGCGACCGCATCCGCGAGCTCGAGGCGCGCCTCGCCGGACGCGAGCTCAAGCTGCCGCAGCTCCCGCCCCAGGGCGCCAAGGCGCGGACGACCGCGCGGCCCGCGGGGCGGCGGCGGGTGCAGGCGTGAGCCTCGCCCGACGCCCGGCGTGGCCGTGGCGGCCGCGCAACGCGCGCCAGAGTGCAGCCGCATGGCGCGCCGTGCTCGTCGCAGCCGTAGCCGGCGCCTTCGCCTGGGCGCAGCCGTACGCGGCGGACGGCGGCTTCGACCGGCCGCGGGCGCTGCTGCCGCACCTCGAGCGCCCGCTGGCGAAGCTCGCGCTCGACCGCGGCCGGGCGACCCTGGTGTCTTGGGAGGACGGCACGGTCGTCGCGCGCGACCTGTCCGGCGACCGCGAAGCCCGTCCGCTGGGGGACGCCGACGGCGTGCGCGACCTCACGGTCGCCGGTGCGCACGACGCCCTGCTGCAGGCGATCTGGGCGTGGCGCGACCTGACGACCGGCCGCTACCTCTACCGGTCGACCTTCGCCGACGAACCGTTCGAGAGCGGCCAGCTGCTGCCGCTGACGGCCGTTCAGCAGTCGGGCGAGACCTGGCTCTTCAGCCACCGCGGCCGCGACGCCGGCGCCGAGATCGTGCGCCTCACCCCCACCGGCGAGGCGATCACGCTGTACCGCACCGACCTGCAGATCACCGGCCTGTCGGCCGCCGCGGCCGACGGCGTCGTCCACCTGACCTGGATCGAGGGCTTCACCGAGACGACCGCGCTCGGCAGCGCCAGCGACTGGCGGGCCCAGGCCGCCTGGTGGTCGCCCGACGGACGCTGGGCGGGTCCCGCGGAACTCGGCGCCGCGGACGGCCAGGTGGAGCGCACCGCAACCGCCGTCGAGGCCGGGACGGGCGCGCTGGCGCAGCGGACGTGGACCGGTGACGACGGGATCGCGCGGCGCTGGCGCGTCCCGGCCGCCGACCCCCTCGAGGGCCCCGCCCGCGGGGTGGCCGCGCTGGTCGCCGGCCGGCCGATCGGCACGACCCTCGCGGCCGGCGTGGGAACCGATTTCGTCGCTCGTGGCCACACGGTCTGGCGGGTGGGCGAGCCGGCGTCACCGCCCGTCGCGGTCGCCTGGTCGCCGGTGGTCATCCGCGAGGGCTGGGCGATCCTGGACGCCGAGGGGATCCACCACCTGGCGTGGATCGGCAGCGAGGCGGGCGGACGCGACGTCTTGTACGCGAGCGACGACCGGCGGCCGATGGTCCGCGGGCCGCTCGACGAGATCGCCGCCGTCTTCGGCTGGCGACCCTGGAGCGTCGCCGAAGAGGCCGTCGGGCAGCTGGGAGCCAGTCTCCTCGCGGCGGTCTTGGTGTCCGCGAGCACGCTGCCGCTCCTGTGGGCGCTCGCGGTCGTGCTCGCCCGCCGGGCGTCCGCCGCCGCCGCCCGCTGGCGCGGGGCCCTGGCGGGCGCCGCCCTGCCGGGTTTGGGCGTCTTGGCGGCCGTGGTCCTCGGCGCCCCGGCCGCCGTCCTCTGGCCGCTGGTGGGCGGCGTGGGCGCGCTGGCGGCCGCCAGCGCGGGCGCCGCGCTGCTCGCCGCCTGGCTTTGGCGCGGCCGCGACCTCGAGGCGCTGCCGGCGTTCGTCGGCGCGGGGGCGACGGCGCTGGCCTGTGCCACGGCCGGGATCGCGTTCGTCGGCTTCCAGGCCTGGGTCGACCTCGGCCTCTGGTGAGGCGTCCACGCGCGTGAGCGCCCGCGTGGGCGTGGTCACGCGCCCGCGCACCCGCACGAGCGCGTGGTAGCGTGCCCGCGTGGAGGCTCCGGGTGACGTTCGAAGTCGGTGACCACGTCGTCTATCCCTCCCAGGGCGCCGGTGTGGTGCAGGAGCGCACCACCCGCGCGGTCCTGGGCGAGACGCACGAGTACCTGAAGGTCGTCTTCGTCAAGGGTGACATGGAGGTCCTCGTGCCCCTGAAACGCGGCGAGGACGTCGGCCTGCGGCACACGGTCGGCACGGACGAGGTCGAGCGCCTGTTCGAGGCGATGGCCAAGGCCGACCTCAGCCTGCCGCAGCAGTGGCCCCCCCGGTACCGCGTGGAGCAGGAGATCCTGGGCCGCGGAGGCGCCTACGAGCTGGCCCGCCTCATCGGCGTGCTCGCCCGCCGCGACCTCGAGAAGGGCCTGGCCGCCACGGAGCGCGAGGTCCTGGACACCGCCAAGTCAGCGTTGGCCTCCGAGCTGGCGATCGTCGGCGGTACCGACCTCCCCACCGCACTGGAGAGGCTCGATGCCGTCATCGCGGAACGCATCGGCCACGGCTGAGCCCGACGACCGCGGCCCCGCCCTCACGTCACCGCGCGTCGTTCGCGATCTACTGCGCCGGCACGGCCTGGGCGCGGACACGTCGCTCGGCCAGCATTTCCTGATCGACCGCGCGACCCTGGCGTCGATCGTCGCGGCCGCCGAACCGGCGCCGCGCGACGAGGTGTGGGAGGTGGGGCCCGGCCTCGGGACGCTGACCGTAGAGCTCGCGCGCCGCGCGGGCAGGGTGATCGCCATCGAACTCGACCGGCGGCTGCTCCCGGTGCTCGCCGAGACCCTGGCCCCCTGGCCACACGCGGAGGTGCGCCACGCCGATGCCCTGCGGGTCGACTTCACGACCGCCGCCCCCGGCGCGGTCTTCGTCGCCAACCTGCCGTACCAGGTCGGCACGGCCGTGCTCTCCAGCGTGCTGAGTTGTGGCCGCTTCGCCCGCGCCGTGGTGTTGGTCCAGAAGGAGGTCGCCGAGCGCCTGGTCGCCACCGCCGGCAGCGCCGCCTATGGCAGCCTCAGCCTGTGGGTCGCGCACCACGCTCGGGCGCGGATCGTGCGCAGCGTGCCCGCGGGCGCGTTCCTGCCACCCCCCAAGGTCACCTCGGCGGTCGTTCGCCTCGACGTGGACCCCGCCGCACGCCCCGATCCCGCGACCTTCACGCTCATCCGCGACGGCTTCCGCCACCGCAGGAAGACGCTGGTCGCGAACCTGCGGGCCGCCGGGGACGACCCGAGCGACGTGCAGCGCGCGCTGCAGGAGCTCGGTTTCGACCCGCGCGCCCGGGCCGAGGTGCTCGACCTCGCGACCTTCCGGCGGCTGGCGCAACGCCTCCGCCCGCGAGCGGTGTCCGAGCCGCAAGCGACCTGACGCTCCCTGCCCCCGCGTGGGGCGTATACTGCCCGGGCGACACGCGGGGAAACCGTTGGACGCCACCCGGGACATAGGTCCCGGTAGGAGAACGCTGCATGGCCGAGTTCCTGGTGATCGGCGACGCGACCGTCGATCAGATGTATTTCATCGACGCCCTCCCCGAGGTCGGTGGCGAAGTCAGCGCCACCCACGCCGTCATGGAGCCGGGTGGCGCCGGCGGCACCATCGCGACGGCCCTCGCCCGCCTCGACCACGACGTGGCCATCGCGACGCGCGTCGGCACGGGTCCCTTCTCGGCGCTCGCCCTGAAGCACCTGCGCTCGACCGGCGTCGACATGAGCCTGGTCCAGTCCGACCCCTACCTGCAGACGAGCAGCGTGACGATCCTCATCACACCCGACGGGCAGCGCACGATGATCGGCGCCGCCGGCGCCTCGCGCGACCTCGACGGCCGCGCGCTGCGGCCCGAGCACGTCGACCGGCGCGACGCGCTGGTCATGAGCGCCTACAGTCTGATCAGCGGGCCGCAGCGCACCTACTCGCTGCGCGCGCTGCAACTCGCCAAGGACGCCGGGGTGCGGGTCTTCGTCGACATGGGCACGGGCGCCGTCAACGCGCTGCAGGAGGGGCTGATGCCGCTGCTCGAGGGCGTCGAGGTCGTCCTGATGAACGAGCGCGAGCTCTTCACGCTGACGGGCGAGTCGTCGATCTCGGACGCCGTCTCGGGCCTGCGGGCGCGGGGGATCGATCAGGTCGTGGTGAAGGTCGGCGAGATGGGTTCGATCGTCGTCACGCCCGAGCGCTCCGAGCTCGTGGAGGCCTACGCCATCGACGGGGTGCTCGACACGACCGGCGCCGGCGACGTGTACACGGCGGCCTTCGTCGCCGCCGTCGTCGAGGGGAACGACCTGCTCCAGGCCGCGTGGCTGGCGAACGTCGCAGGCGCGTTGACGACGCGCGAGATCGGTGCCCAGCGGATCGTCATCGACCGCGCGACGCTGCTGCAGCAGGCTGGCCTCGGCGGCGGCACGACCGTCGCGGCCGGAGGCGTCGCCACCAGAGCCAGCGCGCGTCGGTGAGCCGAGCGACCGCGGGACGGGCGCGGCACCCGCGGGCGGCGCCACGTGCGGCCCTCCTGCTTGCCTGCGCGTGGCTGATCGGCGTGGCGTCCGCCCAGCCGGCGGCGCCGGCCGCTCCCGCGGGGCCGGCCGGCGCGGTGGTCGCGGCCGACTGGCCGCGCTTCGAGGTCGCCTGGCGACTCATCGACGAGCGCTACTGGGATCTCAGCCTCAGCGAGATCGACTGGCGGGACGCCCGCGTCCTCTACGGAGAACGCCTCGTGGCGAGCGACGACGCGCTCGACGAGATCCTCGAGGCGATGTACGAGGCGATCGGCGACGACCACACCCGCTACGTCCCCGCCGCGCGGGTCATCGAGGAGCGCGAGCGCTTCGGCGACCTGCCGTGCATCGGGTACTTCGGCGTCTCGCAGGCCGCCGCGACCGCACGTGCCGCGGACGACGTTCCGTCCGACACGCGCCGGATCGGCCCGGTGCTCCTCGGCAGTTGGGACGACGGGGTCGGCTACGTCGGGATCTCCGACCTGGTGCAGGCCGGCGTCGCCGAGGGCGTGCGCCGGGCGGTCGCGGAGCTCGAGCGCGGCGGTGCCAGCGCGCTCGTCCTCGACCTGCGCGGCAATCCGGGCGGGCGCCTGGTCACGATGATGCAGGTCGCGGGCGTGTTCACCCGCGGTTTCCTGTGGCGCGCGCTCACACGCTGGTCGCTGCCGCTGCCCTACCCGGCCCTGGGGACGCCGGCCACCGAGCTGCCGCTGGCGGTCCTCGTCGACGGTGCCGTGAACAGCGCGGCGGAGGGCCTGGCGGGCGCGCTGCAGACGCAGGGGCGCGCCGTGATCGTGGGCGCGACGACCGCCGGCAACGTCGAGGCCGTGTTGCCGTTCTGCCTGCGCGACGGCGCCCAGGCGTGGATCGCGACGGGCGTCCTGGCGCCGCTGAACGGACCCACGTGGGAGGGGCGCGGGGTCACGCCAGACGTCCCGGTCGACCCCGCCACGGCCGCTTCGGTCGCGCGCGCCACCCTGCTCGGGCGATGAACCCGGGCGAGGACGCCCGCCGCTGCGCCGAGGGCCTGTGGGCGATCAGCGTCCCCAGCGACACGCTCGCGCCGTGGACCAGCACCCACGCCTACCTCGTCGGCGACGCCGGGGTCGGTTGGCTCATCGATCCCGGTGGTGCGGGGGCCGAGGCCGACGCGGCCGTCGATGCCCTGCTGCGGGCCGCGGGCGTGCGCCATCTCAAGGGCATCCTGCTGACGCACACCCACCCAGACCACGTCGCCGGCGTCGCGGGCGCGCTGCGCCGCCACGGGCCGGTCGACGTGTGGGTCCACCCCGCGGGGCTCGGTCGCCTGCCACCGGGGGTGAGCGGGAAGCCGCTGGGACCGGACCGGCGCCTCGTGGCCGGGCCACGCTTCCTGACCACCGTCGCGACGCCGGGGCACGCGTCGGACCACCTGGCGTACTGGCTACCCGAGACCCGAGCGCTCGTCGCCGGCGACCTGGTCGCCGGCCGCGGCTCGACCTGGGTGGGGACGCCGGACGGCGACGTCGCCGACTACCTCGCGTCGCTGGCGCGGGCGGCCGCGCTCGATCCGCGCCTCGTCGCGCCGGCGCACGGCCCCCTGCGAACCGACGGCCGCCAGGTGCTGGACGAGGCGCGCGAGCACCGGCTCGAGCGCGAACGGGCCATCTGGGACGGGCTCGCAGACGGGCCCGCGACCCTCGCTCACCTGCGCGAGCAGGTGTACCCGGGGCTCGACCCGGCCGCCCACGACCTGGCCGAGCGCTCCGTCCTGGCGCACCTGCGCAAGCTCATGCGCGAGACGCGCGTGATGCACCTCGGGACCGACGCCGAGGGGCCCTTCGCGCGCGCGCCGGGCGGGTGAGGTTGGCTACGCGCCGAGGGCGTGCCCTCTGCGCTACGCGCCGAGGGCGTGCCCTCTGCGCTACGCGCCGAGGGCCAGCAGCGCCCGGCGCAGGTCCGCGAGCGCGGGCGACAGCGGGACGGCCCCGCCGGGGTCGGCGAGGTTCGCGGCCAGCACGGGATCCTCGACGGTGACGCCGGGCAGCGCCCGCGCCACCACCTCCGGGAACTTCGCCGGATGGGCGGTGGCGAGCACGAGCCAGGCGCTTGGCCGGCGGCCGCCGCCCAGGCGCCCGCGGTCCCGCTCGACCGCCTCGAGCCCGACGGCCGTGTGCGGGCACACGACGACGCCATAGCGCTCGTGCGTCCGGGTCATCCGGGCCAGCGTGGCGTCGTCGTCGACGCGCTCCGCGCTGAGCGGCGTCGGCGGGTCGTCCGGCCACAGCGCATGGATGCGCTCGTAGTTCGAGGGCGCACCGACGTCCATCGCGTTGGAGAGCGTGGAGACGGTCGGCGGGAAGTCGAACGGAGCGCGGCGACCCGCGAGCCGCTCGACGAGGTACGCGTTGGCGTTGTGCGCCGCGACGAAGCGCGCCGGCGCCGCGCCCATGGCTGCGGCGAGCATGCCGGCCGCCAGGTCGCCGAGGTTGCCCGATGGAACCACGACGACGGCCGCCGCCGGATCGAGCCCGGCCCGCGCGAGCTGCGCCAGACCCCAGCTGTGGAAGGCCGCCTGCGGCAGCCAGCGCCCGAGGTTGATGCTGTTGGCGCTGGTCAGGGGCAGGTCGGCGAGCCCGGGATCGCGGAAGGCCTCCTTGACCAGGCGCTGGCAATCGTCGAAGCTCCCCTCGACGGCGAAGGCGTGGACGCCCGGGCGAACGGCCGTCAGCTGGGCGCGCTGCACGGGACTCACGCCGTCACGAGGGAACAGCACGACCACCCGTAGGCCGGGCACGCCAGCCATGCCGGCCGCGACGGCGCCGCCGGTGTCGCCCGAGGTGGCGACGAGCACCAGGGCCTCGCGCCCGTGGCGGGCGAGGGCACGGGCCCACCAGCGGCCGAGCGTGCGCGCGGCGACGTCCTTGAAGGCGCGCGTGGGCCCATGGAAGAGTTCCAGCAGCCAGGTCTCGTCGTCGAGGCGGCGCAGCGGGACCGGGAAATCGAGCGCCGCGCGTGCGTCGGCGAGCCAGCCCCCGGCCTCGTCCTCGTCGAACCACGGGGCGAGCGTCGCCTCGGCCGCCGCGGGCAGCGTGGCGGACGCGCGCCAACCCGGAGCGATCGGCGGCACCCGGTCGGGGACGTAGAGGCCGCCGTCCGGCGCGAGCCCGCGCAACAGCGCGTCCTCGAACGTCACGGCGGCACCCCGGGGGTCCCGGGTGCTGACGAAGCGGGGCGCCGTCGTCATGCGAGCGACGGCGTCACGACCCCTAGGGGCGTGGGCGACGCGTCCACCGGCGACACGACGGCGCGCGCCGGCCGCGGGCCGGGCTCGCCGCGGGCCGCCTGCAGCACGTCGGCCAGCACCGCGCTGGCCGTCACGTAGGCACCCGCACCCGGTCCGGCGATCCACACCTCGCCGACGGCGTCGCCGCGGTAGACGAGCGCGTTGCGGCCGTCGGCCAGGAAGGCGAGCGGTCGCTCGGCCGCTATGCTGCGCGGTTCGACGCCGACGCGCCAGCCACCGGCGCCGTCGGGCTCGACGTAGGCGACGAGCCGCACGCGGCGCCCCGCCGCGCGCTCGGTCCTGACCCAGTCGGGCGTGAGTCCACGCACTCCGCGGACACGCGGCACCACGTCGGACCACGCCAGCTCGGGCGCCACCGTCATGCGGGCGACCACCGCGACCTTGTGGGCGGCGTCCCAACCATCGACGTCGAGCGACGGATCGGCCTCGGCGTAACCGAGGCGCTGGGCCTCGGCCAGCGCCGTCTCGAGGGCCACGCCGCGCTCCAGCTCACCGATCAGGTAGGCGCAGGTGCCGTTCAGCACGGCCTCGAGGGCGTGCATCCGCGAACCGCGGAGGGCGCCGGTCAGCGGGCCGATGGCCGGTGTGCCGGCCATGACGGCCGCCTCGAACCCCACCCTGCCAGCCTCGATCCACGGTCGCCAGGTCGGCCAGGCCTCGGCCAAGGCGGCCTTGTTGGCCGTGACCAGCCGCGCTCCGCGCTCGGCGGCTCGGGCCATCAGGGCCGTGGGCCACTCGACCCCACCGAGCAGCTCGACGACGATGTCGGCGCCATCGATCGCCTCGTCCGGGTCGGTCGTCAGCCGCGGCGGGCGGGCCCCCAGGTCGCGCGCGCGCCCCGGGTCGCGGACCAGGGCGGCGGTGACGATGAACTCGGGGTGGCGGGAGAGCAGACGCACGAGCGCAGCGCCGACGGTGCCGACACCCAGGACACCGACGCGCACGGGGGCCTCGGGGGCGAGCGACATGGCCGCGACGCTACCACGGGCCACGGCCTTGCGGCCGCGGCCTTGGCGCCCGTGCCCGGGCGCACGGGCCGTGCCCTCGCCCTGCTACACTCATGCGCTCGAGCCGTGCCGCGTCAGACAGGCGCAGGCGCCTCGGCGAGCGCACCACCTCCCCGAGGAGCACATCATGTTCGGAATCGGCATCGTCGGCCTCCCCAACGTCGGGAAGAGCACCCTGTTCAACGCGATCACCCGCGCCCGCGTCGAGGCGGCCAACTACCCCTTCGCCACCATCGACCGTAACGTCGGCGTCGTCGCGGTGCCCGACGCGCGGCTGGCTGCGCTGGAGCGCATCTTCACGAAGGGCGACCGCGTACCGCCCGTCGTCCCCACGACCGTCGAGTTCGTCGACATCGCCGGCCTGGTGTCCGGCGCCCACCGCGGCGAGGGCCTCGGGAACCAGTTCCTGGGCCACATCCGCGAGGTCGCGGCCATCGCCCACGTCGTGCGCTGCTTCGACGACCCGAACGTGGTCCACGTCGGTGGCCGCATCGACCCGATCGCCGACATCGACACGATCGAGACCGAGCTGCTCCTGGCAGACCTCGCGACGCTGGAGCGACGCGCCGAGCGCCTGCGCCGCGGCGCCAAGGGGGGGCACGGCGAGGAGGCGGAGACGCTGGCGCAGGTCGAGGCCCTACAGCGAGCGCTGTCCTCCGGCGTGCAGGCCCGGGCCACCGAGCTCGCGCGACCCGCTGACCTGAGGCTCCTGACCGACAAACCCGTCGTCTTCGTCTGCAACGTGCCCGAGAGCGACGTGGTCGCGGGGAACGCCTACGTCGAGCGCGTCCGCGAGCGGGCCGCCATCGAGGGGGCGGCCGTCGTCGTCGTGTCCGCCAAGATCGAGCAGGAGCTCGGCGAGCTCGAGGACGACGAGGCCGCCGCCTTCCTCGCCGACCTCGGCCTGACGCAACGGGGGCTCGACCGACTCATCGCCAAGGGGTACGAGGTGCTCGGCCTGGAGACCTTCCTGACCGCCAGCGAGAAGGAGGTCCGGGCCTGGACCGTCACCCGCGGCACCAAGGCGCCACAGGCCGCCGGCACCATCCACAGCGACTTCGAGCGGGGCTTCATCCGTGCAGAGGTCGTCAGCTTCGACCGGTTGATCGAGGCGGGCAGCATGGCGACCGCCCGCGCCCGCGGCTGGCTGCGCACCGAGGGCAAGGAGTACGTCGTCGTCGACGGCGACGTCATCCACTTCCTGTTCAACGTCTAGGCGGGGCCAGGCCCGCGCACGGCTGGGCGCGGGCCCGCGCACCGGCGCGGACTCGTGCCACGGCGCAGGCCTGCGCCGTGGCACGGCGTCTAGAAGACCGGGCCGACCCGGAACGAGAACACGCCGCTCGGGTTGCGGGCCGAGAAGCCGTAATCGAAGCGCAGCGCCGGCAGCGACACCCCGCCGAAGCCGAGGTTCACCTGCACGCCCGCGCCGACGCTGCCGTACAGCGACGCCCCCGACAGCACCGCGCCGGTACCCTCGGGAACGTAACCGACGTCCGCGAAGACGATGCCGATGATCGTGTCGGTCGCCACGGTACTGAGGCCGAAGTCGTAGCGGTACTCGACCGAGGACGTCAGGTAGCTGCGCGACAGGTCGAAGTCGGTGTCGACGTAGCCGCGGATCTCGGTCGCCTCGACGGGCACGCGCCCGACGCGGAAGCGCCGGTTCGCGGGGTAGCCGTCGCCGAACTGGTGCCCGACGTTGAGACGCACGGCGAAGACGTGGTTGCGGTCGTCGACCTCGTCCAACACGTCGGCCAGGGTGAGGTAGGTCTTCACCCCCGCCTGGACCTGCTGGTAGACGTACGGCGCCGGCTCCCCGGTGATCGGGTCGCGCTGGTCGCTGCCCCAACCGACCCCGAACGAGAGGCTGGCGGCGACGCCGTCGCGCGGGAACGCCTCGCTGTCGCGGTCGTCGTAGGTGAGCGTGGCCGACGTGAAGGCGCTGAGCCCGCCCGCTGGCAGCAGATCCCTGGCCACGTCCTCCGGGAGCGCGCAGCGCGGCGCGTTGACCACGTCGCCGTCGTCATCGAACTCGCACGCCTCGCGCGCCGGCTCGAGCCGATAGACGTCGTAGGCACCGCGCGCCGCGACGACCAGGTCGGTGTTCGGCAGCACCCGGCGGCCGACGGAGAAGCTGGCGCCGCTCGAGCGCACCAGGTACTCGCCGACCGGGACCCGCGTGCCCTCCCGGTCAGGCAGGCCGGGGTAAGGCACCTCGAAGCGGCCGTCCACGGTCAGCGGCTGGTTGACCTCGACGCGCGAGAACAGCGAAACCGTCAGGCTCGTCGGGACCTCCTGCAGGTCGAGCACGGGGACGTCGAGCCAGGGGACCGCGTAGCGGACGCTCGCCCCGAGCTGCAGCCCCAGGTCGCTGGTCAGCGCCTGGACCTCGGCCGACAGGTTGTGCGCCAGCCCCCAGAGGTTCGACTCCGCGTACGAGACGCTGGCGGAGAAGCCCGTCTCCGTGCTGTACTGCGCGCCCGGCTGCAGCAGTCCGGTGGTGTTGGAGCGGAGCACGACCTCGACCGTCACCTCTCCGGGCGCCTCCGCCGGCACCAGCAGCCGGTTGACCGGCGTGACGATCCCGAGCCGCGCGAGGCGCCGGAGGCCCTCGTCGAGGCGGCCCAAGTCGACGATCTCGCCCACCGCAGGCAGGTAACGGGTGACGACGCGCTCCTCCGTGCGGCCCGGGGCACCGTCGTACACGACCGCGTAGCCCGCGATCCGCAGTTCGGTGATGCGCTGCACGTAGGTCCCGTCGAGGTAGTTGTACGAGGGCCGGCCGTCGATGACGACGCCCACCTCGTCGTACGCGGCGCGCAAGCGGCGGAAGTCCTCGTCCGCCAGCACGGAGGTGAAGGTGTCGCCGACGCCGAGGGCGAGCAGGTCCTCGAGGACCGCGTCGTCCAGCACGGTGTTCCCCTCGATCACGACCTCTCGCACGGGCCCGGCGGTGTCGGGCGCACCGAGCGCGAAGCGCACGCGCACGGCGCCCGCCGAGGTCGCCAGCGTCTCGATGCGCACGTCGGAGGAGCGGCCGCGCGCCAGGCGCCGGACGTCCTCGAGCAGCACGTCGTAGTTGAACAGGTCACCGACGGCCAGGCTCAAGCGCGAGGCCGGCACGCCCAGCGCGACGGTGTCGAACGCGGCGATGCGCAGCTCGCGGAAGCGGACGGTCAGCTGGCCGTTCTCCAGCGTGCTGCGTTCGAGGTCGACCCCGCTCTGGCGCAGCCCCGCCTCCCAGTAGCGCTCGGACACGGCATCGACGGCCTGCCGGTACTCGCCGAACCCGAACGTGTCCTGGGTCGCCACGCGGGCGAACAGCTGCTCGAGCTCGGCCTCGCTCAGCAGCGAAGACGCCTCGAACTCCACGCGCCTGAGGGGGACACTCTCCTCGACGAGGTAACGCAGGCGTACGGGCGTTCGCCCGCCGGCTTCCGCCTCTGCGGGCTCCTGCAACACCTCGAGGGTGACGTCGACGTCGTAGGGCACGCCCACCGAGCGGTAGATCCCCTGCAGGGTCTCGATGGCCCGCTCGGCGCGCAGCGCGTTGAGGGTGCGCCCGGGGTCGAGCAGGTGCTCCGCGACGATCGCGTCGCGCAGCTCCTCACCCTCGAGCAGGGTGGTCCCGACGACCTCGACCGCCGCCACCGGCGGGTTCTCGCGCACGCGCACGATGAGCACCGGGCCCGCGCCGCGATCCTCGAGCGTGACGCTCACTTCCTCGAAGGTTCCCAGCGCGTAGACGCGGTTGCGCTCCGCCTCCAGGTCGACGCGCTCGGCCTCGCTGCCGGCCCGCGCGGCGACGATCGTGCGCACGATGTCCGCGAAGGTGGTGGTGCCCTCGACCCGGACCTCAAGGAGCGGTCCCTGGGCCGTGGGGAGGGGGTCCTGGGCGAACGCGGCGCCGACGAGCGACAGGACGAGGAGAAGCAGAAGGCGAGGACTCCACATACCGCGGAGTCTACCCAAGCTCGCGTGAGAAGCCGTTCGGGCCCGCCCAGCCGGCCGCCCTCGTGCGCCGGACCGCGTGACGGCGCGCGGACGCGGGAACCCGCCTGCTACGATGCCGCCATGGCAGAGCGTCACGCACCGGGGTCGCAGGCCGCCGGCGACCCGTCGAACGAGCCCGCGCCCGGGCAGGAACGCGCGGCCGCGGCGGGACCCGCGCTGGCCGCCACGGCTGGCCACGTCGGCCCGACCGCGGTGACGACGGCGCGCGCGGCGGCCGACGCCCTGCGCTCCAGCCGCGGCCTGCCGGCCGACCTGCGCGACGACGGCTGCGAGCTGGCCCTCATCCTGGGCTCGGGGCTGGGCCCGCTGGCGGACGAGGTCGAGGACGCCGTGAGCGTGCCCTTCTCCGAGGTGCCCGGGATGCCGGTCTCGACCGCACCCGGCCACGCGGGCCGCTTCGTGCTGGGCCGGCTCTCGGGGCGCCGCGTCGCCCTGCTGCAGGGGCGGCTGCACGCCTACGAGGGATACCCGGCCAGCACCTGTGCCTTCCCCGTCCGGGTGCTCCACGCGCTCGGCGCCGAGCGGCTGGTCGTGACCAACGCCTGCGGCGGCCTCGACCCGCACTGGCGCGCGGGCGACCTCATGCTGCAGCTCGACTTCATCAACCACACCTTCGACCACGCCCTCACCGGGCCGTCGGACGGCGTGGGGCCGCGCTTCCCGGTCACCTTCGACGCCTACGACGAGGCCTACCTCGAGTCCGCGCGGGCGGCCGCCCGGCGGCTCGACCTACGGCTCCGCGAGGGCGTGTACCTCGCGATCGCCGGGCCCGCGTACGCGACGCGCGCGGAGTTGCGCGCCTTCCGGGCGTGGGGCGCCGACGCGATCGGCATGTCGACCGTCCACGAGGTGACGCTCGCCAGGTCGCTCGGGATGCGCGTCCTGGGCCTCTCGGTGGTCACCGACATGGCCCTGCCGGACGGCAGCGAGCACGCGACCGGCGACGAGGTGCTGAAGGTGGCCAACCTCGCCGGCGAACGTTTCCGGGCGCTCCTGCGGGCGCTGCTCCCCGAGCTGTAGGCATGCTGGCCGACGTCCGCGAACGCATCGACCGCGCCTGCGCGCGGGCCGGGCGCGACCCCGGCGAGGTGCGGCTGGTGGCCGTCACCAAGGGCCACGACGCCGAGGCGGTGCGCGCGGCCGTGCTCGATCGGGGGCACCGCGTGCTGGGCGAGAGCCGTGTGCAGGAGTGGCGGCCCAAGGCCGAGGCGCTCGGCCCCGACGTCGAGTGGCACCTCGTGGGCCACCTGCAGACGAACAAGGTCCGCTACTGCCGGGGCTTCGCGCTGCTGCACGGCGTCGACTCGGCGCGCCTGATCGACGCGCTCGAGGCGGACGGCGGGCGGCACGGCCACGTCTTCCCCGTCCTGCTGCAGGTCAACGTCGCGGGCGAGAGCGCCAAGTACGGGGTCGACCCCGCCGACCTCGCCGACCTCGTCGCCCGCGTGCGCGACGCGCCGCACGTGCGGCTCGAGGGGCTGATGACGATGGCGCCGTACGACCCGGACCCCGAGCGCGCCCGACCCGTCTTCCGCGAACTGCGCGCGCTGGCCGAGCGGCACGCGGACGGTAGGACCTCGATGGGCATGAGCGGCGACTTCGAGGTCGCGATCGAGGAGGGCGCCACCTGGATCCGGGTCGGCAGCGCGCTGTTCGCGACGGAGCCGGCGGACGAGCCGCGCCAGGCGGGCGCGCCGCGCCCGGTGGAGGTGGACCGATGACCCTGACACCGCTCGACATCGAACACGCCACCTTCGAGCGCGCGCTCTTCGGCTACCGCGCCCGCGCCGTCCGGGCGCTGTTGGAGCGCGCGGCCGCCGAGCGCGAGGCCAGCCTGCGCGAGATCCGTCACCTGCGCGACGAGATCGCCGAGCGCGACGAGGAGATCGCCCAGCTGCGGGAGGCCGAGGCGGAGCTCCAGCGCGCCGTCATCGCGGCCGAACGGATCGCCACGGAGATGAAGGAGAACGCTCGCGAGGCGGCGCGCCTGATCGAGGCCGAGGCGCGGGCGAAGGCGGACGCCATCCGGCGGGGGGCGGACGCGGAGGTGGCCGCGGCGCACGCGGAGCTCGCGCGGCTCGAGCACTCGCAGGCGATCGTGCGCGAACAGCTCCGCGGGCAACTCACCGGCTTCCTGCGGGCGCTGGACCCAGTCGAGGGCCCGCTCGATCCGGCCAAGGGCGACCGCGACGGGGCTCGCCGGGACGCTCTCGCCGACGACGCGTGGGCGATCGGCGAGGAGGACCTGCCGGGCTAGCCGCCGCCGGGCTCGGCGCCGCCGGCCTCGGCGCCGCCGGGCTCGGCGCCGCTGGCCTCGGCGCCCGACGCATCGCCCGCCGGATGCGTCTTCAGGGCCGCCTCGAGCGTGGTCCACGCCAGCGCAGCGCATTTGACGCGCGCCGGCAGCCGCCGGACCCCCTCGAGGACCGCCAGCTCGCCCAGATCGGCGTGCAGGCCCTCGCCGTGGATCATCGCCTTGACGTGGCCGATCAGCGCCTCGACCTCATCGCGCCCGAGGCCCTCGATCGCCTCCGCCATGAGCGACGCCGACGCCTGCGAGATGGCGCAGCCCTTGCCCTCGTAGCGCACCTCCGTCACGGTGTCGTCGGCGAGCCGCAGGGTCAGCAACAACTCGTCGCCACACGAGGGGTTGACGCCCTCCTGCCGGGCATCGGCCGGATCGAGGATGCCGCGGTGCCGGGTGCGACGGGCGTGCTCGAGGATGGCCGCCTGGTACATCTGGGCGAGCGCGGTCACAGCGCGGTCCTCAGCGGCGCGAAGAACGCACGGGAACGGGCGACCGCGTCGACGAAGGCGTCGATCTCCGCCTCGGTCGTGTAGAGCCAGAAGCTCGCGCGCGCGGTGGCGTCGACGCCGAGCGCGTGCATCAGCGGCTGCGCGCAGTGGTGACCGGCGCGGACGGCGATGCCCTCGGCGTCGAGGAAGCTCGCGACGTCGTGCGGGTGCACGCCGTCGACGTTGAACGGGACGATGCCGCCACGGTCCGGGCCCTCGGGCCCGTAGGTCGTGACGCCATCGAGCTCGGCGAGGCGCGCCAGCGCGTGGCGCGCCAGGGCGCGGTCGTGGTCCCAGATCGCCTCGACGCCGACGTCGTCGAGGTAGTCGAGCGCCGCCGCCAGGCCGATCGCCTCGCCGATCGCCGGCGTGCCCGCCTCGAAGCGCATGGGGATGTCGGCGTAGCTGCTGCGGTCGACCTCGACGCGGCGGATCATCTCACCGCCGCCGAGGAACGGGGGCAGCGTCTCGAGCACCTCGGGGCGCATCCACAGGGCGCCGATGCCGGTCGGCCCGCCGACCTTGTGCCCCGAGAAGGCGTACGCGTCCGCGCCGAGCGCGGCGACGTCGATCGGGACGTGCGGCGCGGCCTGCGCACCATCGACGACGAACAGGGCGCCGACCGCGTGGGCCGCGTCGGCCACGGCTCGCAGCGGCTGCAGGTTGCCGAGGACGTTGGAGACGTGGTACGTCGCGACGATCTTCGTGCGCTCGCCGATGGCGGCCACGAGCGCGTCGTGGTCGACGCGCGAGTCGCTGCCGAGCGGCACGCCGCGCACGATCGCGCCGCGCTCGGCGGCGAGCAGGTGCCAGGGCACCAGGTTGGCGTGGTGCTCCGCGACGGTGACGACGATCTCGTCGCCCTCGCGCAGACGGTGACGCCCGTAGGCGTGGGCGACGAGGTTGATCGCCTCGGTGGCGTTGCGGGTGAACACGACGCCGCGGGGGTCCCCGGCTCGGAGGAAGCGGGCCACGCGGGCGCGCGCGCCCTCGTACATCTCGGTGGCCTCCGCGGAGAGCGTGTGGGCACCGCGGTGGACGTTCGCGTGATGGCGGCGGCGGTAGCGGTCGACGGCCTCGAGCACCTGCCGGGGCGCCTGCGCCGACGCGGCACTGTCGAGGTACACCAGGGGTCGGTCGTTGACGCGCCGCTCGAGGATCGGGAAGTCGCGCCGCAGCCGGGCAACGTCGTGGTCGGTCATGCCGCAATCTAGCACGTGGTCGGAACGGTTCCGAGTTGTGGCCTACGCTCGCCCCCCGCGTCGGTCCGCAGCGCCCCCGCGGGCCCTGGGCCCAGCGGTTAGACTCGCCGGGTGCGCGTCCGCGCCCTGAGGCAGCTCCATTTCCGCAACCTGACGACCGCCGACGTCCGCCTGCCCGACGGCGTCACCTGCGTCGTCGGCCGCAACGCGGCCGGCAAGTCGAACCTGGTCGACGCCGTCTACCTCGGCTGCACCGCGTCGCTGCCGAACGGCACGGTGGCGCAGACGCTGCGCTTCGGCGAGAGCGAGGGCTTCGTCGGCGTCGCGCTCCAGGTCGGCGACGAACGACACACCGTGGAGGTCGGGCTGAGCGCGGGGCGCAAGGCGGTGCGGCTCGACGGCCAGGCCGTGCGCTCGGCCGACGTCGCCCGCCTCGGGGGAGCGGTACGGATCGCGCCCGAGGACGCCGACCTCGTCCACGGCCCGCCCGCCCTCCGGCGCGGTTTCCTCGACGACCTGCTCGCCCGGCTCTCCCTGCGCTACGCGCTCATGCTGCGTGGGTATCATCGCGTCGTGGAGCAGCGGAACGCCGTCCTGAAGCGTTCCGGGGCCGACGCGACGCTGCCGGTCTGGGACGCCCGCTTCGCCGAACTCGGCGACGAGATCGACGCACTGCGGCGAAGGGCGCTGACGCGGCTCGCGCCGATCGCCGGGCAGGCGTACGCGGACGTCGCCGGCGACGGCAAGCACCTGTCGCTGACGCTGCGGCGCTCGGCGGGCGGCGCCGCGCTGCTCGAGGCGCTGGCGGCGACCCGCGACGAGGAGCGTGCTCGCGCCGCGACCGTGGTGGGTCCGCACCGCGACGACCTCGAGTTGGCGCTCGACGAACACGACGTGCGCGCCTTCGGCTCGCGCGGCGAGGCCCGCACCACCGCCCTCGCCCTGCGGGTCGCGGAGTTCGCGCTGCTCGAGGAGCGCCACGGGACCCCGCCCGTGCTGTTGATCGACGACGTCTCGGCCGAACTCGACGTCGACCGGCGGGCCTACCTGATGGCGCTGGCGCGCCGCACACCACAGGCGCTGGTCACGGGCACCGAGCCACCGCCCGACGCCGATCGGGTGTGGCCCATCGCCGGCGGGCGACTCGAGGTCACCGATGCGTGAGCGCCACGTGGCCGCCTGGTTGGACGCAGCGATGCGCCGCGGTGGCTGGGTTCGCGGGGTGCGACGCGCCGAAGCGGTGCTCGCCTGGCCGCGGGTCGTCGGCAGCGACGTGGCGCGCTTCGCCACCGCGGTCGCGTTCCAGAACGGCACGCTGATCGTCGAGGTCGCCGACGCCGAGACGGCGATGCACCTGGGCCTGCAGCGGCACCGCATCCTGGAGGCGTACCGCAGCCGCCTACCGGAGCCGACCGTGCGGGACCTGCGCTTCCGCGTCGGGCGCGTCGCCCCGGCAGAGGAGCCACCGCCGCCACCGCCGCCCCCGCCCGACCCCGCCGAGCTGCGCCACCTCGAGCAGGCGGCGCTGGGCCTGCCCGACGAACTGGTGCCCGCCGCCGCCGCGACCGGCCGCGCCCTGGCGGCGCTGCGCGCGCGCCGCCGGGCGGCCGGCTGGCGTCCCTGCGGCATCTGCGGCAGCCTGACCGAGCCCGACCCGAGCGTGAGCGACGCGCCTCGCTGCGCGACCTGCCGCCGGCAGGCGACGCTGCCCAAGGTGGTCGACGCCGCAGCGCGGCTGGCGGTCGCGCCCCAGGCCGCCACCCCGGCGCTGACCGACGACGAGCGGCGGGTCGCCCTGTGGCTCGCCCGCGGGCGGGTGCGGGCGCTCATCCAGGACCTGCTGCCGCGCGCACTCGCCGACGGGGCCCACCTCGGCGCCCTCGAGGCGGCCGTCCGCTGCGCCGTGGCCCTCAACCGGGGCGCGCCACCCAGCCCCGGCGGCGACCCGGCCGCGGGGACTCCGTCACACGCCCCCACAGAACCCACCGATCTCGACGACGTCGATCCCGAACGCGACGGCGTCGACCCGCGCGCCCTGCGCGCCCTCGGCCGGCTCCGCCGCCGGCACCCGGAGGTCCCATGACCCGTCCCGTCGTCCTCGTCGTCCTCGACGGCTTCGGCCTCGCCGAACCCGGCCCCGGCAACGCCGTCGCCGCCGCCCACACCCCCGTCTTCGACCGCATCTGGTCCGCCGGGCCCCGCACCACGCTGGAGGCGTCGGGGCCCGCGGTCGGCCTCCCGCCCGGCCAGATGGGCAACAGCGAGGTCGGCCACCTCAACCTCGGCGCGGGACGGGTCGTCCCCCAGTCGCTCTCCTTCGTCCAGGACCGCATCGACGACGGCAGTCTCGTGCGCAATGCGGTCCTGACAGAGTTCTGCGCCGCCGTCGCGACCAGCGGCGGCGCCGCCGTCGCGGCCGGCGGCGGCACCCTCCACCTGCTCGGCCTCGTGTCGGACGGTGGCGTCCACTCGGACCTGCGGCACCTGGTCGCGCTGATCGACATCGCGGGGCGCCTCGGCGTCGAACGCATCGCCGTCCACGCCTTCACCGACGGCCGCGACACGGCGCCCGACGGTGGGCGCGGCTACCTCGCAGAGCTGGAGTCGGCGATCGCCGAGCTCGGCAGCCCCGCCCGCGTCCGCACCGTGATCGGGCGCTACTACGCGATGGACCGCGACCGCCGCTGGGAGCGCACCCAGCAGGCCTGGGACGCGATGGTCCACGGGCGCGGGGTCCACCGGGCGGCGAGCGCCGCCGAGGCGATCGAGGAGGCCTACGCGCGGGGAGAGACCGACGAGTTCGTCACCGCCACCGTGGTAGCGGCGGCGGACGAGTCGCCCGCCACGATCCGCGACGGCGACGGCGTGTTCATGTTCAACTTCCGCGCCGACCGGGCGCGGCAGATGGCCCACGCCTTCCTCGCCGGGCCGGACTGGGACGGCTTCGACCGCGGCCGCGTCCCCGCGGTCCGCTTCGCGTCAATCATGCAGCTCGACGCCACCCTCGACGCGCCGTTCGCGCTCGAGTTGCCCCCGATCGACGAGCCGCTGGCCGAGGTGGTCGCCACCGCGGGACTGCGGCAGCACCACACGGCCGAGACCGAGAAGTACCCGCACGTCACCTACTTCTTCAACGCCAAGAACGAGGTCCCGTACGCGGGCGAATCGCGCCACCTCGAGCCCTCGCCGAAGGTCGCGACCTACGACCTGCAGCCGGAGATGAGCGCGCCCGCGCTGGCCGCGGCCTGTGCGCGGCGGATCGCCGAGGGCGACGACGCGTTCGTGCTGATCAACTTCGCCAACCCCGACATGGTGGGCCACACCGGCGTGTTCGAGGCGGCGGTGCGGGCGTGCGAGGCGGCCGACGCCGGCCTCGCTGAGGTGCTGGCGGCGGTGGCCGCCCGCGGCGGCGCCGCCATCGTGGTGGCCGACCACGGGAACGCGGAACAGATGATCGCCGCGGACGGCGGGCCGCACACGGCGCACACCACCAACCCCGTGCCGTGCGTCGTGGTCGGCGGACCGGCAGGCGTGTCCCTGCGAGACGGCGGCGTGCTCGGCGACGTCGCGCCCACGGTGCTCGAGCTGTTGGGGATCGACCAGCCGGCGCCGATGACGGGACGGTCGCTGCTGGGCGACGAGGGGTCGGCGGGCTGAACCGCCGGCCGCCCGGGGGCCGCGCGCCGCCGACCCTCGCGCACGAGAAGGGCCCCGAGCTGCGCGCTCGGGGCCCTTCTCACGGGTGACGGCCGTCCGCGGCCGTCACTCAGGCGGACGTCAGAAGTCCATCCCGCCCATGTCGCCGCCCGGCATCGGGGGCGCCTTGTCTTCCTTCTCCGGCTTGTCGGCGATCACGGCTTCCGTCGTCAGCAGCAGCGCGCCGATCGACGCCGCGTTCTGCAGGGCGGTGCGGGTGACCTTCGCAGGGTCGACGATGCCGGCCGCGAACATGTCGGGCACGTACTCGTCGGTCGCCGCGTCGTAGCCGTACTGACCGTCGTTGTTGTTCTTGATCGCGTTGACCACGACCGAGCCCTCGGCGCCAGCGTTGGCCGCGATCTGACGGGCAGGCTCCTCGAGCGCGCGGATGAGGATGCGCGCGCCGGTGCGCTCGTCGCCCTCGAGGCCGTCGGCGACCTTCTGGACCGCGCTGATCGCGTAGATCAGACTGACCCCGCCGCCGGCGACGATGCCCTCCTCGACGGCCGAGCGGGCCGTGGAGAGCGCGTCCTCGAAGCGGTGCTTCTTCTCCTTGAGCTCGGTCTCGGTGGCCGCGCCGACGCGGATGACCGCGACGCCGCCGGCCAGCTTGGCCAGGCGCTCCTGCAGCTTCTCGCGGGCGTAGTCGCTGTCGGTCGAGTCGATCTCCGAACGGATCGCCTTGACGCGCGACTCGATGACGGCGCTGTCGCCTTGACCCTCGATGATCGTCGTCTCGTCCTTGCTGATGCGGACGCGCTTGGCGCGACCGAGCTGGGTGATGCGGGTGTTGTCGAGCTTGTGGCCGAGCTCCTCGCTGATGACCTCGCCGCCGGTGACGGCCGCGATGTCCTTGAGCATCTCCTTGCGCCGGTCGCCGAAGCCGGGGGCCTTCACCGCGGCGATGTTCAGCGTGCCGCGCAGCTTGTTGACCACCAGCGTCGCGAGCGCCTCGCCCTCGATGTCCTCGGCGATGATCAGCAGCGGCTTGCCGGTCTGCGCCACCTGCTCGAGCACCGGCAGGAGGTCTTTCAGGGCGCTGATCTTCTTCTCGTGGATCAGCAGGTAGGCGTCCTCGAGGACGACCTCCATCGTGTCGGAGTCGGTGATGAAGTAGGGGGAGATGTAGCCCTTGTCGAACTGCATGCCCTCGACGACGTCGAGCTCGGTGTCGAGCGACTTGGACTCCTCGACGGTGATGACCCCGTCGCGACCGACCTTGTCCATCGCGTCCGCGATCAGTTGGCCGACCGCCGCTTCGTTGGCGGAGATCGACGCGACCTCGGCGACGGACTTGCTGTCCTCGACCGGCTTGGACATCTTGGCGATCTCGGCGACGGCCGCCTCGACGGCCCGGTCGATACCGCGCTTGAGCGCGAGCGGGTTGGCCCCGGCGGCGACGTTGCGCAGGCCCTCGCGGACGATGGCCTGGCCGAGCACGGTGGCGGTGGTGGTGCCGTCGCCCGTGATGTCGTTGGTCTTGCTGGCGATCTCGATCAGCAGCTTGGCGCCGATGTTCTCGAGGGGATCGGAGAGCTCGATGTCCTTGGCGACGGTGACGCCGTCCTTGGTGATCGTCGGGCTGCCGAACTTCTTCTCGAGGACCACGTTGCGGCCCTTGGGGCCGAGCGTGACCTTGACGGCGTTGGCGACCGCGTTGACGCCGCGCTCGAGCGCGCGACGGGCTTCTTCTTTGAAGACGAGTTCTTTGGCCATGGGGGTTCCGTCCTTATTCGACGATCGCGTGGATGTCGCGCTCGCTGAGGATCATGAGGTCCTTGCCGTCGAGGTCGATCTCGGTGCCGCCGTACTTGGCGAACAAGATCGTGTCGCCCACCTTGACCTCGAGGGCGATCCGCTCGCCGCTGTCGAGCAGCTTGCCGCTGCCGACCGCGACGACCTTGCCGCGCTGACTCTTCTCTTTGGCGCTGTCGGGCAGCACGATGCCGGACGCCGTGGTCTGGGGCTCGTCGATGACCTCGACGACGACCTTGTCACCGATGGGTTTGAGCTGCATGGGTCCTCCGTAGTGGGGTGTCGCCCCTGCTGGGGCTCACATGGATTAGCACTCGCGAGGCGCGAGTGCCAACTGCCGTCATGCTAGGTCAGCGGGCCACTGGTTGTCAAGGAGGTTGAGCGAGCGAGACTCAGGTTCCCGGCGCCGGCCCGACCCTGGGTGGCTCGCACCGAGGGGCGCGCGCTCAGCCTCGCCGCAGTCCCCACAGCAGGCCGGGGACGAAGGCGCCGGCGAACACGAGGTTGTGCGTCAGGATGGCCACCAGGCTCTCCCACGCGCCCCCGAGCGAGTCGGTGCGCAGCAGCGGATCGACGCGCGCCTCGACCTCGCCCCAGTTCACCGTGAGGAACCCTTGGTAGGCGAGCAGCTGCACGACCACGAAGAGCAGCCCGACCGCGACCGCCAGCAGCTTCCCGACCTTCTTCAGCGCGTACCCGACCGCGAAGCCGGCGATGCCGCCCACGCCGAGCTGCGAGATCACCGGCCACCAGGATCCGACGTCGACCTCCACGGGCGGAGCGTAGCACGCCCCCCGCCGACCGCAGGGTCGGCCAGGACGGGCGCGCGCCCGCGAACGGAGCCGCGCCCGCGAGGGCGTACGGAGGTCGCGGTCGCGGGCGGGACGCGCCATCCACGCGGCGGCCGCGCGCCTGGGTAGGGGGTATGCTGCGCCCGTGATCGACCTCGCCCCACACGTCGCCGAGGCGCTCGGCGCCGGCCGTCCGGTCGTCGCGCTGGAGTCGACGGTGCTGACCCACGGGCTGCCGCGGCCGGCCAACCTGGAGCTGGCGCTCCGGCTGGAGCGCGTGGTGGCCGAGGGCGATGCGCTGCCGGCCACCGTCGGCGTCGTGGACGGGCGGCTGCGCGTCGGCCTCGACGCCGGAGAGCTCGAGCGCCTGGCCACGGAGGCGGTCGACAAGGCGTCGCCGTGGAACCTCGGCGCCATCGTGGCGCGCGCCGGCTGCGCCGGCACCACGGTCGCCACCACGTTGCACGCGGCCGCGGCGGCCGGCATCGAGGTCTTCGCCACGGGCGGCATCGGCGGCGTGCACCGCGAGGCGTACGACGAGTCCGCCGACCTCGCGGCCCTGGCCCGCTACCCGGTCATCACCGTCTCTGCCGGCCCCAAGAGCGTGCTCGACGCCGCGGCGACGCTGGAGCGACTCGAGACCCTGGGCGTGCCCGTCGTCGGCTGGCGCAGCGACCACCTGGCCGGCTTCCACGTCGGCGAGACCGACCTGTCGCTGCCCGCCCGCGCCGACACGCTCGACGAGCTCGCCGCCGCCTTCAGGGCCCACCGAACACTCGGCCTGCCGGGCGGGATGCTCGTCAGCCAACCGGTGAACGACGGCATCGATCCGGCCACCCTGCGCACCTGGGTGGAGGCCGCCCATGCGGACGCCCGCGCCCGCGGCGTGCGCGGCAAGGGCGTCACCCCGGCGCTCCTCGCCGCCCTGGCCGAGCGCTCGGGCGGCGAAACGGTGGCGATCAACCTCCGGCTGCTCGAGGCCAACGCCCGGCTGGCCGCGGCCGTGGCCGGCGCTCTCGCCGGCGCCCCGGCCCCCGGCACGACCTCCGCATCCACCTCTCCCTCCCCCAAGGAGGCCCTGTGAGCGACGCGATCGACCGCCCCCCCGAGAGCCTCGGCGGCCGCCTGAGGTTGGCCCGCGAGGGCGCCGGACTCGGCCTCTCCGACCTCGCCCAGCAGACGCACGTGCGCCGCGCGTACCTCGAGGCCCTCGAAGAAGGGCGCTACCAGGAGCTGCCGGAGGACGTGTACAGCAGGAACTTCGTGCGCCTGTACGCCCAGACGGTCGGCCTCGAGGCCGCCCCGCTGCTCGAGCTCTACCAGCGCGAGCGGCGCGCCGCGTTGGGCACGACGACGCTCGACCAACGCCTCGACCACGACCGCCAGACGGCCCTCGCGGCCGGAAGGCCGGCGGCACCCCGCCCGCCAGCCCGCCGGAGCTGGCCCGCCTGGCTCTTCAGCCCGTGGACCACCTCGCTGGTGCTGGTCGTCGTGGTGGTGGGGCTGGCGGCCTGGGGGTTCGACCAGCTCTTCTCCGCGCCCGGCGGTCCGGCGGCGAACGATCCCGGCACGAGCGCCAGCGCGCCCGCGGAGCCGGGCACCGGCCCGTCGGCCGGCGCGCCCGCCGACGCGCCGGCCGACGCGGCGGAGCCGGCGGCAACGGCCGCCAGCGAACCGTCCCCGGCGGCCGAAGCCGCGGCGGCGAGCCCCGATGCCGACGCCGTCGTCCGCGTCGACATCGTCACCGAACCCGCCGGCGCGGCGATCACCATCGACGGCTTCCCGCTCCCCGGCCGCACCCCGCTGACGGCCGTCCCGGTGAGCGCCCGGGCCGGGCGCCTCGTGCGCGCGGAGTTGGACGGGTACGAGCCCGCCGAGACGCTCGTCGACCTCGTCGCCGATGCCCGCGTCGATCTCGGCCTCGCGCCGATCGCTGCCGCGACCGACGCGGTCGCCGCCGACGTCGGCGCCGACCGCGTGGCGCTGACGATCACCGACACCACCTGGCTCGAGGTGTACCGCAGCGGCGCCCGCAACGAGGGCGAGCGGCTGGTGTACACCACCGCGCAGCCGGGCGCGAGCTACGAGTTCGCCCTGCCCGTCTTCGTCTACGTCGGCAACGCCGCGGGCGTCCGGGTCAACCTCGCCGGGCAGGACCTCGGGCCGATGGGCGGTCCCGGGGCCGTCCTCGGCCGGGCCTTCGAGCGCTGACGCCGTGGTCCCGTCACTGGCCACCGCCGCGCTGCTGCGCCGCCCGCTGCGCACCTTCCTGACGGCCCTCGGCATCGCGATCGCCGTCGGCTCCACCGTCGTCTTCCTGTCGCTCGGCGAGGGCCTGCGGCAGGCGTTCAGCCAGGAACTGAGCGGCGTGGGCCCCGACCTGCAGGTGAGCTTCGGCGACCTGCAGACGGGCTCCTTCGCCGAGATCCCCGAGCTGCCCATCGAGTACGCCGACATCCTCCTGGCCGACGCCGAGCGCTACGGCATCGTCGACCTGGTCCCCGTCCTGCTGCACGTCCGCAGCGGCCTGAGCCCGGGCAGCGCCATCGTGTTCCAGGGCCTACCGGCGGGCGCCGACGTCGCCTCCATCTACGTCGACTTCACCATCGCGGAGGGCCGGCAGCTGACCACCGAGGACGAGGGCGCCATGGTGGCCGTCCTCGGCCCCCAGACCGCCGAGCGCCTGGCGCTGGGCGTCGGGGGCACCCTGCGACTCAACCCGCGCGCCTCCTTCGAGGTCGTCGGCATCGGTAGCAGCGCGGGTGGGCTGCTCGACAACTCGGTGCTGGTGCCGATCAGCAGCCTGCAGGCCGCCATCGGCGTCGAGGACCGCGTGTCGTTCTTCGTGATCGAGATCGTGGAGGCATCGAAGGCCAACGAGGTCGCCGCGGCGATCATGGCCGACCACCCGGACCTCGGCGTGCAGACGCGCGCGGAGCTGCTCGAGGTCATCGAGCGCGGACTGGCGATCTCCGACGTCGTACGCCTCGGCATCAGCGCCATCGCCCTGATCGTCGGCGCCATCGCCGTCGCCAACACGATGCTGATGAGCGTCTTCGAGCGCACCCGGGAGTTCGGGGTCGTTCGAGCGGTCGGCGCTCGCCCGCGCTTCCTGTTCGGCCTCGTGCTGCTCGAGTCGGTCGTCCTGTCGCTGATCGGCGCCGCCGTCGGCGTGGCCCTGGGCTTCTTCGGTGCCTGGATCGTGAACCTGGTCTCCCTCGACCTGATCGCGCTCGAGGTCGCGGCGGTCACGCCGCGCCTGGTGGCGTTCGCGGTCGCCGTCGCGGCCGGCATGGGCCTGCTGGCCGGCCTGCTGCCGGCTGGGCGCGCCGCTCGGGTACCGATCGCCGTGGCGCTCGCCCGCGAGTGATCACGACGGGCACGCGCTCGACGGCCTAGACTGGCGCCATGCGCAGCGCACCGCACGATCGCCGCCGGCACCATCTCGCGCTCCTCCTGCTCGTCGTGTTCGTCAGCTCCTGGGCGCAGGCCCGCTTCGAGTGGCGCAACGTCGTCCAGGACGTGACCATCGCCGCCGACGGCCGCGTCGTCGTGCGCGACGAACGCACCCTGTGGACGCCGGACGAGGACTTCGGCGAGGCCTTCATCTGCGTCGGTCACCCGCGCTCGGTCACCCTCACCCTGCTCGACGGCTCCGGCGCCGTGTCGCCGGGTCCGTCCGCGACGGCCTTCCAGCAGCCCTGCGACGCGGGCACCGAGGTGGTCGTCCGGAACCAGAGCCGGGTGAAGGAGCGTCGCGTGGTGTTCGTCTACCGCCTCGACGGCACCGTGGAGCCCTTCAGCGACGTGGTGCAGTGGTACTGGAACCTGATCCAGCGCGACCACCCGCCGATCGTCGGCTACCGCCTGACCGTCACCGCGCCCGGCCCGATGGCCGAGCCCTACGACGCCTACGTCATGCGCTACGGCAACCCGGAGGAGCCCCGCGTCGCCCTCTCGGGCGACCGCCGGGAGCTGGCGGTCGCCTTCGACCGCATCCCCAGCGGCGACGGCGTCGAGGTCCGCTACCTCATGGACCCGGCGACGTTCACGGTGCGCGGCACGCGCCCCGGCCTCGAGGAGCTGCTGCGGGAGCAGACGAGGATCTCGGGCGTCCAGCAGCGCGACCGGCTCCTGCGGGCCTTCCGCGGTTCGCTGCTGTGGGGCCTGCTGCCTCTCGCCTGGCTGTTGTGGCTCGGCTACGGCATCTACGCCGCGTGGCGGCGGGTCGGCCGCGAACCGACGACCGACGGCATGCGCTACCCGTTCGAGCCGCCGCGCGACCTCCCGCCCGCCGCCGTCACCGCGATGCTCAGCCAGCACTTCAACACGAGCAGCATGGGTCCGGCCTGGTTCGCGACGATCATGGACCTGGCGCGCCGCGGCATGATCCGCTTCGACGGCGAGGGCCGGAACTTCCGCATCCTGCTGCAGCCGGGGGTCGACACCGCCGCGCTGGAGACCTTCGAGCAGCAGGTCCTCGACTACCTGAACGCTGCCGCCCGCTCGCGGCGCCGCAACGGCGCGCCCGACGAGATCACGCTCGCGCAGCTCGAGTCCTACGGCAGGTCGAACGCCCAGCGCTTCCTGGCCCGCTGGGCGCCGCTCGTCCGCAAGTGGGTCGAGGGCTTCATGGGCGGGCCGCTCACGACCCCGGAGAGCGGCGCCGCGATGCGGCGCTGGACGCTGCGGTCGCTGCTCGCGGTCGCGGTCGCTGTCGGGCTGGCGTTCGTGTTCGTCGACGCCGCACGCGTGGCCATGATCGCCGCCGCGGTGATCGCCCTCGGCCTGCTGATCACGGCCTCGGTCGCGCTGCCGGCCTGGCGGCCCGAGGTCGCCCGCGAGGTGGCGGGCTGGCTCGGGTTCAAGCGCACGCTATCGGACTACAGCCGCATGAAGGACGCCCCCCCGGACTTCTTCATGCTGTGGGACCGCTACTACGTGTACGCGGCCGCGCTCGGCGTGGCGGAGCGGTTCCTCAAGACGCTGCAGCGGGTCGCACCCGCCAGGGGGCTCGACCAGACGCAGATGGCGAGACAAGGTGCGTGGCTCGGGTCGAGCAACCTCAGCAACCTCGCCGGCATCTCGAAGGCGGCCAGTGGACTCTCCTCGGCCCTGTCCAAGGCGGGCGCCTCGGCCTCGAGCGGCGGTTCCTCGTCGGGCGGCGGGGGCGGGGGCGGCGGCGGGGGCAGCTCCGGCGGACGCTGAGCCGTCGCCGGGCGCGGTATGCTGCGCGGCGTGCTGCGCGCCCTGGACCTCGGCAAGACCTACCGTGCCCCCAGCGGGGACGTCGTGGCCCTCGCGGATTTCGAGCACACGTTCTCCGAGGGGGCCATCACCGCGGTCGTGGGCCCGTCGGGGTCCGGCAAGTCGACGCTCCTCAACCTGTTGGCAGGTTTCGACGTCCCCACCACCGGGGGCGTGTGGCTCGACGACCTCGCGGTGCACCAGCGTTCGGAGGCCGAGCGCGCGAGCGTGCGGCTGCGGCGCTTCGGCTTCGTGTTCCAATCGTTCAACCTGGTGACCGTCCTCACGGCACGCCAGAACGTCGAGCTGCCGCTCGGACTCGCGGGCGCCGGCCCCGGCGAGCGCCGGCGGCGGGCGGACGACCTGCTGCGCCGCTTCGGCCTCGGCCAGCGCGCCGATCACCTGCCCCATCGCCTCTCGGGTGGTGAGCGCCAGCGCGTCGCCTTGGCCCGCGCCCTGGCCAACGACCCGGACGTCGTGTTCGCCGACGAGCCGACGGGTTCGCTCGACAGCGTGACGGGTCGCGAGGTGGTCGCCGCGCTGCACAACGTCGCGGCCGAGGGGCGGACGGTGGTGCTGGTCACCCACGACGAGGCGCTCTCCTCGATCGCGGACGTGCGCCTGAGGCTCTCCGACGGCCGCCTAGCGGCGACGGATCACGTTCCTGCGCGACGCGCCGCGGGCGGTGGCCGGGAGGCCACCCGCGACGACGCGGAAGACCTCGCGCCCGCGGCGGGCCCCAGGTGACGCAACCGGCCGGCGGGCCGCAGGCGTGGGGCACCATCGGCGCCACCCTGGCCGGCGCCGCGGTCGCCCTCGGCGCCTTCGGCGCCCACGCCCTGGACGGCGTGTTGTCGCCGAGCCGCCTCGAGACCTTCGAGACCGCCGTTCGCTACCAGTTCCTCCATGCGCTGGCGCTGCTGGTCCTGCACCATGCCCGGCTGGCCGGCACGATGGCGGACGCGGCGGCCGCGCGCGTGGGCATGACCCTGGTCGCCGGCACCGCCGTCTTCTCGGGTGCGCTGTACGCGCTCGTCGCGACCGACGTCGGCGCCTTCGGCGCGATCGCGCCGATCGGCGGCGGGCTCCTCATCCTCGGCTGGGCGCAGTGGGCGTGGTCCGCGCGACCCCGCCGCCCGGGCTGAGGCACGATGACCGAAGCGGCCCACCCGCGTGTCGCGCTGGTGCTCGCGATCGCGCTCGTCGCCATCAGCGGTGCCGCCGTGTTCGTCCGCTTCGCGGAGGCACCCGGCGTCGTCGTGGCGGCCTGGCGCATGCTCATCGCCGCGTCGCTGCTGGCACCGATCACCGTGCGGGCGCTGCGGCGCACGCCCCTGACGCCCGCGACGCGCTTGCCGACGGTCGCCGCGGGCGCGCTGCTCGGCGTGCACTTCGCCGCCTGGATCAGCTCCCTCAGCTACACGACCGTGGCCGCCTCGGTCTCGCTCGTCTCGACCACGCCCCTGTGGGTGGCGCTGTTCGCATGGGCCTTCCTGCGGCGCTCTCCCACGCTGTCGATGCTGTTGGGCATCCTGCTGGCGGTCGCCGGCGGCGCCGTGATCGCCTTCGGCGACCTGGTCGGCGCGACCGGGGCGAGCACCGCCCCGTCTCCCCTGCTCGGTGACGCGTTGGCGCTGCTCGGGGCCGTCGCGCTGGCCGGTTACCTGCTGTTGGGACGGAGCGCGCAACGCCACGGCCTCGCGATCGACGCGTACGCCGGCGTGGCCTATGCGGTCGCCGCGCTGGTGCTCCTGCCGCTGCCGGCGGCGTTCGGCGTCGCCTACCTCGACTATCCGGCGGCCACCTTCGGCTGGATCCTGGCGCTCGCGCTGGTGCCACAACTCATCGGCCACACCGGCATCAACTACGCCATGCGTCACCTCGACCCGACGCGGGTCGCGACCGCCACCCTGATGGAGCCCGTCGGCGCAGCGCTGTTGGCCGCCGCGATCTTCGCCGAGGTGCCCAGCGTGGTCACCCTGCTCGGCGCCGCCGCGCTGTTGACCGGTGTCTTCATCACCGTGCGGACCCGCCCCGGCGACCGAGCGCTCCCCTGACGGGAGCGCGCGCTCCCTTGACGCGAACGCCGTCGCCGCCGTCGACGTTGGGCCGGACTCCCGAAACCGGTCCCAGTCTGCTAAGATGCGGGGCGTGATGGAGTCGTCGCGATTCGAACGAACCCCGACGAACCACCCCCAACCCCACCACCGCCCGCTAGCGTGAACGCCGTCGCCCTCGGGGTCGGCGCGTGCCGACTCGACGACGACCTTGCGCCCGCCGGCGGAAGGGAGCCCCAGCCTTGAAAGACAGCCCCAAGAGCTTCAAGAGCGGCGACCAAGTCGTCCTGCCTCCGTACGGCGTCGGCATCGTCTCGGGAACCACGACCAAGACGGTCGCCGGCGCCGACCTCAAGTACTACGAGGTGCAGTTCCCCAACGGGACGTCGCGGGCGTACGTGCCCGTGCACGCGCCGCTGGAAGCGGGCCTGCGCCCGGCGCTGACCCGCGAGGAAGTGCAGTCGGTGCTGGAGCGACTGGCGCACGGCCGCATCACGCTGCCGAAGCAGTGGGCCGCGCGGCATCGCAAGGTCACCGACATCCTGACCAGCGGCGACCCCTACCAGATCGCCACCCTGGCCTCCGAACTCCGCCGCTGGGACCTCGAGCGCGGCTTGCCGGACCTCGATCGCCAGGCCTACCGCCGCGCCCTGCGGCTGCTCGCGGGCGAGATCAGCGCCGTCCTGGACATCACGGCCCAGGAGGCGCGCCAGATGATGGACGCCGGCGAAGAAGACGAACTGAACTGACCGAGGCTGTTGCGCGGTAACGCGCAACGGCCCACGTGCGCGCGAGCGCGCACGAACACCTACCCACGGCCGCCGGGCGGGAGACCGCTCGGTGGCCTATCGTTGGGCTCGCGGCGACGTAGGGGGGTCCGCCGCAGCCGCCAGCCAGCGCAACGCGATGGCGTACGCCGCGTAGGCGTCGATCGCCGCCGGCGGCGGCCGGAGGCCGAGCGGCACCCACCGCATCCAGCCGTGTGCCGGATGGCACCGCCAGTACAGGCGCCGACCCTCCTCGCTGGTGGCGCGTTCGTCGACGAGGGAGACGACCAGACCGGACGCCTCGAGACGCGCCCGGGCCGCGCGCGAGCCGGTGCCCGAACCCAGGGCGACCGCCGTACCGTCCGCCACCGACAGCCGGGCGAGGTCCGCCTCGGTGACGATCTCCGCGCGCAGCAGCGCGCCGTGGGCGTCCACCCATGCCAGGCCGACGTTGCGACCCGGATCGACGCCGATCACGACCGCATCGTCGGTGGCGGCGCTCGCCCCCCGGGCGGCCGCCGAACGGGCAGAAGCTGGGCGACCCTCGGGTGGCGTCACGCGACGAGCCTACCAAGCAGGACTTCCCCCGAACCCGGAAGACCGGGTTCGGGGGAAGCATGGCGTTCGGTCGTGCCGCGGAGGGGCCGGTGCCGCCGCGGGTCAGGCCTCGGGCTGGTTCGCCGGCGTCGCCGGACCGGTGCGCGCCGCGGGCGCGGTGCCGGTGTCGGCGGCGGCGGAGCGCTGCTTCGCGAGCGTCCGCTCGTCGGCGACGCGCGTCGTGCGGATGACGTCGAGGCCCGTCCCGGCGGGGATCAGGCGTCCGAGGATCACGTTCTCCTTGAGCCCGACGAGATCGTCGACCTTGCCGGCGACCGCGGCCTCCGTCAGGACGTGGGTGGTGTGTTGGAAGCTGGCGGCCGAGAGCCACGACTTGGTCGTCAGGCTGGCCTTGGTGATGCCGAGCAGCACCGGCTTCCAGCTCACCGGGGTCTTGCCCTCCTCCAGCAGGCGGTCGTTGGTCTCTTCGACGTCGAAGCGCTCGACCGTCTGCCCCTCGAGCAGGTCGCTGTCGCCGGGGTCGAGGACCTCGACGTACTTCAGCATCTGCTTGACGATCGTCTCGATGTGCTTGTCGTGCACGCTGACGCCCTGGCCGCGGTACACGCGCTGGATCTCGTCGACCAGGTACGCCTGGACCGCCGAGGCGCCGCGGGTCTCGAGCAGGTCGTGCGGGTTGATCGCGCCGCGGGTCAGCTGGTGGCCGGCCTCGACGCGATCGCCATCGCGCACCAGGATGCGCGTCGTCTTGTCGATCTTGTACGACTTGCTGAACTCCTCGTCGTCCGAGGTCACGCTGAGGCGGTAGCGGTCGTCCTCCTCCACGATGGACACGGTGCCGTCGAGATCGGCGACCACGGCCTTGACCTTGGGCTTGCGCGCCTCGACGAGCTCGATGACGCGCGGGAGGCCCTGGGTGATGTCACCGCCGGTGGCGACCCCGCCCGTGTGGAAGGTGCGCATCGTCAGCTGCGTGCCGGGCTCGCCGATCGATTCGGCGGCGATGACGCCGACGGCCTCGCCGAGCGACACCGGCCGCATCGTCGACATGTCGAGCCCGTAGCAGACGCGGCAGACGCCGGCGCGGGTCTGGCAGGTCAGCGGGCTGCGCACGGCGATGGTGCGCAGCTCGGGGTGATCGGCGAAGCGCGCGGCGATCGCCTCGACGTCCTCGCGCATCAGGGTGGCACCGGCCGAGTAGCTCAGGTCACCGAGCTCCAGGTCGAGAGCGAGCGCGCGACCGTAGAGGCTCATCTCGAGCTGCGCGCGCGGACGCGGGCGCCCCTCCGGGCTGTAGAGCTGCACCTCGAGGAAGTCGGCGGTCCCGCAGTCGTCCTCGCGGACGACGAGCTCATGGGCCACGTCGACCAGCTTGCGGGTCAGGTAGCCCGAGTCGGCCGTGCGCAGCGCGGTGTCCGCGCCGCCCTTGCGGGCGCCGTGGGTCGAGATGAAGTACTCGAGCACGTCGAGGCCCTCGCGGAAGTTCGCGCGGATCGGCAACTCGATCGTGTCGCCCGACGGCTTGGCCATCAGGCCACGCATGCCCGCCAGCTGGCGGATCTGCTGCGGGTTGCCGCGCGCGCCCGACTGCGCCATGACGTAGAGCGGGTTGAAGGGCATGTTCTTCTCGAAGTTCTCGAACACCGCCTGCTTGACCTGCTCGGTCGTGTCGTTCCACAGCCGGACGACCTGCTGGAAGCGCTCCTGCTCGGTGACGAAGCCCATCTCGGCGAACTGCTGGATCTTCTCCAGCTTCGCCTGGGCGTCGGCCAGCAGGCCCTTCTTCGCGGGCGGGATCGCGACGTCGTCGATGCCGATGGTGATGCCCGAGGTGGTGCTCAGCTGGAAGCCGGCCTGCTTGAGGCCATCGAGCAGCTTCGCCGTGCGCTCGACGCCGAGCAGCTTGAAGCTGTCGACGACGAGGTCGCGGAGCGCGCCCTTCTCGTAGGCGACGTCGTAACGGATCATCGACGCCGGCACCTCGCCGCCGTCCTCGGCCAGGGTCTCGCGCACCAGGCGCGCGAAGAACACGCGGCCCGGGCTGGTCTCGACCAGGCGGCCGTCGAGCTTGACGGTGACGACGTCCTGCATGTCGATCTCGCCGATCTCGGCCGCGAGCAGCGCCTCGTCGGCGTTGGCGAAGCGGTACTTCAGCCGGCCGATGGAGGTCGGCCGCCCATCCACCACGATGGCGGCGTTGAGGCTCACGTCGCCGGCACGGAACGCCTCGAGCGCCGCGACTTCGTCGGCGAACTCGGCGCCGATGCCCTTGCGCCCGGTGTGCACCTGGGTGAGCACGAACAGGCCGAGGATGATGTCGCGGGCGGCGCCGACGTTCGGGTGACCGTGCGCCGGCGACAGCAGGTTGTGCGACGAGAGCATCTGCAGACGCGCCTCGGACTGGGCGTAGACCGACAGCGGCACGTGGATCGCCATCTGGTCGCCGTCGAAGTCGGCGTTGAAGGCCTCGCACACCAGCGGATGGAGCTGGATCGCCTGGCCCTCGACGAGGACCGGCTCGAAGGCCTGGATCCCGAGGCGGTGCAGCGTCGGCGCCCGGTTGAGCAGGACGACGCGGTCGGCGATGACCTCCTCCAGCGCGTCCCAGATCTCGTCGCGGGTGTCGCGGTAACGCTCGAGCAGCTTGCGGGCGCTCTTGATGTTGCTGACGATGCCGCGCTCCTCGAGCTTCTTGAACAGGAACGGCTTGAACAGCTCGAGCGCCATGCGCTTCGGCACGCCGCACTGGTGCAGCTGCAGCTGCGGGCCGACCACGATGACCGAGCGGCCGGAGTAGTCGACGCGCTTGCCGAGCAGGTTCTGGCGGAAGCGACCCTGCTTGCCGCCGAGCAGGTCGGTCAGCGAGCGCAGGGGCCGGTCGGAGCCCGGGTGCACGACCGCGCTGCCGCGGCGGCCGTTGTCGATCAGGGCGTCGACGGCCTCCTGCAGCATGCGCTTCTCGTTGCGCACGATCATCTCGGGCGCGCCCTGCTGCATCAGCTTCTTGAGGCGGTTGTTGCGGTTGATCAGCCGCCGGTAGAGGTCGTTGAGGTCGGAGGTCGCGAAGCGCCCGCCCTCGACCTGGACCATCGGCCGCAGGTCGGGCGGCATGATCGGCACGGCCTCGAGGATCATCCACGCCGGGTCGTTGCCGCTCTTGAGGAAGCTGCGGGTGATCTCGAGGCGCTTGCGCGCCTTGGCCCGCTTGTGGCGGCTCGGCGAGTTCATCTCCTCGACGAGTTCCGCCTCGAGCTTCTCGAGGTCGATCGACTCGAGCAGCTCGCGCACGGCATCGGCGCCCATGCGCGCCTCGAAGTCGTAGGACTCGATGACCCGCACCTGGCGGCGGACGAGGTCGATCTCCACGCGACCGGAGATGTCGCTGCGGACGTTGCCCTCGTCGGCGAGCTCGTCGCCGGGCTTGACCCGGTCGCCGTTCACGACGATCGGCTCGTCCTGGTAGGGGTAGACGCGCGCCCGCGAGACGATGATGCTGGCGGGCTCGGCGAGGTGCACCGTCCCATCGGCGGCCGCGACGATCTCCTGCGCGGCGTCGATCGCGCCGACGACCTTCTCGCCGGCGACGACGGTCGCGCCGTCCCCGACCAGCACGTGCATGGTCGGGTTGATCTCGTGGACCTCGCGGCGCGCCCAGCGCACCTCGAGCGTCATGGTGACCTGCTTGTCCTTCGTCTTGCTCGCCCGCAGCGAGGCGCTGGCCTCGCGCGGCAGCGTCAGCTGCGCGCCGCTGGCGGCGCGGGCCAACACGTCGCCCTGCTCCACGAACTCGCCGCTGCCGGCGACGACCTCCATGCCGCTCGCGATGAGGTAGGCGAAGCGGATCTCCTCGTCGTCGACGTCGCGCAGGAGCAGGATGCCGCCGTCGTTGCCGATCGGCAGCAGCTCGACGACGCCCTCCTCCTCGGCGCGCAGTTCGAGGTCGGCGTCGAGTTCGGCGATCGGCTGACCGCCGGCGTACTTCTCCTCCTCGACCCAGCTCGTCTTCGGCACGATGAGGCGAGCGTCGCGCAGCTCGCGGTAGTCGAGGGTGACGCGGCGCGGGAAGCGGTACTGGGCGATGCCGGCGAGCTTGCTCTTCACGCCCTTCGCCAGCGGCTGGCCCTGCTCGACGGCCTCGCCGTCGCCGACGTGCGCCTGCTCGCCGAGGGCCACCGAGTAGGTCTCCTGCTGGCCGAAGCGCAACTGGCGGTACTCGTCGTCCGTCAGCAGGTCGGCCCGCCGCAGCGGGCGGCCGCCGAGCTTGGCATCCTGCGGATCGGTAACGATGTAGCGGCCGAAGTACAGGACCTGTTCGAGGTGGCTCGTCGACAGGTTGAGCAGCGCGCCGATCTTGCTGGGGACGTCCTTGACGTACCAGATGTGGGCGCACGGCGTCGCGAGCTCGATGTGGCCCATGCGGTAGCGGCGCACCGTCGACTTGGTGACCTCGACGCCGCAGCGCTCGCAGACCTTGCCCGAGAAGCGCTGACCGCGGTACTTGCCGCAGGCGCACTCCCAGTCCTTCTCGGGACCGAAGATCTTCTCGTCGAACAGGCCGTCGCGCTCGGGCTTGAGGGTGCGGTAGTTGATCGTCTCGGGCTTGGTGACCTCGCCGTAGCTCCAGTCGCGGATGCTCTTGGGCGAGGCGATGGCGATCTGCACGCTGGTGAACTCGCGTGCGTCGCGCATCGGCGCGTCGAGGCGGAGCGGTCCTTCGGCTCGGAGGGCGCTCACCAGTGCCGCCCCGACTCGTCGAAGATTCCGACGGATTTGTCGTTGACGTCGAGCACCCGCACGTCGAGCGCGAGGGAATGCAGCTCCTTCACCAGGACCTTGAACGATTCCGGGATGGTGGGTTCCAGCACGTCGTCACCCTTCACGATCGCCTCGTAGGCGGCGTTGCGCCCGTCGATGTCGTCGGACTTGATCGTCAGCATCTCCTGCAACGTGT